>JAHZCD010000002.1:130614-353730 GCA_019423025.1 Haemophilus sp. | reverse complement strand
TACCTGCCTGTCACGCAGGGGGTCGCGGGTTCGAGTCCCGTCCATTCCGCCAATTAAGCCGAGATAATGAAGCACCAGAAGGTGCTTTTTTTATGCCCGAATTTTACCTGCCAGCCAACATTCGCTATAATTAACCAAATTTACACTTTACAGAGATATTTTTATGACAACTCCTGTCGTTGCCTTAGTGGGTCGCCCAAACGTAGGTAAATCCACCCTATTCAACCGTTTAACCCGTACTCGTGATGCGCTTGTCGCTGACTTCCCTGGTTTAACCCGAGATCGTAAATACGGTCATGCCAATATTTCTGGCTATGATTTCATTGTGATCGATACCGGCGGTATTGATGGCACTGAAGAAGGCGTTGAAGAAAAAATGGCGGAACAATCCTTATTAGCGATTGAAGAAGCCGATGTAGTGCTTTTCTTAGTGGATGCGCGTGCAGGTTTAACGGCTGCAGACATTGGCATTGCCAATTACTTACGTCAACGCACTAATAAAACAACCGTGGTTGTAGCAAATAAAACTGACGGTATTGATGCAGACTCACACTGTGCGGAATTTTATCAATTAGGCTTAGGTGAAATTGAACAAATCGCCGCATCACAAGGCCGTGGCGTGACCCAGTTAATGGAGCAAGTACTTGCGCCTTTAGCGGAAAAACTACAAGAAAACGAAGCGGAAAATGACCGCACTTCTGATGAAGAAGAAAAAGATGAATGGGATCACGAATTTGACTTCGACTCAGAAGAAGATATCTCATTAATTGATGAGGCATTAGACGAAGAGCTTGAAGAAGAACAAGATAAAAATATCAAAATTGCGATTGTAGGCCGTCCAAACGTCGGTAAATCGACATTAACCAATCGTATTTTAGGTGAAGATCGCGTGGTGGTTTACGATATGCCAGGCACAACACGCGACAGTATCTACATTCCAATGGAACGCGATGGGCAACAATACACCTTAATTGACACAGCAGGTGTGCGTAAACGTGGTAAAGTGCATTTAGCCGTTGAGAAATTCTCTGTTATTAAAACGTTACAAGCGATTCAAGATGCAAACGTGGTATTACTCACAATTGATGCGCGTGAAAATATTTCAGACCAAGATCTCTCTCTACTTGGCTTTATCTTAAATGCAGGTCGCTCGCTCGTGATCGTCGTGAATAAATGGGATGGCTTAGATCAAGATGTGAAAGATCGCGTCAAATCAGAATTAGATCGCCGTCTTGATTTCATCGACTTTGCCCGTGTGCATTTTATTTCTGCTTTACACGGCAGTGGCGTGGGGAATCTTTTTGATTCGATTAAAGAAGCTTATGCTTGTGCAACGCAAAAAATGACGACGTCCCTTCTCACCCGCATTTTACAAATGGCAACGGATGAGCATCAACCACCAATGATTGGCGGTCGTCGTATTAAATTAAAATATGCTCACCCAGGCGGCTATAATCCACCAATTATCGTGGTGCATGGTAACCAAATGGATAAATTACCGGATTCATACAAACGTTATTTATCTAATTATTATCGTAAGAGTTTGAAAATTATTGGTTCGCCAATTCGCTTGCTATTCCAAGAAGGTTCAAACCCATTCGCGGGTAGAAAAAATAAACTCACCCCAAACCAATTACGTAAACGTAAACGCTTAATGAAGTTTATCAAAAAAGCGAAACGCTAATCTTAATAAACAAAGAGCGGTCAAAAATCACTGTGAATTTTGACCGCTCTTTTTATTGAAAAATAAATTATTCGTCTATAACCACTTTACCAATATAGCCTAGATTACGATAACGTTGAGCGTAATCAATACCATAGCCGACAACAAATTCATCCGGAATAGAAAAACCAATCCATTCAACCGGTACTTCCACTTCTCGGCGAGAAGGTTTATCTAACAAGGTACAAATCGCCAAGCTCGCAGGATCGCGTAAATTTAAAATGCTGCGCACTTTTTCAAGGGTGTAACCCGTATCAATAATATCCTCAACAATTAGCACGTGTTCATTGCGAATATCGCCCTCGAGATCTTTCGAAATTTTAACATCGTGATTACTTGTCATCCCAGCGCCATAACTTGATGTGGTCATAAACTCCACTTCTACCGGTAATTTTAATTCACGTACGAGATCGGCCATGAACATAAATGAACCACGTAAAAGCCCAACAACAATCAGTTTATCAATGGCTTGTTGTTGATAAAAATGCGTAATTTCTGCGCCTAGTTCAGTAATGCGGCGACGAACATCCGCTTCTGAAATTAAAATATCGACGTGGTGTTTTTTCATGGTCTTTCCTTTTAATTTAATCGTTTGCGTATTCTACAATAAAAAAGGCTGAAGTTTAAACCTTCAGCCTTTTTAACCCTAACGAATTTACTTTCTACTCTACCTGTTGGAGCAATCTGCAATCGCTGCTAAACAGATGTGCATATAGTAGCAGAAAGAAATTACATGTCAATAAGAATTATTATCATTTTTAATGGGTTTATTAATTTCCTGAAATTTTCATCTTATCTAACAAGATTGAGCCTGTTTGAATATTGGAACGATGTTCAATATCATCTGCTACTGCCACAATATTTTTTAACATATCCTGCAATTGACCAGCAATGGTAATTTCAGCAACCGGATATTGGATTTCACCATTCTCTACCCAGAAACCCGCTGCACCACGAGAATAATCCCCCGTCACAATATTTACGCCTTGCCCCATGACATCTGTCACTAATAAACCGGTGCCCATTTGACGTAAAAGTGCGGTCAATCCACCCGTTAAATTTGGTTTCACAAGCCAGTTGTGAATACCGCCTGCATGACCAGTACTTTGCATGCCCATTTTTCTACCACTGTAACTGGTGAGCAAATAGGTTTGCAATACGCCATCTTGAATAATTTCAAGATCCTGTGTTCGCACCCCTTCGCTATCAAAAGGCGTGGAGGCTAAACGTTTTAACAAATGCGGACGCTCACTAATTTGGAACCAATCTGGCAACACTTGTTTTCCAAGATGATCGAGCAAGAAACTGGATTTACGATATAAGCTGCCGCCACTAATCGCCCCCGTTAAATGAGAGATTAATCCTGTTGCCACATCATTTAAGAAAATCACCGGCACTTCACGTGTCGTTAATTTTTGTGGATTTAAACGCGCAATCACTTTTTTTGCACAATTCTGTCCTACCCAATCCGCTGAAGAAAGCGCATCAAACTCACGTGAAACTGTATATTCGTAGTCATTTTCAAGTTGATCTAGTTCTCCACCAATCACTGAACAAGATAAAGAATAACGGCTAGATAAGTAACTTTGTAACATGCCATGTGTATTACCATAAACACGCACACCGGTATGAGAATTAAAGCTTGCGCCATTACTATTTACAATTTTTTCGTCATACTCTAAAGCGGCTTTTTCAGCTTCTAAAGCTAATTTTGTAGCCTGTTCGACATCGATACTTGCCCCATGATAAAGCGCTAAATCTGGCGCTTCAAAAGCCATTAGTTCTTTATCCGCTAGCCCTGTACAATCATCTGGCGAGGTATATTTTGCAATAGCAAGCGCTGCTTCAACGGTATTTTTAATGGCTTCTTCGCTTAAGTCTGAAGTGGATGCATTACCTTTTTGTTGGCCTAAATAAACAGAAATACCTAATGCCCCATCATTAGTAAATTCAACATTTTCAATCTCTTGCAGACGGGTTGAAACCGATAAACCACTCACTTTTGTCACACCGACTTCAGCGGTAGCCCCCGCTTTCTGCGCAGTTTCAATCGCAAAACTGACTGCATCACGCAATGTTTGCTCTTGAGATTTTAAAAGTGCGGTTAAATTTTCTGCTGTTTTCATGATGATAATCCTATTAAAAATTTGCGCCATTTTATCTTATTTTGAAAGTTTATGCTAAAATGCACCAAATTTTTCATAAGGTAATAGAATGGCAAAACGTAAGAAAAAAGAAGCCTTTGATTGGGAAGATGAAGACCAAGAAGAGATTATTTGGGTAAGTAAAAGTGAAATCAAACGCGACGCTGAGGATTTAAAACAACTCGGCGAGAAATTGGTGAACTTAACCAAGGCAAATCTGACTAAGGTTCCACTAGACGATAGCTTGAAAGATGCCATTGAATTAGCGCAACGCCTGCAAAAAGAGGCGCGTCGTCGCCAATTACAATATATCGGTAAGCTCTTACGCTCAATTGATGCTAAGCCTATTCGTGAAGCTTTAGAAAAAATTGAAAACAAACATAATCAGCAGCAAGCGATGTTGCATAAATTGGAAATCTTACGTGATGAGTTGGTTGCGAAAGGTGATGTGGCACTGACTGATTTGTTAAATGAGCATCCTTCTGCAGATCGCCAACAATTACGTAATTTGATTCGTGCAGCACAAAAAGAAAAGGAACAAAATAAGCCGTCAAAAGCTTATCGCGAGATTTATCAGATCTTAAAAACACTCATTTTAGAAGACTAAAATACAGCTATTTTTGACCGCACTTTGTGTCAAAAAAGTGCTATGATTAGTTACCCTTTTAAGAAGGAAAGAACGTTATTTATGAATAT
Organism: Haemophilus sp.; assembly: GCA_019423025.1. Lineage (GTDB taxonomy): Bacteria > Pseudomonadota > Gammaproteobacteria > Enterobacterales > Pasteurellaceae > Haemophilus_D. The sequence continues at coordinate 349,167 of JAHZCD010000002.1, read as the reverse complement.
TCGTTGGAATATTATTTTAGGTGTCATCGCCCTGGCTTTATTAGGCTGGTATTATTCGCTTAATCAAGATCATAGCGATTTACAAAGCCTCATTAAAAAGCCTGATAGCCCAGAATACGTCGGCAATAAAATGGAAACCACCGTATTCTCGCCAGAAGGTAAAAAGCAATATCTCGCGATTTCCGACAAAGTGGAATATTACACACAAGACGGTCATACGGATTTTATTTCGCCGTTAGTCTATCTTTTTGATGTCTCTTTGGACAATAAAGACAAAGAAACGAAAACCGATAAAATTCAGTTAGAAAAACAAAATTGGAAACTTAGCGCACAAAAGGCAAAATTAACAAAAGATCAAATGCTCTATCTTGAAGGCGGCGTGGTTGCCGAGAGTCTTGATCCTTTATCTCGCCTACAACGCGTTGAGACAGAAGCCGCAGTGATTAATTTAAAAACACAAGACATTACTTCCGATACACAAGTAAAAATTAACGGATTAAACTTTAATTCTAGTGGATTGAAGCTCGTCGGAAATTTACGTCAGCAAGTTGCAACTCTAAAGGAACAGGTAAAAACATATTATGAAATCAACAAACAATAAAATTCTGCTTTTAACTGCGTTAATGGTGACTTCTTTATCTGCTTTTGCGTTAAAAGATGATACTAATAAACCGATCAATATCGTCTCAGATAATCAATCTTTAGATATGGAAAACAGCGTGGTGACCTTTACGGATAACGTTGTGATTACACAAGGTTCTATTTTGATTAAAGCCAATAAAGTGGTTATTACTCGTCCACCAGAAAATTCAGGTAAAAAAGAAACTGTTGAAGCATTTGGTAGCCCTGTTACTTTCCACCAACAACTTGATGATGGTAAGCCTGTTGATGGTAAAGCCAATAAAGTTCACTACGATTTAGGCACTGAATTCTTAACATTAACTGGTAATGCCGAATTAAAACAATTAGATAGCAAAATTAACGGTGAACGCATCACTTATGATGTGAAAAAACAACAGTTAAAAGCCAATGGTAATGGGAAATCACGCGTGCAAACTGTCTTAATCCCAACTCAATTACAACAAAAAGGTAAAAAATAACCGATGTCTGTATTACAAGCTGAATTCCTCGCAAAAAGCTATAAAAGCCGAAAAGTGGTTTCTGATGTGAGTTTAACCGTAAATTCCAATGAAATTGTTGGCTTACTTGGTCCAAATGGTGCGGGTAAAACCACTACTTTCTACATGGTCGTCGGTTTAGTGCGTCACGATCAGGGAAAAATAACCATTGATGGCGATGATATTAGCGTGTTGCCTATGCATGAACGTGCACGTCGAGGAATTGGCTATTTACCACAAGAAGCCTCTATTTTCCGCCGTTTAACGGTCTATGAAAATCTTATGGCGGTATTAGAAATTCGTAAAGATCTCACTGCAGAACAACGCAGAGAGAGAGCGGATGAGTTAATTGATGAGTTCAATATTAGCCATATTCGTGATAGCCTTGGACAATCGCTTTCTGGTGGTGAACGTCGTCGTGTAGAAATTGCACGCGCCTTAGCGGCAAATCCCAAATTCATTTTACTAGATGAACCTTTTGCGGGTGTGGATCCTATTTCGGTCACGGATATTAAGAAAATCATCACGGATCTCCGTAATCGTGGCTTAGGCGTGTTAATTACCGACCATAACGTACGCGAAACCCTTGATGTCTGTGAACGCGCTTATATTGTTGGTGAAGGGAAAATTATCGCGACCGGCACACCGGAAGAAGTCATGAATGATGAGCACGTTAAACGTGTCTATTTAGGCGAACAATTTAAACTATAACCTATGAAATTTACGACTCTGCTCGCCCCTGATGATATTCGTCAGGGGGTTGCTTTTTCTAGCAAGAAACGATTATTTGAATCTATTGCCACTTTCGTTGTGGAAAAACTTCACTCTGAAAATGGTGAACAAGCTTGTTTTGAATGTTTATTTGAACGAGAAAAATTAGGTAATTCAGGATTAGGCAATGGTGTCGCCATGCCTAAAGCTAAGTTACCTGCTACTGTGTCAGATAAGATCCTGACGGTATTTATGCAATTAGAAACGCCTGTCGAATATGATGCCGCCGATAATAAACCGGTGGATATCGTTTTTGCTGTGCTCGTACCCGAAAATCACTGCCAAGAATATATTCCTGTTCTGGCAGAAATTAATGAAAAATTAACTGATAAAAACTTAATTAAACAACTTCGTTCAGCGCAAAGTGCGGATGAAATTTGGCAAATTTTTGAATGTGCCGATCATTCAGAGGAATCTGAAGACGACACAAATTTAGATAATATTGCACCTCAAGAGGTATAACCTAACCTACTAACCATAAGGAATCTCGCAGATGGAAATTATTATTATCAGCGGTCGCTCCGGGGCGGGAAAATCTGTCGCATTAAGGGCCTTGGAAGATATGGGCTATTATTGCGTGGATAACCTTCCTCTCAATTTACTTCCTCAACTCGCGCAGATTCTTGCCAACACTCAAACGGCTGTTGCGATCAGTCTCGATATTCGAAATCTTCCCCCTTCAAGTGCTGATTTAGACAAAATTTTGACGGATATCCAAGCTACTTATTCCGTCAAAATCATCTTTTTGGACAGCGATCGCAGCACACTTATTCGCCGTTACAGCGATTCACGCCGTCTTCATCCCCTTTCAGCGCAAGATCTCCCACTTGAGTCAGCGATTGATTTAGAGTATCAGCAGCTTGAGCCTTTAATTCAACATGCTAATTTTATTATTGATACTGCGCCACTTTCCACTCATGCGTTATCTGAACGTTTAGGAGAAGTTTTACGCGGTAATACAGATAAAGAACTTAAGATCGTGGTTGAGTCGTTTGGCTTTAAATATGGTATTCCGCTTGATGCCGATTATGTCTTCGATGTGCGTTTTCTGCCTAACCCACACTGGAATCCTGAACTTCGTCCAATGACAGGGCTCGATGAACCTGTTGCACAATTTTTACTTGCGCATGATGAAGTGAATAATTTTATCTACCAAACGCGTAATTACATTGAAACGTGGTTACCGATGTTAGAGCAAAATAATCGAAGCTATTTAACCATTGCCATTGGTTGTACAGGTGGTAAACATCGTTCTGTTTATATCGCTCAACAAATTGGTGAATATTTCCAAGCCAAAGGCAAGAATGTGAAAATTCAACATAAATCCTTGGAAAAGAATAAAAAGAATTAATCAAACCATAAAAAAACGCAGCGACTCGCTGCGTTTTTTGTTAAACCACATATTGCTCAAAAATCTCTGGTAAATGTGCAATTAACGTTTCTTTTCCAGCCACTATCTCATGCTTCCAAACCTGCAATAGCACATCTGGCGTAAATAATCGTGATGCCTGCTCTGCCAACGGTAAATAGCTAATATGCCAAGGCTCTCGGCCGATTTTTTTACCTTCTGGCTGACTTATAAATGGCAAAACAAAATCAAAGTGCGGTAGATTTTCAGTGAGGAATTCACTCAATTCAAAGAAATAACCACCCTTTTCATATTCCCAAGGTTCAAGTTGTAAAGATTGACCTTGAGGCAAAAGATCAGGATCAAAAATATCGATTTCAGTTCCCCAATGATGACGACTTCCCCCTGGAAGCGCTGACCAACGTAAAATGGCTTGTGCTTTTTGCCAATCATCTAACGACGATAAATCTAATGGATTTCCCGCATCATCATGAACCTTGCGTTCACCGTTAAATTTACCGTTCCAAATGAGTTGTTGACGTTCAAAATCACGAAAGCTACTCGCAGGTTGCAAATTAAATCCATTTTTGACCGCACTTTGCTGCAATCCTTGAAACGCTTTCATTGCCCCTGCTTGCAAAAAATGATTCGGAGAATGAGGAGTAGGCAAATTGATCAAATGTTCACGAGATTTGCCAGTTAACATTTCAGGCGTTAATTTCATCTTACTTGTCCAATAAATTCACTAACATTTTATGATAAATCAGACCGCACTTGGCTAGATCATCAACGTTTACATATTCATTTACTTTATGAATCGTCGCATTAAGTGGCCCAAATTCCACCACTTCAGCCCCCATTAACGCAATAAAACGTCCGTCAGAGGTGCCACCGCCTGTTTCTGCTTGTGGTGTAATACCAGTTGTTTGCTCAATTGCTATCGTTAATGCATCTAATAATTTACCCGGTTTCGTCAAAAATGGTTTACCCGATAAATTCCAATCAATACGGTATTTCAGACCATGCTTTTCGAGCATTTCTGCCACTTTCTGCTTAATGCTTTCATCAGTCACTTCCGTACAATAACGTAAATTGAATTGCACATAAAGCTCACCTGGGATGACATTATTACTCCCTGTGCCTGCATGAATATTCGCAATTTGTAAACTGGTTGGCGGGAAAAATTCGTTGCCATTATCCCATTGATAAGTGGTTAACTCCTGCAAGAAAGGCGCGGCTTTATGAATTGGGTTTTCCGCTAAATGAGGATAAGCCACATGACCTTGAATACCTTGAATGTAGAGATTACCTGTAATCGACCCACGACGGCCATTTTTAACCACATCACCCAATGTTTTCGAGCTAGACGGCTCGCCTACCATGCAATAAGTGATTTTCTCACCGCGCGTCATTAAGGTTTCGACAACACGCACTGTGCCATCTTTCGCGGCTGCCTCTTCGTCAGAAGTAATCAACAAAGCAATCGTCCCCTTATGATTCGGATTGACTTTCACATATTCTTCCGCCGCCACAATCATTGCTGCCAATGAGCCTTTCATATCTGCCGCACCACGACCATAAAGCATATCATCCACAATTTCGGCAGAAAACGGTGGATAGGTCCATTGCGTTTCATCTCCCGTCGGTACCACATCGGTATGCCCAGCAAAGGCGATGACTGGCTCACCAGCACCATGCTTCGCCCATAAATTTAACGTATCGTTGAAAGGCATCCATTCAATTTGAAAGCCGAGTTTTTCCAAACGCTCAGCTATTAATTGCTGACAGCCCTCATCATTTGGGCTAATAGAGGGGCGACGAATTAATGCTTGTGCAAGCTCAATAGTTTTTTGTTTCATAATATTCAGTGACTGCTAAAAGTGCGGTCTAATTTAACAAAATTTTCCTTCAATTTAAATCTGTTCAAATAAAAAACGGATAACCTCGTTATCCGTTTTTATTCGTTTATGAAGAATCCTAGAATTGAACTTGCAAACGTAACCAATATTGACGTCCTGGCTCGTTCACTCGAACAGTTTGAAGCCCCGCTGAAGGATCTGCGCCTTTACTTACAAATTCTGCATAGGATTTATTAAATAAGTTATCAATTCCGCCCTGCAAAGTGGCATATTTATTAATTTTCCACCCTGTATTAAAGGATAAGGTTCCAAAACCAGCGGAAGCACCAATGTCCTGCCCAATAATGTTGCCTTGTCCCGCTGCATAGCGTTTTTGTGCCGAAACTACTCGCCATAATATTCCCGCGCTCAAGGTTTCATTATCCCAAGTTAATGAGTTTTTCCATTCTAATGGCGGTGTTTGAGCGAGTGGACGGTCGTCCGTGCGATTTTTACCATAGGTATAAGCCAGACTACTACCGATTTCCCAGTGACGTGCAAATTTCCATTTGCCTTCAATTTCACCGCCTAATCGAGTTGCCTTGATATTACGAGCCGAGACATCTTTACCTACTCGTTCTAACATAATGAAATCGTGGACATCACTACCAAATAACGATACAGAAAAATCAAAGGTGTCATTCTTCCACATCAACCCCGTATCAATTTGACGGTTTTGCTCTTTATCTAAAACTTGGCTTGCACGGCGTTCCCAATAATCTGGCGCTCGCTCTGCAATCCCTACACCAGCATAATATTTAATGCCATTGATTTCTTCTTCCCAACGTAAGAAGCCTGAATGCAAACCATACGTATGATGTTTATTTGGGTGATTTGCCATTAAAGTGTCGTATTCAGCTTTCACTTCATCGTAACGATAACCAGAAATAAACTTACGACTATCGCTTGCCGTCCAGGCCCCCTCAACAAATCCGCCCCATTGAGTAAAGTTTTGCTGTGGTTGATAAGGCTTGTGTCTATAGCCCTCACCATTCATTTCCATACGTGAAAGGTGTTTATCACGCATATAATCAATGCCTGTTTGCAAATTAATATCCGACCAATCAAAGGTTGCTTTCAAATGCCCTGTATTGGTTTCACGTTTTGGATTCATTGCTTTTTTAACTTGATTTCCCATCATGCTTAAATAACGCATACTATAAGTATCCATCACATGATCAATCTTGCTTTGACCGTAACGTAATTCAAGTTCAGTGAACCATGGTGTAATATTACGTTGTACAAATCGCACATTCCACGCATCACGATCAAACTTACTCCCATCCATCATTCGATCTGCATAAGCCGCTTCGCCTCGACTACGTTCATAAGTTCCAGTCAATAAGGTGTTTTCTGTCGGTGTGAAACCAAGCTGTAACATTTGATTACGGCGCTCAAAAGAGGAATGAACTCGATTGCCATCACCATCTTTGTAATTCCCCGCCTCATTGTGTGACATACTCGTACGTAAATAACCATATTTACCACCCGCCATCGCATCGAAATAAGCATCTCTACGTTTGTTTCCGCCAAGTGTGACACTGCCGTTTAAATAGGTATTTTGAGTATCAAATTCAGGCTCTTTACGCACAAAACGAACTGCCCCTGCGACCAAACCAGAACCTTCAGTTACAGTTTGGGGACCTTTGGTCACCACAACTTCATCATAAGCTGATGGGAAAATATAAGCTGTTGGCGGATCCATTCGGTTGCTACACCCACCATAAATGAATTGGTCGTCTGCTTGAATTTTCAAGCGAGAACCACCTAACCCGCGAAATAACGGATCGCCAGAACTCCCACCTTTACGAATCACGCTCATATTTGCCACAGATTGCAATAAATCTGCACCATCACCAGCAGGTAAAGGTTGAAGCGTTGTTTTAGGATTAAGTTTGACAGAATTGGTGTTCGTCTGAGTAACACCTGTTACCACAATGGGATCCAATAATGTTACAGACTGCGTATCCTCAGCAAAAGCATTAGATATAAAAAATGAAAGAGGAAGAAGGGCAAAATAAGATTTGTTATGCATAATCAATCCTTTGTTTGGCAATTAATTAAGAAAATTTACAATTCAATCACATAAAAAATTCCAAACAAATAACCAACTGCTATGAAATATTTATCACATCAGTGATTGAACTTGCAATAACATTGTAATGAATCTTATTAAAAACAAAATGCAAGGTGAAAAGATTACGCTTTACTATGCATCTGGCAAACATACTACTGCCCACAACAATTGAACTATTCCAAAAATAACGCAAGGAAGGAATAATAAAGCATAAGCTCCTATAATAGGATCAATAACGCTATACCAGTTTAAATAAAAAAAATGTAAAGATAATCCGACGATAATAGGAATTAAAAATGGCGTAAAAAATGCCACCCATAAATACAACAAATAATAGCGACTTGCTTTTTTTTGAGTGATGAAAAAGACAAGCGTTGTAATCGCCCCAGGTATGAATGAGATAGGAAAAGCAGCCCAAAATCCCCCTTCAGAAAGTGGATCTATGGATATTTCAAATAAATAAGTGCAGGCTATACATAATAACGCAATAAAAAAAGTTCCAATAAAGAAAGTCCCAATAAAAAAACGTCGTATAGCCCTTTGTAATGGATCATTCACTTTTATACATCCTTTTCAAATAAAATTAATAACTCTAATAAGTAGATAAGTAAGTACAATAAATTAGCCTACTTTAATACTAATTAAATGTTGCGATATATACTTTTTCGTTAAAGCCAATCAATGCCTTTCCATCTTGTAAAATAATAGGGCGTTTAATTAACGTTGGATTTTTAGCTAATACGGAAAGTGCGGTAGATTTCGAGAGTGTATTTTTCACATTTTCATCAAGATTACGCCAAGTCGTACTACGTTTATTGACTAAATTGTCCCAACCAAATTGTGCTTCTGCTTGTTGCAAGAACTGAGTATCTAATCCATCCACACGATAATCATGTAATTTATGTTGAATATTATGTTCAGTTAGCCACTTCAATGCTTTTTTCACTGTATCACAGTTTTTAATGCCATAAACGATAATCATATTCTCACCTCTAAAAATAAAAAATCCTCGATTTCATCTAGAACGAGGATTTTAACTGCTACATGAATTAATCACAAATAGATTAACCTATACAACTTATATATCCAAAAGAAAAAGTGCGGTGAAAATCAACCGCACTTTTCAAAAGGGAAATTAGAATTCGTAACCTACGCCCACTTTAGCGCCATAGTTATTCACTTTAGTATCGTCAAAGCTACCTAAACGGTTATATTCTAAACCACCGTTTGCATACACTTTGTCTGCTAATTTATATTTAGCACCCGCAACTACACCATAACCCACTTTGGTTTCAGAAGAGCTTTTATAACGTTGTTCTGCACGGTCTTCAAATTTGAAACGGTTAGCCGCAAGACGAGCACCAACATAAGGTTCAATTTGAGAGTTGGTATCGAAGTCATAGAATACTGTCGCACCTAAACCTTGAACTTTAGTGCCTTGGAAATTACCGTGATGAGTATAATCACCTGCTACACGTACATTACCTAATTTGTAACCTACTGCAACACGTGGCTCAATTTTAGTTTTGCTTGAACCACCATTGGTCAATTTAGTTCTTGAAAGACCAAGATCACCTTCTGCATATAAACCTGCATTTGCAGTTGAAGCAACCGCTAATGCTCCGACAACGATAGCTAATAATGATTTTTTCATTGGATAACCCCTGTTATTTGATTGAAAACACTAGAAACATACCATACTGCTTATTAATTTTCACTATGAAAAACCAATTTTTCGTGACATTTTCGGCATAAATAAGCAATTTTATCGCGTTGAATACGATTATGCCGCCGAATCGTTAAGTAATGAGTCTGACATTCACATTGATAAGCAAACATTTTGCCTTGTACATTCTCTACATCAAATTGATGGCAAGTATCAGCCGGGAGATTAAATAATTGTGTCATCACCGCTTGCCATTCCTGTCCATGCGGTTTCACCCGACCAAATACTTGATACACAATAAGATGGGCTAATTCATGGGGAACAACCTGATGAATAAATTCATCTGAGTTCTCGAGTAGCAAAGTGCGGTTAAATTTAATCTCATTTTTCTGCAAGTATGCAACGCCGGCCTTTACACCTCGCAAGTCATAACTGATTGTCGGAATAGGAAATTTCTGTTGAAAATGACGTTCAGCCAGTTGTAATGTTTCTGCAAGCTTGCGTTGCACCTGCATTTTTAAATGCCGAAACTGAGTTTGAGATGACATCATCATACTAAGTAAACAAAAACCGCTAATTTAGCGGTTTTTATCATACACATTTTATTTACTTATTTAAGACCGGCTGCTGCACGTAATTCTTCTGCACGATCTACTTTTTCCCATGGGAATTGTTCACGACCGAAGTGTCCATACGCGGCAGTTTGGCGATAGATTGGTTGAATTAAATTTAACATTTTAATTAAACCATAAGGACGTAAATCAAAGAATTCACGCACTAATTTAACCAATACTTCGTTTGATACTTTTCCTGTACCGAAAGTTTCTACCATGATAGAAGTTGGCTCAGCCACGCCAATTGCATAAGAAAGTTGAATTTCACAACGATCTGCAAGACCTGCTGCAACAATATTTTTAGCCACATAACGTGCAGCATAAGCCGCTGAACGGTCTACTTTTGATGGATCTTTACCAGAGAATGCGCCACCACCATGACGAGCCGCACCACCGTATGTATCGACAATGATTTTACGACCCGTTAAGCCACAGTCGCCCATTGGGCCACCAATCACAAAACGACCAGTTGGGTTAATGAAATATTTTGTTTGTTGAGATAACCATTCACTTGGCAGAATTGGCTTGATGATTTCTTCCATCACGCCTTCGTAAATTTCTTTTTGTGACACTTCTTCACTGTGTTGTGTAGAAAGAACAACGGCATCCACGCCCACGATTTTGTTATCTTCATATTTTAAAGTGACTTGGCTTTTCGCATCAGGGCGTAACCAGGCTAATTTTCCGCTTTTACGCACTTCTGCTTGTTTTTCCATTAAACGATGTGCATAAGTAATCGCTGCTGGCATCAAGACTTCTGTTTCATTTGTCGCATAACCAAACATAATCCCTTGGTCACCCGCACCTTGATCTAATGGATTCTCACGATCCACACCTTGGTTAATATCAGATGATTGCTTACCAATCGCATTTAATACCGCACAAGAATTACCATCGAACCCCATCTCTGAGTGTTTGTAACCAATATCACAAATGACTTGGCGAGTGAGATTTTCAATATCGACCCATGCTGATGTCGTAATTTCCCCACCGACTAACGCCATCCCTGTTTTTACATAGGTTTCGCAAGCCACACGAGCTTTAGGATCTTGTTTTAAAATTTCATCAAGTACCGCATCAGAAATTTGATCGGCAATCTTATCTGGATGTCCTTCTGAAACCGATTCAGAAGTAAATAAATAGCTAGACATAAGTTCTCTTCTTTTGGATGTATTGACGTATAGACGTCTATAATACGCTTTTTTGACTAATAAGCAAGCATTCCTATCAAGTATTTTTGAAATGTGACAAGAAGAACCTAAGCTTTACGACAGAATTCAGCTCATTAATGCATAAAATGGGCTACAAACGCCCATTTATTTACCTGATTTTAGTTCACTAAATCCAACATTTCTTGCGCATTCGCCAAGGCTAGTTCTGTAATTTCACTGCCACCCAGTAATCTTGCAAGAGCTGGAACTCTCTCTTCTTGAGAAAGTGCGGTCATTTTAGTTTCTGTTTTATCATCAACGGTAAATTTCTCAACATTAAATTGATGATGTCCATGACATGCTACTTGTGGTAAATGAGTCACACAAAGCACTTGGCATTTATCGCCTAATTGACGTAATAATTTACCCACTACACTCGCCGTTTTACCGCTAATGCCAACATCAACTTCATCAAAAATTAACGTTGGAATCGCTGATTGATCGGACGTTAAGACTTGGATCGCTAATGAAATACGAGAAAGCTCACCACCTGATGCCACTTTTGCTAGCGGTTGTGCCTGCTGGCCTAGATTACTGCGTAAAGCAAAGACGATATTATCTGCCCCATTTGCCGCCACTTTAGTTAAATCCGAATTCACTTCAATGAAAAACTCGGCATTTTCCATTGCAAGCCCTTTGATAGAATGTGTAACCTGTTGTGCTAATTTCTCTGCAGCTTGGCAACGGCTTTCATGTAATTGTTTTGCCGTACGTTGCATTTTCTCAAAGGCAGCTTTTTCTTCTAAAATCAGGCGTTCTTCACTTTCTGAAAAATCTAAAAGTGCGGTCAATTCTGCTTTTAATTTTTGATGCCAATCCACCAATTCTTCCGGTTTCACATTGTGCTTACGTGCAAGTTGTAAAGCTTGCCCTAAACGTTGCTCAATCTCCTGTAATAACATTGGATCTTGCTCAATATGAGAAGCAAGATGTTGAACTTCACTTGTCGCCTCTTGCACTTGAATAAGTGCATCATTCAACATTGTTTGAACAGAAGCATAGCGAGGATCTAACTCACTTAATTCATCAATGTACTGTGTCGCACGATAAAGCATAGAGTCAATGCTCACCGTCTCATTTTCGCTGAGTAGCTGTAAGGCTGATTGTGATAACTGTGTCAGCTGTTCGCTATTCGATAAACGACGTTGATCCTCTTCTAATTCTAAATATTCATTTGGACGAAGCGCAAACTCATCCAACTCTTCGACCTGATATTGTAAAAGCTGTTTCTTCGCTTCATTTTCGGCAACTTTTTGTTGGAAGGTTTTAACTTGCGTTTGAAGATTTTTCCACGCGCGATAATCTTCTCGCATTTGTGCGAGCAAATCATGGTGATGTGCAAATGTATCCACCAACTGAAGTTGGTAGTCATTTTTCAATAATAATTGTGAAGCGTGCTGCCCATTAATATGAATAAGATATTGTCCAATTTCTTTTAATTGGGAAGCCGATACGGGCGTGCTATTGATAAAGGCTTTAGAACGCCCATCTGCATTAATAACGCGGCGTAGAATACAATCGGAGGGATTATCAGGATCTTGCAATTCTTGCTCTTGCAACCATTGATAAGCAGGATTAGTTGGTTCAATAAAAAATGTGGCGCAGATTTCTGCTCTTTCCTGCCCTTCTCGAACCATAGACGTTTCAATACGCTGCCCCAAGCATAATCCTAACGCATCAATAGCAATGGATTTCCCTGCACCGGTTTCCCCCGTGATCACAGACATTCCTTTCGCCAATTCAATCTCTAATTGACGAACAATTGCAAAATTATTGATGGTAAGTTGGGTTAACATAAAAAATCTCCTTAACTGTATATCCATATATTATAACTGTTACAATATACAGTAAAGAGATTTTTAACTTTTGGGATTAGAAATTTTTAAGCCAACCTAATTTGGTACTTAATACATTGTAATAATTATAATTTTTAAGATGTAATAAACGTAGCTTGTGCGGGCTTTTTTCAATATGAACGATATCATCAGGAGAAAAATCTAGCGCAATTTGACTATCACAACCTAATTCCAACTGTGAAGTATTATGTTCCGCAAAACGAATTGAAATTTTGCTATCGCCATCAATGACTAATGGTCGAGAAGAAAGTGTATGTGGGAACATCGGCACAAGGGCAATCGCATTTAAATTTGGTGTTAAAATTGGGCCGCCTGCGGAAAGCGAATAAGCGGTTGAACCTGTGGGAGTGGAAACAATCAATCCGTCTGAACGTTGAGAAAAGGCGAATTTATCATTGATGTAAACATGGAAATCAATCATGTGCGCAATTTTAGCTGGGTGAATCACCGCCTCATTTACGGCATTGCTACAGGAAATAATTTCACTGTTCCGTTCAATTTTAGCTTCCAATAAAAAACGCTCTTCTACAAAAAATTCACCATGTTCTAAACACGCTTCGAGCTGTGCATAAGCATTTTTCGGGTCAATATCGGTCAAAAAGCCTAAGTTGCCTCGGTTAATACCAATCATTGGAATATTATATTTAGCCAAAATGCGAGCACGCCCTAGCATATTGCCATCACCACCGATTACAATCACGAGTTGAACTTGCTCTCCAATTTCTTCAACCGTTGCTAACACCTCTTCCGGTAAACCGAATTTTTCCCCTACTTCTTTTTCAACTAAAACTTGATATCCTCGCTCTTTCAGCCACTGATACAAGTTTTTATGCATTTGCAAATTAATGTCGCGACGTGGTTTTCCCATCAAGGCGATGGTTTTAAATGATTTGACTAATTCATCCATAACTATGATTGCTCCCAAGTACAGACTTGCTGATTTTTGACCGCACTTGAATTTAAAATTTTAGCCATTATATTACATAGCAATTCAGTTTTGCTAAAATAGCACTAATTTTTGATAAATGGAGAAAAAGATGTCAGAACAAACACAAAACTTAAATGAAAATGAAGAACTTGTTGAAGAAGTTCAGCAGGAAACCACTTCAACGGAAGATCCGTTAGAAGAAGCGATCGCTCGTGTACAAGAACTTGAAGAACAATTAAAAGCACAAGTAGAAGAAACCTCTAAAAAAGAGCAAGATTTATTGCTTCGCACGCGTGCTGAAATTGACAATATGCGCCGCCGCAGTGAACAAGACATCGAAAAAGCACATAAATTTGCGCTCGAAAAATTCTCAAAAGATATTTTAAATACCATTGATAACTTAGAGCGCGCGCTTGCAACGCCTGCCAATAAGGAAGATGAAAACATCAAAGCACTATTCGCTGGTGTTGAGCTGACTTTAAAAGAGTTACTCTCAACGGTTTCTCGCTTTGGTGTCGAACCTGTTGGTGCAGTGGGTGAAACCTTTAACCCGGATCTTCACCAAGCCATCTCTATGCAACCAGCTGAAGGGTTTGAAAGCAACCAAATCACCACCGTTTTACAAAAAGGCTATACCTTAAATGGTCGTGTGATTCGCCCAGCTATGGTAATGGTTGCGGCTTAATTTCTTTTCTAAGGCTAAAAGAGCGGACGATTTTTCGTCCGTTTTTTTATTGGCAAAAACCTTGATTCAGATCAAATTTATCAAAAAAATAATTTGAGAATAATTATCAACAAAAAGACTCTTTCTTTCCAGATTTGGCAAGCTTTCACCTCGACTTTAATCATCAAAAAACACAAAATAACACTACATATTGTGTGTTGATATATCAAATAAAACTATATATAGTAATTTCGTTTTTTTTAAGTTAGCCTATATAGGAGTCATAAAATGAATGCTTTCTTCGTGATTAAGCGTGATGGTTCACGAATTGGGTTTGACCTACAACGTATTACTAATGCAATCAAAAAAGCAGCAAGTGCGGTCAATATTGTTGATGAAATTTATATTCATGAGCTGAGCCAGCGAATTAATACCGAGATTTTTAGTCACTATCAGCATGAAATTGATATCAACCAGATTCAAAAAATTGTTGAAGATCACTTAATGACAAGCAAGTATCCCCAAATTGCACGTGCCTATATTGAATATCGTCACGATCGTGATCTTGCTAGAGAAAAACGTAGCCAATTAACTAAAGAAATTGAAGGACTGATTGAGCAAAGCAATGTGGAATTGCTTAATGAAAACGCCAATAAAGATGCGAAAGTTATCCCTACCCAGCGTGATTTACTGGCTGGTATCGTGGCAAAACATTATGCCAAACGTCACATTCTGCCAAGAGATGTTGTTGAAGCCCATGAAAAAGGGGAAATCCACTATCACGACTTAGATTACGCGCCATTTTTCCCGATGTTTAACTGCATGCTCGTTGATCTAAAAGGCATGCTTTCTCATGGTTTTAAAATGGGTAATGCAGAAATTGAACCACCAAAATCTATCGGCACAGCAACAGCGGTTACCGCACAAATTATTGCTCAAGTCGCCAGCCATATTTATGGAGGTACAACCATTAATCGCATTGATGAAGTGCTTGCGCCTTATGTTCAACTCAGCTTTGAAAAACATTTGAAAAATGCTGCACAATGGCAAATTCCTGATGCTGAAGGTTATGCAAAAGCACTAATTGAAAAAGAATGTTTTGATGCGTTCCAATCCCTTGAATATGAAGTTAATACACTCCATACGTCAAATGGTCAAACGCCATTTGTTACCTTTGGTTTTGGCTTAGGCACTAGTTGGCAAGAACGTTTAATTCAACAATCGATTTTGAAAAACCGTATTCGTGGTTTAGGTAAAAATCACAAAACCCCCGTCTTCCCTAAACTGGTCTTTACCATTAAAAAAGGCGTGAACCAAAACGAACAAGATCCGAACTATGACATTAAAAAACTGGCTTTAGAATGCGCTTCAAAACGCATGTATCCAGATATTTTAAACTATGATCAAGTGGTTAAAGTCACTGGCTCGTTCAAAGCCCCAATGGGTTGTCGTAGCTTCTTAGGTGCTTATGAAGAAAACGGTCATGAAGTGCATGATGGTCGCAATAATTTAGGTGTGGTGAGTTTGAATCTTCCTCGCATTGCTCTTGAAGCACAAGGGAATGAAGAAAAATTCTACCGCACTTTAGATGAACGCTTAGCCCTCGCGAAGAAAGCCTTGCTTACCCGCATTGCTCGCTTAGAAAATACTAAAGCTCGTGTCGCACCAATTCTCTATATGGAAGGCTCTTGCGGCGTTCGACTAAAAGCCGATGATAATGTTGCGGATATTTTCAAAAATGGCCGAGCATCAATTTCTTTAGGCTATATTGGTATTCATGAAACCATAAATGCACTGTATAAAAAGGGACATATTTTTGACGATGAGCAACTGCGTGAAAAAGGCATCGCGATTGTGCGTCGTTTAAATGAAGCGGTAAAACAATGGCAGAAAGAAACAGGTTATGCATTTAGCCTTTATTCCACACCAAGTGAAAACTTGTGTGATCGTTTCTGTCGTTTAGATACCAAACAATTTGGTGTCATTGACGGCGTTACCGATAAAGGCTACTACACTAACAGCTATCACTTAGATGTAGAGAAAAAAGTCAATCCATACGATAAATTAGACTTTGAAATGCCTTATCCTGAATTAGCCAGTGGTGGCTTCATTTGTTATGGTGAATACCCAAACATTCAACATAACCTGAAAGCACTCGAAGATGTATGGGATTATAGCTACGATCGTGTGCCTTATTACGGCACCAACACGCCAATTGATGAATGTTATGAATGTGGTTTCACAGGAGAGTTTAATTGCACAAGTAAAGGCTTTGTCTGTCCGAAATGTGGCAACCATGACAGTGCAAAAGTCTCCGTAACCCGACGAGTTTGTGGTTATCTCGGCAGCCCTGATGCTCGTCCATTCAACGCTGGCAAACAGGAAGAAGTAAAACGTCGAGTGAAACACCTATAATGTTGTAACATCGATTATGATAAAATAGCTCATCAAAGGTGAGCTATTTTTATTTAATAAAGAAGGAAATACCATGCCAACACTTGCTCAAATTACCCAATCCATCATGCAAGATCCTGATAATCAATCCTTTACCGCAAAAGGTATCGAACCGCTTTTTGCTGCACCAACTACCGCTCGTATTAATATCGTCGGACAAGCGCCTGGAATTAAAGCGCAAGAAAGTCGTTTATATTGGAATGATAAAAGCGGTGATCGCCTGCGTGAATGGCTAGGCGTGGATCGTGATACCTTTTATCACTCGGGTATGTTTGCAGTTATTCCAATGGATTTTTATTACCCAGGCAAAGGCAAATCGGGTGATTTACCACCACGAAAAGGCTTCGCTGAGAAATGGCATGCGCCAATTTTAGCAAACTTACCCAATATCGAGCTCACCATTCTTATCGGGCAATATGCACAAAAATATTATTTACCAGAAAACGAGCTTAATGTGACTGAAACGGTTCACCATTTCCGTGATTTTCTCCCTCACTTTCTCCCACTGGTTCACCCTTCTCCACGCAACCAAATTTGGCTCAAGAAAAATCCATGGTTTGAACAAGAGATTATCCCCGTATTACAAAAGCAAATTAAAGTGATTTTATCTCGTTAATTTATCTCGCTAAATTGATATTCAACTATGAAGTGCGGTCAAAAAGCATCCGGTTTTGACTGCACTTTTCTTTTATTATAATCAATTTTTAGTATGCATTATTTCCTGACTGAGGCCTGTTATGCTAAAATCGCCGGCCTTAAAAATATAGGAAAAAATATGCAAGTAATATCTGTCACAAACTCTCAACGAAAAGCATGGAATAAACAAACTATTATATTCCTCTTTGATGTCGCGCTCTTTTTTATTTTACTTAATACCCTTCCTTTTGAACCTGCGGCAAACAAAGGATTATCTTTACTCGCGTTTGTAGCTATTTTATGGCTTACCGAAGCCGTCAGTGTAACGATCACTGCATTGTTCGTACCCATTTTATCTGTCCTGTTAGGATTGGCTAATAGTCGTGAAGCGCTTGTTGCTTTTGCGGATCCGACCATTTTCTTATTCTTTGGTGGTTTTGCCCTTGCTACTGCATTAAATGTGCAAAAAATTGACAAAATGATTTCGAATAAAATCATGCAATTAGCGAAAGGTCGTCTCTTTGTTGCGGTGCTTTACCTCTTCTTAGCAACAGCATTTTTATCTATGTGGATGAGTAATACGGCCACGGCGGCGATGATGATCCCACTTTCAATGACTATTTTGAGTCAGTTAGATCGTAATGAAGATCACAATACTTACGTATTCGTGTTATTAGGGATTGCCTATAGTGCCACCATTGGAGGGATGGGAACACTTGTGGGAAGCCCACCTAATGCGATTGCAGCCTCCCAACTTCATTTAGGTTTTGCTGACTGGTTAATGTATGGCACGCCAGTCATGTTAATTTTATTCCCGCTTATTATTGGTTGGTTATATCTTGTATTTAAACCCAAATTAGGCCTTCGTTTTGCTGCTGAATTTGAAAAAATTCACATGACTAAACAACGAGTTTTAACGTTGGTTATTTTTATCACTGTAGCAATTCTGTGGATTTTTGGTGGGTACCTTAACCCAATTATTTCTCAATCATTAGGTTTACCTAAACCTATTGGCAGTTTTGACAGTATGGTTGCGCTCTCAGCTGCAATTGTCATCTGTGTGACCGGAATCGCAAGTTGGAAAGAAGTACAAGACAATACAGAATGGGGAGTGTTGTTCCTCTTTGGTGGCGGCTTAACCTTAAGTTCTGTGCTTACCCATTCTGGTGCAAGCAAAATAATGGCGGATGGTATTGTCTTCATTATTGAAGGGGGACACTACTATGTGATGGCATTAATTGTTGCGGCCTTTATTGTCTGCTTGACTGAGTTTACGTCAAATACTGCAAGTGCGGCATTGCTTGTCCCAATCTTTATTTCCATCGCACAAGCACTGAATATGCCTCCGCTTGGTTTTGCGATGATTATCGGTCTAGGTGCATCTTGTGCCTTTATGATGCCGGTTGGTACACCACCAAATGCGATTGTGTACGCGACAGGTTTTGTTAAACAATCCGAAATGATCCGAGTAGGTAAATTTATTGATTTAACCTGTATGCTAATTATCGGGACAATTGCTTATATCTTCTGGATGTAACCTTTAAAATCGAATAAGTGCGGTTAAAAACAAGATGATTTTTAACCGCACTTTTTTATTTTATTTACGCAAACGTTTGCCTCGAATCAAAATTAACGTATAATTCGCACAATTTTTTTACTTAGGGAAACCAAATGAATAACAACCTGCTTTACACGGTGGAAGACAAACCACCTTTCGGATTGAGTTTACTCCTTGCGGCACAACATTTACTTGCTGCACTAGGGGGAATTATTGCCGTACCACTGGTCATTGGTAACGTCTTAAAATTACCGACCGAAGATACCATTACATTAGTTAATGCTGCGCTTTTAATTTCTGGTGTAGTGACCGTTATCCAATGTAAAGGCTTGGGGCCTATTGGTATTCGTTTACCAAGTGTAATGGGGACAAGCTTTACTTTCGTTGCTGCTGCACTTGCCATTGGTTTCAGCGAATATGGCATCGCCGGTATTTTAGGTTCTTCTCTCATTGGTTCCTTAGTGATGATTATCGGCAGTTTCTTTATGCCGTATATTCGCAAATTGTTCCCTCCACTTGTGACGGGGACGGTTGTCATGATGATCGGCTTAAGCCTGATTCCAGTTGCGGTTGACTGGTTCGCGGGTGGTCAACGTGGTGATGCGAATTATGCGACGCCAGAAAACTTAATGATGGCGAGCTTTGTGTTAGTGATCGTGGTTGCGCTCGTACAATGGGGTAAAGGCATTTTCTCTGCTGCCGCAATCGTTATTGGGATGATGACAGGTTATATTGTTTGTTTGGCGATGGGCTGGGTAAGCTTTGAAGGCGTAAAACAAGCGCAAACTTTTGCGATTCCACAACCGCTACACTTTGGTTTAGCCTTCCCTATTTCAGGCATTATCGGTATGTCTATTGCCTATTTAGTGACGATCGTTGAATCAAGCGGTAACTTCTTAGCACTAGGTAATGCCACCAAAACCGAAATCACTGGCAGACATTTACGAGGCGGGGTTTTAGCCGATGGTTTAGGATCAGCCTTAGCCGCCATTATGTCCACCACGCCCTTCTCATCATTCTCACAAAATATCGGCGTGATTTCCTTAACTGGCGTGGCAAGCCGTCACGTGGTTGCACTAACAGGTGTACTTCTAACACTAGCCGGATTATTCCCTGTATTCGGAGCATTAATTGTTTCAATCCCATTGCCTGTATTAGGCGGTGCAGGCTTAATGATGTTCGCGATGATTATCGCTGCGGGTATTCAAATGTTGGATAAAGTCGCACGTAGTAAACGCAATGGTTTAATCATCGCCATTTCTATTGGCTGTGGCTTAGCGGTGACGACTCGTCCAGAATTGCTTGATAAATTACCGCACTTTTTCAAAGAAGTGCTTGGTTCAGGCATCACAGTAGGCTCATTACTTGCCTTAATTCTTAACCTTGTCCTTCCAGAAGATAAAGTAGAAGAAACAAAAGAATAAAAATAGATAGCGAATAAGGGCAGATTAACACTGCCCTTTTCTTTTCCTGTAAAACATTTCTAAAACTGACCACACTTTGTTAAAATCATGCATCATTTTCCATTTATGAAGGAATAAAAATGGCAGATTTACCTTTCTTCGTTGAGCTCAACGAACAAAATCTTACTGAAACGTTGCAACGTTCTGTTGAAACGCCACTTGTCATTAACTTTTATGCCCCAAGTCATAAAGAATCAGCTGATTTTGCAAAAGTTCTACAACGTGTTGCAGAACAACATCAAGGACAATTTATCCTCGGCTTAGTCAATTGTGAAACAGAGCAAATGATTGCTGCTCAATTTCGTATTCAAGCGTTGCCAACAACCTACCTTTTCAAAGAGGCACAAGCATTAGATGCGTTCCCTGGTGCATTAGACGAAGCAAGCTTATTACAACGTTTGAGTGCGATTTTGCCAAAAGAAGAAGATTTAAAATTCCAAAAAGCCTTGGATTTTTTACAAGTGGAAGATTACAACTCTGCCCTTCCATTACTGAAAGAGGCTTGGGAACTTTCAGATAAGAAAAATAGCGATGTGGCATTACTTTATGCGGAAACTTACATTGCCATGAAAAAAACAGAGCCTGCGGCAGATATTTTAGCGCAAATTCCGATTCAGGATCGCGATAGCCGTTGGCATGGATTACAGGCGCAGATTGAGCTTTTAATTAAAGCAGCTGATACGCCAGAAATTCAGCAATTACAAGCGGATTATGCGAAAAATCCAACACCTGAAATTGCGTTAAAATTAGCAGTACAGCTACATCAGGCTAATCGAAACGAAGAAGCATTGGATTTATTATTTAGCATTCTTAAGCAAGATCTTTCTGCAGAAAATGGTGAAGTGAAACAACAGTTTTTATCTATTTTATCAGCCATTGGCAATGCGGATCCTATCACCAATAAATATCGCCGATTGCTGTATTCATTGCTTTACTAATACGATCAACTATTTTTTTATGCATGAAGGCTTTATAATGAACGAATTCCAAAAGCCTCATGCTTTATTTTATAAACAAAGGATTCTTTATGTCAGACGTTAAACACAGCAAATTATTAATTTTAGGTTCAGGCCCTGCAGGTTATACTGCCGCTATTTATGCCGCACGTGCAAACTTAAAACCTGTTTTAGTGACTGGTCTTCAACAAGGCGGTC
The DNA here is from genome assembly GCA_019423025.1 of Haemophilus sp. GTDB lineage: Bacteria > Pseudomonadota > Gammaproteobacteria > Enterobacterales > Pasteurellaceae > Haemophilus_D. The sequence continues at coordinate 327,751 of JAHZCD010000002.1, read as the reverse complement.
AACTTACCACTACAGATGAAATTGAAAACTGGCCGGGTGATTTTCAAATGACCACTGGCCCTGGTTTAATGCAACGTATGTTGCAACACGCTGAAAAATTTGAAACAGAAATCGTGTTTGATCACATTAATAAAGTCGATTTATCTTCTCGCCCATTCAAACTTTATGGCGATATGCAAACCTTCACATGTGATGCATTAATCATCGCAACAGGTGCATCAGCACGTTATATCGGATTAGAATCTGAAACCGCTTATAAAGGCCGCGGCGTTTCAGCTTGTGCAACCTGTGATGGTTTCTTCTATCGCAATAAACCGGTTGCCGTTGTGGGTGGCGGAAATACCGCCGTTGAAGAAGCACTTTACTTAGCGAATATTGCTTCTGAAGTACATTTAATCCACCGTCGCAATAGCTTCCGCGCAGAAAAGATCTTAATCGATCGCTTATACAAAAAAGTCGAAGAAGGCAAAATCGTGCTTCATACTGACCGCACTTTGAATGAAGTATTAGGCGATAACATGGGTGTAACAGGTGTACGTTTAGAAAACGTGAAAACCGGCGAAAAAGAAGACGTGAAATTAGACGGTTTATTTATTGCTATCGGTCATGCGCCAAATACTGAAATCTTCCAAGGCCAGCTTGAACTTAATAATGGTTATATCGTCGTTAAATCTGGTCTTGAAGGCAATGCAACAGCAACGTCAGTGGAAGGCGTATTTGCTGCGGGTGATGTAATGGATCACAACTATCGCCAAGCCATTACTTCAGCAGGTACAGGCTGTATGGCTGCATTAGATGCTGAACGTTATTTAGATGCACAAGAATAAGTGCGTTAAATTTTCATGTAAGGTGCGTAAAACAAGGTTTCACGCACCTATTATTTTTCAAAGGTAGATTTTTTTAATCCTCCACCAAACTCATCCTATCCTAGGATAAATAAAAACAATGGACAAACTTCGCCAAAAATATTTACAAAAATGGCTTCGTGCGCAGCAACAACCTGTTAAAAAATTAATGCGTACCAATATTGCCCTTGCCACACTTTCTTCCTTAATTCTTGTGGCTCAAACCTATTTTCTTGCAACATTGCTCAACAAGCTCATTATGCAACATATCGATCGCATTGAACTGGTTCCCTATTTTATTGCATTAATCATTACTTTTGCTTTACGTGCGATCATTTTATGGCTACGCGAAAAAATTGGCTTTAAAGCAGGTCGATTACTACGAAATCACATGCGTCAAAAGATTTTAGATAAAATCCATCAAGTTGGTCCCGCAACCATCAATAACAAACCAGCCGGAAGCTGGGCAAGTATTATGCTTGAACAAGTGGAAAATCTACATAATTTCTATGCGCGTTTCTTACCACAACAAAGTTTGTCTGCCATTGTACCAATGGTGATTTTAATTGCTGTATTCCCACTCAACTGGGCGGCTGGATTGATTTTGATGGTCACGGCTCCGCTTGTGCCTATTTTTATGATTCTAGTAGGAATTGCAGCTGCAGATAGCAGCCAAAAAAATATGGCTACCCTTTCTCGCTTAAGTGCTCAATTTTTGGATCGCTTACGCGGTTTAGAAACCTTGCGTCTTTTCAACCGCACTTCAGAACAAACTCAACATATTGAAAGCACAACGGAAGACTTCCGTGAAACAACCATGGCTGTACTTAAAATGGCGTTTCTCTCTTCTGCTGTATTAGAGTTTTTCACCTCCATTTCCATTGCTTTAATGGCGGTGTACTTTGGTTTTAGCTATTTAGGCCAAGTCGAATTTGGTACTTATGGCACCACGCTGACCTTATTTACCGGCTTTTTCTGCTTAATTTTGGCGCCAGAGTTTTACCAACCATTGCGTGATCTCGGGACTTACTATCACGATCGTGCAGCAGGTATTGGTGCTGCTGATGCCATTGTCGATTTCTTAGAAGCGGATTATTTAATTGCACATCAGGGCAATAAACAAATTCCAGCACAAAGTGCGGTCGACATTCAGGCCGAAAATTTAGTGGCGCTTTCTCCACAAGGCCAACCATTAACGAAGCCGCTTTCATTCCATATTCCGAAAGAAAGCCATATTGCCCTTGTGGGCCAAAGTGGTGCAGGAAAAACCTCTTTAATCAATGTATTACTCGGTTTCTTACCTTATGAAGGCAGCTTAAAAATTAATGGTGTTGAACTGAATCAAAGCCGTTTAAGCGACTGGCGCAAACAAATTGCGTGGGTAGGTCAAAACCCATTACTGCTACAAGGTAGCATCAAAGAAAATCTACTTTTAGGTGATATTCAAGCAACTGATGCTCAAATTGAGCAAGCCTTGATTTCCGCTCAAGCGAAAGAATTTACCGATAAATTAGGCTTGGATAGCGAAATTAAAGATGGTGGGATAGGGGTATCCGTAGGCCAAGCGCAACGCTTAGCGATCGCTCGCGCTTTACTACGCAAAGGCAATTTATTATTACTCGATGAGCCAACGGCTAGCCTAGATGCTCAATCTGAAAATCTGGTACTTGCTGCCCTTGCAGAAATGAGCCATAACCAAACCACCTTAATGATCACACACCGCATTGAAGATCTAAAACAATGCGACAACATTTTAGTGATGCAAGAAGGTGAAATTGTTCAACAAGGGCATTTCAACCAATTAAAAGATCAAGGCTTCTTTGCCGAATTATTGGCTCAACGAAAAGAGGATATTCAATAATGCATGCTTTACTTCCCTTTTTACGTTTATTTAAATTCGCCAAGTTGCCTTTATTTTTAGGCTTAGTTTTGATGATTACAGGCCTTGCATCTAGCATAGGCTTGCTGACCACATCTGGTTGGTTTTTAGCCGCAACGGCTATTGCAGGTCTTGGCACGTTATTTAATTTCTTCTACCCTTCTGCTTCTGTACGTGGGCTTGCTATTAGCCGTACCCTTTTCCGTTATTTCGAAAAGTTGGTCACACACGATGCAACTTTCCGCATTTTGGCTAAATTACGGGTACAAGTTTTTGAGAAGATTATTCCCTTAAGCCCTGCGGTGTTAAATCGCTACCGTAACAGCGATTTACTAAACCGCTTAGTATCGGATGTGGATACCCTCGATAGCCTATATCTTCGCTTAATTGCGCCTTTTATTACGGCTATTTTTGTGATTCTAGCTATGTGCATTGGTCTAAGCTTCGTCAATGCACCTTTAGCCTTAGGTCTAGGTGTGAGCCTGCTTTTATTGGTATTGGTTATTCCAACCGTTTTCTACCAACTTGGTAAAAAATTCGGTGATAAACTCGTGCATTCACGTGCACTTTACCGCACTCAATTCTTAGAATTTATCCAAGCGCAAGCTGAATTATTGCTTTTTAATGCCGAAGATAAATTGAAAGATAACATGGCTAAAACCGAAGCAAATTGGCAAGCAGACCAGCAAAAAGAAGCCAATTTAAGCGGATTTTCAACCGCCCTTTCACTCTTTTTAAATGGTTTGATTATCGCCGCAATGTTATGGTTTAGCTCACAAGCGGAGTTTGGTAACGATGAATATCGTATGGCGTTTATTGCGCTCTTCACTTTTGCCGCCCTTGCATCGTTTGAAATCTTAATGCCATTAGGTTCAGCGTTCTTACATATCGGGCAAGTGATTGCTTCAGCTGAACGTGTAACTGACATTATCGAACAGCAACCATTAGTGACTTTTAATGGCAAAGCGGAGTTCGATCACAACGCTACTACATTAATTGAAGCGAAAGATCTTTCTTTCACTTATCCTGAACGTCAAAATCGTGCCTTAGAAAACCTGAATTTAACCATTCAAAAAGGCAAAAAAGTCGCAATTTTAGGTAAAACAGGTAGCGGGAAATCCACGTTATTACAGCTTTTAGTGCGTAATTATGATGCCAACCAAGGAGAATTATTCCTTGCTGGCAAGCCAATTGCTGATTATGCAGAAGACACATTACGTAGCCAATTCTGCTTTTTAACACAACGTATTCATGTATTTAGCGATACACTTCGTCAAAATCTGCAATTCGCAAGTGCGGTCAATATTTCAGATGAAAAAATGATCGAGGTATTAAATCAAGTCGGTTTAGGCAAATTGTTGGAACAAGAACAAGGCTTAGATATTTGGTTAGGTGATGGCGGCCGTCCACTTTCGGGTGGAGAACAACGCCGTTTAGGCTTGGCTCGAATTCTGCTTAACGATGCGCCAATTTTATTATTAGATGAGCCAACTGAAGGTTTAGACCGCGAAACTGAGCGCCAAATTCTGCGTTTGATTCTTGCCCATGCTGAGAATAAAACCTTAATTATGGTGACTCACCGCTTAACGGCGATTGAGCAATTTGATGAACTTTGTGTGATTGATGAAGCGAAGCTAATTGAAAAAGGCACTTATACAGAATTATTGCAATTAGAAAAAGGGTTCTTCAAACAATTAGTTGAGCGAGTGTAAAATAAAAAAGGATAAGTTGGGTGGAAATCTTCCCAGCTTATTCTCGGCACACAGAAATTCCGACTTTGGCTGCTTTCTTCCGAACCTGACCGAGTAAACCGGACACCGTTGCGAGAGACCGAGAAGATTTCCATTGATATCGCAATGCGATTAGGTGGGTTATTATGCAAGAATTGGCCCTGTATTGCAAAGGTTAATTTATCAATTCGGTGAATTTGACGAGAAAATCAACCGCACTTTTAAGGCAAAACCATGAACTATCTCCAATACTACCCGACAGATGTTGTAAATGGCGAAGGCACCCGTTGCACCCTTTTCGTTAGCGGCTGTACGCATGGTTGCCGTGGTTGTTACAATCAAAAGAGCTGGTCTTTTGATAATGGCGTATTATTCGATGAAGCGATGGAACAACAGATCATCAATGATTTAAAAGATACGCGCATTAAACGTCAAGGGCTCACGCTTTCAGGTGGAGATCCGATGCATCCTCGTAATGTTGAAGCCTTACTTCCTTTTGTACAGCGTGTAAAAAAAGAATGCCCTGATAAGGATATTTGGGTGTGGACGGGTTATAAACTGGATGAACTTGATGATTATCAACGTCAAATGTTGCCTTATATTGATGTGCTTATTGATGGAAAATTTATACAAGAACAGGCTGACCCAAGCTTGGTTTGGCGTGGTTCAGCCAATCAAGTGATTTATCGTTTTAAGGTTTAACCGAATAAGGTTAAGCTATTTTGCCAAGCCGTTTCTTTAATGACTTCAGCATTTTCACTTCTTAAACGGCATAATGCCTCAAAGGTGTGAACTATCCGCTCTGGTCGATTAGGTTGTCCTTGAAAGCCAAACACTGGCATATCAGGCGTATCCGTTTCTAACACCAACGCCTCTAATGGTAACTTCGCAATCGCTTGGCGCGTTTTATTCGCGCGTTCATAAGTAATGGTACCACCTACACCAATTTTATAGCCTAAATCCACAAATCGTTTTGCTTGATCGTAACTTCCTGAAAAACCATGCACCATACCACATTTTGTCAAATTAGCCTGTTTCAAAAAGCGGAATAATTGCTCGTGGGATTTACGACTATGTAAATTGACCGACAGATTGTATTTCTTCGCTAAATAAAGCTGACTCTCCAGAAAGTGCTGTTGTTTTTGCCATAATTCATCCGTCAATAAATCTGGAATCGCACACTCTAAGCCAATTTCTGCCACTGCCGTACAATTTTGATTACGAACGGATAATGCCGTATCCAATTTCTCTAAATCATGCTCTTGATGTTCTTTGATATAAAGAGGGTGTAACCCAAGTCCACAATAAAGATGCTCAGGGAAAAGTGCGGTCATATTTTGGATTGTTTTAAAATCCGATTCTTTTACCGCCACAATCAAAATTTTTTGCACATCAGCTTGCTTAGCGTTCTCCACAAGCAGAGCTAATGGCTCACCAGTGTCATGATGAAGATAATCAAGGTGGGTATGAGTATCGAAGAAAGGCATCGCGTTATTTCACTTAAGAAAAAAAGGTGTGTAGATTGCGCATCCACACACCAAATTAATTATTCGACAGAAACGGATGTAATCACCACATCTTCTGTCGGAACATCTTGGTGGAAGCCTTTATTACCGGTTTTTACTTTCTTGATTTTATCAACCACATCCATGCCTTCAACCACTTCACCAAATACGGCATAGCCCCATTCTTGTACCACTTCACGGCCGAACATCTCTTTTGAACGGTAGTTTAAGAAGTCATTATCTGCCACGTTAATGAAGAATTGTGCCGTTGCAGAATGTGGATCAGAGGTACGCGCCATGGCGATTGTGCCACGTTTGTTACTTAAACGATTGTTAGCTTCATTTTGGATCGGTGCGTTTGTTGCTTTTTCACGCATTCCGCTTTCCATACCACCGCCCTGAATCATAAATCCATCAATAACACGATGAAAAATTGTGTTATCATAGAAACCGTTTTTACAATAGTTTAAAAAGTTTTCTGCAGTGATTGGCGCTTTATCAAAATCAAGTTTAATTTTAATATCGCCAAAATTTGTGTGTAATGTAACCATGTTGTTTTCCTCTTGAAAATTAAGGCATTCATTATTCCACAAATGGCGAGAAAGCGCCACCATGAGCAGAAAAAGTGCGGTCGTTTTCCAACCAGTTCTAAGAGAAAAAATATGCTAAAGATCTTTAATACCCTCACTCGAGAAAAAGAAATATTCAAACCTATCCATGAAGGAAAAGTGGGTATGTACGTGTGCGGCGTGACCGTTTACGATTTATGCCATATTGGCCATGGTCGTACCTTTGTATGTTTTGATGTGATTGCCCGCTATTTACGTTCTTTAGGTTACGATTTAACTTATGTGCGTAATATCACGGATGTGGACGATAAAATCATTAAACGTGCATTAGAAAACAAAGAAACCTGCGATCAACTTGTAGATCGCATGGTGCAAGAAATGTATAAAGATTTTGATGCGTTAAACGTACTACGTCCAGATTTTGAGCCTCGTGCGACACATCATATTCCTGAAATTATTGAGATTGTGGAAAAACTGATTGCACGTGGTCATGCTTATGTTGCAGACAATGGCGATGTGATGTTTGATGTAGAAAGCTTTAAGGAATACGGCAAATTATCACGCCAAGATCTTGACCAATTACAAGCCGGTGCGCGTATTGAAATTAATGAAATCAAGAAAAACCCAATGGATTTCGTGCTTTGGAAAATGTCGAAAGAAAACGAACCAAGCTGGCCATCACCATGGGGTGCGGGCCGTCCAGGTTGGCACATTGAATGTTCAGCGATGAACTGCAAACAACTTGGCGAACATTTTGATATTCACGGTGGCGGTTCTGACCTAATGTTCCCGCATCACGAAAATGAAATCGCCCAATCTTGCTGTGCTCATGGGGGCCAATATGTGAATTATTGGATCCATTCTGGCATGATTATGGTAGATAAAGAAAAAATGTCGAAATCCCTCGGCAACTTCTTCACTATTCGTGATGTATTAAACCACTACAATGCAGAAGCGGTGCGTTATTTCTTATTAACGGCACACTATCGCAGCCAACTCAATTACAGCGAAGAAAACCTGAACTTAGCACAAGGTGCATTAGAGCGTTTATACACCGCTTTACGTGGCACAGATCAAAGTGCGGTTGCTTTTGGCGGTGAAAATTTTGTGGAAGCCTTCCGTGAAGCCATGGACGATGATTTCAATACGCCGAACGCTCTTTCTGTCTTATTTGAAATGGCGCGTGAAATCAATAAATTGAAAACTGAAGATGCAGAAAAAGCCAATGGTCTTGCTGCTCGTTTACGTGAATTAGCGGGTATCTTAGGTTTACTTCAACAAGATCCAGAAAAATTCTTACAAGCTGGTTCTGACGATGATGAAGTCGCAAAAATTGAAGCGCTTATCAAACAACGAAACGAAGCCCGTGCTGCTAAAGATTGGGCTGCTGCAGATGCGGCACGTAATGAACTTACGGCAATGGGTATCGTGTTAGAAGATGGCGCTAACGGCACGACGTGGCGTAAACAATAATCTCGCAATTTTTCACATCAATTTTCCATTTTTTCAAACTCAAGGTGTAGCTATTCCGCTCAACCTTCATTCAGGTAACTCAAAGTATGAGTCGCCTAGGTAACTGTTGGGATAATGCTCCAATGGAGCGTTGGTTCCGCAGCTTTAAATATGAATGGATGCAAGAGGGCGACTATATAACCTTGGGGCAAGCGATGGACGATGATTTCAATACGCCGAACGCTCTTTCTGTCTTATTTGAAATGGCTCGTGAAATCAATAAATTGAAAACTGAAGATACAGAAAAAGCCAATGGTCTTGCTGCTCGTTTACGTGAATTAGCGGGTATCTTAGGTTTACTTCAACAAGATCCAGAAAAATTCTTACAAGCTGGTTCTGACGATGATGAAGTCGCAAAAATTGAAGCGCTTATCAAACAACGAAACGAAGCCCGTGCTGCTAAAGATTGGGCTGCTGCAGATGCGGCACGTAATGAACTTACGGCAATGGGTATCGTGTTAGAAGATGGCGCCAACGGCACGACGTGGCGTAAACAATAATCTCACTTTGATACAAAAACTGCGGTCAAATTGACCGCAGTTTTTCTTTTAAGAAGAAAGCATTACATTTTCGGTTTTTCCATTGTTTTTGCTTTTTTCTTCATTTCTTTTGCTTTCATTTCTTTTGTTTTCATATCATCAGATTTCATTCCTTCTGATTTCATATTATCCATTGTCATGTCGTGAGATTTCATATCATGAGATTTCATCATCCCATCAGATGCCATTTTGTCGTTTTGCATTGGCATAGCGTCTTTTGTCATCGGCATGGAATCTTTTGCCATCGACATTTCATTAGATTTCATATCGGTCGCATAAAGACTGGTGGCGAAGAAAAGTGCAGCAATAGCGGTAAAGGTTGTTTTTGAAGTAATATTTTTCATTTTGAATCTTCCTTAATTTGTGAATAATTAGCATTGGATGGAAAGGTTTCCCCTTTCATTATCATTAGACGAATGAGAAATCTATTTCTTACACTTTTTTCAAGGAAAAAATATGAAAACTGGAATTTCCAATAAAGACTTGGCTCAAATTAGAGAGCAAATGCTGAAATTTGCCACATTACAGGTGGGCGATTCTGTATTAGCTGAAGATTTGGTGCAAGAGAGTTTTTTAAGTGCATTTAACCATCTTGAGCAATTTAAACGACAAGCGGCATTTAAGACCTGGGTCTTTGCTATCTTAAAAAATAAAATCATTGATTTTCTTCGCCAGAAAGGCAAATTAGTGCTAGAAACCGAAATTGAAGATGAAGAACAAACTAATCATTTCTTTGATGAAGGGGGCCACTGGAAAGCTGAACATTCTCCACTCGATCTCGAACTGAGCGAAAGTGCGGTCTATTCTGAAGAATTCTGGCTGATTTTTGAAACTTGCTTAACTTGCCTGCCAGCCAAACAAGCCAAGATTTTTATGATGAGAGAGTTTTTGGAATTATCTTCCGAAGAAATTTGCCAAGAAAATCAACTAAGCATAAGTAACTTGCACACGACACTCTATCGTGCTCGCTTACAACTTCAAAACTGCTTATCTCATAAACTTTAAGGAGTGATTTTATGAAATGTCGCCAAGCGACTCGACTCATTTCAGATGCGCAAGAACGCTCATTAATGACTAAAGAAAAAATTGGGCTCAATTTGCATCTTGCCATCTGTACACATTGCCGTAAATTTCAACGAAATTGTGGCACATTGAGAAAATTAATGAAGGATTTCAAAGGATAAAAAAGCGGAAGAGAACTTCCGCTTATTACTCTATTACTTCGCCATTAATGCTGTTGCACGTGAAATCACTTCTTTGACTTCATCATCCGTCAATTTACCTTCTTTCACAAATTGCACCTTGCCGGTTTTATCAAGCAAAATAATCACGCTGTCTTTTTCACGTAATCCCCACGCATTTTTAACCGCACTTTTATCATCTAAAATCACTTGGCTATGGGCATTTTCTTTTTTGCCTTTTTCTGCGCTACTTTTCACAAACATACCCGTGCCCACAACGGCATCATCAGCATTAATAATGGTCGTGGTTTGATATTTGGCTTGGTTAAAATGAGCTGCTTTGATGGCTTCGATCATCGCTTGATTTTTCTCTTTTGCCGCACTTCTGCCTGCAATATGCTGAATCACACGGACTTTGCCAGGTAATGCCGTTGAGCTCCACGATTTATACGCTACATCATTGCCATTTAAAGTGATTTCGCCTTTATCCGAAACCGTTACATTGGCTAAAAGTTGATTAGGTTGAATATTGTGAGCGAATGTATTGGCTGAGATTAAACTCCCCATCACAGCGCTCAAAAGCATGATTTTTTTCATAAATACCTCATAAATTCCGTGAAATGCCCATTTTTTGGCGAATAGTCACTTTTTTGTTATACTCCGTGCGCATTATACTTTGCTTAAATCAGATAAAGAAGGAAAAAGAAATGGATCAAATGCCAGCTTGCCCAAAATGTAAAGGTGAATATGTTTATCACGATTCTGTGAATTTTGTTTGCCCTGATTGCGGTAATGAATGGAATGGTAACGAAGCAGTTGAAGCCGATGAAGATCAACTGATTGTTAAAGACAGCAACGGTAATTTATTAGCCGATGGTGATGATGTACTTTTGATTAAAGATTTGAAATTAAAAGGTTCATCTGAAGTGTTGAAGAAAGGCACGAAATTCAAAAATATCCGTTTAGTTAACGGAGATCACAATGTCGATTGTGGCAAAATCATGTTGAAATCAGAGTTCTTGAAAAAAGCTTAAGAATTCTCAATAAAAAGAGCGGTCGATTTTAACGTTGTTTTAAATCGACCGCTCTTTTTTTATTTTCGTTATACCTTCGCAGGCTTCACTATTTCACTTGGATAACAACCAAGCACTTTCAGATAATTACTGAATTGCTTAAGCTCTTCCAAGGCAATTTGGGTATCTGGATGATGAATATTTCCTTCAATCTCCAAATAAAACATTTCCTCCCAAGGCTTGCCATAAATAGGACGAGATTCAAGCTTCGTCATATTAATACCGTGCTTTTTAAACACAAGTAAAGCATCCACCAAAGAACCCGCTTGTTGCGATGTTGTCATCAACAATAAAGTTTTCGTGTGAATTTGCGGTGAAACTTCTCGAGCTTGTTTTGCCACTACAATAAAACGAGTAATATTGTTTTCTTGATTCGCAATATTATGTTTTAACACATGTAAGCCGTAAAGCTTGCCGCCATCTTCATTGCCCAGTGCCGCAATATTCGGTTTATTCAAGCTTGATACAAGCTGCATTGCATGAGAGCTACTTTCGCAAAACTCAATATGAACACGCTCAAGGCTTTGAATAAATTGACTACACTGCTGGATTACCTGTGGATGGCTATAAAGCGTATCAATTTTGCTTAAATCATCTTGCTCATTCACTAAAACACAGTGCTTGATAGGATAAGCCAACTCGCCCACCAAAGATAAAGTGGTATGTTGAAGCAAATCATAAACTTCATTAATTGCACCTGACGTAGTGTTTTCTAAAGGCAGTACACCATAATCAGCTTCTCCACTTTCAACCTTTTCAAAAATTTGAGCAAAGGAGTCACAACTGATTTCAGCAAACTGCTGATTATAACGAGCCGCATAATTACGCGCAGCCAAATTAGAGTAAGAACCACGCTTGCCTAAGAAAGCAATATGTAACGTTTCTTCTCGTTGCTCATTGAGCTTTTTCTGCAAATACACTTGTTGTGTTAACACAGAATCTTCAATGATCTTTTGGAAGACTGACGTAATATACTGTGGTTCAAGCTGATAATTTTGACTTTCAGCAAACTGCACAAGCTCTTGTAAGAGTTGTTGCTCCCGCTCTAAATCACGCAACGCTTTTTGCGTCACTTCTTTACTTCTTACTACATCATATGCCAGGCGGTGACGCTCTGAAAGCAGCTTTAACAAGCTGCGATCAATTTGCGTAATTTGCTGACGAATTTCTGATAAATCTAATGCCATTTCATTCCTTATTTAAAGGTTACTTCATTATGAGGGATGTATTTCTCAGCATTAATAGGTGAATTTTTCTCAAAAAATTCTTTTAAAACATCCGCATCAATAAAACCAGTGTTTACGAAAGTTGGATTTTTTGTCATGACTGGATAACCATCTCCACCCGCCGCATTATAACTTGGTAAAGAAATACGGTAAGTTTTATTTAAATCTAATGGTTTACCTTGAATTTTCACATTTTCAACTTTCTTCTCCGCACGATTTACTGTCATGCTGATACCTGAATATTGTGCATAGGCACCAGAATCCACTTCTTTCAATGCAACTACATTTAAATAATCCAGTAATTCTTTACCGGTTAATTCAAAATAGCTCACAATGTTACCAAATGGATGGATTTTTAAAATGTCTTTATAAGTCACATCACCTTCTTGGATAGAATCACGAATACCACCTGAGTTCATGATACCAATATCTGCTTTCGCTTTTTGACGTTGTGCTTCTGCAATTAAGTGACCAAGGTTAGTTTGTTCAAAACGAATAATGGTACGATCACCCTCTAACTTACCGTTTAATTTACCCACTTTTTGGCTTAATAACGCATCACCTTTATCTTGGTAAGATTTTAAAAGTTTTTCCATTTCTGGATCTTGTGGAATCTCTTCTGCGTAATTTACGTATTCCGTTTTACCGTCTTCTTTTTTCACTTTCTTCTTCAAGTTCACTGGAATTAATTGATAATTCACTAATTTTAATTCACCATTTTTGAACTCAAAGTCAGCTCGACCAACATATTTGCCCCATTCAAAGGCCGGCATAATCCAAGTACCATTTTGGAAATCTGGTTTACATGGCTGAGTAGGTTGATAATCTTTAATCCATACGCCTTTTTCATCCACGCAAATCGGATCATGGCTGTGACCACCGATAATCATATCGAATGCGCCTTTATCTAAATTACGCGTAAGACTTACATCACCTGGTGCATTTGAACCATGTCTCGCATCATAGTAATAGCCCATATGTGTTAAAGCAATTTTTACATCCGGTTTAACTTTTTCATTTAGCTCTTTTAATGTGGCTTTTGCTACCGTTGTTGGATCTTCAAACTTCACATTATGAAGGTATTCTGGGTTGCCTAATTTTGCAGTATCCTCTGTGGTTAAACCGACCACGGCAATTTTAAGATCTTGTTTATTTAAAATCGTATAAGGCTTAACTAAGGTTTTACCTGTTTTCGTATTAATCACGTTTGCAGATAAGAATGGGAAGTTTGCCCATTTTTCTTGCATATCAAGAATTTGTAGTGGATTATCAAACTCGTGGTTACCTAATACAGTTGCCTCATAGCCCATTGCGTTCATTGCTTTAATATCAGGTTCTGCTGTTTGCATATCTGACTCAGGTACACCAGTATTAAAATCACCTGCATTTAATAAAATGAGTGAGCCACCTTTTTGCTCGACTTCAGCTTTTACGCGATTAACAATTGTTTTGTGCGCTGGAAAGCCATATTCACCTTTTGCATTCGGCCAAAAATGTCCGTGCGTATCATTAGTGTGCAATATGGTAAATTGATAGGTTTTGCCCTATTCATATGCCATTGCAGCAGAAGTTGCTAGCACAAGAGGAAGCACGGTAAATAATTTTTTCATAATAAAAATACCTCTATTTTTGACCGCTCTTTACCTTCGCATAAAACAAAAATAACAGAGCAAGATGGGAAATAAAAAAGCTATACTCCCGAAAGAAGTATAGCTTTTCAACAAAACATTGTTAGATGAGTACCTGCGCAGGTGCAACATAACCTTGTGGAACTTGTTTCTTATCTTCAAAGGTAACAAATTCCCACGCTTCCTGATCGGCAAGTACAGCACGGAGTAACTTATTATTTAAACCGTGACCAGATTTATAAGCTTTGAAATCACCGATGATGTTATAGCCACACATATAAAGATCACCAATTGCATCAAGCATCTTGTGACGAACTAATTCATCTCTGAAGCGTAATCCATCTTCATTTAAGATTCGGTAATCATCTAATACGATAGCATTATCTAAGCTGCCACCTAATGCAAGACCTTGAGATTGAAGATACTCAATATCTTTCATGAAACCAAAGGTTCTTGCTCGACTAATTTGATGTACGAATGCTTGTGCAGAGAAATCCATTACATAATTACGTACATTTTTACTAATCGCAGGATGATTAAAGTCGATTGTGAAATCTAAACGGAAACCATTGTAAGGTTTAAATTCTGCCCATTTATCACCGTCTTCTACTCGTACTTTTTTCTTAATACGAATAAATTTCTTCGGTGCATTTTGTTCTTCAATACCTGCATCTAAAAGCAAGTAAATGAATGGGCTTGCACTACCGTCCATGATTGGAATTTCAGGTGCATCAACTTCAATAATAATATTATCAATACCTAAACCTGCTAATGCTGCGTTTAAGTGTTCTACGGTTGAAACACGAACACCTTGTTCATTCACAAGTGCAGTACAAAGCATCGTATCACGCACAGAATCCGCATTCGCAGGGAAAGTCACCGGCGGATTAAGATCAGTACGGCAATAAATCACACCAGTATTCGGCATAGCCGGGCGCAACGTTAAGGTTACTTTTTTACCGCTATGTAAGCCTACACCTGTGACTTTAATGCTTTGTTTTAATGTTCTTTGTTTAATCATCTCTTTTACCTTATTGCTTCACAACAAGATTACTTCTACTCTTATTTCTCATCACGACCAAATGATGCCGGATTAAAGAAATTAGGATTATTTCTTAACTGTTCTAAACGGCTTGGATCAAGCGGTTTATTTAAGTTACCGTATTGTGGATTTTGCTCCTGTGCTGGTTCTGGCTGTGGATTATGTCTTAATGCATCTAAACCATGTAAACCAACTGGCGGTTGTGGTTGAATCGTTTCTTGTGCTACAGGTTGTTGAACTGGCGCTTGTTGTACTGCTGCTTGAGGACGAGCAATCACTACCGGCTCAGCCGCAACAACATCACCTAAACCTGTTGCAACGATCGTGACACGAATTTCATTGCTCATTTCAGGAACTAAACTGGTACCCACAACGATAGTTGCGTCTTCTGATGCAAAACTACCTACAGTGTCACCCACCACGTTAAATTCGTCAAAGCCGAGATCCATACCTGAGGTAATATTAACAAGGATACCCTTAGCGTTAGAAAGATCGACTTTCTCTAATAAATCATTTTTAATTGCAAGACGTGCTGCTTCTTCTGCACGGCCCGCACCTGGTTCACTTTGAGCTGAACCAAAACCAATCATTGCTTGGCCCATTTCCGACATAACTGTTCTTACGTCTGCAAAGTCCACGTTGATTAAGCCTGGAGACGTAATCATATCAGAGATGCCCATAACAGAGTTACGTAATACGTCATTTGCAGCAGCAAAAGCATCAATTAACGTTGCATTTTTCGGGAGAACTTTTTGGATTTGTTGGTTAGGAATAATGATCATTGAATCCACGTATTGTGAAAGATCTTTAATCCCTAATTCAGCAAATTGCATACGTTTTTTGCCTTCAAAGCTAAATGGCTTAGTAACAACAGCAACAGTTAAAATGCCTAATTCTTTCGCAACTTTAGCGACGATTGGTGCGGCACCAGTACCTGTACCACCACCCATACCGGCAGCGATAAAGACCATGTCTGCACCTTCAAGCATTTTACGGATTTCTTCTTGGTCATCTTCAGCCGCTTTACGACCTACATTTGGGTTAGCCCCTGCTCCAAGACCTTTCGTTGTTGCCCCACCGATTTGTACAGTTTGTTGAACTTGGCTTTTGCGTAATGCTTGCGCATCGGTATTCACCGCATAGAATACGATTTTACCGTGTTCTTCGCTATCAATTGCACTTTCGCCCAAGAAATTACCATTAAATTCCTGTTGCACCATATTAGCAACCATGTGGTTAACTGCGTTACCGCCGCCTCCACCAACACCGACAACCTTAATCAGTGCACCTGTTTGCTCTTCAAAATCACCATACTCTGGGTATAACATTTGCTGTTCTCCGTTACTGCTAATACTCTGCTAGCACATTAATAAAAGTTAAATTTTTTCTATTGTAAATGAAAAAGCCCAAATGATCAAAATTCTGATTTCACTTTATTGAAAATATTTTTAAGGCCTTTCCAGAATTTTTTTCCTAATGCTTCATCGCCATAGTTACTATCCACAGGATCATTATCACTATTTTGATGATGGTATTGTAATAATCCCACTACAGTTGAATATTGTGGGCGATTTACATAATCTGTTAAACCCGTAATATTTAATGGACTACCAATACGCACCTGACAACCAAATACACTTGATGCACAATCTTTTAAGTCTTCAATCTGTGCACCACCACCAGTGATAACAACACCCGCAATTAATTCAAATTTAATATGTTTAGTTTCTAAATCTGCTTTGAGCTTATCTAATTCGTCCTTAACAACGCCTAATAGTTCAATATATCTTGCTGAAGTGATTAAAGATAAATCACTTTTTGTTAACGCGCGTGGTGCTCGCCCACCAATACTTGCCACTTCAATTTTCTTGTCACCATGTAAACGTGCCGGATACAATGCACTCGCATAATTCACTTTAATGCGCTCTGCCTCTGCACGAGAAACGGTACATGCATGAGCAATATCATTCGTGACAATATTGCCTGCGTAAGGAATAACCTTGCTGAAACGCAATGAGCCATTGGTGTAAACCATCATATTCATGGTGCCTGCACCGAAATCAACTAAGCAAACACCAAGATCTTTTTCATCTTCAGTTAAAACAGAATGTGTTGCTGCAAAGCCGGAGAACACGACTTTATCAACCTGTAATCCGCAACGTTCAACTGCTTTTTTCAAGTTATTTTGCCAGTCTTGGTGACAAGCAATTAGGTGTACATTTGCTTTTAAACGGACGCCTTGCAAACCTAATGGATTTTTAATATTAACTTGTTTATCTACCGCGTATTCTTGAGGAATAATGTGTAATAAAGAAAGGCCTTCGGGTAATTTTACTGAGCTCGCTGTATGTAAAGCATCATCAATTTCATCTTGAGTCACTTCATTATCAGAAATAGCAACAAAACCGCTCTCATTCAGGCTTTGAATATGTTCACCCGTAATTGCAAGAGTCACACTCATAATTTGGCAATCAGCCATTGATTCAGCCGCTTCAATAGCACGTTGGATAGAGTTAACAACAGCATCTAAATCAGTAATACTGCCACGATCAATCCCTTTCGATGGACAACTACCCACGCCAAGTACATTTACTACGCCATCAGGAAGCACTTCCCCAACAACAGCAACAACTTTTGATGTACCAACTTCAAGACCTACAATGACTTTCGGTTCCAACTCTTTTCCCATTTTCTTATTACACCTAATGAATTATTTTTATTTCTCTGTCAATCCAACCGCTGCTGATGCAGATGCATAGCGCAAATCTACATAATCAATTCGTTTACCTTCAGGCACTTCAATTTGTGGATAAATCGTTACAAATCGATCTAATTTTGGTTTCCAATCTCCGCGTCCAAGTTTCAATACTATATCATTATCTAGCGTAACTTGCCACGCACCACGATCATCAATTGTCACACCTTTAATCACCAAATTTTTCGCTTTAAAATCAGCAAAAATTTGATTCCAAGCCTCTAAGACCTTCAAGCTTTGATAATCCGGACCACCTAAATAAGGTAAAGCTTTTTCTTTTAACTTATCCATCGGCAATTGGAAAACTGTTCCCTCTTTTGTAACGAACTCTGTTTTGTTCCAAATGGCGACTGGCTGATATTCTGATAACCAGATACTTAAACGATTTGGCCAAATTTTACGAACTACCGCACCTTTTACCCAAGGAATTGTTTCAAGCTGCTCTTGAATTTGCTTAACGTCCTGTCCCCAGAAGCCCTTAAGTGACCCCATTTTGAGTAATACATCTTGCACATCCGGATAAGTGGTAAATTCATTTTGACCTACTAAGGCATAAGCAGTAATTTTTCTATCACCGTCTAAGCTTTCCAGCCAACTTTGCCAGTTTGAATAAACAAAATACCCTAGCCCCGCACAAAGTAACACCAAAGCAAGTTTAATCGGCAACATAAAACGGAATTTACCCTCTCCGTTAGATGAGCGACCAAATTGCGTTGGCGGTGTATTTTTGCGCTTAATTACATTCATTACGCACTCAACTCCAAAATTTTCACGACGAGTTGTTCAAATGAAATACCGACTGTTGACGCTGATTTAGGGAACAAACTGTGACTTGTCATGCCAGGATTTGTGTTTACTTCGACTAAACGGAAATTACCTTGTGCATCAGTCATCACATCAATGCGGCTCCAACCACGACACCCTACGACGTCATAAGCACGTTTAACTAATTTCGCTAATTCTTGCTCACGTTCAGCTGAAAGGCCCGCAGGGCAAAAATATTGAGTGTTATCTGAAATATATTTCGCATCGTAATCATAAAACTCACCTTCTGGCACAATGCGAACAGCCGGCAATACTTCGCCACCTAAAACAGGTACCGTTAATTCATCACCCGCTAACCATTCTTCAATCAAAATGGTGTTATCAAATTTAAGTGCATAATCGACCGCACTTTTTAATTCTTCGACTACTTTTACTTTCGTTAAACCCACACTTGAACCTTCAAGAGACGGCTTAACCATTAAAGGTAAACCTAATTTTTCGACCACAGCTTGTGGGTTTAGTTCGTGAGCGTTTTCTTTCGTCACGATCTCCATATCGGCAACAGGTAAACCAAAGGCTTTCCATAACATTTTAGTGCGCATTTTATCCATGGTTAACGCCGAAGCCATCACACCACAACCGGTGTAAGGTAAACCGATTTGTTCTAATAAACCTTGCATGGTGCCATCTTCACCACCGCGACCATGTAAAATGTTAAAAACGCGATCAAAACCATCTGCTTTTAAATTCGCGACATTATATTCTTTAGGATCGATACCGTGCGCATTATAGCCTTGACTCACTAATGCATTTAACACAGCTGCACCAGAATTAAGAGATACTTCACGTTCAGCTGATGTGCCGCCTAACAACACGGCAATTTTTTCTTGTTTTAAATTCATTGTTTTATCCTGTTTTCCTTTTATTCTTCATTGAAAAGTGCGGTTATTTTTTCAATGTATTTATGCTTTCCAACGCTCTGCTAAACCACGAGAAATTTTGCTTACACTTCCCGCACCTTGGGCAAGAATTAAATCACCATCTTGAATAATTTGATCTAATACATCACCAAGTTGTTCCGTATCAGAAACTAAAATAGGATCGACTTTTCCTAGGTTACGAATAGAACGACAAAGTGCTTTACTATCTGCACCGACAATTGGTGCTTCACCTGCGGCATACACGTCTAACATAATCAATGCATCCACTTGGGATAATACCTGCACGAAATCATCAAATAAATCGCGAGTACGTGAATAACGGTGTGGTTGGAAAATCATCACAATACGTTTATCTCCCCAGCCTTCACGTGCTGCTTTGATTGTCACGCCAACTTCTGTTGGGTGATGACCATAATCATCCACTAAGCGTACTTTACCATTTGGACGAATAAACTCGCCTAATTGGTCGAAACGTCTGCCCGCACCTTGGAAATCAGCAAGCGCTTCTAAAATCGCTTCATTGCCAATGCCTTCTTCTTTTGCTACTGCAAGTGCTGCGGTTGCGTTTAACGCATTGTGTTTACCCGGTACATTTAATAATACATTAATACGTTCACCACTTGGACAAACTACGGTGTAATGGCCTTGGAAACCGGTTTGTTCATAATCTTCGATACGATAATCAGCATGTTCACTGAAGCCATAGGTTAATACTTGGCGACCAACTTGAGGAACAAGTTCCATTAATACCGCATCATCTGCGCACATCACCGCTAAACCGTAAAACGGTAAGTTATGTAAGAATTTTACATAGGTGGCTTTCATTTTCTCAAAGTCACCTTCATAGGTATCCATATGATCCGGTTCAATATTGGTCACCACAGAAACCATCGGCTGTAAGTGTAAGAAAGAGGCATCACTTTCATCTGCTTCAGCGATTAAATAACGACTTGCACCTAAATGCGCATTTTTACCGGCTGATTTAACTAAACCACCATTAACGAAAGTTGGATCCAGTTTCGCTTGAGTATAAATCATCGAAATCATAGCTGTAGTAGTGGTTTTACCATGGGTACCTGCTACCGCAATACCATGACGGAAACGCATAATTTCAGCCAACATTTGTGCTCGCTGAATCACTGGAATACGATTTTGTTTTGCGGCGATTAATTCAGGGTTATCTTCATGGATCGCACTTGATACAACTACTACACTTGCCCCTTGCACATTTTCCGCTTGGTGACCAATGAAAATTTTTGCGCCTGCTTGAGCAAGACGCTGAGTCACAACACCATCTGCAATATCAGAACCAGAGATATCATAACCTTCATTTAATAAAATTTCGGCAATTCCACTCATACCAGCACCACCGATACCAATGAAATGAATTTGTTGAACCCGACGCATCTCAGGGATAATCTTTCTAATTTCGTCCGAAATATGTTTCATATTATTTCACCTTTATTTTTAACCGCACTTTTAGATTAAGGATTTATTTACTCCCCTTAACTTCTCTGTTCTTATTTCGCATTCTCTACGATGACATCAGCTACACGTTTAGCCGCTAATGGTGCTGACATTTCTTTTGCTTTAATCGCCATCACTAACAAGGTTTCACGATCTATTTTTTCTAAGAAATCAACTAACACATCCGCATTTAATTCATTTTGCTGAACGATTTTTGCTGCACCGACATCGGCAAGATATTTTGCATTTAAATATTGTTGCTGATCTTTATGCTGGAATGGTACGAAAATTGCTGGAGTCCCTACTGCAGCTAATTCACATACTGTTAAGGCACCAGAACGACAAATCACCACATCCGCCCAGGCATAGGCTTCTGCCATATCATCAATAAATTCTGTAATTTTGACCAAACCGGCATGTTCACCATAAAGTGCGGTCACACTCTCAACTGAACCTTTACCCACTTGATGACGCACTTCTAGTTTATCTGCCAAACGTGCTACTACTTGTGGAATCGTTTGATTGAGTACGCGAGCACCTTGACTCCCCCCCACGACAAGCACTCTCAGTTTTCCACTTCTTTCTGAAAAACGCGATTGTGGTGATGGCATTTCAAATAAATCTTGGCGAACCGGGTTTCCTACCACTTCGGCATCTTTGAATGCCGTTGGGAAAGCTTGTAATACACGTGTCGCAATTTTTGCTAACCATTCATTGGTTAAGCCCGCTACGGCATTCTGTTCATGTAAAATAACCGGCACGCCACAAAATTTTGCCGCGATGCCACCTGGGCCAGATACATAACCACCCATACCTAATACCGCATTAGGTTGATATTCTTTGATAATTTTACGAGCTTGCAATACTGCTCTTAAAATAGCAAAAGGTGCGCCTAGTAATGCTTTAATGCCTTTACCACGCAACCCAGAAATTTGAATAAAACGAATCGGAATACCATGTTTTGGTACAAGTTGTGCTTCCATTCGATCTTTGGTACCTAACCAGCAAATTTCCCAACCTTCTTTTTGTAAGGTTTGAGCAACCGCAATGGCGGGGAAAACATGTCCACCAGTACCACCCGCCATAACTAATAATTTTTTACTCATAAATATCCCTAATCATCTCTCAAACGCGCTTGACCACCTCGTTGTAATCTATTCTCATGGTCAATACGCAATAAAATCCCTACGGTCGCCGACATAATAATGATACTTGAACCACCGTAACTCACTAATGGGAAAGTTAAACCTTTTGTTGGTAACATCCCTAAGGCCATGCCTAGATTGACAAAACCTTGGAAGAAAATCCAGAAACTAATACCTAAAGCAAAAAAGCCACGGAAACGTTGTTCTAACATGAGTGATTCTCGTCCGATTTTCATCGCTCGGAAAATCAGTAACCCTAAGAGAATCACAACCACTAAAATACCAATAAAACCGAACTCTTCACCAATAATCGCCATGATAAAGTCAGTATGTGCTTCAGGAAGATAATCGAGTTTTTGAATGGAGTTACCGAGTCCTTCCCCACTAATTTCACCACGACCAAACGCCATTAAAGAGTTAGTCAGCTGGAATCCTGTTCCGTATGGATCTTTAAATGGCTCTAAGAAACCGGTAAAACGTTTTAAACGATAAGAGGCGGAGAGAACCAGCCATACAAAGAGGAGTATGCCTGTACCAATTAGCAAAATAAATTGCCAAAAATTTGCACCGACAATAAAAAGCATGCCAAAGGTAATAACGAAAAGTACAACGGTACTCCCTAAGTCAGGCTGAGCTAGTAAGAATATCCCTAATACGCCCATCACAATGAAAGGCTTAGCCGCACTGAATTTTTTACCACGAACTTCATCATAACGACGCGTAAAATAGCTCGCCAGGAAACAAGTTAAAGCTAGCTTAGCAAATTCCGCAGGCTGGAAATTTAAAATTCCTAAAGAAATCCAACGTTTAGCCCCATTAACAGAAGTCCCGATACCAAGAACCAGTATTAATAAAACAATAGCTAACAAGAAGACTTTTGCGTGCCACTTTTCCCATTGAGAGGAAGAAATTTGGAGAGTTAAATAACAAGTTGCTAAAGAAAGTAAGACATACACGGCATCACGTTTAGCAAAATAGAATGTATCATTAAATACGCGTGCACTGTAAGGCATCGAAGCAGAAGTTACCGCCACTAAACCAATCAGTAATAGCACGACAAAAAGCCAAAACAATGCGCGATCATAGAGCAACCCTTGCGGCGTCACTCTCGCCCATTGTTCATAATTTTGTTTAATTTTATTGATAAATTCCATTACTATCCTAATTCTTTAAGCTAATTTTGCTAAACGAGTAAACTCTTCGCCACGTTTTTCAAAAGAGGCAAACTGATCCAAACTTGCACAAGCAGGAGATAATAACACCATATCGCCTGATTTTAAATGTGGACGTAAAAATGCAATCGCTTGTTCCATAGTTTCAAACAAATGGCTTTGACTTGAAAGTGCGGCTAGTTGTTTGCCATCACGACCAAAGCAATACGTTGAAATATGAGGCTGATTGATTAAATCCTTTAATTCAGAAAAATCTGCACCTTTACCATCACCACCTAATAAAAGGTGTAACGTACCCTCAACATATAAACCTGCTAATGCGGCAACGGTGCTACCTACATTAGTGGCTTTGGAATCATTAATCCAACGAACGCCATTCGCTTGATGCGCTAATTGGAAACGATGGTCTAAGCCTTTAAATTGACGAAGTGCGGTACGAATTGCCTCTAAATTTATGCCTACTGCTTGCGCTAACGCTGTCGCCGCTAAAATATTCATGTAATTATGACGGCCAACTAAGGTCGCTTCATCACAAGGTAAAATCACTTCCTCTTTCGCCATTAAGTACTGTTTACCATTTTCGGTTTTTAACCAGTAATCCGCTTGATTTTCAGCAAAAGACACTACCTTCTTAGCTTGATTTTCACCTTCGCCAAACGTGAGTTTATCTTCTAAATTCACTACTGCTGTTTCCGCATTGTGGTAAATACGCAATTTGGCTTGGCGATAATCTTCTAAATCAACATAGCGATCCATGTGATCTTCAGTCACATTAAGCACTGTCGCTGCAGCCGCTTTCAAACTATAAGTGGTTTCAAGTTGGAAACTGGAAAGCTCTAATACATAAAGATCGCAATCTTCATTTAATAATGACAACGCAGGGATGCCAATGTTTCCCCCCATGCCTACTTTTATTCCTGCAGCTTTCGCCATTTCATAGACTAATGTTGTTACGGTGCTTTTACCGTTAGAGCCTGTAATCCCGATAATTGGCTTGGTGGCAGTTCGACAGAATAATTCAATATCCCCTATTACTTCTACGCCCGCTGAAAGTGCGGCCTGAATTTCAGGTGTTTTTACCGCGAGTCCTGGGCTAATGACAATAATATCGCTTTCAAGTAACCATTGTTGATTTAGGCTACCTGTATGTAAGGGAACATTTTTAGGTAATTTATCCGCACCTGCTGGATGTTGACGTGTATCAATCACTCGGATGTTAGCTTGTTGAGATTGAAGATATTCAACGCAAGAAAGGCCTGTTTTTCCGAGACCTATAATGGTGATAGTTTTATTTTGATATAGAGTTGTCATGTTGTTTTTCTTCTCTCGTATTCTGGGATCACGCAGGGTGCAACAAGTGCACCCTACAAAAATTATCTTAGTTTGAGCGTTACAAGCCCCATCAACACCAACATCAAGGAAATAATCCAAAACCGAATAATCACTCTTGGTTCTGGCCAGCCTTTCAATTCAAAGTGGTGATGAATTGGCGCCATTCTAAAAATACGTTGTTTTCTTAATTTGTAAGAACCCACTTGCAAAATCACAGACAAGGCTTCAACAACAAATACACCGCCCATGATTACTAATAAGAATTCTTGACGAACAAGGATGGCAACAACACCCAGTGCACCACCAAGTGCTAGAGACCCCACATCGCCCATAAAGACCTGAGCTGGATAAGTGTTAAACCATAAGAACCCTAAGCCAGCCCCTACGATTGCAGTACAGAACACCACGACTTCAGAACTATATTTGATGTAAGGAATATGTAAGTATTCTGCAAAATTAACGTTACCGGTCGCCCATGCAATCAAAGCAAATGCACCTGCGACTAACGCTGTTGGCATGATCGCAAGACCATCTAAACCGTCGGTTAAATTTACTGCATTGCCTGTACCGACAATCACAAAGTAAGACAATACGATATAGAATAAACCTAATTGCGGCATGATATCTTTGAAGAATGGAATCACTAAACGAGTTGCATCTGTATCATGACCTAACCAATACAACCAAATGATCGCCACTAATGCGACGACTGACATCCAGAAATATTTCCAACGCGCAATTAATCCATCGGTATTTTTACGCGTGATTTTACGGAAATCATCCACAAAGCCAATTGCACCATAGCCAAATAGCACAAATAAGCAAATCCAAACATAAGGATTCGTTAAGTTGGCCCATAATAACGTACTGACACCAATGGAGAATAAAATCATCACACCGCCCATAGTTGGCGTACCTTTTTTCGCAAAGTGACTTTCAGGACCATCATTACGCACTTCTTGGCCAAATTTTAAAATTTGAAGGCGTTTGATCACTTTCGGACCAATCCATAAAGAAATGAAAAGTGCGGTCAATAATGCCAAAATCGCACGTACGGTAATATAGGAAATGGCATTGAATGCCGTTTCATAGCGAACTAAGTATTCAGCAAGCCAAACTAACATAAGTTATCCTTTAATGAATAAATCGTCTCTTCCATTTTCATTGAGCGCGAGCCTTTCGCTAATACGACGACTTTTTGGTTTTCTTGTAATTTCTGTTTAATAATATCTAACGCATAAGCTGTCAATTCAGCTTTATCTGTAAAATGTTTTCCAAAAACAGCTTCAGAAATGACCGCACTTTCTGTTCCGTAAGAAAGCACTAAATCTAATTTAGCCTGTTTAGCGTGCTCACCCACTTGTTGATGGCATTTTAGGCTATCCTCGCCTAATTCTTTCATATCGCCTACGAGTAGAATACGGAAAGCATCATAACCTTTTAAAACATCAATCGCAGCTTGTAAAGAATCGACATTCGCATTGTAAGTATCATCTAATAAAAGGAGATTTTCATTCACTTGAATCGGGAATAATCTTCCTTTTACTTGAGAGCGATGTTCAAGACCTGCTTTTACATCAGCAAGACTCGCGCCCACATTCATAGCAAGTGCGGTCGCAGCCAAGGCATTTTTTACATTATGCTCACCTAAATAAGGCAAATTAATTTCAATACTACCTTTTGGCGAAACTAACGTAAACGTTGAGCCATTAGGTGAATGTTTTACATTTTCAGCTTTGTAATCGCCGCCATTAAAATATTGAATAGCATGGGAACCAATTTCTTTTTGCCACAATTCAATATAATTATGTTCACTGTTAATAATGGCTACGCCATTTGGGGTTAAACCACGATAGATTTCACCTTTCGCACGTGCAACACCTTCAATGGAGCCAAAACCCTCTAAATGTGCAGCCGCTACATTATTCACTAATGCTGCTTCAGGCTGAGCAAGATGCGTAGTGTAATCAATTTCGCCTTGATGATTAGCACCTAATTCAATAACGGCAAATTTATGTTGTTCGGTTAAGCGTAATAACGTTAATGGTACGCCAATATCGTTGTTGAAATTACCATTTGT
Source organism: Haemophilus sp. (assembly GCA_019423025.1). Taxonomy (GTDB): domain Bacteria; phylum Pseudomonadota; class Gammaproteobacteria; order Enterobacterales; family Pasteurellaceae; genus Haemophilus_D. Next base: position 301,365 of record JAHZCD010000002.1, on the reverse strand, counting down.
GAATAACACAGCTTCAGGATTGCCTGCTGTTTGTTGCAGAATGGATGCGGTCATCTCTTTCACTGTGGTTTTACCTGATGAACCTGTCATCGCCACGGTACGAGGATTAATTTTTTCACGTAACCATTTTGCTAATTGACCAAGGGCTAAACGCGTATCTGAAACAATCAATTGTGGTGTTGCAATCTTAGTGTTAGCTTGTTGCACAACTAAGGCTGTCGCACCTTGCTCAACGGCTTTATCTAAGTATTGATGTGCATCAAAATGCTCACCTTTTAATGCAAAAAAAAGCGAGTTAGATACTGCTTTGCGTGTATCCGTATTGATATTCTCAACAACGGCCTGCCCATCGCCAATAAGATTGGCATTTAAAATTTGAGCAAGCTGTTGGGTAGTTACTTTAATCATTCTGTTTTTTTATTTTTTCGTTAAATAGACTTCAGCCACCTCTTGATCAGAGAAATGAAGTGTTTGATCACCAATGATTTGATAGTTTTCATGACCTTTACCAGCAATCACAATCACATCATTTTCAACCGCATTTTCAATGGCAAATTTGATGGCTTCTTCACGATCAGGAATCACACCAACATCTTCCATTCGGCTAAAACCTGCAAGGATATCTGCTTCAATTTTATTTGGGTCTTCTGTACGAGGATTATCTTTGGTCACAATGACTAAATCGGCGAATTGCTCAGCAGCTTTTGCCATCAATGGACGCTTGCCTGCATCACGATCACCGCCACAACCAAAGATGCACCAAAGTTTGCCTTTACAATGTTCTCGCGCGGCATTTAATGCCTTTTCTAATGCATCTGGAGTATGAGCATAATCAACGATAACCGTTGGTTTACCTGCTTTCTTAATCAATTCCATTCTTCCATTTACCCCTTTTAGCTGTGAAACCGTACGGATAAGATCGTTGAAAGAATAACCTAAAGCCAATAAAACAGCCGTGGCTAACAGCAGATTACTCACGTTAAAAGCGCCAATTAATGGGCTATGTAATGTGCCATTACCCCAACTTGAAGCAACATCAATCACCGCACCTTCATGAGTGAAACGAATCTGTGTTGCATAAAGCCATTGTTTAGAAGTTGGTTGAAAATCTGGGCGACAGCTGACTGCAATACCATTTGGTAATTCACTTAACCATGCAGACCCAATTGGATCGTCAGCATTGAGAATTTGTAATTCTGGGGCTAAATCAATGAAAAAGCGTTTTTTAGCTTCCGCATACTTTTCCATTGTCTCGTGATAATCCAAATGATCACGACTTAAATTGGTAAAAATGGCGGCTTTAAATTTAAGGGCTTCAACACGGTGTTGAACTAAACCATGTGAAGACACTTCGATAGAAGCAAAATCTGCCCCTTTCTCTACAAAATCAGCGAGGTTTTCTTGAACTTCAACGGCTGAACCTGTGGTGTTTTTTGCTTCTTTGACTTGACCTAATAAACCATTGCCAATGGTGCCCATGACAGCTGCTTTGTGGCCTAATAGCGTAGACCATTGAGCTAATAATTGAGAAACCGTAGTTTTACCATTTGTTCCAGTGACACCAACTAAAGTCAATTTTTCGGAAGGATTGTCATAAAATTGACCTGCCAATGCAGAAAGATTGGCAGATAAATGATAATAATGAATCACAGGCACATTATTTTGCCATTGGATGTTCAAATGCTCGTTTTCTAAATCTGTCTCTAAAACGACCGCACTTGCACCAGAAGAAATAGCTTGAGGAACAAATTGACTGGCATCAAAACGATGCCCTTTTACTGCCACAAATAGATCTCCTTGAGTCACTTTGCGGCTATCTAACACCATCGCCTTCACATTAATATCTGAAAGCACCTGAAGATCAAAAAGTGCGGTCAATTTTTTCATTGTTTTGCCTTTTTTTAATTCATTTTTTCAAGTTTTTGATCGCTTAAGCGAACGGTACGTCTTGCTGTTTTTTCTGTTGGTTCTGCATCTGGCGCAATACCATTTGCGCGTAATGCATAGCCCATAATGCTTGAGAATACTGGCGCAGATACCGCACCACCATAGTACTGCCCTGCTTTCGGATCGTTGATCAAAATAACTAATGCATAACGTGGATCGCTAATTGGTGCAATACCCGCTGTAAATGCCACATATTTATTAACATAGTGACCATTTTCAATTTTACGCGCCGTACCGGTTTTCACGCCTACACGATACCCTTCAACCATCGCACGTTTATTTTTGATTGCCACTTTCTCTAACATACCCACGACGTCTTTCGTGATTTTTTCAGAGAAAACACGTTGACCAATAACCGGCGGATCAACTTTAGTGATAGAAAGTGGACGATAAATTCCAAAGCTACCTAGCGTTGCATAGGCGCGCGCAATTTGTAATGGCGTTGAAGTAATACCATAACCATAAGCCACCGTTGCACGTTCGATATCTGCCCAACGTTTACGGTTTGCATTTAATACCCCACGTTGCTCACCGATTAAGCCTAACTCAGTATCTTTACCTAAACCTGCATTTTGGTAAGTTTCCATTAATGCTGAAGGAGGCATACGTAGCGCAAGGCGGCTCACACCACGGTTACTGGAGTTAATCAAAATTTCATCTAAGGTTTGTTGTGGGCGAGGTGCTACGTCGACAATTTCTTTACCACTTACGGTAAATGAACCGGTATTAATTACCTCATCACGTCTCACTGCACCACGTTGAAGTGCGGTCAACACAACGAAAGGTTTTACGGTTGAACCAGGTTCAAAGGTATCGGTAATCGCACGGTTACGTTTTAACTCGTCTTTTACATTGGCTAAGTTATTCGGATTGTAGGAAGGCGCGGTTGCCATTGCTAATACTTCACCCGTACGCACATCCACCAATACGGCTGTGCCTGATTCAGCTTTATTCTCTGTTACCGCTTTTTTGATTTCACGATACACCATAGATTGTAACTTTTCATCAATACTTAAGGTGACATCTTGTGCATCGTATTTTTTCTCATCGGCAATATGTTCAACCACGTTGCCACGTTTGTCTTTACGAACAACACGTGCACCGTCTTTACCCACTAACATTGAGTTGAAGCTTGCCTCAACCCCTTCAATCCCTTTACCATCGATGTTGGTAAAACCGATTAATTGAGCTGCTTCTTCTACACGAGGATAAAAACGACGAGGTTCTGTCTCTAATGAGATACCTTTAATTTTGAGTTCACGGATATAATTTGCCTTGCTCGCTTCCACTTGACGCGCTAAATACAAGAAACCTGATTTTGCATTTTTCTCAATTTTTTTCACCAATTCCGCTGGTGTCATATTTAATTCATTAGCAAGGGCTTTAATGCGTTCTTTATCATCTAATGCATTTTCTTTTAGCATTAAACGTGGTTCAGCCACGATTGCACTCATCGGTACACTCACCGATAACAATTGGCCATTACGATCTAAAATTGAGCCGCGAACAGAGAGGACGTCATCTTTACGTAATGAACGTTTGTCCGCTTCACCAGAAAGGGTTTCAGAATTAACAGATTGCACATAAGCAGCACGAGCCACTAATGCACCTAATCCTAAGAAAATAAAACTTGTCGCAATAAGATAACGACCACGAAGAAAGCATTTCTCAAACACCATCTTCGGTTTATTTGGTTTTACTGACGCAGGTTGAGCCAATTTTCTAATTGTTTTCTTTGGCTTTCCTGGTTTCTTAGAGGAATTAAATCTAACCATTTTATTCAAAATCCCTATTCAAAAATAACCACTTCTTGTTCACTTTGAACACGTTGCATTTTTAATGTACCGATTGCAATGGATTCAACTCTTGTATTATCACTTTCGGTTGCTTCTTGTAATTGCAAATTGCGATATTCGTTTTCAAGGGCTTGGTGTTGTAATACCAACTGCCCGTTTTCAGAAATTAAGCCTCGTGTTTGGTGGGTCATCCAAATCGTGCCCATTGCAGAAGCTAAAATTAATAAAAGTAAGACGACAATTAATTTATTAGAAGAAAAAATATCTTCAACGAGAATATGTTGTAAAGGATAACGTTCACTATTTTCTAACATCTTATTTCACCCTTTCCGCAATACGTAACACCGCGCTTCTTGAACGTGGATTTGCCGAAATTTCTGCCTCACTCGGCTGAATCGCTTTACCAATGATTTTTAATTTTTGATTACGTTGAATTTGATCTTCACGTAGTGGTAAACCTCTTGGAATATCCTCGCCTTTGCTTTGCTTACGCATGAAATGTTTTACCATTCTGTCTTCAAGTGAATGGAAACTGATAATCGATAAACGCCCTTCTGGGGCCAACATATCTAATGCAGAATTTAATACACTTTCTAATTCATCTAATTCTGCATTAATATAAATTCGAATGGCTTGGAAGCTACGCGTCGCCGGATGCTTATGTTTATCTTTAAATGGCACAGCTTGAGCAATTAACTCAGCGAGCTGAGAAGTACGACTCAAACATTCAGTGCCATTTTTAACCGCACTTTTATTAAATTCTACGATGGCAGTGGCAATTCGTTTTGCAAAACGCTCTTCACCAAAGGTTTTTAACACCCAAGTTAAATCATCAACAGATACTTGTTTTAGCCACTCTGCTGCTGATAAACCTTGTGTGGTATCCATGCGCATATCTAACGGGCCATCTTTCATAAAACTGAAACCACGCTCTGCTTCATCAAGCTGTGGAGATGACACCCCTAAATCCAGCAAAATGCCGTCAATTTTACCAACTAAATCGAGTTTTTGACAGATGTCTGGAATGTGAGAAAAGCTATTATGTTCAATATGAAAACGAGGGTCTTGAATTTTTTCAGCTTCAGCAATCGCACGAGGATCACGATCCACTGCAATTAAACGACCATGTTCAGAAAGCTGCGAGAGAATGAGGCAAGAATGACCACCACGACCAAAGGTACCATCGATATAAATTCCGTTTTCTTTCAACGCCAAACCATTCACCGCTTCGTGAAGCAAAACCGTGATATGTTCAGGTGCAGAAAAGGAATTTTGCGTAGTCATAAATAAAAAGTAAACGTTAAATCAAAATCGATAAAGAAAAGATAGAGCGGCGCAAGCACCGCTTATCCTGCTAGTGCTGCTGTTCTATAATGACAGCATTTTTAGTTCTTCAGAAGCACCAAATTCAGCACTTGAGCCAATTTCAATGTCTTCATCAATTTGTGCATACCATTCGGTATCACTCCAAATTTCAAATTTATTCAACTGCCCTACCAACATTAAGCCTTTTTCTAATTTTGCGTGTTGACGTAATGGACCACTTAATAAGATACGACCTTGCGCATCCATTTCACATTCTGTGGCATAACCGAGCATAACACGTTGTAAACGGCGTTGATTTGGGTCAAAGTTGGAGAGTGAAAGTAGTTTTTGTTCGATTTTTTCCCACTCATCTAAAGGATAAAGTAATAAACAAGGCTGACGAATATCAACAGTACAAACCATTTGGCCTTGGTTCTTTTCCATGATTTCAGCACGATAACGAGTAGGAATCGCTACACGACCCTTCGCATCTAAATTTACCGCTGCTGCACCACGAAACATTTTTCTACCTTTAAACGTTTATTTTTAGAAAAATTAGCAGAATTCTCCACAAAATTCCACTTTTCACCACTTTGCGTAAGTTTATCGGTTGTAGCCTTAACTTGCAAGCAATTAAAACGTAAAGATTGGTAAATTTTGGTAATAACATAAACAAAAAAAACCGTTTGAGATTTTACTCAAACGGTTTTCAATTTTTAACTCGATTTAATTAGTTATTTACATACGCTTCTTCGTCACGATTACCTAATGGTTTAAGCTGTGTGAAGAATAAAACTAAACAAAGTACTGTTAAGCCTAAGCCGATATAAACAGATAATTGATAGTCTAAACCAAAACCGATTTTGTTGTATGCAAGGTAAGTAAAACATACGGTACTGATAAATGCCGCAGGGATTGTACATACCCAGTGGAATTTATTATAACGGTATAAGTACGCTGCTGCAGTCCATAACATAACCATCGCAGTAGTTTGGTTCGCCCAAGTGAAGTAACGCCATAAGATAGAGAAATCCACTTTTGATACGATATAACCAACCACGAATAATGGCACAGCAATAATTAAACGTTTAGCTAAGGTTTTTTGTTCTAAATGGAAAAATTCTGCAATAACAAGGCGTGCTGCACGGAATGCTGTATCGCCTGATGTAATTGGAAGAACAACCACACCTAATACTGCAAAAATACCACCAACAAGACCTAAGAAGTGGATTGAAGAATCATAAACCACTTTAGAAGGCGAACCCGCTTTAATCGCAGCTAACAAATCTGGTAAAGAATCATAGAAACTTAAACCAACTGCACACCATACTAATGCAATCACACCTTCACCGATCATCGCACCGTAGAAAATGAAACGCCCTTCTTTTTCGTTTTCAGTACAACGTGCCATTAACGGACTTTGTGTTGCGTGGAAACCAGATAATGCACCACAAGAGATAGTTAAGAACAAGAGTGGCCATAATGGTAAATCTGCACGGGTTTCAAAGTTTTGGAAGAATTTCTCAAAAGACATACCGTCCACAGAACGATAGAAAGAAATTGGATCTGCTGAGCTAAGATCTGCAGTTACTAAACCATATACCATACCTACAGACATAAAGAGTAATAATGCACCGAAGAATGGGTAGATACGACCGATGATTTTATCAACTGGAAGTAATGTCGCAAGAATATAGTAAATGAAGATGATACCAGTCCAAACACTGATAACTGTCGCTTTATCCATCCCCCAAACGGTAATACCACCTGCTTCAGCTACTTGATGGATTTCTTCCGCATTGCTAATAGAAATGCTACCTGATGCGGCACCGAACACATCCATTGTAATCGTACCCATTAATTGAGCTGGACTTGCCACGAATACAACACCCACTAATAATAAAAGCACTACTGCTAATACGTTAATGAATGCTTTAACTGGACGACCTAAGTATTTACCTGCAAGATTAGGCATAGATGCCCCGCCATTACGCACACTTAACATCCCGCAGAAATAATCGTGTACCGCACCAGCAAAGATACAACCCACTACAATCCAAAGCATTGCAACTGGTCCGTATAACGCACCAAGAATTGGACCAAAGATTGGACCTGTACCAGCAATGTTTAATAATTGAATTAACCAAATCTTAGTTTTAGACATTGGCATATAGTCAACGCCATCATTCATGGTATAAGCTGGCGTTTGACGGTTTGGATTGATCACAAAAATGCGCTCAATTACACGACTATAAATGAAATAACCTGCTAGCAATAACGCCACGCAGAAGAAAAACCACAACATAAAAAATACTCCTCAGGAATAAATGAATACCGAAATTTAGTCATATACTAGACTTCGTCGGCGGTATTCTAAGTGAAAATCATCAAAATCAAAATTTTAATTTTTATATTGTTTCAATTTTGTGATCCATGTCACGTTTATCATTACGTTTTTTTCACTTACAATATGTTTATAAATTAAAATAATTAAAAAAGGATCATCAATGGCTCTCACCCGCTGCCCAGAATGTCGTAAAAAAATCAGCGAATCCGCTCAATTTTGTCCAAATTGTGGGTTCTCTTTTAAAAAAGAAGATCTTGAAATTTACAAACAAAAACTCGAACAACGACGCCAACAAAATGCCGAAATTAATCGAAAAAGCACTAAGCTTCACCTTATTTGGTTGGCTATTTTTACTATCGTTATCTTATTGGCAAGTTGGCTAACTGGAGAATAAAAAGTGCGGTCAAAAAACAATCAGAATTTTGACCGCACTTTATCTTTATTGCTTAGCTACAGATTAATCTTTTATTTTATCTAACAATACGCTCACTACTTTCGGTACGCCCTTCCCTGCTTTTTCTTTTATTGCGATGACTTGCTTACGGACAAAGCCTGTATTGGGATTTGGATCGATCAAGTAAATTGGCGCTTTGCTTGGCGCTTCATTAACTAAGCCATTCGCAGGATACACTTGCAAAGAAGTACCAATCACTAACACGACATCTGCTTGTTCTACGATATCAATTGCTCGCGCTAACATCGGCACCATTTCACCGAAAAAAACAATATATGGACGCATTGGATGCCCATTTGGATCTTTATCTTCCAATTTCTGATCACCAAAACAATCTACGATATAGCTTTCATCAAAGCTACTGCGAGCTTTATTTAATTCTCCATGTAAATGTAAAACATTTGAGCTTCCTGCGCGTTCATGTAAATCATCCACATTTTGCGTGATAATTCTCACATCATAGGCTTTTTCTAATTCAACTAGTGCGAGATGTGCAGCATTTGGCTTAGCTACAGCCGCATTTTTTCGTCGTTGGTTATAGAAATCTAATACTTTCGCACGATTCTTTTGCAAGGCTTCAGGCGTACAAACCTCTTCGACTTTATGCCCTGCCCATAAACCATCTTCCGCTCTAAATGTGGGAATACCACTTTCAGCACTAATTCCTGCGCCTGTTAATACGACACAAATAGGTTTCATAATACCCTCCTCAGTACTTTATATTATAATCCTGAAAAACAGATTCACTTCGAATTTATAATAAAAAATCGGGCAATTTTTAAACTGCCCGATTTGTTGCTATTTTTGACCGCACTTTATGCTTTTACGGTATCAATACGTTCAAATGCTAACACTTTATTTTCTAACTGACGAAGTAATAAAGTGGCAATGCCGGTAATGATGAGATAAATTCCACCTGCGATACCGTAGATAGTGAGTGCATCATATTCGGTACCGTAAAGTTGGCGTGCATATCCCATGATATCCATGATCGTAATAGTAGAAGCTAATGCTGTACCTTTAAATACTAAGATAATTTCATTGGTATAAGAAGGAAGCGCACGTTTTAATGCATAAGGAATTAGGATTTTTAACGTCTGCATACGACTTAACCCTAATGCCGCACAGCTTTCCCATTGACCTTTAGAGATCGCTTTGACTGCTCCATGGAATAATTGGGTTGAATAAGCGGCACTATTCAATGCTAAAGCTAATGCTGCACAGAACCATGCGTTGGAGAATAATCCCCATAATGGGCTGTCCACCAACCATTGGAATTGTCCTGGACCTGCATAAATTAAGAAAAATTGCACTAAAAGTGGGGTACCTGTAAATAAAACAAGGAACAAATTGACCGCACTTTTCACCAATTTATTGCCGATAGAAAGCAAGAAGGTTAAACCCAATGCTAAGAAAAAGGCAATAAACAAAGACACAACTGTAAGCAACAGGCTAGTCGGAATGCCTTGAGCAATCACTGCTAAATACTCTTGAAACATTATTCGACTCCCCGTTCAAATCGAGTGAAACGTAATTCTAATTTGCGAATACCCGCTTGGCTGATCAACGTAATCACTAAATAAATCAACGCAGCAATACCATACCAAGTAAAAGGTTCATGAGTATTTGTATTAATGTATCCTGCCTGGCGCATTAAATCATCAACACCAATTAATGACACCAATGCCGTATCTTTTAATAACACGAGCCATTGATTGCTTAAGCCTGGTAAAGCGTGTCGCCATACTTGCGGCATAATCAAATGAATGAAAGTATAAGGTCGGCTTAACCCTAAAGCTGCACCTGATTCCCACTGTCCTTTTGGAATGGCTTGAATCGCACCACGTAAGGTTTGTGAAGCATAAGAGGCAAAAATCAAAGACAATGCAAATACACCACAACCAAAGGCGCTGAATTCGATATACTCACCCGTTAGCATTTCTACCACTTGGGTTGAACCAAAATAAATCAGTAGAACCACTAAAATTTCGGGTAAACCACGCAATAAAGCGATCACAACAGAAGCTGGTTTTGCAATAAAGACATATTTATTTGCTTCTAAAGCCGTAAAAATAATACTGAGCAATAAACCGACAATTAACGAGCAAATAGCAAGCCCTAAGGTCATTAGGGCTGCATGTCCAATTAATGTAAGATAATCATAAAACATAGATTATTTTGTCATCCATTTGTCATAGATTTTTTGGTATTCACCATTTGCTTTCACAGTTTCTAAACCTTTATTTAAGCTTTCTAGCAATTCTTTGCTTGATTTATTCACCGCGATACCTAAACCATTACCGAAATATTTTTTGTTAGTCACTTTCTCGCCAACAAATTGAATTTCAGGCTCTTTAGAAATCATATCAGACAATACGGCTGTATCACCGAAGATGATATCAATACGACCATTTTTTAAGTCTAAGATCGCATCTTGTAAGCTTGCATAAGATTTTGCATTATATTGCTTGGTTTCTGCTGCGGTATATTGTTGGAATGTTGTTCCGTTTTGAACACCAATTGTTTTTGCTGAAGCTAAATCTGCTTTGCCTTTTAAAGCGACATAACTTGCTGTGCTGTCATAATACGCATTAGAAAATGAAACTTGTTTTGCACGCGCTTCAGTAATATCCATTGCAGAAATCGCTGCATCAAAACGTTTTGCTTTCAAGCTTGGAATTAATGCATCAAAAGATTGGCTTTTGAAATGACAAGTCGCTTGGATTTCTTTACAAATTGCATTCGCTACATCCACATCAAAACCGATAATTTCACCTTTTTCATTTGTTGTTTCAAATGGCGGGTAGCTCGGCTCCATCGCGAAAGTGATTTCTTGTGCATTTGCAGCAAAAGCTGAGCCCATTAACATTGCGCTTAAAAGTAATTTTTTCATGTTGTGTTTCCTTATTCTGAGTGTGAAAGATATTGTTTAAATTGTTCGGTTTTTGGATTATCAAAGCAATCTGCACTGCCCATTTCAATAATCTTACCTTGTTCCATATAGACGACCTTGGTCGCCACTTTTTGTGCCACGTTCACTTCGTGGGTCACAATCACCTGAGTAATACCTGTTTGTTGAAGCTCTTTAATGATATCAACAACTTGAGCTGTAATTTCAGGATCCAGTGCTGCCGTTGGTTCATCAAACAGCAACACTTGTGGTTTCATCATTAATGCTCGAGCAATAGCAACACGTTGTTGCTGACCGCCTGATAAGTGAAGAGGAAAACGATCGGCATGCTCTTCCAAACGTAAACGTTTTAAAAGTTCTAATGCATCTTTTTTCGCTTCTTCTTCGCTAATGCCTAATACTTTTTGGGGCGCTTCAATTAGGTTTTCAATCACCGTTAAATGCGGCCAAAGATTGTATTGTTGAAATACCATGCCGACATCTTGACGAAGTTGACGAATGGCTTTCGGATTATTATTCGCTTGAGACAAATCAAAATGATTATTCGCAATATGCAATTCACCAGAGGTCGGCACTTCTAATAAATTTAATGTACGGATTAACGTACTTTTTCCTGCACCACTTGGTCCAAGTAACACCACGGTATCGCCTTCTTGTGCATCAAGATTGATATCAAACAATGCCTGTGATGAACCATAAAAGAAATTCAAATTTTTAACACTAATCGCCATACTAAGTTTACTGCTATCCTCTCTTGATTTCTAAGAATGAATAAATATTACTTTTTAATGATTAATTATGCAAGTGCTTTTGTAAAAAAATCCCAAAAAACTTTTTGGGATCTTTAAATCATTGAATTTTAAACCGCACTTATCGCGAATTAGGCCTCTTTCGCCATCTCAAATTCAACTAACATCATCAAAATATGAATCACTTTGATGTGGATTTCTTGAATACGATCTGCATAACCGAAGTGTGGCACACGAATTTCAACATCTGCTAAACCTGCCATTTTACCGCCATCTTTACCTGTCATCGCAATCACTTTCATACCTTTTGCTTTCGCCGCTTCGATCGCATTTAAGATATTTTTAGAATTGCCCGATGTCGATAATCCAAATAAAACGTCGCCTTCTTTACCCACGGCCTCAACAAAGCGAGAGAATACATATTCATAACCAAAGTCATTACTTACACAGCTTAAATGACTTACATCAGAAATCGCAATTGCAGGATAACCAGGACGATTTTCACGATAACGACCAGTTAGCTCTTCAGCAAAATGCATAGCATCACAGTGAGAACCACCATTACCACAAGATAATACTTTTCCGCCATTTTTAAAGCTTTCTGCTAACAATTTAGCCGCTTTTTCAATGAGTTTGATGTTGTTATCATCTGAAACAAACTTATTTAGTACGTCTTGTGCTTCCACAAGCTCAGCTTTAATTTGATCAAAATACATTTTATTCTCCTTAAAAATTAAAATTCGCGATAGCGTTGGCATTGTATAGCGTTCATTTCAAATAATCCACTGCTCTTTCTTATCTCTCTATTTTTCAGTTTACTTCTCATTATTTTGCGATACGAATCACAGATTCAATTAAAAACGCTGTAAAAAATGACCGCACTTTTTAAACTCAATAAATTTAAAAAGGAAACATCATGAGAGCGATTTACTTATTACTTTGCCTCCTATTCAGCCAAATAACCTGGTCGAATGAGCGTGATTTAATGCTATTAGACACTTATGAAAACCAAGATGTTCAAGGTTGGGTAATGTCAGAAAAACTAGATGGGGTACGAGGTTATTGGGATGGCAAAACATTATTAAGTCGTCAAGGACTGCCCTTACCCGCACCGACCTATTTTACCGCTCAATTTCCACCTTTTGCCATTGATGGCGAACTTTTTAGTGAACGTAATCAATTTGAAGAAATTGCTTCTATCACGAAATCCTTTAAAGGTGATAATTGGGCAAAATTAACACTTTATGTTTTTGATGTGCCTAATGCATCAGGCAATCTCTTTGAGCGTCTCAAAATCTTAGAAGATTATTTGAAAGATCACCCTACGCCTTATATCAAGGTTATTCCGCAAATTCCAATTCGAGACAAAACACATTTATTCGAATATTTGCATGAAGTGGAAGTGAAAAAAGGTGAAGGGATTGTATTACGTAATCCTAATGCGCCTTACGAAAGAAAACGCAGTACACAAATTTTAAAGTTAAAAAGCACTTATGATGAAGAATGCACCGTGATAGCACATCACAAAGGGAAAGGACAATTTGAGAATATACTCGGATCGCTCACCTGTGAAAATCATCGTGGAAAATTCAAAATCGGTTCAGGATTTAATCTGAGTGAGCGCGAAAATCCACCGCCTATTGGTAGCACGATTACCTACAAATATCGTGGATTAACTAATTCTGGAAAACCTCGTTTTGCCACTTATTGGCGAGAGAAAAAATAAGAGCGGTCAAAAACATCACTATTTTTGACCGCTCTTTATGTTTAATAACTCAATTATAGGTGTTGATTAATAAACGCCGCTAATTGATTTTTTGGTAATGCACCCACTTGTGTAGCAACAAGTTGGCCATTTTTGAAAAGTAGTAAAGTTGGGATACTACGTACACCAAATTGACCTGCCACTAATTGGTTGTCATCTACGTTGATTTTAACGATTTTTGCTTTACCTGCAAATTCAGGTGCGATTTCATCTAAAATTGGCGCAATCATTTTGCAAGGACCACACCATGGTGCCCAGAAATCTACTAATACAGGGATATCAGATTGCACAACGGTTGTTTCAAAATCTGCATCATTAATATGTAATACTTCGCTCATTTTTGTTTCCTTATTTAATAAGGTGCTGACAAATCAACACCTACGTTAATTAATGTTGTGCATAATAACACAAGGTATATTGGATTGCACAGATTAGTCCGATTGATAAAAACTAATTACTTAAGCTGTGCAAATGCCTGTAATAAATCGGCTTTGATGTCTTCTACATCTTCTAAGCCAACAGAAAAACGCAATAATGTGTTTGTAATACCACGAGCGACGCGTTCTGCTTCTGGAATATCCATATGGGTTTGGGTTGCTGGATAGGTAATAAAGCTTTCTGTTCCCCCTAAGCTTTCAGCAAAGGTAACCAATTTGATTGATTTTAAGAACGTATTGACCCAATTTTCATCTTTCAAACGGAAAGAAAGCATACCGCCTTTATTTGGATATAATACGCTATCAATTTGTGGCTGTTCACGTAAAAATTCTGCAATTTCCTTCGCATTATCTTGATGGCGTTTCATTCGTAATGAAAGGGTTTTCATACCACGCACGGTTAACCAAGAATCAAATGGCGAAAGTACTGCGCCTGCACCATTTTGAATATAAGCGATACGATCACAAAGCTCTTGCCCTTTTGCAATAATCAAGCCCACCAAGCTATCATTATGACCCGCAATATATTTTGTACCGCTATGAATGACAATATCTGCGCCTAAATCTAATGGACGAGATAGCACAGGAGTTAAGAAGGTATTATCCACAATCATTAATAAATTGTGCTTTTTCGCTAATTTCGCAATTTCTGCTACATCACACTCTTCCATTAATGGATTTGATGGGGTTTCAATAAAAATCGCTTTTGTATTCGCTGTAATCGCAGCTTCAATTTCAGCTAAAGAAGCAGTATTCACATAAACGGGTTTTACACTGTTGTTATTTTTATAGGCAAAATCCAATAAACGATAAGTCCCACCATATACATCACTTGACACAATCCATTCATCAGGGCCTTTAAATAGGTTCATCAGCACTTGAATTGCTGCCATGCCGGAGGAAAAGGCAAAACCACGATCACCATTTTCTAATTTTGCTATGGTATCTTCCAAAACACTACGCGTTGGATTTTTCGTACGCGTATAATCAAACCCAGTACTTTCACCAATCCCATGGTGACCATAAGCTGTTGAAAGATAAATTGGCGTAGAAACTGCACCAGTGCGCTCATCACTGCGATTTCCCGCTTGAGCTAATAATGTATCGATAGAATATTGTTGTGTCATAATTTACCTCTAAAACATGCAAAAATTTGACCGCGCTTTTCTTGATTTAATGGCGAACAAAACGCTCCAATTTTGTCACAAACCCAATCACGATAAAAGTAGAAATTGAAAACTAAGCTAAAATTATATTCTTGTGTCAAATTTTGCTGTAATTTCAACCGAAACGAAGATTTTTTCAACATTTGAATTTTTTTTTCAGATCTTCGATTGACAGAATTTAAAATTTCCGTAAAATTCACCGCACTAACAGCGTATGCGGGAATAGCTCAGTTGGTAGAGCACGACCTTGCCAAGGTCGGGGTCGCGAGTTCGAGCCTCGTTTCCCGCTCCAAATTTTCACATGAATGTCCTGCGGGAATAGCTCAGTTGGTAGAGCACGACCTTGCCAAGGTCGGGGTCGCGAGTTCGAGCCTCGTTTCCCGCTCCAATTTGCCCGAGTGGTGGAATCGGTAGACACAAGGGATTTAAAATCCCTCGCCTTTCGAGGCGTGCCAGTTCAAGTCTGGCTTCGGGCACCATTCTTTATTCCAATCGAATAATCAATATCTCATTTAATAATTAAATATTTTATCCAAGCTATTAAATAGAACTTCTATTCCGTTTCAAAAATTTTAGTTATCTTCTACACTTGAAATTATTTATTCCCAGAAAAACAATAATTTTTCCTAATAAAAATGCGGCAAAAATTCTCACTTTTACTACATAATTCTACTATTTAAATATTTCTATTTGGTAGCTAATCTGTTTCAATTCACATATTGGTGTTTTATTCGTTTGAAGCATACTTTCCCAATTCTCATGGTCAAAAACCGAGATATCCACTTGTTTATCTGAAAAATGTGTTAATTTTAACTGTGAATAATAAGTTACACATTCCCCTAACCTGATCGTTTCTTGGGTTTCTGTTGGTCTGATTTCTCCCACTAATGTGATTATTTTGCCTTGTTGATCGGCTATTGCTTTCTGCAAATAAAATGGAAATCCGTTGAGAGTTAGCATTGCTTTGTGATGATTATATGGTGTAAATACCAATTGAGCTGTATCAGAAATATTTTTATGCTGTGATTTGTTTAATATATCCACATATTCTACATTTCCCATACCAACTTGAATTGGGTCGTTTTCAATCCATAATAGACCATCCATATTTTCACACTCAGCTAATGCAAAATTATGGTAATCAAGCGTGTTATCGACAGGTTCCAAAAGATGAAGAAAACGCGAATTGCTATTTTTACTGCAGGAGAAAGTGCCAATTTTTGTACTCTCATCTGCAAATTTAGCCAAAATTGAAGATTCTGTACTTTCAAATGAGATAAGATTTACCTCTCCCCAAGAAAAGGATTTTTGGCTGCTCACTACTTTATCTAAATATGGATATTCAGGCGCCCAAGTGACTTCCACATTATCATCTAAATGCTTGAAAATATTTAAGATTGGGTGTCCTTTCATTTCGCCCACTTTAGTGGTTTGCAATTTCTCAAGAGGATTAGAGGAGTAAGTTAGCGAAGTTTTGAACGTCTCTGGACAAGATTCAGAAAAATGATGACTAAATTGTTTGATGAGATGCAAGGTTGCTTGTTCATTTTGGAGATCTGTTAAAATTACATCGAATTTAGGTGATTTAATGAGACATTGATCGATTTTTGTGTTGTTTAACCCCGTCTGATGTTTTGCTGAACCAATAAGCATTATCGCCTTGCCTTCTTGGTTTAAAATCAATAAGAGATCATCGACAATCCATTCTTCTCCAATTCTAGCGTATCCTTGAGGCCTCGCTGTCCAATAAGGATTAGGTAAGCTATTTAAGTCCGCAAGTTTGGTGGTTATTTTCTCTTTATAGATTGGAAGCCCAGAATTGTAATAGAACACAAAATCTTTAAGCTGAATACGATGTTGATTTAGCATTAAGGCGAATTCATCAACCTTACATTCAGAAAACTCAAATTCTTCAGCTGTTAAGCCTTTTTCTGCATCCTCTTGTTTTTTTCTTTTAAAGCCTAGTTCATGTGTACATTTTATGCCATGAGGCAATTCTTTTGGCTGAGTTAGACTTATCACATCAACCAGATCATAGTTTATGGGAGCTTTGAAAGAAGTCAGCTCAAAGTTTCCCCATTTAAAAGTAGGTTGATTACCATGTTCGTCTTTTAAGTTATCGGTTTTGGCATAAAGCGTATAGCCATATTCTCCAATTTCTGCCTTGGAAGGAAGATTTTCTAAGGCTTCGACTAGTTCGTGTTCACGTTGTATCTTTTGTTCTTGCACGCTTTGGGCATCTCGATATTCTGTCCATTTAGTATATCCCCAAGGAATGCTTATGGTTGGAATAATTAACAGAAGTTTTATTTTAGTTGTTAATGGCTTATCAGTTATTAATCCTATAACCGCATATAAAGCAAAATAGATGATCAGAAGAACCGCATAAGCTGGTAAAAGCCACCACGCAAAAAAGACAATAATATCCCCTGATATCAACGCTCCAACTAAAAATATAACTAAAACAAGGAAGATACCAACAATAACTTTAATCATCACTCTAACCTTCGGAGTATCACATAAAAATATTATATGGAGTGAATTATACCATTAAGGAAAGTACGGTTAAAAAACATTCGAAATGCTAACCGCACTTTTAACATTTAATCTGCCACCCAGATTTTCTCTAATTCCATTTTCTCAGGATGATATTTATACACATTAATTCCACCGCCGGTAGCTTGCCCGGTGACGAGAATATGAGCTTTTGGTGAAGAGGAGACGCTGAGGTTTCTCTGATAGTAATTTGTTGAAATACTCGGGTCGTTGCCGATTTCTACATAGGCTTTAATCCATGGTTCTCCAACGGTAAATAGACGGGCGAGTTCATCACCAAATCCATCTTTATTACCACTTTTCCCCAGTAGAATAAAATCTTTTTCAGTTAAAAAAGCAATAGCAACAGTATGATTTAATGCTAATTGTTTATTTTTAAATTTATCCGGTTTAGGTAATAGTTTTTGTTTATAACGCTCTGAATTTTCATGATTAAGATCACTATTAACTTGGGCTAGGTCTTGTCGATTATTAAGGTTATGAATTTCCCACATATAATTTGACAAGTTTTCACCTCCCGTCACTACCCAGTTGCCATCTGGACTTATTAAACCGGTAGTATTTCCACAATTTCCATTCAATTTAGCGACAGGCTTTAAAGTATGCCTATTCCATAAAGTAATTTCATCATAACTTCCTTTTTTACTGCTGTTAGGATTAATTGGGTTTTCTGTTAGGTTAGTTTCCGCAACAGGATAATCGCCAACTGAACAAGCTGCTGTTGCAGATAAAAAATAATCTTTACTCATTGATAAAGTTAATGGGAAAGGGAAACTTCCATCGGTATAAACTGGTACTAAATCTTTTCCATACCCTTTATAAAGCTGCCCGTTATCTTCCATATTAGAGGAAAGATAAAATTGTTTATCTGCTGACATAATATGCGTTTTCACTTGAAAGTGTGGGAAATTTTCTATTTCTTTTCCTTCTACATTTTGAATATGCACAATATTTTTATTATCCTGCCACATAAACTCATGGCTATCAGGAATAAAAAAGGCACTAAACGCGTTGGCATTTCGGGCAAGTATTGTCTTTTCCTTTTTCTCAATATCCCATAAAACCAACTGACCAATAGGTTTATGTCTATCGGCATCTTCCGTAGCATGAGCACTAATGACATAACGCCCGTCGGTTGAAACACTTAACGAAATAATGGGGGCAGTACGGTTGTATTGATAAAAAATAAAAATGACGATAAGTAGTAATACCGTTATTAATACTTTGAGAAGTTGATTTTTCTTTGCCATTTAGCCCTCTTCAAATTCCCAAAAGTGCGGTTGATTTTCAGAGTGTTTTTCAATTAAAAAACATTCGAAATGCTAACTGCACTTTTAACATTTAATCTGCCACCCAGATTTTCTCTAATTTCATTTTCTGAGGATGATATTTATAAACATTAATTCCACCGTCGGTGGCTTGCCCGGTGACGAGAATATGAGCTTTGGGGGAAGAGGAGACGCTGAGGTTTCTCTGATAATAATTTGTTGAGATACTCGGGTCGTTGCCGATTTCTACATAGCCTTTAATCCAAGGAGAACCTGCCATATAGAGCGCGGCAAATTCAAATCCTTTACCGTTTGCCATTCCGCTTTTTCCAAGCCCTATAAACTCATCCTCCGTTAGGAAAGCATAAGCAACAGTACCTACGCTAATTGGTTCTTTTTTTAACCTTTCTGGTATAGGTACACTTTTATCATTTTTAAATTTTTCTTCATCATAAATACCATTATTGGGGAACGATAGTGCTTGTCTATTATTTGGGTTATTAATTTCCCACATATAGTAAGTAGCATTCTCTCCTCCAGTTATAACCCATTTGCCATTTGGACTAATTAATCCGTTAGTTGCCCCACAATTTCCATTAAGTTTAGCAATCGGTTTTAAGGTATTTTTATTCCATAGAATGACGCCATCATAGCTATTCTTTTTATACTCGCTGGGATTAATTGGGTTAGCTGTTAATTGCGTTTCTGCAACAGGAGAATCAGGATCGGAACAGGGAGCGGTAACAGATAAAAAATAATCCCCCACAATGGATAAATCTACCGGTTTACTAATACTTGCACCATCCGTATAAATAGGCGTTATATCATTTTCATAACCTTTGTATAAGTGATTCCACATATCGGCCGATAAATAAAATGACTTATCTGCCGTCATACGATGATTTTGCACCGTAAACGGATGTTCGAAACGTTTAATCACTTGTCCATCTACGTTTTGCATATAGATAATATCTTTGTCATCTTGCCACATAAATTCGTGGCTATCCGGAATAAACATAGCACTGAAGGCGTTAGCATTTTTTGATAAGACGGTCTTGGTTTTCTTTTCAATATCCCATAATACTAGCTGACCAATAGGTTTATGTCGATCGGCATCTTCCGCAGCATGAGCACTAATGACATAACGTCCATCGGTTGAAACACTTAACGAAATAATGGGAGCTGTACGGTTGTATTGATAAAAAATATAAATGACGATAAGCAGTAATACTGTTATTAATACTTTGAGAAGTTTATTTTTCTTTACCATTTAGCACTCTTCAAATTCCCAAAAGTGCGGTTGATTTTCAGAGTGTTTTTCAATTAAAAACATTCGAAATGCTAACCGCACTTTTAACATTTAATCTGCCACCCAGATTTTCTCTAATTCCATTTTCTCAGGATGATATTTATACACATTAATTCCACCGCCGGTAGCTTGCCCGGTGACGAGAATATGAGCTTTTGGTGAAGAGGAGACGCTGAGGTTTCTCTGATAGTAATTTGTTGAAATACTCGGGTCGTTGCCGATTTCTACATAGCCTTTAATTTGAGGTTCACCTACAGTATAGACAGCAGCAATTTCATCGCCATAACCGTCATAATTACCACTTTGTCTCAGTGCAACAAATTCTGTATCTGTAATAAAAGCATAAGCAATAACACTGATTTTCGTAATTTGTTTTTCTTTCAATTTTTCGGGAATATTATCAAACTTTAATGATAAGCGTTGTCTATTCATAATGTTATGAATTTCCCACATATAATTCCTAGTATTTTCACCTCCTGTCACAACCCAATCACCATTAGGGCTTATTAAACCGGTAGTTTTTCCACAATTTCCATTCAATTTAGCGACAGGCTTTAAAGTATGCCTATTCCATAAAGTAATTTCATCATAACTTCCTTTTTTACTGCTGTTAGGATTAATTGGGTTTTCTGTTAGGTTAGTTTCCGCAACAGGATAATCGCCAACTGAACAAGCTGCTGTTGCAGATAAAAAATAATCTTTACTCATTGATAAAGTTAATGGGAAAGGGAAACTTCCATCGGTATAAACTGGTACTAAATCTTTTCCATACCCTTTATAAAGCTGCCCGTTATCTTCCATATTAGAGGAAAGATAAAATTGTTTATCTGCTGACATAATATGCGTTTTCACTTGAAAGTGTGGGAAATTTTCTATTTCTTTTCCTTCTACATTTTGAATATGCACAATATTTTTATTATCCTGCCACATAAACTCATGGCTATCAGGAATAAAAAAGGCACTAAACGCGTTGGCATTTCGGGCAAGTATTGTCTTTTCCTTTTTCTCAATATCCCATAAAACCAACTGACCAATAGGTTTATGTCTATCGGCATCTTCCGTAGCATGAGCACTAATGACATAACGCCCGTCGGTTGAAACACTTAACGAAAGTACCGGTGCAGTGCTGAAATATTTATATATAGCAAATAAAATAACGCATAGAATAACAGCTAATACAATAACTCTTAATTTTAACTTAGTGATCATTTTTTATATCTCCCAAAGTTTGAATTAGCCTTTATCCATCTATCCATAATTTGATTTTTATAGCTTTCTTTGTAGATATCAGGAAAAACCTTTTGGGTATCCAATGCCTTCCACTCCCACTCCCGCATTGCCGAGTGCGAAATAAAATAATTACTCTGATCAAAGAAATTGAATTTTTTGTCTTCTTTATCTTCTTCACTACTGGTATTGCCATTAATAAATTGATCAAACCCTTCCTCTTTTTGAAGTTCTGTTAATTTTTTATTTTTATACCCAATACCTTCAACAGACAAACGATTTCCTTGATGCCCCAACGCAGGACGCACCCACATATTTTTTATATAAATCGTCCAATTGTTAAATACCTGGTAAGTCAGCACATCAACAATATGTTTAAAATACTCATCATCAGGACGGAAGCGGCGATAGTGGCTCCAAGGTTTTAAATAGTTTAGTGGCTTCGTTAAATCAGAAGATACTTCATTAGCTTCTTCCAACAGTAATTTTTCAATTTTCTGTTTGATTTCTCGTCCTTTCGCTGTGTTTTCTATATTGTTATATTCCGTAATATCATCCTGGTTTAGGCTTCCCCGATGTATGAGGACGTTCCGTCGGAGTTGTTCTACAGTTTCATAATACTCGCCAATTAAATTTAACTTATAGTAATAATCTTTTAAGGCTCCAGTGGTGTTTGCTAGAGAGGAATATTTCATCGGATAAGCCCCACCAATTAAACCGGTATATTCCTTATCTCCACCACGACTATCACCATCCAACACGCCATCTTCCTGTGAATACAATACGCGAAGATATTTCACTGTTTTATGTGCATAAGGAAATAGTTCCATTGCCACCGGATTTTTCACGCGAGTATATGTATCAGTTATTGCATTATCAGCAACAGCGGCTTCCCACATAATCAGATTATCAATTTTCTCATTATAGGCCCCGTCAAAATCACCTAAAATATTCAATGCACTTAATGCAACCCTGGCGCCTAATGAATGAGTAATAATATTAACGTTAATGCCTTCATTAAATAATTCTATCAATACCTTTGCGAGCTCTCGCCCTGCTTCGTTAGCATACATTTCCGCCCTGAAAAAGACCATGGAAGGATCAACACTACCAGACCAAGTCACTCCGATAATTCGGTGGTATTTATCCCAATCGGTAAAAGGATCATCGTAATTTAATTTACCTGATGCAGCTAAATTCAAATAATATTCAACATGTGGAAACCAACCTAAAGCTTTATGACCATTAACTTTTAAATCTACCTCATCGTAAATGTGCTTAACATAAATATTGTCATCCTCTTTCGCTTGCTCAAGGAGTGTATTTGTCGCCAATTGACCAATCGCCTTGTTATCATAATGCAAATAAGGTCGCTGAACCTGATCGGAGGGTGGTAAGTTTGAATATTCTGGAAGCTCGCCAAAATCTTCCGATTGTGGAAATTTTCCAATATGGCCAAGTGAAACATTGTAGCCATGAATAAACAAAGTAGCGGTGTTACCATCCTTTTTAATCTGTTCTAGTTGTTTTGTAGATAATCTCGTCTCACTATTTTGACGAAAACGCAAATTCAATAAAATCGGTGGGGGAAGATAGATTGCATTCACTTCTTTTGCATTTACCGAAACAAACACTTTTAGTGGTTTCGCTAGTTGTAATCTCGGATCTTCAGTTTTTTCATCATTTGCTTTGATAAGTACATAGCCGTCTGAATCATTAAAAAATGCTTGTTCATCTTTATCAGTAAGCTGTCTGCCATCTTTTTTATGTTGGTCGTATTTTGGTGCGGTATCAGGATCTCTCATTAATTGCCAGGAAATCAGACCGCACTTTACGCTCAAATGGTGACTATCTCCATTTTCATCAATTTCACCGTAAGAAACACCACCATCTTGGTCATAAACCTTTACCATAATACCTTTAGGTAAAGAACGCTCAAGGGTATCTTTATGGTGAATAATAATGTCCGTGCGACAAGCTGCCGTTCCTGTCTCAGTCGATTCCGAGTGGTGTTTTTCTTCAAATTGATGATAAAAAGGTTTTTCATTGGTGTTAACCATGTAAATTTGCTCCCAATTTATTACGGATAATCTTTTGATTTTCTAGAATACTTATCCGTTGTTTTATAAGATATCGTTTTTTTTGTTCTGCGATATCACTTTGCAAAATTTGATTAATTTTTTTCTCTGGATCTAATATATCAATTACGTTGCCATAGGCTAAACTCAGTAAAGCAAATAATCCAATATCAATAGTTTGATGTAAAGCATAAGTTTGACAAAGACGATAGCAATGTTGAACGACTTTTTCAATTGTCGCTCTATCATAGTGGTCATTTAGCATTGGGGTAGTATCCAGTAATTCAGTAACCAAATCTTTTAGTAATACAGAATTTCTTTCATCAACAATTGTATTTAATTCAAATTTATCCAACTGTTTTTTAGCTGGTGTTATTTTAGCCAAATCTATTGTAGGTATATAATGCACAACATCATTTCCCTTAGGCAAAATAAAGGTGTCAATTAAACCTTGTCCCCAAAAAGTTGCTAATTTTTTTGGATAATATATTAAACGGTCAAAATATTGTTCTAATACTATTGGGTCATAAAAACGAAAATAGAGCAATCTATCATCATGAGTTGGCATATAGATAAATTTTCTAAAATGATTCAGTAACTCATCAAATGTAGCAGTTGATCGGAAGAAAAAACCAAATGATTTATTCCACTGTTGAAATCCATCCTCAGACTCTTTTCCTTTCGGGCTTTCACTGCATAACTCTTCTACAAAAGGATGATTTTCTGGTAAATGCAATAAATAAGGCGCTGTCTTTTTTCGTCTTTCACCCTCCTCTCCCTTAAATAAGCATGCACTTTGAATATCATCCAATTCAAAACGCTGAGGAAACCAAACACTTACCTCTGCGTTGATAATGGCATAACATTGAGAATTGCTGTCTTCGGGCCACAGATAAGGCTTAATTGAATCAGGGATTGATTGAAACAAGAAAGGAGAATATTCATCTTCTTGTCTTAATGGAAATTCATTTTTGGTTAAGCATGCTATTTTGCTTTTTTCATTTTCTAGATATTGGTTTGGATTAAAAATGAGAATGGGGTGCTGCTCTGATAAATCTTGAGCCACTATTTTTAATTGATCAATTAATGTATCATCGGCATGACGTTGAAAATACATACTAAGCGGTAAAGGAAGAAATGTATACTGCAATCTGAGCTGGTTTTGCTGCTGATACACCGTAATATAATTTTTTGCAATTTCAGCATTAGAAGCATAGATTAAGATAATAATATTTTCTTGTTCATTATTAGAAAGCTGCAGACCATTAACGGCATAAACTAGATTTTCATACTGCATAAATTTCCCCTTTATTTACAAAGAGGTATTATAATAAATTTATTGATAAAAGCTAATCCCTATCAACTTGGATTACATTCTAAATAGCAATATAAGCCGATAATTGCTCCTATCACTAATACGCATGAAATTTTTAAATACTTTCCATTATGTAACCCTGTTAGAACAACACGCTAAAATAAAACCGTACTTTACAATCTAAAGTTCGGTAGCTTTTTTCATTACTTTGTCGATTTCTTCGGCATACCGTTTTTTTTCGTCTAAACCCGTATCACCGTTTAACCCAGCCTGCCATTCCTAATGGCGAACCGAGGTTTCATCAGATTTTAGTGGAGTTCTCCTTCAAACCAATACTGGAAAACAATTTTGCCGTCCCAATTTGGCAATCGTGTAGGAAGCAATAGCACAATATCATCCAAATCAGGAACTTTTGAGGTGGATATGTCATTATCAGAAAGATAATCTGAAATAATTCTATAATTTCTAGAGAGTTCTTGAGCTTATGGTAAATTAAAAAAAATACTGTTACATTAATAACAATTTTTTTAATTATCTAAAGCTAATAAACATTAAGCAATTTAGAAAACTCAGCATCTTTTATATTTAAATCTTTAAACTTAATAACCTTTGATTCTCCCGTTCTAGATTGGATTATATCTTTCTTGATAATATATACTTCATGTGAATGCACATTAAAATAATACCTCTCTAGATTAGACTGGCCATTCCCATATTCAAAATCTAGTGTAAATAAATCACCACTTTTATTTATTTCAGGGTAAACATCTCCTAACTCAGCAGACAATTTCTTACTATATACATAATCACCGGAAATATTAAAGAATACATCATATTTCTTATCATAACAAACATCTCCGCGATTATCTAAGTATGACACTAAAAACATTTCAGTGTTATTTATCTCAACTCTATTATTTAATAAAATACTTTTATGAGACAACACATTATTTAAGGGAACACTCTCTTTAGCACATGGATTAATTAACTCTTCATCTTTAGCTAACACATTAGAAAAAATAAATAAAGATAACAATAACAAAAAACTTTTCTCATCTTACTACTCTCTATAATTTTAGTTATGCATTCTTTCCATCTTTAAAGAAAAGAGCTCCATCCTTAATAAAATTACCATACAGGAAAAGTACGATTCATTTTATATAAAACAAACCGCACTTTATAAGTTGAAAAACAGGTTTACTATATGTTTAGAATATTAACCTCTATCTTGTTAAAAACTCACTATTTACACTTAAATAGCTAATATTATAAGATCTCATCCATTTAGTTATGCTCTTCTTTCCTGGAAAGAATATTTTATACCACTTATTGTTTTTAGAATCCTTTTTAACATCAAGTATCAATACCTTATCCCCTTTAA
The DNA here is from genome assembly GCA_019423025.1 of Haemophilus sp. GTDB lineage: Bacteria > Pseudomonadota > Gammaproteobacteria > Enterobacterales > Pasteurellaceae > Haemophilus_D. The sequence continues at coordinate 275,354 of JAHZCD010000002.1, read as the reverse complement.
CCAAATACATATCAGTCTTATTATAGTTTTCATTATACAAATAAGATTTTTTATTAACATATCCAAGAGAAAACATTCTATTTCCATTATCAGAAATATCTGTAGAAATATTTCGTCTAAAACTTACAAGATTATCGATTATAAACTCATCAACTTCTGATGGTCCACTACCCAAATAATAATATTCATACTTATCCAAAAGTAGATTATCATCTATCAATTTATAGGTATATATATTAGAAATGCCATCAAATCCACACTCTATAGATATTTTATCTTTTGATATAGGGACGATACTAAATTCCCCACATTCATTATTATCTTTTATATGTATAGTATTGTAGTAATTACTACCTAATTTTAACTCGCATTGATAGCTCATTGAGTCAGATTGACTACAAGAAACTTTAGACTCCATATCACCACTAAATTTTTGCAGCCCATTCATACTGGATGTAGCCTCAGCATAATAAGATATCAACAAAGTAATAATAAAAATAATTTTAATCATCATAACCTTCAAATTTCTTTTGTAGACCTGTGCCATATTTTGTGTTTTTAATACCACTAGTAGAGAATTTATACACTCCTATAGGCTTAGGTAAATTAAAATTAGGACATTCTTGTATATTATTATCTCTAATAAGCGACTTAACCCTATTATGTTAGTAAAAAATTAACTGCACGTTGAAAAGTGCGGTTAATAAATTTTTAATCTAGATCGACAGAATCGGCTTTGATCCACATGTTGATTTCTTTTTTTCCTTTATAATTTATAAGGTACCATTTTTCATCTCTTAAAGATCTCACATCATTAATTATGACTTGATCCCCTTTAATCAAATAAATTTTACTTATACTATTAGGAGATGTATATAAATAGCTTCTTTTATTAACAAATCCAATCTCCTTGCATGAGGATGAATTAATACTCTCATTTAAATATTCACACTTCATATATTTTTCACTCAACAGCCCCCATCGTCAGAAATATCATAATTAATAATCAATATACTTTTATTATCGTATGTACTGAAAAAAAACATTCTTATCATAAGCCTTAATATTTAGAACCAAATTATGGTTTTCATTAGAAAATTTATAATCCTAAAATCCATACTTGGATTCAATACCATCCATAAATTCTTCACTAATATCCTCTAATTTTATACCATTATTAAAATTTAAAAAATAACCATAATACCTATCATACTCTGGAGAATAATTAACTTGCTCTATCTTTAATATCTTTCCATTTAATTTTCTAAAAATATAACTCAATTCAGTTTTAGTAGATGATGCATTATATGAATTTGATATAACAATAGCATCTTTATTATCCAATAACACACTACCTAACTCATCATTAATTAAGGTAGTTTTAACTTTATTACCATCATTATAAATATTATTATCTTTTACATAATATTCAGAAAAAGCAAATTGAGGAATAAACAATAGCAAAATAAATAATCTTTTTATAACCATCTTAAACACTCCTCTAATTTAGATGCATATCCAGCTATGCTAGCAGCCTTATCCATACCGTTAATAACCCTTCTGGCATTCAGGTAGTCAGCACTATCTTCTGAAATATAACTTGATATTTTTTTCGTCGTAAACATTCCTGTTTCCATTCCATATATCATTATTTTAGTTGCATTCTTTTGATCTAAAGCTAATTCTGGATTATTAACAAGATCTTTTTTAGGTATTCCCCTGATTTCTTTATAATTTTTCTTCCATGTAGTAATAGTACCTCGCCGCTTTCACCTATTTGGTTATACTCACCCACTAAGCCAGCTCTTACCCCAATCGTCACTCCGTTCTTCAACTCTATACGTAGATTAAGCGGATGATTTTGCGCATCTCAAATAACAATCTTATTATCTGACTTTGGTACTCACCACAATCTCTTCTATTCCACTTTTGTAATCGCTCAATTTTACCGTATGACGATAATTAGGATTAAAAATGTGTAATCTTGCAAGGTTTGGCGGGATAATTGCTAGCTTTTAAAAGAACAAAAAATAACCGCACGTTACAAAGTGCGGTTAATAAATCATTTAATTTAAATCAACTGAATCAGCTTTGATCCACATGTTGATTTCTTTTTTTCCTTTGTAGTTAATAAAATACCATTTTTCTCCACGCTCATCTATTTTCTCATCTAAAATAGAAATCCGATCTCCCTTAATTAAGTACATACCGCTCTTAATACCAATAGATGAATATAGATAGGATTTATTTATAACAGTGCTTGTAGCACCTGTTTTTCTATTTATAACCTTTTCTAAATAATTCTTTTCATTTATCAACTTTAATTTAGACAGCTCGCTAAGGATAATGGAATATTCTTTTTCATTGCTATTTCCATAAGGAAAAATTGATAGTAACTTCCTATAACGGTCAACTCCATTAACAATATTTATATCCCCCTCATTAAATCTTTTTATAAAGTCACCTAGTGAATTCTCAAAAAAATAATCTAACTCACAATTACTTTTAATATATTCATCAGATAAGTCATAATTAGGTAGTTTATCTTTAAGATTAGGTATAGAAATATCTAAGTCAATATTATTAAATTTACATATGTATTTTTTAGAGTAATCATCCAAAAAACCACTTACTTCAGAATTAATACCTCTTAGAATCCATTTTTTATCATTATATGCAATGTAATAGCTATTAATAATATTTAATTTATCTGTATTAGTTGTTATAAGAATAGAATATTCGTTACTCTTTGGTTTTTTTATATCATTAATTCTCTCGCCTCCATCCTCAGAAAAATTACTCCCTTTAAGGACGAGATGGTAATTATTATTATTTTTTTAAAAAACAACAATTCATCTCCAAATCCATTTACATTACTAATAACCTTATCAGCAACTCCATCATTATCAATGTCAATATCTCTATTAAAGAATTCATTACTATTTAAGTAATATTTAATATCTACATCATCAGCACTTGAGAAACAAGCAAAGAGAAATATAGATAGTATTATTTTATTTTTTGAGGTGGTTATTTTCATAATTAAAAATTCTCTTTAATTCATTAACATAAGATATTCTTTCTTCAATAGCATACTGACCACCATTTACCAAAAATGTAACTTGACGGGTATTGTCATCATCAGCAACTAAATTTATATCAATTGTTGTATGAGTAGGTAATTTAGTTTTTGGGTATTTAACTTTCACACCACTTGGATTAGGGTATCTAGCACTTAATAAATCACCAGCATTTAATAATTTTCCTCTTTTCCAGAAATACCCGCTAGCATCAACTGCCAAATGAAGATCTTGATTTAAAAGAGAATAATTTTTCTTGTAATCATTGTTCATCTTTCTTATGTCGACCCGGATAGTCATATTTTTCATAAACTGTCGCTGAATTGACCGCACTTTTAGACGTATCACTATCAGTAAGCCCCGATGCCTGTGAATGATGTTGATGTTCGAGGTTGTAATTCAGATTTAAAAAGGTGTAATCTCGTAAGGTTTGGTAGGTTGATGATTAGTTTTTAAAAGAACAAAAAATAACCGCACCTTACAAAGTGCGGTTAATAAATCATTTAATTTAGATCGACAGAATCAGCTTTAATCCACATATTGATTTCTTTTTTTCCTTTGTAGTTGATTAAATACCATTCATCTTTATTATCAATATAATGATAAAATACTTTAACTTTATCACCTTTAATTAAGTATTTATTACTATTTTTATTCGGTTGATTATAAAGCAATGCCTTATCCTTCTTTATGGAAACTTCATCTGGCAAACTTAATGTATCCATTTTACAGAAACCATCATTAGAATTTTCTTTAGTCAAAACTTCACCTGTTGATAAATCTAATATTGAGCAGTAGTACTCTACATGTTTCTCAGGTTTTTCTTCTTGGTTATATACATAACCAATTAGATCATAATTTAAAACAAGAAAATCATTATTATAATTATTATCAAAAGATCTATCCCATGATATAAAATCAGGACTATTACATTTTAAACTTAAGTTAAAACCATAGTCTAGAAAACTTAACCTATCTAAAATAGGTATATTCTTATTATCTTTTTTATTAAACAAATTTAATTTACTACAATTACCACTAGAATCCAAAGATAATCTATAAATGTCATTTTCAAATAAAACATTATTCTTTTCAGATGAAATAACAGAAAATGAAAATAGCAATAAAAATAATATTATCAATTTTTTCATAATTTCTTTTTCAACTCCATATATCTTGTTGGCATATCAGTTCCATCTCTATTTACTCCATAGTAATCAATAATTTCTTTTTCATATTTATTATGCAACGCCCCCCAAGTATTAGGATTTTTGCTTACATTAGGGTTTTTGGAAAAGAAAGAATCCAATGCTATACCAAAATATTTTGAAACATTGTTAGGTCGATTAACATGATGATCTAATACTGTTGCTTTGCCTAAATTACTTTTTACATAACTTGCTATTTGATAGTTATAGCCTTTAGGAATTATATTTAAGGCTAAACGAAGCCTATCTATAAAATCTAGAACTTGAAGTTCTTTATATTCATCTGTATCTATAGCTTCAGCAAAAATAGCTACAGCCTTATTTGGTACAAACTTTCCATATGTATCCGCTGTATATCCATTCCTAATTATGTTTTTTAACTCAGCACCGGTAACATCATTATAATAAGCTACATACTCGCCCGATTTAAGACGAACATCCCATCCACAACACTTGAAGTACTTATCAAACAACTGAGGAAATTGCTCTTTAAACTTATTCATTTGAGTTGGTAATTCACCCGCACCTAGAGAATTTATTGTTTTTTGACTAGCACCTGCCGTTAATATCTCGCTGTCATACGATTGAACGGCATCTAAATTACCTTCATTTGCAGACATAGCAATAAGTATTCGTGATTCATCTTGAGAGACTTTACCCTCTGATATAAGTCTGTTCCAATGAGCATAACTACTTAAAGGCTGGTTACCTTTATAAACCGGACCATATTGTGTCCTTACTTTAGTTTTATACCTAGTACATTTAATCGCATTAATAAGTTTCTGTCCACATTGACAACCTGCAACAGCCAACCACCCAATCATCCCCAACGGATGCAGATAATACGCCTGCTTATCCGTATTAAATCCGTCCACATCTAACTTTATCGATAAGTCAGCTATCCGTTTTTCTATTCTCTTCGCAATCTCTTCTTTTCCATTTGCACGGAAAACACCACAAGTTTGATTAAAATCTGCCGCCCTCGTTTTCTTCCATTCGCTATCATGTTTGACAACAATTCCCGTCAACCTTCTTTGTTGCACGGGGGTTAATAATAAGTCCTTGAGCTTCCCAGCCTCAAATACCACGGGCTTGTTTTTATCCTTATCTAAACTAAGTTCGTTCAGAATGGACTTAAACACCGGGTCCAATTCATTTTTCTGCTCAGTCGTTAAATCACCTTTCGGGTCTATGTTTTGATGAAGAGGATGTTTGAATATACAAAGTCCATTTCCAGATTGATTAAAAATATTCACACCTGGGAACAATAAACCATGTGTTAAATGGCTACTATCCACATAAATTCCGCCCTCTTTATTCTTGTGTGGCAAGCTATACAGATAAGGTTGTACATTGTAATAATCCTTGCCCGTCTTATCCGTTTTCTTCTTCACTGTTTTTTTTGCCACATCAGCTAACGGCACCATGATTTCAACTTTGCTTTTCTCCAGTGCCACCGCTTCATCATTCGCTATGCTATAAAGCTGACTACCTCGTGCGACATACAAAAAGTTATCTTTTATCCCTTTCTTTTCTTTGTCCTGCTTATAAGCTGCTTCCGCCTTCGCTTTAAATTGCTCAATGTTGTCATAGGTAAATACTTCAAGGTGTAACAGCTTCTCGCCGCTTTCACCTATTTGGTTATATTCACCCATTAAGCCGAGCTCTTCCCCTGCTTTAACTGCAATCGCTTTGTTTAGTTTAACTTCAACATCAGCTTGCGTATCAATCTTATGCTTGCTTAGAAGAGGAAGACCTTTGATTTGCTCACTTTGCATCTCTTCATAAGACTGGTGAAAAATGCGCCAATGCTCACCACTCTTAGGTTTATGCTCAATCGTTTTATTACCCTGTGTTTCTCTATACCACAGTAATTCATCAAACTGTTCTTGCCCCTTCGTATTTCGTCTAACCCCAATCGTCACGCCATTCTTCAACTCCACACGTGGATTAAGAGGCTGATTTTTTGCATCTCGGATAACTATTTTATTATCTGACGACTTGGTAATGCCTACAATCTCTTCTATTCCACTTTTGTAATCACTCAATTTCGCTGTATGACGATAAAGCGAATAAAATGTCAGCACATTATCTTTCGGATAGGCTACTTCATGCTTCAGTAAAAAAAAGCCCGTAGAATATACCGCACTTGCTTTTGATGATTCAGATTTGGCATCGGTTTTATATTCTCTATCCACTTTATAAGCTATCAGTTTGCCATCAGCTATCGCACAAATCTTGTTATTCTCAAATTCACTGCTCGGAAATTTTGATGCCTGTGAATGGTGTTGATGTTCGAGGTTGTAATTCAGATTTAAAAAGGTGTAATCTCGTAAGGTTTGGTAGGTTGATGATTAGTTTTTAAAAGAACAAAAAATAACCGCACCTTACAAAGTGCGGTTAATAAATCATTTAATTTAGATCGACAGAATCAGCTTTAATCCACATATTGATTTCTTTTTTTCCTTTGTAGTTAATGAAATACCATCTAGTTCCATCAGAATCAAACTCAGTTTTAATAATTTTTACTCTATCTCCCTTAATTAGATACATGCTTGTCTTTTTTCTATTTAAATCATATAAATAACTTTTCCTTAAAACAAGATAAAAGCATTCGTTAACATTATTTGAATAAAAATAATCACATACTCTATCTCTTATACTACCTTCTGTTTCTAAGTACCTTGAACTCTCTTTAACAACATATACTGAATTCTCATCAATATGGTAATAATAGTTAAGTTCTTGTCCTCCTGAACCACTGAAGACTAATCTCATAACAAAAAGATCTTTTTCTTTTGATATATTATTCAAGGAATAAATTCCATCAGATAGAATATTTTCTTTCTTAAACAAGATATTATTTTTAGTTTTATTTGATACAATAAATTCTCCATCATCACTAACTGATAACTCTATATCATTATTATTTATTTTAAAATTATATCTAACATCAGATAATGCAGGAGAACACATTCCAAAGATAAACGTAAAAAATAATACAAGACTACTTTTTATTTTTACATAATTCATATTTCATAATCTCCTTTAACAAATTTCTGTATTTTATCCTATCATCGAATCCATTTGCGCCACCGTTGATAAGCCAACTAATAGTATTTCCCCAATCATTATCTGCCAACACATTAAGATCTAAAACACCAAAAGTTCCCTGTAAATTTCCATAAGACACTATGGACTTATTACAATTAGCTCCTTCCATCTTAATACGCTCATGAATACTTTTAGGAGCACTATTAGGATATCTCCATACACCTGGCTTATTGTTAGAAAGAGTAGCTCCTTTTTTCCAAAACCATCCTCCAGATTCAAATGCATATGCAATGTTTGTCGCAACAATTGATGGATTATTAACTATATTAGAATCGCCCATATCTGCGCTAAATTTTTCATAATTTTTCTTATGGGTTAAGTGTATAAGCCCCCGACCTCTATAAGGATCATATTTAGAAGTATAAGGGCTAGTATATTCTTGCATAGACTGAAAATAGTGTGTTTCATGATATGCTTGAGCAAGAAAATGAATTTTCCTTAAACAGGTATTAATTTCGTATTTATTCATTACCCTATTTAATTCCTTAACGGTTGCTTCATATGTTTTATCGCTAGGAGAAGCTCCACTAGAAATTGCTGGAATCCATAAATTAGTATGTTTAAGAACCCCTTTTCTAAGTTCTGTCACAATACTCTTAAATTCCTCAACCGTAAAATCCCGATGACAAAAGCAGGTCGAATAAGGCATTAACCATCCAATCATCCCCAACGGATGCAGATAATACGCTTGCTTATCCGTGTTAAATCCATCCACCTCTAACTTTATCGATAAGTCAGCTATCCGTTTTTCTATTCTCTTCGCAATCTCTTCTTTTCCGTTTGCTCGATAAACACCACAGGTTTGACTAAAATCTGCAGTCCTCGTCTTCTTCCATTCGCTGTCATGTTTGACAACAATCCCCGTTAATCTTCTTTGTTGCACGGGAGTTAATAATAAATCCTTGAGTTTTCCTGCCTCAAATACCACTGGCTTGTTTTTGTCTTTATCTAAGCTCAGCTCGTTCATAATAGACTTAAACACCGAGTCTAATTCATTTTTCTGCTCAGTCGTTAAATCACTTTTCGGGTCGATGTTTTGATGAAGAGGATGTTTGAATATACAAAGCCCATTTCCAGATTGATTAAAAATATTCACACCAGGGAACAATAAACCATGTGTTAAATGGCTACTATCCACATAAATTCCACCCTCTTTATTCTTTTGTGGCAAACTATAAAGATACGGTTGTACGTTGTAGTAATCTTTACCCACCTTATCCGTTTTCTTCTTCACCGTTTTCTTCGCCACATCAGCTAACGGCACCATGATTTCAACTTTGCTTTTCTCAAGCTCTATCACTTCACCATTCGTTATACTATAAAGCTGACTACCTCGTGCTACATAAAGAAAGTTATCTTTTATCCCTTTCTTTTCTCGGTCTTGTTTATAAGCCGCTTCCGCCTTCGCTTTAAATTGCTCAATGTTGTCATAGGTAAATACTTCAAGGTGTAACAGCTTCTCGCCGCTTTCACCTATTTGGTTATATTCACCCATTAAGCCGAGCTCTTCCCCTGCTTTAACTGCAATCGCTTTGTTTAGTTTAACTTCAACATCAGCTTGCGTATCAATCTTATGCTTGCTTAGAAGAGGAAGACCTTTGATTTGCTCACTTTGCCCCACAACATAAGACTGACGAAAGATACGCCAATGTTTACCCGCTTTAGGGCTACGCGGAATCGTTTTATTACCCTGTGTTTCTCTATACCAAAGTAATTCATCAAACTGTTCTTGCCCCTTCGTATTTCGTCTGACACCAATCGTCACATCATTCTTCAACTCTATACGTGGATTAAGAGGTTGATTTTTTGCATCTCGAATCACTATCTTATTATCTGCCGACTTAGTGATACCTACAATCTCTTCTATTCCACTTTTGTAATCGCTCAATTTCGCTGTATGACGATAAAGCGAATAAAATGTCAGAACATTGTCTTTCGGATAGGCTACTTCATGTTTCAGTAAAAAAAAGCCCGTAGAATATACCGCACTTGCTTTTGATGATTCAGATTTGGCATCGGTTTTATATTCACTATCCACTTTATAAGCTATCAGTTTGCCATCGGCTATCGCACAAATCTTGTTATTCTCAAATTCACTGCTTGGAAATTTTGATGCCCGTAAATGAATACCTTGATGCCAAAGACCGCTATTATTAAATAAAAAACGTGCACTTTCATCTCCTGCAAGATGATTAAAGTATTGCTGAGAGAGATTCGTGGTATTACTTCTCGGTTTAAGTGGATAAGCGACATTAGGTATTTTCGGACTTTCGACTTTTGTGCTTTCCGGCGTCGTTTTCTTCTTTTGTTCTGGCATAATTAAAACTTCCTTTATTCTTCTTATTGTAATGAACTATGAAATAATTAAATCTTGAATATCTACCGGTTGTGAGCCATTAGGTTGCGTTTCAAACGGACTCACCCCATCAGCTGCTCCCGCATCTTCCGTAAGTGGTCCCTCAACATACACATTCCCAATCAGCGTAATCCCTTCTTGGTTTAACACGATTTCACCGGCAGGGCCTTGAATATGAACTTCGTCATAACCTTCTAAATCAAACTGTTCACAAACTTGTTCAAAAAGCTCACCCGCAACCCAGCTGCCATTTTGGGCAATCTCAATATTTAAGTCTTGTCCGACTTTGATAAGGCTATCAGCATGGACATTGACTCGACGGTTATTATTCACATTCAGAATATCGTCTTTTTCTATTTTCGTGATTCGATTACGTCCAATACTGCGTATTTGGTCTCGATTGATAGTCAGGTCTTCATCTTGTCCAACCCTTTCCATTCGGTCATTGCCTATATGGATTGTTTCATTGCGGCCTACTTGCTCCGTGCGGTCATGCCCCACTTGAGTCGTTTCATCATGTTTCACAATATGATTAAGGTCTTTCTCTGCATGAATAAAGACTTCTTCACGACCCATTTCATCTTCAAAACGCAATTCGTTAAAACCATTGCCTTTATGGGTTTTGGATTTAATCGTCATGCGAGTTTTATGTTTGGGAAGCTCGTAAGGGGGCTCGGTGGTACTGTGATAGGTACGCCCTACCACAATCGGTTGGTCCGGGTCACCATTGAGGAATTTCACCAACACTTCATGGCCAATTCGCGGAATCATCATATTACCATATTGTGCGCCCGCCCAACCTTGCACCACGCGCACCCAACAAGAGCTGTGCTCATCAAAGTTGCCTAATCTATCCCAAGGAAATTGTAGTTTGACTCTTCCCCATTCATCACAATAGATTTCTTCCCCTTCGGGGCCTGTAACATGGGCAACTTGTGTACCTCGAATAATTGGGCGAGGTTTTAATGGACTGCGCCAAGGTTTGTTGTGTGGAATCAGGAAAAGTGTGTTTTCATAGCGGTTGCCTTCTTCTCCCGCTTCTTCATCTAAGCTACCTGTTTGTTTACCAAAATGCTCTACTCGCACCACCAACCAATCTTGATTGAAGGCTGAATTGGCATGCCCTTCTAAAGTAAAACCATAACCCGGTATGACACGCATATCATCGCCCACTGCATTCGCCGTTTCAGAAAGGGCCAGTTCTGACTCTAAACGATAAAGACTAAACGGATTGCCTTGTTCATCTTTCTTATATCGTCCCGGATAGTCATATTTTTCATAAACTGTCGCTGAATTGACCGCACTTTTAGACGTATCACTATCAGTAATCCCAGATGCCTGTGAATGATGTTGATGTTCGAGGTTGTAATTCGGATTTAAAAAGGTGTAATCTCGTAAGGTTTGGCTAGTTGTCGTCACCTTACGGCAATAGTCGAATCGCCAAAGGCAAGCAAATGAACGATCCCCTGCGGGCTTCGCATTATAGGTTAATGTGCCAAGAATCGGAGAAGCGATACTTTGATGGCCAAAACGCAACTCATGGCTGTCTGCTCGATGGTCAAAATAATAATACCAGCCTTCTTCCGCCGCCAAGCGTTCAATAAAAGCCAAATCGGTTTCACGATATTGCACACAATATTCGCGTTCCCAATCTGAAGGTAAAGGCTCAAAGGAAACCTTTTCTACGCGATTCTTTTGCAATAAAGTGCGGATGATTTTTTCGCTGTTTTGATACTGGAAGATTCGGCTATCAGATTGAAATGCTGCTCGCGCGAGAGCCGGCTCCACCACCATTTGATAATGCGTACGGACAAACCCTGTTTTCCCCAAACCGAAGCTAGTCACAATCCCATTCAAATAACGAACCGGTTGTTCACCTTGCCAAAAAATGAAGGTTGCCTTGTTATCTAGCACATCGAAAAAAAGAGACAGGGTTAAAGGCGGCCAACTCCAGTGCTAAACGGAAATGTTGTAAAAATCTCTTGATATTTAGCGTGTAACTCGTTAGTTTTTAAAAGAACAAAAAAATCAACCACACTTTATTTATAATAAATAAGATATTTAATATTACTTAAATCACGCATTTACACTTATATATTAATAGAATCAATCATAATTAAAATATGAAATGGACTTGTAAATTACCTTCCTATTATTTATTTTTTTGTAGCTATCTCTATAACTCTTGAATCCTTATATTTATAACTCCTAAAAATATTATCCCCATTCTCCATGACATAATATTCCTCAGTAACAAAACCTTGTTTATCAAACTTTATAACAACTGATTTAATCACATCATTAACATCAGCAGGAATAAAAAACGCATCTGGAGACATACCTACCTGTAGTGAAAAATTATCTATTCTAATATTATTTTCTAATATTGAATAGTTACTATTTTCCATAATTCGATATAGATTAAGGATATAATCAGAAAAAACTGGATCATCACCTAATCTAATTTTATATTTCTTATATAATTCACTAAATGCATATACCTTAGGACAAATCCATCTTGCTCGAATATCAGCCTCTAATTCATCCTGCAATGAAGATAAATTTTGACAATAATTATTTGAATTATTATAAATTAAATCACAATCTCCATTCTTACATTTGAATATATCATATTTATTTACTCGATATATATATTCAAAACTTTCATCGGAATTCAACTCCTTCTCAGTTATAACGCCCGCAAAAACATTAACAGAAAAGATAGCCATTATTAAAAACATATATTTTCTCATTTTGAACTACCCAAAATTGTACCATTATAGACTGCTGTAGATTTTAATCTCATTTTCTCTTTATTTTTATAATTATCTGGAGGCATTTTCTTTTGAGGCGCCAAGAATTTTCCTTGTCCTAAAAGAGTATTGACCGAATTTTTCCATTTTTCATAATGTATGTTATCCCATCGCATTCATGTGTAACTCAAAACGCACTATACTTCTTTGAATATCAGTACTAAAATATATTGCTTACTGCCTAATTTAAACATAACAAAGACTAACTACAGACAGCTTGAATTATAATCATTTAATTTTAAAGAATAAAAAATAACCGCGCCTCAAAGTCAGCACGGTTAAATAATTTATTCCTAAGGTTTATCACAGTTTAATTTAGCCACCTTGTCATCAAGATAAAATCGGTAATCCTCTTGCAAAAGACCATCATTATCTTTATGAACAATAACAAATTGTTCTCCATCCTTATACCATATGCTCTTAACCTTTTCTTCTCCTAATACAACCGCATCGCAAGATTTTCCTAAATAAATAACCCTACTTAGAGAATCGATTACAACACCATTTTTATTCGTCTTACTTGAAATAATCTCATGTACTTTAGGAGCATAATAAAACCCCTCCCCAAAGTCGTCAGACAATTTAGTTTTAATTATATAGCATAATTTACGTAAGGCGGTTTTCTTGTTATCTTCCTTACTAATAAGATCATTTAACCAACTTTTTAAAGCATCATTATAAGTAGAATAATCCTCTACAGGTGTATGAGTCGCATTTTCGTAGGCGTATATCTCTCCCATAGATAATAAAAGCAACGATTTTTTTAATTGCGAATTATCACATACAAGTTCTGATAAAGCTGATTTATTTTTACAATCTGCTATATTATAAATCACATTATAAGGAGAACTTTCATAATAATCATCATTACCATTAGTTAAGTAATTTGATATTAATTTATATTCTTTATCATTAAAACATGACGAATAAGAAACTTTAGAAAAACCAACTAGCAAAGTTAATAAAAATAATTTTTTCATATAAACTAAAAATTATTTAACAAGCATTTTTATCTTGTTATTAAATCATAGTAAAATATAATTAATAACAATTATTGACAATATTAGGATCTTTATAATTAGAACCAAATATCCTTTGAAAATCTATTTCTTTTTTACTAGAAAAATTAAGATAACTTGCACTTTCAATTTTCCCACTTTGAGTTATAAAGGTATATACCCCTTTTTTCTTTCCATCAATCATTTCGTAATAACTCTCCGAAAATGTAACTTTTCCACTCTCACCTCCGTCATCAAAAATCTCTCTATTTTTAATCTCTAGATTTATTTTTTTATTTATAGGGTAGTAAAATAAGTAATCCCTATCAGCTGAAACCATTAGCACCCTATTAGATTTATAAATAGAAAAGCAAAAATTCTCAGCATAAACATCATTAGACAATAATAAAAAAAACACTAGCATTATTTTATTTTTCATAACTTTCCTAACCTATCTTTTGCAAAATTAACTGCCTTAGGTTCCACTATATCCGTATCTACTTTTTTCCTTATTTTTCTTTTTATTATAACCAAATGGGTAACTCTTATTTTCTGCCATCTCTAAAAATCGTATATATCCTTTCTTCGCCTCCTCTGAGCTCTTAGATTCTCCAGCCTTAGACAACCCTGGATCATTCCAGAGCCCCCACCCAAAACATTCCCCAATAAACTTTGAATTATGATAAATTTCACTATCTTCAAAAGGGAGACAATTATCTAGCATTGATAATATTTTATTATCAGTATTCTCACAGAATCTGACATTTAAAGCGTTAATTGATAGTCTGTAATATCTTGCCCTCTCATCAAAATGATTATATCCTCCATTAATTAAAGCACTAACGGTAATTAAATCATTATTAATTGCATATTCATTAAGACCTCTTTTTTTCCAAAACTATGCTCCAGAACCAACGGCACGTTTCTTTTCTTTGGCTATTCTAACTTTATTATCATCTAAAAAACTTTCGCCGACACTTTCTCCATATCCTTTTAATAAAATAAGTAAAATTTTAAAACATTTTTTCATAGGTCACCCTATTAGAACAACATCTCAAATAAAACCGCACTTTAAATATTTAAAGTGCGGTCAATATTTTATTATTTTTTTACGGATTTCGGTAAATTGGTTTCTAAATCCAGTCCATTATCCACCCGAAGTCCTGCCTGATTCGCCAATTTCTGCATCAGTGCCTCACTCGGTTTTGGTGGTGCTCCCCCTTCAAACCAACGCTGGAAGGCGATTTTACCATCCCATTTCGGTAATTTTGCCGGGGGTAACGGTACAATTTCGTCTAGGTCGGGGACTTTGGGTTGGAGATAGTCATAACGTGATAAATATGAACTGATCATGTGATAACGTTTTACACGCTCATCGTCAGGAGAAACATCAAGGAAATTAAGATTATCTGCTTGCACCCCGCTTTCAAAAGCATGAGAAAGCACTAATGCAGATATAGAATCCCCATTTTTAACACCTTGATGGAAAACCTTCAGTGCTTCCTGATATTTTTTATCCATCTGAAGAGATATTCCCAAATTACTTGATACTTCACCCAGTCCTTGTTCCGATGCACAAGTCCGCAACTGCTTAACAAGCTTTAAACGATATTTAAAAGCTTCTTCAGTCTCCTCACTATCTTCTATGTCCGCCAGCATTTCAGCCACTGTATATTGTGCTTCCCGACTTCCTAAATCTGCCGCTTTTCTCAAATAAGCATATTTGCCACCCTCTTCGGTACGTACACCATAACCCACATCCAAATAACCATACAGATTATAGTACGCCGTCGCCGGCAGTTGCTTTGCCAGTTCTTCATTGAGATTATGCACTTCCGTTTGTGGCATATCGGTGCTAATGCGCCCGGTGTTTAACAGATATTGCAACCGCACATTAGCTTTATAATCGCCATTAGCGGCAGCAATGCGATAATAACGGGCTAACCCGTTCCATACATCATCCCCCTTATCTCCCGTCCACATATTATGTAAGTCATGATAAAGGGCATAGTTATATAATTGTTGAGTTTCTTCCGAAAGTGGCGGTTGAACTTCTTTTTTACACGTAAATTCCAATGCTGCCAACTGTTCTAATTGTGCCATTTGTGTTTTCCTTTGTTGTTCTTTTTCCTTTATATCGCAGCGCTCAGGGCGCGGACCAGAAGGTCCCCCTCCCAGAAATATTGGGTTACATTCTAAATAGCGATACAGACAAAACAAGCCGATGATTGCCGCAATCACTAATATGAATAAAATTTTTAAACACTTTTTCATTATGTAACCCTATTAGAACAACACGCCCAAATAAAACCGCACTTTACAATCTAAAGTGCGGTCGAAATTTTTGTTATTTTTTCACTTCTCTTGGTAAACCCGTTTCTAAATCCAACCCGGTATCCACCCGAAGTCCTGCCTGATTCGCCAGTTTCTGCATCAGTGCCTCACTCGGTTTAGGCGGGGCTTCCCCTTCATACCAACGCTGGAAGGCGATTTTACCGTCCCATTTCGGTAATTTTGCCGGAGGCAATGGCACAATTTCGTCTAGGTCGGGGACTTTGGGTTGGAGGTAATCATAGCGTGATAGGTATGAACGAATCACGCTATAACGTTTTGCTCGCTCATCATCAGGATGGACATCAAGAAAATTAAAAGAATCCCTAGTTGTTTCTCGATTAAAACCGAGAGAAAGTGCTAATGCAGATATCGTATCGCCATTTTTTACACCCTGATGATAACTCTTTACAGCTTCCGAATATTTTTTAGCTAATTCAAGGTTTGCACCTAAATTAGAGGATGCATTACCAACGCCCTGTTCAGATGCACAAGTTCGTAACTGCTTAACTAACTCTAAGCGATACTTGAAGGCATCTTGAGTTTCCTCACTATCTTCTATGTCCGCCAGCATTTCAGCCACTGTATATTGTGCTTCTCGACTTCCTAAATCCGCTGCTTTTCTCAAATAAGCATATTTGCCACCCTCTTCGGTACGTACACCGTAACCTTCATCCAAATAACCATATAGATTATAGTAGGCTGTCGCCGGCAATTGTTTTGCCAGTTCTTCGTTGAGATTATGCACTTCCGTTTGCGGCATATCAGTGCTAATCCGCCCGGTGTTTAACAGATATTGCAACCGCACATTGGCTTTATAATCGCCATTAGCCGCAGCAATGCGGTAATAACGGGCTAAGCCATTCCACACATCATCGCCTTTTTCACCGGTCCACATATTATGTAAGTCATGATAAAGGGCATAGTTATATAATTGTTGAGTTTCTTCCGAAAGTGGCGGTTGAACTTCTTTTTTACACGTAAATTCCAATGCTGCCAACTGTTCTAATTGTGCCATTTGTGTTTTCCTTTGTTGTTCTTTTTCCTTTATATCGCAGCGCTCAGGGCGCGGACCAGAAGGCCCTCCTCCCAGAAATATTGGGTTACATTCTAAATAGCGATATAAAAAGAACAGCCCAATAATGCTAGCTAACAATAAAACCAGTAAAATTTTAAAACATTTTTTCATCAATCTTTCCTTGAAACCGTCGGATTAGGTCTAAAAAATTGACGTAAGGGATAAAGCGGTTTTATATTTCCTGATACCTTTGCCTCTCGATTTTTTTGCATTAACTGTCCCCATACATCAAATGCCTCTTCTGCCACATTATAATCATGCATCCCATCCGGATTGGCTGCAGCATTTTTCTTGGTATGCAAACTCCATAACCGTTTGCGTAAATCACGTGCGACCTCGCCTGTTTGTAAAATAATGCCCAATTCGGTATCTTTTTCCATACTGCGCGTATTCAAGTTTGCCGAGCTAATAATGGTAAAGGTGTCATCCATAATCGTCACTTTCGAATGCACATACACTTCCTGCCAAGCATTATCTGCCACCAAAGTGCAAATATGCGCTTTGATACCCGGTGTGTCTTTTAATTCATAACCTAATTTTTGCGTAAATTGACGATCTTCTTCCGGTTCAGCAATATCACCTTTTTTGATCTTTTGTTTTTCGTTCTCTAAGTCTTTTTTACGAGACTCAATCTCGGCATCTAGCGCCTTTATCCTAGCTTTTCTCGTTTCATCCAATGGTCCTGGAACCCCCAAAGTCCCTTTGGGATTGGATAAAGCTATTCTAGATTTTTCTGTCTCTAACTCTTCTAAGTTTACGTTTCTAGCCACATTCGGCATCACATCCTGACGTCCTAACAATTTCAACATATTATTAGTAGTAAATGTACCTGAACCGATACCACTGTCCGATGAATTTGTAACAACAAACCAATGAATGGGACCAGGTCTGCCTTTTCTCATGTTTTTCCAATGAGATAAAAACTCTTCAGCTAATACAGGCCAACGGAAATATTGATTTTCAGTATAGATATAACTCGTTGTTTGTTGGATATTTTTTAAATAAACTTTCATAATATCCTTCACTCTAGGTTTATCGTAGGTACGTACTATCTGAGCCTGTAATGTCATTCCGTCCATTCCCATATTGGGGTTAGGTTTAAAACTACTACGCTGAATGCCTTTTCTATCTTGAGTTAAATTTTCGCTCGAATCATAGTATCCTCGATTATCGAAAAAACCATCTCTATCCCAAGATTGACAAAAGTTATAATTTAAATCCCATAGTACTTCCCCAGTTACAATACTTGATACATCTTGTAGGGGCGTATTAACATTTTTCCCTGCATTAGCAGCCTCTAAATTTCCGTAGATATGAGTACTACGATCCCAATAGTTATCCAACATATTGTGCTCCATCACAAAACCAACTGCTTGTTCGGGCTTTTTATAGTCAATTAAAACCATTTTTTGATGGTGTGTAGATGCCGCACTCAATGCTAATTCAGCAAGCCAGGGTAAATTCTTATCAGAATATCCTCCATTTGTTATATCGTTAAATAACGTTACCCGTCTGTTTTTATACTGAATTTTTTTTAAGCGTTCTTGATCTTTTGAAATTTTCCATAAATAAGGAAATCTTGCTTTATATTTCTCTTCTAATTCAGATGCAATTTTATCAAGTTTCTCACTATCTCCATCTGGCGAATTACGAATCCTATCAAATGTTGTATGAAACTCCCCTCTAATTGCTTCATACCAATAAGCATCATATTCCATTTGTTCCTGAGAAATTTCCTTCGCAGCTCGACCATAACCAATATAATGTTTATTCCCCAAATTTGCAGCATCTTCGGAGGTTGTTTGCACATCACCCCACATACTCCAAACAAGAAGTCTTACTTTTACATTGTTTAAGGCCATCTTAATAAGAAGATCACCTATTCGTAAAAATTTACCGTCTTTTTTTCGTTTAAAGTACATAGAAGGCTGAAAGCCCCAAATTGCAATATCTATGGAAGAACTTGCATTCTCTATTTTGTCATAGATAGCCCCAAAAGCTTCCTCTCCATTAATTAATGCCCTGAATGTGGCTGGAACTGGCTTACTATGTGCATCTGACATGCTAGGTTCAAACTCTTTTTTATCTTCCTCATATAAAAACCAACTCAATCCAACTTTTGCCTTTGGCATATATTTGGAAGCTGGAATTTGAATAGGCTTTTTTGTTACATCAGTCATTCTATAACCCTTTCTTACACTAGTTTTCCAATTAATTTTGCGTAGTTCTTGGCTTCTTCAAGCGCTTCTTTTATATTTTTTTCTGGATCTAAATAGAAGCCATGACTCATTATCTCGTCCTTATCCGAATCATTGACAAACTCCTCAATCATCGGAATTTCATAATGAATCCCATTAATAAATTTGACTTCATATTTTTCTACATTTTCTTCATGTGTAATTTCAATCTCACCCTTATCATCCGTCATACCCTTTCCGATTTCTTTCCCATCTGCATATAACGTATAAGGCATACCAATTAGTGGCTGTTCAGAGTGTGGAGATAAGAAAAATTGTATCTGCATTAAAGGTGAATTTGGTGTATGGTTTTCTGTTTCGAAACGTGTCACCCCATCTGCCGCCCCCGCATCTTCCGTAAGTGGTCCCTCAACATACACATCCCCAATCAGCGTAATCCCTTCTTGGTTTAACACGATTTCACCAGCAGGGCCTTGAATATGAACTTCGTCATAACCTTCTAAATCAAACAGTTCACAAACTTGTTCAAAAAGCTCACCCGCAACCCAGCTGCCATTTTGGGCAATCTCAATATTTAAGTCTTGTCCGACTTTGATAAGGCTATCAGCATGGACATTGACTCGACGGTTATTATTCACATTCAGAATATCGTCTTTTTCTATTTTCGTGATTCGATTACGTCCAATACTGCGTATTTGGTCTCGATTGATAGTCAGGTCTTCATCTTGTCCAACCCTTTCCATTCGGTCATTGCCTATATGGATTGTTTCATTGCGGCCTACTTGCTCCGTGCGGTCATGCCCCACTTGAGTCGTTTCATCATGTTTCACAATATGATTAAGGTCTTTCTCTGCATGAATAAAGACTTCTTCACGACCCATTTCATCTTCAAAACGCAATTCGTTAAAACCATTGCCTTTATGGGTTTTGGATTTAATCGTCATGCGAGTTTTATGTTTGGGAAGCTCGTAAGGGGGCTCGGTGGTACTGTGATAGGTACGCCCTACCACAATCGGTTGGTCCGGGTCACCATTGAGGAATTTCACCAACACTTCATGGCCAATTCGCGGAATCATCATATTACCATATTGTGCGCCCGCCCAACCTTGCACCACGCGCACCCAACAAGAGCTGTGCTCATCAAAGTTGCCTAATCTATCCCAAGGGAATTGCAGTTTGACTCTTCCCCATTCATCACAATAAATTTCTTCCCCTTCGGGGCCCGTAACATGGGCAACTTGTGTACCACGAATAATCGGGCGAGGTTTTAATGGACTGCGCCAAGGTTTGTTATGTGGTATGAGGAAAAGTGTGTTTTCATAGCGGTTGCCTTCTTCTCCCGCTTCTTCATCTAAACTACCCGTTTGTTTACCAAAATGCTCTACACGCACCACCAACCAATCTTGATTGAAGGCTGAATTGGCATGCCCTTCTAAGGTAAAACCATAACCCGGTACGACACGCATATCATCGCCCGCTGCATTCGCCGTTTCAGAAAGTGCCAGTTCTGATTCTAAACGATAAAGACTAAACGGATTGCCTTGTTCATCTTTCTTATATCGTCCAGGATAGTCATATTTTTCATAAACTGTCGCTGAATTGACCGCACTTTTAGAAGTGTCACTATCAGTTAACGTGGATGCCTGTGAATGATGTTGATGTTCGAGGTTGTAATTCGGATTTAAAAAGGTGTAATCTCGTAAGGTTTGGCGGGTTGTCGTCACCTTACGGCAATAGTCAAATCGCCAAAGGCAAGCAAATGAACGGTCCCCTGCGGGCTTCGCATTATAGGTCAATGTGCCAAGAATAGGAGAAGCGATACTTTGATGGCCAAAACGCAACTCATGGCTGTCTGCACGATGGTCAAAGTAATAATACCAGCCTTCTTCCGCCGCCAAGCGTTCAATAAAGGCTAAATCGGTTTCGCGATATTGCACACAATATTCGCGTTCCCAATCTGAAGGTAAAGGCTCAAAAGAAACCTTTTCTACGCGATTCTTTTGCAATAAAGTGCGGATGATTTTTTCGCTGTTTTGATACTGGAAGATTCGGCTATCAGATTGAAATGCTGCTCGCGCGAGAGCCGGCTCCACCACCATTTGATAATGCGTACGGACAAACCCTGTTTTCCCCAAACCGAAGCTAGTCACAATCCCATTCAAATAACGAACCGGTTGCTCACCTTGCCAAAAAGTGAAGGTCACGGATTGATCCATTAATGCTGAAAATGAAATATTCGGATCAAAACTTGATAACATAAGCTCTAACCGAAATGGTTCTGAAAGCCCTTCAGTCAGCTTAAAACTGATCACATCAAAAGTATGTTTTTCACCGGCATCAAGGGTGTAACGGTAGTCGGATTGAACAGCCATGATTGTCCTTTGTTTAACGCGTAAAATATCGCTTAGTATAATGTAATTTCATCTATTTCTAAATAGTAAAAATAGTTGTAGTAAATTTCTATATAAAAAAATAAAATACCTAAGTTTATTTATCTTTCAAATGCTTTATTAAACATAAGGATCTCAAATAATGATCAAAATTAACTTAGCCGCGACATTAGGTGCATTAAATGACGTTTCTAAATTAATGTTAGAAGAATCTGCCGCTTATGCAATTAGTTGTGGTGAATCGGAAGTGCTTCCAGCCCATTTATTACTTAAGTCATTGGAAAATCCATTCTCAGACGTTCGCTTTATTTTAAATAAACTTAACATTTCTCACGAAGAATTGACCGCACTTTTACTCAGCAAAACGCAAACATCTCACACCAATATTGACTCTGTACCAAGCTTCTCGCCATTATTGATTGAAATGTTGCAAGAAGCATGGTTACTCGGATCACTTGAATTTGAACAAACACAAATTCGCAGTGCAAGCATTTTCTTAGCATTGGTATTGAATGCATCGCGCTATTTGCCAACTGCTGTTGCGAGCTACTTAAATCAAATTAACAAAGAAACATTACGCCAATCTTTACTGGTATTTGCTAAAGGCTCCGCTGAATCACAAACCACACAAGAAAATACCGCTACACCTTCAGCCGTACATACAGACCAATCTGATTTAGCACGTTTTGCTGAAAATTTAACGGCTAAAGCCTCTGCAGGTAATATTGATCCCGTTCTCGCTCGCGACAAAGAAATTGATCTGATGATCGATATTCTTTCACGCAGAAGAAAAAACAATCCGATTGTAGTGGGTGATGCGGGTGTCGGTAAAAGTGCATTAATTGAAGGATTAGCATTACGCATCGTCAATAAACAAGTTCCTCCACATTTACAAAATGTTGAACTTTGGAGCCTAGATCTTGCCGCTTTACAATCTGGCGCATCAATCAAAGGGGAATTTGAAAAACGCTTAAAATCGGTGATTGATTTTGTAAAAAATAGCACAACACCGATTGTGCTTTTTATTGATGAAGCCCATACACTTATTGGTGCAGGCGGTAGCGAAGGTGGTAACGATGCAGCCAACCTTTTAAAACCGGCTCTTGCTCGTGGTGAGCTTCGCACAATTGCAGCGACGACTTGGTCTGAATATAAAAAATATGTAGAACGCGATCCTGCGCTATCCCGTCGTTTCCAATTAGTGAAAGTGGACGAACCATCTATTGAAGAAAGTATTGTCATTCTACGTGGTTTAAAACCGCTCTACGAAAAAGCACATGGTGTTTATATCACGGGTGAGGCACTTGAAACAGTAACAAAATTATCTGCGCGTTATATTGCAGCGAAAAAGCTTCCGGATAAAGCCATCGATATTTTAGACACGGCTTGCGCTCGCGTTTCTACAGCAAAAGACACGCCACCAAAACGCTTAAGCTACTTAGATAATAAGATCCATGAAATCAATGTTGCCATCGCTGAATTTGATCGTGATTATCAGCTAGGTGAAACAGTTGATAGTACAGTGAAAACAAAACTAGAAAATCAACTCACTGAATTAGCCGAAGAAAAAAATGTGCTTTCTTCTCGATTTGAATCTCAAAAAGCATTAGTAGAAGAAATTTTATCCTTACGAACCAAGCTCTCTGATTCTGAAACAGAATATACTGAAGAAGAACGTCAAGAATTGATCGCTCAATTACAAGCGAAAAAATCGGAATATGAAGCAATTAAACCTGAAGAATGTTTAATTCATGCTGAAGTGGGAAGCAAACAAATTACTGCGGTAATTGCTGATTTAACAGGCATTCCTGTAAATAGCATGACGGGTGATGAACTTACAAAACTCACTGAGCTTCCTGATATTCTTAATGACAATATTAAAGGTCAATCTCAAGCCATTGAGCAAATTCACAAAAACTTGCTCACTGCGATGGCGGACTTACGCCGTGCCGGCACCCCATTGGGGGCATTATTGCTTGTTGGACCGAGTGGTGTGGGGAAAACCGAAACAGCAATTCAAATTGCAGAACATATCTTTGGGGGCAAACAATTCCTGACCACCATCAATATGTCAGAATACCAAGAAAAACATACTGTTTCACGTTTAATCGGTTCGCCTCCAGGTTATGTGGGCTATGGTGAAGGTGGTTTACTGACTGAAGCTATTCGCCAAAAACCTTATTCTATCGTGCTATTAGATGAAGTAGAAAAAGCCCATCCAGATGTGCTTAACTTGTTCTATCAAGCCTTTGATAAAGGCGAACTCGCAGATGGCGAAGGTCGTTTAATTGACTGTAAAAATATTCTCTTTATGCTCACCTCAAACTGTGGTTTCGATGCTGCAAATGATCAGTTTGCCGTGAAAAGTGATGAAGAGTTGCGTCGTTCGCTTCTCACATTCTTCAAACCGGCGTTACTGGCTCGCATGCAAATTGTGCAATATCACTATTTAACGACAGATGTAATGCAACGCATTGTAAAAGCAAAATTAGCGAAATTAGAGAAATTAATCGCTGAGCGTTATAAAGCGACCGTTACTATCGCAGAAAACATTCTTAAACACATTGAACAACAATGTGAAGCTGATACAAATGGTGCGCGTTTGGTCGATGCAATTCTTGAAGGACAACTTTTACCACCGTTTTCCTTAGCCCTGCTTCAACGCATCGCTAGTGGTGAGAAAATGTCAAATATCACGATCAATTTTGAGAATGGTGAATACCAAGTTGATATTGCGTAATTCATGATATAAAACATCTAAAAATTTGACCGCACTTTGGCTTTCATTCATAAAGTGCGATCATCTTTTAAGTTATCTAAAGATTTATATTTCAACCTTTAGATTTGAACTGCACAGCAGTTATTGCTATGATTTCAGAAGGCATTTTGCCTCTTCAATCATTTTAAAAGGAACATTATGTCTGTATCCCTTTGGATTTCCACTGCATACCTACAACAATCTCCAAGTACGGATAAATTTGTCGCATTATTGGCTTTTGCCGATAGCCGAGAAACATTTGAGCAGCTTGTAAAAACCACCTTTAATTCAGAACAAACGCATTATCAATATCAATTATCCCCTCTGAAAGCTGAAATCTTTTTTCAACGACATGGGCAAATGTGGCTTGCGTATCAAGCTAATGGATTAAAAGAAGGTGAAGTACGGGTAGTAGAATTAGTTGGGGATAAACCAAAAGAAAACTTTGCTAGCGAGACTAATTACTTACTTTGTCATCAAATCAACAATGTGGAATTGCTAGATAGACAGTTTGGGCGCCACCCGCAAATCTTTGCACCTGATGAGATTTTTAAGCTGCTCTTCCCTAACACACCGATTCCGCCCGATATGACTCAACTGGGTTGGTCTGAAAATCACCAGGAACCGGTTTTCCCCTCGCCCGTTTGGGATGAAAACACATTAAAAAAAGATATCACACTATTTGGTGAACCATTACCTGAATTAAAATGTTATTTCATTTTAGATGCGAATAAACATAAACTTTTAGAACCAGAAAGCTTTCACTGTAGAATTGAAAACCTATTCCAAGGCGAGTTTGCGGAAATCACCAAAGAAATAGGCCCTTATTTAGTCGAAGTTATCCCTTCCCCAGACTATAAAGCTGAGAGCGAATTAATGGGCTTGTTTAGTGATGAAGGGGCAATGACAAGATTCAATTGGCATGAAGAGTTAGGCATTTTTATCCACTCCCGTTATGATTTTGATACCGTATTACACCATCTTCGCCACTTTCCAGTAATGAAAGACGAAAATGGAAAGTGGTTTTTCTTCCGTTTTTATGACCCCAAAGTATTACGTAATTATCTAGATGTTATCGCCACCAGCCCCGAAAAACTTAATAAGTTTTTTGGTTATGAAAAGCGCATTATTCATGCTTTTGGCTCTGGCATTGGAGACAGTTTTTATTATTATCAAATTAAAGCATTACCAGAAGACACTAGAAACATTCCCATTATCCTAACTGATTTTGAAATAAAAGGATTTAAAGATAAAAAGTGGCTGGAAACGAGAGAAAAAATGGTTGGATATATTTTAAAAACTTATCCTCATGTTTATTCCCCTCTGGAGCAAGAACAATTAATTAAACATTTAGATGAAGCTAGAAACAAAAACTATATTTACGAAACAGCAATCGTGCAATATGCTGTTGCCAAACAAAGTGCGGTGAAAAACGGACGAGATTTTGCAACACTTGAAAAACAATTAGAACAAGAGTTCCCCGCACCCTTAGCCCGTGCAATACAATTATTTAATCTCTTAAATTTGGAACAAGAAAATGGCAAATAAAGAACAAGATTATGTACCACAAGCAAAACCTGCCGATGAAGCGACCAAACCATGCCAAGAATTTATTCGACTTTATCCCACAAGATTGACATTGACCGATAAGGCGTTTGAAAAAATCAGAACGGAAGGAACAGCTCCCGTTATGCCAAAAGGCATACCAACAGCTGGTGATGATTATGAGCTGCGCCGTTTGCGTAGTGGCTATATTTATATATTGGCAGAGAATGCAGAGTCTGATTGTTTTTCCATCACCGGTGAAGCGGAAAATGGGCAGGCTTGGTATATTTATGAGTATTCTCATACTGATAATAGCCAAGGATTCTTGCAACTCGATAAAACTGATTTTTATTATCTGATAGAGAGAACTGAAGAAGAATTTAAACCAGAGAATTCCTCACAAAATGATTCTGATGAAGATGAACAAGAGATTACTCCAGAGGATAAAGTAGACCTAGAAGAAATTACAGTAAAAGGCGAAAAAGGCACATTTATTTTACCGGAATATATCTCATTGAATTCGGCAATATCAAAGATTCATATCATGTATTCCGATTTTGAGTTACCTTATAGTTTGCTAAAAGAAATTGAAAAATCACCGGATAGTAGAGCATCGTGGATGAGAGAAATTAATCTTCAGGCACCATCGGGAGCTGCAACCGACCTTCAACAATTAACCGATGTAGTAGCAGATTTTTCGTTGAAAGATCTCACCATGGAAAATCAAGTTTCCAATAGCTATCGCTATACACCAATCGGTAGATTAAAAAATTGGCAAGATGTTTCTGAACGACTTACCTACGGCAAAGGTGTTATTGTTGCACTGGAAGATCCTATCGGCACAATCCGTGATCTG
Source organism: Haemophilus sp. (assembly GCA_019423025.1). Classification (GTDB taxonomy): domain Bacteria; phylum Pseudomonadota; class Gammaproteobacteria; order Enterobacterales; family Pasteurellaceae; genus Haemophilus_D. The sequence goes on along the minus strand of JAHZCD010000002.1, from coordinate 248,629 downwards.
GCTCGCTATCAGGGCTATTTAGACGAACAACGGGGAAAAATATTAACCAAATATGAATACGCTATTAGAACCGCAAGTTTTATTCATTCCCATGCACAAGATAAAATCTTATACAATTTTAAACAACAAAAAGAAAGACATGACACAGTTAAGGATGTCATTGATGATAAAAACCCTTGGTATACTGGCTTTACTAAGGAGTGGGAGCAGTTATATAAAAAACCGATGAAAGCGCCTGTTCCCCAGGTAATCTCATTAGAACAATCCTATAAGCACTACACCAAAGTTGCACCAGTTCATTTGGCAAAAAATAGTCACAACGATATATTTTCATTGCTAAAACAAGAACTCAATCTGGAAGATATTCCAGGCGAAAATGCCATTCATAAAATGGCTAATCTTCCTGGATTGTACGGTAAGCATTTTAAATCTGTTGTGGAAGCTCATATTAAATTAATTGATGCTAATCACGCTCGATTTAAAATATTAGCCTCTCTTCTGGATAAAGAAGATACTTCTGCCGTTTATGCGGCAAATGCCTTTTATTTATATGCACAGGGGCTACTTTGGGGACTGGATATTTCGTCTTATGGTTTTAATGCGTCAAGCGCAGCCTTGGGCAACGAAATGGAAGTGACCTATGAGCCTGCCGGGTTCCAAGTAGGTAACGAATCGATTCAAATGCTACAAAACCTCGTTAAGTTGCTGAATAAATCCTTGGAAATGGTGACAACATTGGCAAAAAGCAGTAATTTCGCTATCTCCTATTATGATTTAGTTGTAGAGGTACTCATCAGTAAACATAGTGCATTGGCAAATCCAAATAATGTTAAAAAAGTAGGACAAGGCACTCACTTTGTAAAGTGGAAGCGGGTATATGAAGTCAATCCTGTCACCGGGCGGTATTCTTACACAGACAAATTTGTGGCCTCGCCTAACAGCATGAAAGAAAAAATTCTCAATGCTGTAAAAACCTCTCATTCTGTACCATCGGAATATGCCCATTTTCATGTGGGAAGCGGGTTAGTGAAATTGCAAATGTTAGAGGTGATTATCGGCTTTTTTAATACCCAAAAATACCGAACCGCAGAAGGACAGTTGGCTAATGACCCGTTCTTGGCTGCCGCACTCGCCTTAGGCGGAGCAAAATCCACACCGATTTTAGATAAATTTAAGGCGAAAGTGGATAAAAGCAAAAGCACGGTGAAAGCCGACCTCGTTAATTCGGGGGGCAAACCCCACCGGCAAAACCTCAAATTGATGAATTTTAAAATCCAATCCCTTTCGCAAATGTCCACTATCAGACAAATTGCAAGCAGACTCATCAGTGTGAATTCAGCATTAGTTTTCTTAAATTCACTGGTGGAATATGGCAACTGGTATGAATCACGATATAAAAATGATGCGTTAGGACAATATGGCGCCATGCTGCGCGGTTTTGGCGGACTAACTGCCGGTGTTTCGTATGGGGTGCTAGGCTTGTTGGCGGAAAATGCCCTCGCGGTTACGGGTGTTGCCGCCGCCGTGCCTGTTGCGTTATGGGTTGGCTTGGCGGCAGTAGTGCTTGGCTCAATTATGGGTCTTTTATCGAAAGATGATATGGACAGCTGGATGGAGAATAGTTTTTGGGGGGAAAGCCCTAATTATTGGGGCAATCCAATTAGGGGATATGAGTGGACAGCTGAGCGTGAAAAATCTTTTGATGTTTTATTTCGTGATAGTAAATTTCTATACGTGGAAAACAACCAAGAATCCATCTTATCCCAAGAATCACAGGGTGTATTTAATTATTATGAAATTGAACTACAACGTTATTTTGCTTTTAAAGAAAATATCAAACTTTCCAAATATGAATCACCGAATACTGTGTTGGTTGAACACTCTTCCATTAACAATAATGCAATGGCACAATCCATACGAGTGGATTCGCAAATCACGGTAATGACGGAATATGCACATTATTCATCGACCCAACAACCGGAACGCATCGTTTTTATTGAAAACGGCAAAGCGGTGATCTATTTTCCAACACCTTGGAAAGGTATCTCTTGGGAGATTACCGGCACCCGAAAAGAAAAAGCCAAAATGGAGACAATTGATCCGAGTTCGGTAAAAAGTATTCGCCTAAAAGTGTACCTTGCAGATTACCAAGGCTCTGGCGGCAAAATCAGTTCCGACTTAACCACCATTCCAATGAAGTGAGTGCAATATGAATCAAAATAAAGCATACAAATCTTTAAAATATTCCATCCGTCAATGTGGAGAAGACGAAATCGAAATCCGCAATTCTTTTTTTGACGGTTATACTCGAGGATTTATTCGGCTCTTATTTGTCGGTATTTTTTGCATGAGTTGGTATCAAAATGCCAAATACAAAGAACTGCCATTTTCTTATGAGATCGCTGCAATAAAGGAAGATTTTGTATGGACATTTAATTCAGATGAAATCATAAAGCCTTTATATAATAATTACTTAAATAAAGTGACAAACCCAGATTTTTTAAGAGATTTTCCTAATACTAAAATTGATACCTATCAAGAATATAAGAATTATTATGTTGAACGACATAAATGGAATAGGATTCGCTTTTTTTTCCACCCAATTTGGATGGCATTCCTGCTATTTTTATTCTGTCTACCACGACCTCGTGGAATCCGAGTAAACCGTAAAAAACGGATTATTTATGCACCAATTTTAAACGGCACCTATCGCGTCGCCTTTGTACCGAAGGAAGGTGACCCGCTGGGCGGTGTAGTCTATTCCTGTTATGGCCCACATCCTTTGGGCGGAGGAAGTTTATACTCTTTTGTGATGGCCATTCGGGAAGAAAAAAATATGCTTCCTTCCCGTCATTATTTAGGCGTGTATCCGTCGGTGACTTCCAAGCAAAGCATTGATATTTTAAACGCCATTCGGGCTTATCTCACAGAAGATAACCCTGAATTTTTAAAATACATCAAACCCCGTTTTAGCGTATGGCATTACATCGCCACTATCCCGTTTTGCAACGCTTTTGCCCTTCCCGTGCCGTTTAACCGCGCTAAAGCGGATAAAGCCATTGAAAGCGCAATGGCCGACTGGAACAAGAAAACCAACAACCAAAAACAAAAATGGTTTAAATCCATCGCCGAAGAACAAAAGCTGATTAACGAAGAACACTCGGCGGAAGGGTTGGACAATCAGACCAAATAAGTCGTTGAAGGCAAAAGTGCGGTGAAAATTTTAGGTGTTTTAAAAAAACGCCCCTAAAAATGACCGCACTTTTATTTGAGATGAATAAAGAAAATATGCCAGAACAACAAAGAGAAAAAGATTTGATTGATAAAATAAGTGAATTTTTTATTAATCCAAACAAAGATATTGCCTACTCTATTCGTAAACGGGGTGAGGATGAAATTGAAATTCGAGATTCGATTTTTGATGGGTATGCTCGTGGGTTTATTCGTTTTGTTTTAATTGGCATGACATTCATTAACGTATTTCATAGTTCATCTGGCATTCCATTTTATAGCCAATATCTCGAGGCAAAAAGTGATTATGAATGGGCTTTCAATCCTGACAAGCCAGCTATGGAAAATTATTTAAGTTACAAAGATAGAATGGAGGAAGTTAATCAGTTTAGAGAAAATAAATTGGAGATAACTCCATATGCAGAATATAAATATGGAATTTCCCCCAAATCACCACTAAAAGATTTTATCCTTGATATCATTTTAATTCCCTTTGTGGTCTTTGCCTTTTTCCTCCCCCGCCCACGTGGTTTTCGTGTCAATCGCAAAAAACGGGTGATTTATTGGCAAACCATCTTCGACAGCCATGCTATTGCTTTCGTACCAGAACAAGGTGACCCGCTAGGCGGAATCAATTACAGCCGTTTCGGCTTGTATGCGTTTGGTGGGCATGAACGTTTTTCATTGCAACTTTGGATTGACGACTACCTTTCCAAACGTCGCATCACTGCCCTGTTCGGCGTATATCCAAGCCCAAGCTCGGAACATAACGCCCAAATCCTACGCGCTATTCGTGCCTATCTTACGGAAGATAATCCCGAGTTTTTAAAGTATGTTGGCAGAGATTTTAAAAACTTCGGGTTAAAATTTAACATTGCTTTATGTAATGCCTTTGCACTGCGTGTACCGTTTAGTCGTAAAAAAGCCGACCGAGCCATTGACCTGGCGCTTGCCGAATGGAACAAGAAAACCCCGAATCAAAAACAAGGCTGGTTCAACGAACGCCGAGCAACACAAAAACTCATCAATGAACGTCATTTGCGGGAAGAATTAGATAACGAAGTAAAATAAACCAATTTAAAACAAAGTGCGGTAAAATTTTCAACGTTTTAAAACGCTTAAATAATCAACCGCACTTTTATTTTTTGTGAAAATTAGAATAGAAAGCTTCCCGTAAGGTATACTAAATGCAAAAAATCAGATTCAGAAATAATAAGGAAAACGATGAATCGAAATCAAATTTACCATGATCTTGGCTTTTCAATACGCAAAGTCAATAAGGACGAAATAGAAATCAAAAACTCAACTTTTGATGGCTATTTGAGAGGTTTTTTTAGAATGCTTATTATTGGTATCTTTGCAGTGATTGCATTTTTAGATTATCAACACAACGAATTCCCCTTATCTGGAATATATAGTGCTATAAAAAATGAACTAAGTTTTGGATTCTATTCTGATGAAGTAATTAAACCTATGCATGATAGACATATTATCACTAGGAAAGATAGCGAATTTATAAAGATGTTCCCCGATGAAAAGATTCTTTCTTATGAAGAGTATAAGTCAGAATATAGCACTGATATATTAAAATCTAAAATATGGTTTATTCTTCACTCTATTTTATTTCTCTTTATTTTCTTACTCTTTTTCTACCCACGCCACCGCTCCATTCGACTTAACCGTAAAGAGCGGGTCATTTATATGCAGGCATTTCATAAAATTTTTGTCATTCCTGTGCCGGATAAAGGTGACCCATTGATGGGCATGAAATATAACCGCTTTAGTTTTTATATGTTCGGTAGCCGTAAACACTTTTCGTTGTTGATGACGGGGCTTGTAGTGGAAGGGAAATACACTGAAGCTGAACTTTTAGGTTGTTATCCTCTACCGAATCCTCTTCATAACATGCACCTGATTAAAGCTATGCGGGCATTTTTTACTCAAGAAAACCCTGAGTTTTTAAAACATATTGGTAGATTTTATCGCACGCCATGGCTTCGTCCCGGTATTGCTTTTTGTAACAGCTTCAGTTTTATTCGTTTTCCTGTTTCCAGTCGGAAGAAAATCAATCAAGCCATCGCGGAACAAAAAGCTTTTTGGAATTCGCTTTCTTACAAACAACAAATGCAACGTTATGATAAAGCTGTCAAAGAACAACAAGAACTTAATGAACAACTGGCTTCAGAAGGTTTAATTAACGAAGTTAATGATGACTGGGAAGAAATCGAAAAATCGCCAGCTTTAAGTGATTAGCAAGGTTTTAGTTATAATATTAATAAAAGTGCGGTGGATAATTGAAATGTTTTTAAAACATGTAAACAATTAACCTTACTTTAAAGTAGAGTTTATTTAACCCCTTAAATATCATGGGATTTAAATACTCTAACCATTTAAAAAATTTACTTATTTCATCTAAAATTTAATGTTAAATCGTTTATAATTTGATATAGTTACACTTGTCTGTAAAGACAATAAATATATTCATCTTTAAAGTCATTAGGAGAATTTTATGCCTACACCAGCATTTATTTCCATTGAAGGTAGTAATCAAGGAAAAATTACAGCAGGTGCATTTACCGAAGATTCTGTCGGTAATGTTTATGTTGAAGGTCATGAAGATGAGATCATGGCACAAGCGATTAGCCATATCGTGACTGTTCCAACTGATCCACAATCAGGTCAACCATCTGGTCAACGCGTTCACAAAGCATTCAAATTTACTTGCTCTTTAAACAAAGCAGTACCTTTAATGTATAACGCATTAGCTTCTGGTGAAATGTTACCAAAAGTTCAAGTAACTTGGTTCCGTACCTCTATCGATGGTCGCCAAGAAGAGTTCTTCTCAACAGTATTAGAAGACGCAGTAATTGTTGATATGAACTTAGTGATGCCAAATGCTCAAGATCCAAGCAACGCACCATATACTCAATTATTAGAAGTAAGTATGAGTTACCGTAAAATTAACTGGGATCACACTATTGCTGGCACATCAGGTTCTGATGACTGGCGTAGACCACAAGTTTAATTTTATCTACTTGATGAAAAAGCTAAATAGAAATCTATTTAGCTTTTTTATTTTCTATAAAAAAAGGGAAATATTATATTTCCCTTTTACTTAAATTAATTATTTTCTGGAAACTTCACTTCTTCTTCATAAATTTCCATTGGTTCTAAAGAGCTTTTACCTTCTTTTTCCGTATCAAGTAATTTTGATGGCAATCTAAAGTTGCTTAATACGCCACCAAAGAACGGATTTGTGCCATTTTCTACCGTTAATCTATAATTGATCGCCCCACCATTTAATTTAAATGAGAGATCTACAGATTGTCCATTTACCTTCTTCGCCGCCTGATCTAGTACTCGGAATAATGACCATTCACCTGTTCGACGAAGAGTTGATGTGTCCCCAGTTGATGTTACGAGCGTTAAGCTTGTTTCTACATCTTGTCGTGTCGTATTTGGCCAAATTAAACGACTTGCAGATGGCACCTCATGGCTATACTTCAGCAACTGCCCATCAATATTAAATGTTGATGCCGTGAACTTACCAGAAAGCCCCAACGGTTTTAAGCTGAAAGAAATATTCACATTACCTGAAGCATCAAAATAATTTCGTTGAATATTTTGTAAATCCTGAAGTGCGGCTAAAAATGATGATGAAATCACGCTTTCACCGTTCACGACAGAAAGTTCCGCATTGTCTTCTAAGAAGAATTTTAAATAATCATTATAAAAACGCTGCACTCGTCCGTTTGGCCCAAAGAACTCACGGAAATCATCCAATGAGATATTTTCGCTTGCCTTACGATTTAATGGGTAGCGATTTGCGATTCTGCTCTTATAGAAACCATATACATTACGATTCCATAGTGCATTGATCTCACTTAATGCCGTTTTTAGTTCTAGTGTCCAAGCCTCATCCGCAACTTTATTTAATTGAGTTGAAAGAGGCTCTGCCATTTCATTCGCTAAACGTTTTAAATCAACAGTTGGATTTGTTCGTTCTAAATTAAGCTCTGCCATAATGGCTTTCAATGCAGTTTGAGATGGCTCCGGTGATTTCTGAATCGTCTGCATATAGAATTTTAACTCAGACAATTTTTTCATTACCGTATCCATATGCGGCTGTCCAGCATCTGATGCGGCTTTTACCTCATTAACCAAAGGAGCAAAATGTTGTGCAATTTGCAATGAGGCCATTTGATTTGCTGTAGCTACATTTGTATTTTCATTACGATTTTCAGCATTAATTCCCGATAGACTTGGATAAATATCACTGTTCTTATCAATTAAATTAATCATTTTTTGTAATGGTTTTTCATTACCAGTTAAAGCATCTAATACATCTACTGCATGACGCAAATCAACAAAATGAATAATCTCTAAATTATTTAGTGCATCTTGCCATGTCTGAATGTAGTCCGCGATGTAACGCTCTCGAATCTCTTCAGATAAATTGGCAAGCTCTTCTTTTGAATAATTCGTCGTTTGCTGTTTACCAAGCACCCAAGCATCTATTGCAGCAAGTTGCAGTAAATCCTGAGCCTTAGGATCATAAAAATCTTTATATGCCCAATCGGTAAATAGTGGACTAATTAATGTGCCATACCAACTAATATTTTTATCTCTAAAGAACGTTTTAGGATCTTCAGTTGTAAAATCAGTTTTAAATATAGTGGTAAAAGTTTGCCCAATTTCAGCTTTCAAATCAGTGGCTGGCTGCAGTTCTGTATTTGCCAGAATTTTAAAGTTTTGATAAACACGGTCCGCCAGTGGTAACTTGCTGTATTCCTGCTGTTTATCTGCAATTTTCTTATCAAACATGCTGAGATCGGGATCTACATGTTCCATTGCATAACTAAAATGAGCCATAAGCTGACGCTGAATATCTGGATTCTTAGGATAATTTTTTTGCAGATACTTCGTCATCCACTGCTCTGGAATTTTAACCTTTCTATTTGCCATATCGTCGATCATTCGATAAACACGCAATAGCTCAAGTCCTTCATTACTATCTTCAGGTAAAGCGTCCATTTGCTCAATCAATCCCATCGCAATTTCAGGCAAAAAACGCTCCCCAAGGAATTTTTTATAGGCTTCACTTACTTTTCCACCTACTTTTTTACCTTGATACAACCCAAAATCTTTAATTATAGGTAAGGCCTTTTCATAGTCTCCATAACCATATGTTGCCTGACGTAATATGTTCAATGGTTTTAATAAATTACGTCCGGTTGGATCCATGGATTGGCTAATATTCATCTGACGGAATTCTTCTGTCAATTTTAGAATTTTTACTGATGTTGTTTTATTTTGATAGAAGTAATTTTGCCATGTCGCTAAAACACAAATACCACACACAGCCATCGCAACAGCACCTAGAATAAACTTACGTTTACTGCGTCGAATTTCTTTTTCATTATCGCTAACAAGACCCGCTTCAGGATAAATAATATTTTGAAAGAAATTATACGTGAAATAGGTTCTTTGAGAGCGCTCTGGCAAATAGCTTGGCACAACATGAGGTAAATCAAACTGCTTAGAAATAGCTGCTTGATAAAAATCCATTGGAATGCCTTCTTGGAAGATAGAAGAAAAATACACACCACGAACATAAGGTGTAGTTGTGAAACGATCGCTCTCTAATACATCGCTAATAAATTGAAGCAGAATATTCTGCATACCACCTAATTGGCGAGCATACATGTAAAGTGACTCTCGTTCTTCTTGTGAAATTGTTCCTGCTAATTTATCAAAAACAATTTCCTCGATCTCTTTAACAAAAGCACTATAACTATCAGCCAACTCTTTTGTCCAATTATCGATTTGTTCATCTGTATTTAATGTGAAAGAAAAACCTAAATTTTTATGACGTTCAGCTTGTTTCAAATCATTATAGAATGTTTCAAAACCCTCAATAAGATCGGCCTTGTTTAAAACAACATAAACGGGTATACGCGCCCCAAACTGTTCAGTTACTTCACGGATTCGGTTGCGTAATATAACAGCTAATGCTTGTCTATCACTGTGATTTGATGCAATTAACTTTGGAAGATCAACAACTAAAATAATGCCATTAATTGGTCTTTGTGGACGAACATCATTAATCCAATCAAGTAAATGTGACCATAATCCTTTTGCAATTTTGCCATCAGGATCTCGTTCCGTACCTAACTGCTGAATCATTCCGCCTTCAGGATCAAGCAAAATCGCATCATCACTAGCCCACCAGTCAATTTGATATAAAGAGTTCTCGCGCATATAACGCTTAGACGTTCTTTCTACCGCGGTAAGAGTAAATTTCTGGTTCGAGCGATTAATAAAGCTTGTTTTACCAGCTTCATCAGAACCGAGAACCATATACCATGGAAGCTGATAAATGTAATCTTTATTAGATAAATGATTTTTAAGTGCTTCAGACATCAGTTCAAGGCTGTCATCTTGATCCTTGATATAAGGGAGAATAATGTCTTTTTCCTCTTGCTCTTTCTCTAAATCATTTTTTTCTTTGTTTAAGCGAGCGTTCTTGAGTTGAAGTTTCAAAATAGCAATAATTGCTAAAGTAAGCAAAACAACAACGGTGGCAATAATTCTGCTGCCCATTCCAACTTGTTTCGCTAAGTCATAATCCCAACCTTTTTCATTTGAAAGGCCTGTGAAACTCCAAGATGTACCATAAGTCCAAATTCCGACAAAAATAAGAATTAGACCTAATGTAAGTAATACAGGAAGTGAATTTCTAAGATGTGAAAAAATAGGACGCGTAAACTGGCGAAAAATTCCTAATAATTGGTTCAAATAATTCATTCATTATCCTTTAATAATTTATCTTTTAATTGTTCTATTTGAGTAAAAAAAGTACTATCCCACTCTTCAACTGTGTATTTTTGACAGTGATTAATCAGTTCAGACAGCTCATTAAGCGCAATCGATAACATATCCTCTTTTAAGAAAAAACGTATTTTCTCAAATTGTAAATAATGCTTTGTTCTAACATCAATCACTGATTTTAACTGTTCATCAATTTTTTTCAGAACAGACACAAAACCTTCAGCCGAATAAAGTTCATCAAGATCACTCTCTAATGAGTTTTGTACTGAAGCTTGAGTGCTTACATTCACACTATTATTATCGGAAAGCCAATCCGAAACAATATCACTCAAAAAAGGCTCACCATTTTGGAATTTCGCTAAATGAAATGTAGGAAACTTATTAACAAATTGTTCAGTTACACTTCTAATCGTTTCTGCCGCCTCTTTAAATTTTAAAGCTTGGCAACATTTTGCAGACAAGTAACTCCCTTCAATCCAATATGGGCTTGTTGTTACCGTTTTTTCAATACGATTTAATAACTCCACACTTGGTGATGAAACAACTAGATCCCGATAATCACTTACTTTATCAAGTGGAACGGATTGCATGGCTGTAATACCTTGGCTATTCATCTCTGGTAGTTGGGTAATACTATGCCATAGCCCAAATCGACGGCTTACGTAACCCAATATTGATGAAGGCTGTAATTCACAAGTGGTATCTGCAACTTGAAAGTAAAATTGTTTTAATTGACGAGCATTTGTCAGTTCAAATTTATTTACGTCAGGAATATTTAAAGAAATTTTCTCAGCAGAAACTTGGCTAGCAGTAATTGGTGCATCTGTAGCCGTTTGGTCTGGTACGACTTTATTCACTTCTTTTGTCTGAGAATTCTCAACAAAATCTGACCGCTCTTTTACGAAACGTCGTAATCGAGATAACGTAGATTCAACACTAGGAAGTTTTTCACTTAATTGAAGCGAAAGTACCTCTATAAGTTTGTCTATTTGCTCATTTTCTACTGCCGTAAATCTTACATCTGTATTATTTGATGCTGCGTTTTCAAGGCGTTCAAAGATCAGTGTAATGAACTTTCCTTTAAAACGATTAATTGTATTATCGGTTGAAGGCTTAGGATAAGCATTAAAAAGAAACTTCTTATTGAATTCAGAGAACAATGATAGAAAGTCAACAAGATTAGACTTAAATCCTTTATAAAGTAAGGCATAACCTAGATATTGTAAAACCTTATAATCTTTACAAGACTCAGATAAATACCGATGAGAATTTGAAATAATCCCTTCCCAATCAATCGTATCATGCTGCAACGAACCAAACTTCATGACTTGCTCATCAAGTGCAGAAAAAACAATACCCTCTTCATCAGGTGTACCGACGGGGAAATATTCTCCAACAATATCATCTAAAATGCTCTGATACTTCATTTTACCAACCACATTCTTTTCTTATTGGCGCAACTTGAGATGCAAGTCCGTTATTTTTGAAAATAAACTGACGCTCTTCTTGAGGAAGAGAAACTGAAAAAGTATCAATATATAAGATTGATTTTAATTGTTGTATTGCATAAAGCCCTCGTCCAGCATCTAGCAAATAACCTCGTTCGGCACTCTGCCAATCAATTTTAGATGCAGTATGATTTGTATCGTTATTGGCAATATGAACATTCAGTAAATTATGTTTAACGGGTTTATCTAATGCAATTTGGAATCTTGTGATATTGTCTTTGCAAGCAACATATATTGAGGCATTTCCGTCATTACTTAATAAAGCAAGTTCTAAATTATTTTCAGCCCAAGCATCTCGCCCATCAACTTTCGCTAATGTAAAAATATCACCAACTAATTTAGGAACAAGATTACTGACCGCTCGTTCATCTATCATTTGTTCTCTAACAGGTGTATTAAATACTCTATCGAAACATGCAAGACGATTAATATTAGATTTAATCGATACACATTGCTCTGCTTTATCCAATCGTTCTTCAGATAAAGTATTCAAAGAATAGATAGATAAGAAAAAAGCAAACGTCGCTTTACATACAAAAGAAAGACGCGGTGCCATAGCAAAATCCCTCATTACTACATATTATTAATAATGTCGTTTATATTATTAATAATCTCAGTTGAATATGAATCCAAGAACATACTATATAAGAAATAAATTAACGCAAAAGCAAATAATGTTCCCCATGCAACACGGTTTAATGACAATGGTTTCTTTACCGTATAATCACTTTTGTAAAGATGCATTTGCTGATTTCTCTGATAATCATACCCACGTAATGGTCTCAGTGTTTTTTGTAATTTAATTAAAATATTCTGAATATTTTCTTGACCATGTGGACTAAGGGCATACTGTCCTTTAAATCCAAGAGCTAAACAAATGTACATAAATTCGAGCAATTCATGATATTTTTCAGGTTCAAGCATCGTTCTTGATAAGATCGAGTAAAACTTTTCTCCACCCCATGTTTCATTATGAAAATGAGCAAGTAAAGAACGCTGCCCCCAAACTGAAGAGCTTCCCCAAGGCGTTGCCATCACCATTTCATCAATAAATGTACACACACAATATCGGAATGAAAGCTGGAATGCACTGTCATAGTTCAATTCTTTTACTTTTTCACTCAATGCCATGATTTCATTTTGCATTCTAGTATATAAACTTCCGATGTCCTCTATGGACGATAATTTTCTTAGTCTAAGAGCTGTCGCTAATAGTGGGTTTGCCAATTCAACTAAGGCATTGTAGGAGTGGGTTTGTAATTGAAAGTCATAATCAATATCAAAATCAACATTTCCAACTTGCTCATAAAGAAGATCAGTTTTTTCATTAATTACTGGCACATTATTTGTAATGAAAACTCGATCTGAAGGCATATCAATTGATGAATTATATGTATTCAACAACTCTCTATTATTCATTATGCTAAATCTCCACGAATAGCCCAAAACTCAATCTCTAATCCTGGATAATTTCCTGTAATATGGAAACCAAATCCAGATGAAGTCAGCAAATTCTCCCAATATGGCGATGTTTTATCTAATTGGAAATACATAAAACCAGAATGGTAAGGCAAATATCGAGGAGCTACAGGTAGAGCACTCACAGGAACACCAGGCAATTGTAAATGAACAAGTTGATTGATTTGCTCGATACTTGATATCTTAGTTTGTTGAATAAACTGATTCTTTAATAATTCTGGTTGTAAATGAGCTTTTACAGCAATGATAAATTCAGCTGTAGAATAAAGTGATGCATCATTAACCTGAGCCGTATAAATTCCATATTGACGAGCAACAACTGGCAATGGTACAACTTTTGTATTTGTCACGATACTTAAATAGGACTTAATATCATTAAATAAGGGCTCTAAAGAAGTCGCTGGATTTTCATGAAGATAATCATAAAAAGTTTCTGAAAATCGTTCTTTCAAAACAAAAGTAGTCAGCTCGCTACGTAATGAAGCAAGTAATTCATAAACAGATAAAGGATGTACTTTACCTAATTTCACAATGCTTTTTATTAATGGTGAAACTCTATTAAGGCTTAAAAGCATAAGGAAATCATTAACATCAGCTACACCAGATTGTTCTGGACGCCCAATTCTGCTCACAATGTTTTGTGCTCGTAATGAAACTAAATCAGATAACTCTGCTAATTTTTTCATGAAGACCGGCATTGCATTAATATGCAATGACATAGGATAAAATGCTTCATCTAATATAACTTGATGCTCTAATGTAATATCCTTGATCTTTGCAATGGGTAAAGAAACATAATTACTTAAATCATCTAATGAAGATTTTAGAAAATATTGATTTTTCAACAACTCAAGCTGAGTATAGTTTCCACTTTCACTATGAGAGTCTTTCACTTCAGTAAAAACAATTTCACTTCGGAAATCCATTGAATCTGAATTACTTGATGAATATTTAATTTCACCTTCTCCATTTGTAACAATAGGCAAACAAAGATAAATCGTTTCACCGACAAGATTGCTAGTTACAGCAATTGGAGAAGGTAAACTATCTGTTAAAGGTAAATCAAAAAGTGTTCCATCTGGCATCACACCTTTGCATTCCGTAATGCCAAACTTTCCAAAAGAAAGCTGCTGTTGATCAAAAGCAATTTTCTCAAAACCTAGATTATAAGCCGAGATATCAATAACTTGCTTCAGTTGTGATGTTAAAAAACGGCTTTCTTGCTGAAAATGTTGAGGCCTAATGAATAGGCCTTCTTTCCACAAAACACGATTTGATAAAGACATGGATTAATTATCCTTAAAAATTTCAACTTTAGAGTCTAACACACGAATTAACAGTGGATAACTTTCCCCACCTTTAGGTTTGACCTGTACAATACCTTTCCATTTGCGGTTTTCATAACCATTAAAAAGAGCTACAACTCCAATATAATGAGTTTTTTCATTCATTTCTTCTGAATCCACAAATCTGAACTGATTCGGTGCAATAATTAAATCAATATTTGAAACATATGTTTTGCCCAATGATTCAGTGAAATCATTACCACGAAAATCATCATATGTACTACTTAAAAATAGCGACTTATCCGTTAATTGGAAAACTTTTAACATGACAGGGGTTGCTCTAGCATCAGCCTTTCCATTTTCCTGCTCAATAATTTGCTTATCGGAATTGGTACTATTGGCTGTCGCATTTTTTTTGTATTCATGAGCTGTCATTGGACGTTTAGCTTGAGGTTTTAAAGCATCTAAATCTTCGAACTCTGCTGCAGCTTCATCACTTACTACAGCAATAGCATCATCTTTTGGAGAATAAACGTTAATATTTGCACGATCCGTTGCGTAAATAGAAAGTGAATAAGTCGATGGTTTTACTAAACGTGGATTAACACTCGGTCCATTATCTGAAGAGCATCCCGCCACAGTTAATGCAACAGCAGTAAACATAAATAAAGATTTTAATTTCATAAGATTTCCTTAGTTATTTAATAAAAAATAGAGGATCTAAAATAGGCTCCACTTGTTTTGACTTTGCATCATCTTTATCTTTTAAAGTTGATACAGAATTCTGTATTTTTTCATATTCAATTGTAGATATCGACTTTACTAACTCATTTGGTGACTCATTAACATCCAACGGGGTATAGTATTCCAACACACTATGAATATGAGGATTAAAAAATTTATATTCTGTAGACTCACATTGATGAGGCATCGCATTCATTAACTCTGAAGAAGGCTCATCATCTACTTTTAATGCCAATAAAGGGTCTAAATTCGTATCATTTGCTTTTAATTCAAGTAAATCTTGATTAATGCTCTCTTTCTCAAAATCATAATGATATTGCTGAGAATGTCCTAAATTTAAGATTGTATTATCCGTTTGTTTATTTAATAAATAAGATAATTCATCTTGTAAAGTAACCATCTCTGCTTCATTAGTAAAAATCTTAGCTCTAATCTTATAATTGCACAGAGAAATGAGATCATTATCATTTAATTTGATAATTCCCCCCATGGGAAGAGCACTCGTTGTTCCATTAATAAAAAGCTTGTTACTATGAGCTATTAAACAGAAATCGGCATTATAATACTTTATTTCAAACTCAATATCAGAAATTTCATCCTTCCAATTATCTATTTTCCAATTTACATTTGATGCAGATCCCACTAAACCACCAGCTAAATCAAAATAGCAATAAGGTAATGTTCCTCTTTCGAGCATAAACGCATCGGTTACCATCAATAAAAGTTTATGCACTTATACCGCTCCTTCAATGATCACCTGGTTTAAAGTATGAGCGCTTGTTGAATCTGCATTAATCAATGTCGTCCATCCTAGCCAACTTGAATTATCCTTTCCCAAAATAAAGGTTGATTGCGTATCCGGATGTAGACCTAATGAAATATCATAAGGCAGTGGATCTTTTAATAGAAAGCGAATCAATTCTTGAAGATGTTTATATTTTTCAGTATTTGGCAAAAATTGGTAAAACTCATTTAATTTCAGATTATCAATATTAACTCTAAACTTATTTGAAAATGATTCAATCTTGTCACCTGAAATAAAATTATTACCTAACATCATATTCTGCATACCAAGTTTATTTTTTTGCTCGCTTTCTATTTCAACAAGTTGTCTTACATGCTCTTCAATCGAAACATCATCCAAATCAAAATAGTACCGAATAATATCAGTTAGTATCTGCGGAGTTCTTATACCCGATTGTATAAGACCAATATAATAAAAAATTTTACTCCAATTTAGATGAGAGAATTCAATAAAATCCTTAGACAATCCCAAAATATTTAGAATATCCCGAGAATAGTCATCTGAATAATCAGATTTAAACCGTATATAATATTTATACTTTCTCCAAATTTGATGAAATATTGTAAGCAAGTGATGATTAAAGAAATCTAAATATTTTGCTTGAATAGATTCATTCTCATACGATGCCTCTGCAATTTCATCCAAAACACTTCCAGGAAGTGGGCCTGATGCACCTTGTAATCCTAAAAAGTTAACAAAAATTTGAAATATTCTTTTCCCTTCTTCATCTTGAATAACGAGCTGCTCAATATCCCCAACAGGAAAGTTAATTTTAGGGTTACTAAAGAAACGGAATATTGATTCTTCAACTAGAGTATTTTCTAATTCATCTAGGCTCATTGACGATGCATCAGCTATTGTTTCTATAAGCTGATGGAAGCTAAATTGAATTAGATCACTCTTTGAAGAGAGGTTTTCTGTTCCCATTTAAATATCTCGTTATTATTTGTATTGATAACTTCTAAAAGATGAAATGAATTTATCGTGCCATATAATCTAAAGAACTCAGCAAGAATCGAACCAAATAAAAATAACTCCCCTTCACAGAGAAAATTATTACTATCTATTCTTAATACTGATTTTTGACCTCTATATACAATACCTTTTATAACCTTATCAATTGGACGAGTCGTAATAGACTCCATTCCTGACAAACGTTTTTCTGTTCGTCTCAATGCTTGCACATCATACATTGCAGAAAAATCATAAGTTAGCAAAATTTCCTTTAAAACATCTAGTTTTGTTAAAGATAAATAGTTAAGCGAAAGATTAGAAACTAACTTCCAATGAATCGATTCATCTAGAACGGCTCTCACCGTTTTTATTGGCAATGTAATATTTTTAAAATCAATATAAGACGGTGTATTTTGTGATGGTACACAAATATCACCAATACCTAAAAACTCTGGTAAATTATGATTTGTACAATCTAAATCTATAGATATTGTCTCTCTGGAACTATCTAAAAGTTTATTCGAATCAGATATAAAAGAGATAAAATGATCATAACCTGTTTCTTCAATATTATCTTTAATAATTGATTTATAGTACCCACTTCTTCCAGAGGAAGAGCTGTGGACAAATGATTCAAATTTTGGGTAAATATAAATTTTATTACCCGTATCTTTTAAAAACTTTGAACCTGAAACTCGCTTAATATCAAATATCTCAAAATGATCTCGATGAAAACCTGTAGGGATCACTGGATATAAATCTTTTTTCCCATCAAAATTCAATGGAATAGCATCATGTTCAAACAGATTAATTACTGGTACACAATACAAGGAAAAATCTGCTCGTGTTAATTTTAGATCTTTAGGAAAAGAACGATTAAACTCAAAAAATAACTTAAATTTTTTCTTACCTAATCGATTTAAATATAGATGTAAATTTCTTAACTTAAAGAAATAAAATTTTTTAGGAAAAAAGAAAAACTCTTGTAATAATCGATACCCATCAAATGCATTATCTGGATAAGGAATCAAAGATTCATCTTTATTAAAACCAACAGAAGAAATAACATCCAGTGGTAAATTAATTACACCATCTTCTGATTTAATATAAACTTTTGTTAAATAATTAAAAATCCATTGATAACAAGTTAAAGCGCTGTAATCGCTCCCTGATAAATAAAATGATAATTCATCACACTGTATAGAAGAAAAATCACTATCTGTGATATTCTCTAGCTCTAATTCAATGATTGTGGACTCACTACCTAATGCACTTTTTACATCATTTAAAACAAGCGGATAAACAGAGACATCCATTGTTGTCTGAAACTGGCAAGCTGTACCATCTACAGGTTTGGATGAAACAAACGTTCCTTTAGGAACAACATGTTTTGTTGTAATGGCTCTTTCTTTAGGTTGAAATTTTAAAATTGCACAACTTGGTAAAGGGCGCAAATAATTTGGCCAAAGAAGTTGAATCATTGATTGAGTTATCTCAGGTAAATTATCTTGTACTTTTTCTTTCAAGCGAGCAGTTAAAAAAGCAAAAGATTCAATAATTCTCTCGGCTTCGGGATCAACTATCTCATCAGATAGAAATCTAGATAAGTGAGGATAAATCTTTGAAAAATGCTGCCCATCCCTTTTGAGAAAGTCTAACTCAGCTCTAAAAAACTCTTTCAAAGACATTTATACAACCCTAAACTTCTTGTTTGAACTATCTAAAATAATGTTTAATTCAGCTAACTCATTTTTTTGTTTTAATAATACAACACAGGTTATACGGAAGTTAAGCTGAAGAACATCATATACATCCTGAATATATTCTATTCTTGTAATACGAACTCTCGGCTCATAGCGCTCTAAACTAGACCGAATATTTGCAACAATTGTTTGACTTAAACTTTTTGTTGTTGCCGTTGCATCATTAAAGTCTTTTAAACCAAAATCGGGTGCACATAACGTGCACCCTTCTTTTGAATTAAGTATTAATTCTATGTTCCTTTTTATCGAACGAATTAAATCACTCACAATTTCTGCTTCAGTCTTCTTTTTAATGACATCCGTATTCTGTGGTGCAGTTTTAATCCTGTTCCAAAATCCCATAAAACAACTACTTATTTATTATCAATATCTAATCGACCTACAAGGGAAAGATCGAAACTTGCCCCCATATATTTAAAGTGCGGTCGAACTGATAAAGAAACTTTATACCAACCTGGTTCTCCCGCAACACTTGATACTTCAACTTTTGCAGAACGTAATGGACGACGGCTACGAACTTCTGCTGGCGGGTTCTCTTGATCTGAAACATACTGTTTCAACCAAACATTTAACTCACGTTCAAGATCTTGACGTTCTTTCCACGAGCCAATTTGTTCACGTTGTAATACTTTTAAGTAATGAGCTAAACGGTTCACAATGAACATATATGGTAATTGTGTACCTAATTTATAATTTGTTTCTGCTGCTTTTCCTTCTTCCGTATTTGGGAATTTTTTAGGTTTTTGGACAGAGTTCGCGGAGAAGAATGCTGCATTATCGCTTCCTTTGCGCATAGTTAAAGGAATAAAACCTTCATCAGCTAATTCAAATTCTTTACGATCGGTAATTAATACTTCTGTTGGAATCTTCGCTTGTAACTGACCAAATGATTCAAACAAATGAACAGGTAAGTCTTCAACCGTTCCACCACTTTGTGGACCAATAATATTCGGACACCAACGATATTTAGCGAAACTATCCGTTACTTTAGATGCCATCAAAAATGCAACATTACTCCATAAGTAATTATTATGGTTGCCATCAATTCCTTCATTGTAATTGAAAGTTTTAACGGGATTTTCAATTGAATCGTAAGGCAAACGAGACAAGAAACGTGGCATTGTTAATGCTAAATATTTTGAATCTTCTGACTCTCTTAAAGCTCTCCATTTGGCATAGCGAGGTCCCTCAAAAATATCTTTTACTTCTTTAATTTCAGATAAAGACGCATAGCTATCTAGACCAAAGAACTCCGGGCCTGCAGCTGAAATAAATGGGGCATGGGACATCGCACCAACAGATGAAATATATTGTAATAATTTAATATCAGGTGCAGATGGCGTAAACGTATAGTTACCAACAATTGCGGCAACTGGCTCTCCACCAAATTGACCATAGTTTGCTGAATAAACATGTTTATATAAACCGCTCTGAGTGATATCAGTGGCATACTCAAAATCATCAAGCAATTCTTCTTTGCTTACATTTAATACTTCTATTTTAATGTTTTCACGGAAATCTGTGCGATCAATAAGCAGTTTTAAACCGCGCCAAGCAGACTCCATTTCTTGAAATTTATCATTATGTAAAATTTCATCTACTTGATGACTAATCTTTTCATCAAGACGAACAATCATTTCATCAATAAGTGTCTTATTTACAACTGCATCTGCACTATCAGACTTCAACATTTCAGAAATAAATTCTGCAATACCTCGTTGCGCAATACTGTAATCTTCATTTTCAGGCTTGAAACGTGTCTGTTCCATCACCTGATCAAGCAAGCTTGTTGTTTGCGAATTCTTTTCAGCTTTTGCCGTTTGATTCTTAGTAACCATACTCTACTACCCTTATTCTTTTTCTAAAATGATAGCCAATTCTTTTTCCAATGCTTCTCTTGCATTTGGATCCGCAATTAACTCTTGCAATTTATTTCTAAATGCAGGGATGTTCCCCATAGGCCCTTTTAATGCAAGAAGGGCTTCTCGTAACTCTAATAATTTGTTTAATTGTGGTACTTGTTTAGCAATATTATCAGGTGAGAAATCTGCCATGCTTTCAATTTTTAGGCTAATACCAAGATCTTGATTTTCGGCATTTTCTTCTAAGCGGTTTGGTACCGCTACATCAATCGTCAAATTAGATTGTTTCATTACAGCATCAAAATTGTGCTTATCAATAGAAACCGTCTCTCTTTCTTCAAGGCTTAAGTCTTCTGCAGCACCTTTAAAATCACCAGTAACTAAAAGTTTTAACGGTAATTCAACTTCATCAGTTTGACCTTCTGTAGCCGGAGTATATTTAATATTAATTCGCTCTTTTGGTGCGACTGAACCTGTTTTAGACATATAAAATCCTCTTTGAAATTTAAACTGATTTCTATTTTTAGATAACGAACTAAAAAATAACTAGATTATAAAAAATCACCGCTACTAAATCAATGACGAAGTCAGCAGTATAGAATAATTTTTACAAATGATATTTGTTATGTGACAAAATTAAACACCCCATGCTATTTTAGAAGATATGTATTTTCTTTTTAAAATAAACACATAAACTATCAATTTCACAAGAAAATCCTATCATTTTAGTTTAAAATATCAAAATGAAACATTTCATAGAATAAGGAGGAGTCATGTCCGCTCGTAGAGTAATCGTAATTGGAGATAAGACCACCCACGGAGGTACCGTACTTCAAGGCTCACAAACCATGACCGCAGGAGGCAAAAGTGTCGCCCGACAAGGGGATCTGGTTTCGTGTCCCAAATGCAAAGGTAACTTCCCGATTATTGAAGGCTCGTCCATAATGCTAGCTAACGGGAGAGGTATTGCTCTTGAAGGAATGAAAACAGCCTGTGGCGCTGAATTAATTGCTTCACAATCTATGATGAAAGCTAAAGCATAATTTATTTAGTATTTATACAACGTATACAACGCTATTATTACTGCCAATATATTTTATAGGAATCCCAAATGGCCGTTCAATCCGATTATCGTTACAGTCTTACCGTTAATGGCTCCTCTCAATTTGAAGTAGTCCGTTTTGTATTAAAAGAACATCTATCCACACTATTCCGACTTGAACTCGACCTCGCCAGTTTTGGTGCTGAGCCCAATTTTCATTCTCTAATTGACCAACCTGCTACACTAACCTTCTGGCAAGGAGATGAGGCAGTTCGTAGTGTTAACGGTATCGTCACCGCCTTAAATCAGGGAGAAACTGGTTTTACTCGTACTCGTTATCACATGGTGATTGAACCCTCTTTATGTCGTGCTGGGTTACAAACTGATTTACGAATATTCCAACAACAAGACTCTCAAAAAATTATCGAAACACTACTAAGTAAAAATCAAGTATCTCAGAGTCAATTCCATTTACAAACGCCATATTGGACTCGAGAATACTGCGTGCAATATCGCGAAACTGATTTAAATTTCATTCAACGTTTGGCTGCCGAAGAAGGTTCTTACTATTATTTTGAACATACCAATAATAGCCATATCCTTCATTTCTCTAATTCGACAACACTTTCAGAGAAAAAAGGAAACTTAGTTTATAACGCAATGCCTGCTGGCCAACGTCCAGAAGCTGCGGTATGGCATTGGGCTTACGAAGAAAAACTAGGTACGACCCTTCAAACTTTACGTGATTATACTTTTACAAATCCTCGTTATAACCAAGAGCACCAATATTCTGGTCAAGGTAATAACGAAGGTCATAGTAGCATTTACGAACGTTATGACTATCCTGGTCGTTATAAACGAGATGCTCAAGGTGAGCCTTTTACCCAATATCGTTTAGAATACGAACGTAGAGAAGCTGAATTAGCTCTTGCGCAAAGCGATGATTTACGCGTGCAACCCGGCTATGTATTTGGCTTAGAGGGACATCAACGAGAAGCTTTTAATCGTGATTGGTTAATTATAGGTGTTGAACATTATGGTTGGCAACCTGGTGTATTGGAAGAAGAAGCCGGTGAAGAGGGCAACCGCTATGAGAACCGTATTAAACTCATTCCAAATACCACACAATGGCGACCGGAACCGCAACCAAGACCAGTTGTTGATGGCTCTCAAATGGCCCATGTAGTTGGTCCTGCTGATGAAGAAATCTATTGTGATGAATGGGGACGTGTCAAAGTTCAATTCCCTTGGGATCGTGAAGGACAAAATAATGAGCATAGCTCTTGCTGGATTCGTGTCAGCCAAGGTTGGGCGGGGTCGCAATTTGGGCATATTGCCATCCCTCGTATTGGCCATGAAGTAATGGTTGATTTCTTAGAAGGAGATCCTGACCAACCAATCATCATGGGACGTACTTATCACAGTACAACTGAACCACCTTATGCTCTGCCTGAACATAAAACGCGTATGACTATAAAAAGTAAAACCCATAAAGGTAACGGCTTTAATGAATTACGCTTTGAAGATGAAAAAGACCGAGAAGAAATCTTTATTCATGCAGAAAAAGACCAAAATAATGTTGTAAATAATGATGAAACAACACAAATTGGGCATGATCGAACCGAACAAGTTGGACATGACGAAACCATTAACATCGGCAATAACCGTACTGAAACAGTTGGACAAGATGAATCCTTAACAGTGGGACGCGATCAATCTAATAAAATCAATCGCAATCGCATGACTAAAATTGAAAAGGATGAAGTATTAAACATTGGGAATCATCTATCGATGGATGTATACGCCAATCAAGAAGTTAAAATTGGCCGAGATTATTCCCATCAAACAAGTCGCAATGCGATTTTCAAAGCTGGGAAAGAATTAAAACAGCATAGTAAAAATATTAAATTAACAGGTACTACACAAGTAAATATTCGTGGAAAAGCCGGTACGATTATTATTGATGGCTCTGGCATCACGTTAAAAGGTAAAGTGACTGTAAAAGGTAATTTAATACAATCTAGCGGAACGCCAGAATCACCAGCTGTATTGTCTCTTGCTGCTAATGACGCAAAACCGATTTGCGAAGTTTGTGAAGCCATGAAAAATCAAAAACAGAGTTAAAATCAACCGCACTTTGCGACAAAAGGACAGCTAAGCAGTTAAACTTTGCTGTCCTATTTATATAGTAATTTAACTGTTTATCCATAAATAAACTATGACAACAGAAAAACAACTTTGGGTCGGTTATTACCAGCTCACTTATCTTAATCAACCTAATACTCTTTATTTTGGCCACCTGATTGGTTTTGCCGAAAATCGCGATATTTTCCAACAAAGAATTGAAGACTATAAAACACATTATCAATGCAAACTGAGTAGCCAACTTGCCCCTTTACCTGCCACTACATGGTTCCAACGTCATGGCTATCAAGCCACTGTTTGGTCAGCAGCACAACAATTAAAGGAACAAGAGCTTCGTTTTTTACTTGTACAACAAGAAACTCAACAAGGCACCCAATCTTATTTATCGCAAGAAAGTTTAACGATTTCGCCTCTGCAGTCGATATTTGAAACGCATTTATATCAACCGCCCTATTTGCCGGAGGCATTAGTCAATCATCCGTTTTTTGCGCAGCTAAATTCACAGGAGAATCCCAAAGAAGGTTTGGTTTATCCAAATCCCGATTTCATCCCGAATCCCGATAGCTATCGTTATTATGCGGTTGTCGATGGCGTGAAATCTTTTATCTTACCCCAGCTTTGTGAACGGGAAGGACAAACAGATTCTTTATATAAAGGCGATTTAAAAAATCGCATGGACACAAATGCACCTTATCTCACCCAGCTTACCGTCAATGATGAAGGCATCAGTGGGTTTACCCAAATTTTATTTACACAAGCCGAACAGGAATGGTTCGGTTGTTGGGATATCAATCCGGCCATCTTTATTCGCACTAAGCATTCCTTTGAGGAAGTACATTATCATTTGCGTAAATTTATCCATCTCTATAAAGAAGAGACGGAGAAATGGTACTTTTTCCGATTCTACGACCCACAGGTATTGGTAGCTTATTTGCATCATATTGAATATGACCCAACGCGCTTAGCTGCATTTTTCGGGTTTCGCAATGGAGAATGTGTCATTGAGCATTTTGCAGCAAGAATAGAAAATCGGTTTTATATTTTTAATTTGAAAGAATTACCACCCGAGACACAACCAAGTGCGGTCACTTTTGATAATGAAATGGAACGCTTTTTAGAAGAATACGACAAACGCCAATTACTTGAAAAGCTACAGACAGAAATTATCCCAGCCGAATTTCCGGAACAAAAAATTGCAGAGGCGGATATTGATAAATATTTTAATCAGACTCTTGAATTAGGGTTTAAAATTGAAGGAAGTATAACCAATGTAGTGAAAACACTTTGTTATCTTTCTGGAGATTTGACGAAACTCAAAAGATATTGGCTTGAGCTTGAAAAAGAATATGGCAATGACCTTACCGAAATTGAACTCGGTGAACTATTATGTGAAAAAATAAACCTGCAATGAATACTTAGGAATGACTATGTCAACAAAGAAAACCGATGGTCGTTTAGACCCCAATGCTAAGGCTGTAGGTCAGCCGCTTGCGTGTCAATTAGATATCGTGCCAATCCTCCCAGTACGTTTTAGTATGAGTTCGGAAACGTTAAATAATGCAGCTAAAACAGGGGCTGTTCCACCAATGCCAACTGGAATTAGCGATAAGAAATATGATTTACGCCGTTTACGTCAAGGGTATTTATATATTCTTGCCCGCGCAAAACACGTGGGAAATGCGACTGATGAAAAGAAGCGTTGGCTAATTTTTGAATATACGGTAGCCCAAGATGACAGCAATGCCCCAAAGCTTAATGGTTCGGGTGTTTCGCCTTATCACTTTACTCAATATGTCTGGACAGACGGTACGGCACGTGGCGAATGGAAAAAATTGCCACGTTCCTTTCCTTATGCTTATGTTCATGCGCAAGTCGGTTCCATCGAATGTGCTTATAGTGAAGTGCGTTGGGCACCGGAGATGTTCGAAACGTTAGAACGCGATCCGATTAAACGTGCTAAAGTCATGCAGAAGATTTCCCTAACGGGTGGCACGTCTGAGTTTATTTTCCCCGGTGCGTTACTGACAGAAAAAGTGGCAGATTTTAAAGCAGAAAAGTTAGTGCAGGATTTAGCGGATAGTTTTCGTCGTGCAACCGGATTGGGTTATAACAAGCAACATCAAGTGTTTGATAGTTGTTCGGCTAAAAAAACAGTGGTCATTGCCTTGTTTGATCGTATTGGCGACATTAAAGACGTCTCGGCTTATCATCAGCGGATTTTAGCAAATAACCTGAAAGAATTTTCCAACATTCTTTATCCGGTCACCACCGCCAAGGCAATTGAACAGATAGAACAACATGTGTTTAAAAACCCCAACTGGTTTAAGCGACTCATGAATTCCGACCCATTAGATAAAGGAATGCGAGAGCAAATAAAAATCTATGCGAAAAAGTCACCGCTAATGGCAGAGCAAACCATGAAAAACTTGGCTGTGGCACAGTTTAACTTGCTTAATCAAGTTGGCAACGGAACCCCTAATGAGCATATGAAATTTTTAGACGGCCTTTGTAAAGCCAATCAACAACAATTGGAAAAATTAGCCTCTATTGCGGACTATGCCATGGCATTTTATGGCACAGCGATGGCGGGGTTTGGTGATACGCCAAAGGGTATGGAATATCAGAAAAATACGCTTGTTACGGGAAGCTCATGGGGTGATAGCTTATCAAATCTACTTTCAGTTGGCGATAAACTTAATCAAATCACGAAGGAAACGGCAGCAAAACTTACAGTGAAAGCCTTGCGTTTTGAGGTGATGATTGAATCGGTAATGGCTGCACAGATGTTGCTGTGGAAAGAAGGCGTGAAAGAAGCCATTCCTTATTCACGTTTTTTAGCCGCTGCGGGGTTAAAATTACAGACTATTTCCCATGCACATGTGGGTAGCATTAATGTGGGCGCAGATATTGTGAATAAGCAAATGCGCACTTTGATTAAGAATGCTAAGGCACTTTTTGAAGGCTTAAGTGCCTCGCATTATCAGGCGGAACTCACTAAAGGCATCCGTCTTGGCTCGTCCCATTACATTAATATGAACGTGCATGTAGTAGTAAAAAATGAATATAATCCGGCACTACGGGTGGTGAAAGTCACCGAATCGGTTGGCACCTTTTTTGCAGGCGGTGCGTTAATCGTGAACTTACGTGAATGGGCAAAATATAAGGAAGACAATTCCGGTTCCTTATCGGCATGGTTTTTACATCCGGCCGTTCGTTTGGCGAATGATTTTGCCGCTTTGGTAGCAAGTTTTGAGCGAAGCAGCGGCTTTGGTACGAAGGCGTTGGGGACATTTTATAACCGTTTAGATAAAGCGGCGGTGAAACAAATTCAAGCATTGACCGGGTTTAAAGAACCGATTGGGATAAAAGCCGCAGCCGGTAGAGGGACACAAATAGCCAAGCATCTGACACTGCAAAATGCGGGGCGGTTTGCTAATGTATTAGGCGTGGTTATCGCCTTGGCACAGGCACAGCAAGCTGTACGCACCGGCGACACCGCCGCACGTAATTCGGCGATTTTGGCAGGTATGGCGGAAATCAGCTTCTTTATTTCCACCTTTGCCTACACCGGCACGTTCGTCGGTATCGGGGTGGTATTGGCAATTGGTGCAATCTTAACTTCACTGGTGGCAGATAATGAATTTGAGAAATGGGTGAGAACCGGGTTCTGGGGGAATTCGGGGGATTATTGGGGAAAAAGAAGACCTGAAGAGTTAAAAGAGCAACTAGCAACAGCTAAAAAACTGGCCTCTACACAGCAAGACAGCGAAACTAAAAAACTTAAAACCTTCTTTGAGCAAGAAATGGATGGTTTTTATAACCTGATCTGGGGCATTGGCATTGATACGACCCTAGCAAATCAATATCAGTTGAAGGTCTATTGTCCAGCGTTTAAAGACAGAAGCAGTGCAGATAAATTAACGATAGAAATCAGTATTGAAGATTATGACAATATCGATCCGATGATGGGAGGAGGCGTACCGGCACCGGTATCGATACCGACCAATAAGGTGAGAAAACAGTTTTTATCACAGGGAGAAATTTTAATTGATATGACACAGATTAATATATTGAAAAGCTACCGTTACACAACAAATACGAAAGGAAGTGATATGCTCAATACCTTAACTGTCACGATAAAACACCCGAAATTAGGCGAAGATGTTTCCACCTGGTGGCGTAAAACTCATGCTGATTATTTTGAAAGTCAAATAACTTATGTGGGAGCCAAGTAAATGTACATATCCAACTATAATCCTGATGTGATTGCCCGCAATGTGAAACAGCTGGGCAATGGTGTCATTGAAGTCCGCCGTTATAACGACGGGCATATTAGAGCCGATCTCTCTTGGGTGTGGTTTTTATGTACGATCGGCTTTATGCTTTATGACTATTTTACGACTCAAAGTATGTTTCAGGAAATATTATGGGTGATAGATCCCATGATTAGTATAAAAGATACGTTTCATTTCTATGAAGATCCTAATAATTTAGGTTATACAATGGCTGGTACAAATTTTAGTGAGTTTGCTGAAGGAATGTTAAGAAAACACAAAGCTAGTTTCTACTGGGGCTGGTTCTATATCCTCTTCCCCCTATTCTGGTTCTTTATGGTTGCTTCCCCGAAATGGCGTCCAGTGCGCTTTGATGCCAAACGGCGTTTAGTCTATTTTTGGTCGTGGGGTCAGCTTTATATTATGCACTATCCTAAATCCGTACAACGAGATCGGGAACAGTTGCTCAGCTTTTTAAGCCCGGAATTTTTCACCCCGTGGATCCGCCCTAAACACTTCGGCAGTTTGGTATTTAACATCCCTCACGAAAACCCTGATAAAAAATCCGCCTGCCGCGTACCACTCGGCATTTATCGCCCGGCGTGCGAATATCAAAATCATGCGTTGCTGAACTTTATTTTGGACTACCTCGGTAGTGAAAATCCGGACGAAGAATACGGCAAGTTCTTTAAAAAAGAAAAACGTATCACAAGTGACTACTTCAACTGGTTCTATCAATTTAGCCTCTTCCCACAAATCGGCTACAACGAAAAGAAAACCGAAGCACGCATTCAGGCATGGCTTGCAAAGAATAGTATGCAATAATATTAACCCACAAAAAAAACGACCGCACTTGCGGTCGTTTCTATTTATCTCTCAAAGGATTATTTTAATTTTTCACCTTTAAATTCACCTGTTAAGCTTTCTAAGAAAGAGGTGATATCTTCAACATCTTTTTGAGCAGGCTGTTTCACGTTACTTTGGTATTTCAACATTGCGCGCACAGCATCTTTTAGTTCTTTTGCTGAGGCATCATGGAAATACGGTGCAGTAAGTGCGATGTTACGTAAAGTTGGCACTTTGAAGCGATGCATATCGAAAGGATCTTTAGTTTGTGCAAAGCGACCTTCATCCGCATCAGTTAATGGCGTACCACGATCTTTAAAGTAATCGCCGTAGAGTCCCATGTATTCATAAGATTGTCCGCCCATTGCCACGCCAGTATGACAAGTATCGCATTTATGTTGTTTGAATAACTCATAACCGCGAACTTGTTGCTCGGTTAAAGCTGTTTTATCCCCTTTCAAATAACGGTCGAAATCACTATTTGGCGTAATTAATGTTTTTTCATATTCACCAATCGCGTGAGTTAAGGTTTCTTTCGTCACTTGTGGATATTCTTTTAAGAATTCTTTTTTGAATTCTTCATCCATTTCAAAACGTGCCACGATGTCATCCCAAGAATGAGAGCCCATTTCTACTGGATTTGTTGGAGGACCTTTTGCTTGATCCGCTAAATCTGCCGCACGGCCATCCCAGAATTGTACAAAGTTGAATGCGGCATTGAATACAGTTGGTGCGTTAATCGGACCTTTTTTACCTTCAATCCCTGTTGAAGTATCAAGTCTATCCACCCCACCTTTATCTAATTGGTGACAAGTATGACATTGAATAGAACCATCTCCTGATAAACGACCATCAAAGAAAAGATCATGGCCTAACGCAACTTTTGCTTCATCAGTCGAAATACTGTCTGGAATAGGTTGCACTAAACGATCAGCGTCAACATTGGGGGTTTCTTTTGGTAAAGACATTTTACGTGCTTCACGAATCCAGTTAAGCAATGCCACTTTTTCTTGCTCATCTGGTTTACTTCCCCAGTGAAGATGTCTGAATTTAGCAATTGGCATTTCGTTATTTTCAAGTACACGCTGTAATTTTGCTAAATCAGCTTGAGATAATTTACTCGGATCTTTTAAGCCCTCAAGTAAATGATCTAGACGGAAAGCACGAAGCCCACTCTGAATATCCGATTGCATTTGGTCACCCACAATCGGGAATTTTGAATAAAATGGAAGCGGTGTGTTTGGACTATGGCAATATTGGCAGCTGTTATCAAACAAGGCTTTTGCCACTTTTTCTTGTTCGCCCGTATAGCGATTTTCCATTAAAAGTTGGGTCGCGTTCTCTTTATCAAATTGATGTAGATACCCCCAAAAAATAACCCAATACTGCAATGGCTACTCCGCCAATAATCAGTTTTTTCATTAATCCTCCAAATGATCAATAAAATATAAAAAGAAAGAGAAAGCTTAAAAAGCAAGGTGATTATGCCAAAAATTAGCTTATATTTTATGTGGATTTAATTTGATTTGGCTATGGATGCGATTGATTGCATTACAGGTGTTTTTAACTTATAAATAGAGATCTCCCTAAGATTCAGCAATAAAAAATGCGGTTATTTCTAACCGCACTTTACGTTTTATTATCTCTCGTTTATTTCTTTGGCGCTTGCATAAAGCGGAAGAAATCACTGTCAGGTTTCAAGATCATCATATTACCTGAACCTTCGAAGCTACTTTCATAGGCTTTTAAGCTACGAATAAAGCTATAAAACTGTGGCTCCTGGGCAAAAGCTTGAGAATATAATTTTGCTGCAGCCGCATCACCATTACCACGTAATTCTTGTGCAGTTTTGTTTGCATTCGCTAAGATTAGGGTGACTTTACGATCCACATCCGCTTGAATGAACGCTGCTTTTTCTTTACCTTGAGAGCGGTGTTCACGGGCAACCGCATCACGTTCTGCACGCATACGTTGGTAAATCGAAGAAGAAACTTCATCCGGTAAATTGATTTGTTTTACGCGAACATCGACCACTTCGATCCCTAATTCAGAGGTACTATCCTGCCCTGAATTTAACGCTTTTTTCGCTCCTGCCATTAATTCACCACGCGTACCTGAAACAATATCTTTAATCGTGCGTGTACCAATTTCTGAACGCAGACGGTCATTCACTTTACGGCTTAATAAGCTTGAAGCTTGGTTATAATCGCCACCACCCGTTGCAGTATAAAAACGACCAAAATCGCTGATTTTCCATTTCACATAGGAATCCACCAACAAGTCTTTTTTCTCGACTGTCACAAAACGGGTTGCAGACCCATCAAGAGTACGAATACGCGCATCAAGTACTTTAATGCTATCAATTAAAGGTAATTTGAAATGCAAACCAGGTTCATACACAACCACTTTGTTTTCTGCATCACGTTGTACTTTATTAAAACGTAACATAATGCCACGCGTGCCTTCAGTTACAACCACGATGCTGGAATACAACACCGCAGCAATCACCACAATAATCGGAAGTAAAAATTTACGCATTAATTAAATCTCCCTTGGCGAATGCCTTCACTTGATTGAACCGGTTGAGCCACTTGTGTTTCTACACGACGGTCCTGTGTTGAAACAGGTACAGAACTGACCGCACTTTCAGACGTTGTAGTAGTCGGTTGAGTCGCTTTTTTACCCATTAATTGCTCCAATGGCAATACAGTTAAATTGTTACCATTATTGCTATCTAGCATCACTTTAGGTGTGTTTGCCATCACTTTTTCCATGGTTTGAATATAAAGACGCTCTTTTAACAAATCAGGTGCCGCTTTAAATTCAGGTAGAAGACGTTGTAAACGTTCCACTTCCCCTTGCGCATCAAGCACAACACGATCTTTATAAGCCGTTGCTTCTTCCACGATACGCTGTGCATCACCACGAGCGATTGGCTCTTTCTCGCGGGCATAAGCTTCTGCCTCACGAATGTAACGTTGTTCGTCTTCCTGTGCTTTAATCGCATCATCGAAAGCATCTTTCACTTCTTCTGGAGGACGTGCAGATTGGAAGTTCACGTCAATCACCTCAAGTCCCATATCATAAGGTTTTATAATATCGTTCAATGCTTTCCACGTATCTTCACGCACCACGGCACGACCGGTTGTCAGCACATCATTCATAGTCATATGACCTATCACATAACGAAGTGCGCTATCAGTCGCTTGCCCGAGACTATTATCCGCATTACTCACGCTAAACAGGTATTTTTCAGGATTTTGCACGCGATATTGTACAGTCATTTCAACTTTAACCATGTTTTCATCTTTGGTTAACATCGCACCTTGCGTTTTAAGCTCACGAACTTGTTCTACATTCACTGGAACCACTTTATCAATGAAAGTCGGTTTCCAGTTCAAACCAGGTTGAACGGTAGAATGAAACTCGCCAAAACGTAACGTCACGCCACGTTCCGCTTCTTTGATGGTGTAAAAACCGCTTGCACCCCAAATAATTCCCCCGATCACCACGGCGATCGGTAAAATTTTACCTAAATTAAATGAAGGCACATTAGGCGAAGTATTGTTTGAACCGCCTTTTTTATTACCCCCCCCTAATTTTTTCAACAGATTATTAAATACCTCTTCAATATCTGGTGGTGATTGCTCCTGATTCTTATTGTCTCGCGTGCCCCAGCCATTTTCACTTTGCTTATCTGATGAATTATCTGACTGTTTTGGACCGCTACTCTGTCCCGGTTTACCCCAAGGATCTTGATCTGGACCGTTTTGCGACATTACGTTCTCCATTTGTCTAAAATTTTTAATGAGTTTAACGAAATTAATGGGGTTAGTCTATGAAAATACAAGTGACAATGCAAATTTTACAAAATAAAAAATCCTTGAATATTTTCAAGGATTTTCTTTTATTCATTTACTTGGTAAATCAAGGATTTTTTTATATTTTTTTCTTCTAATTCTTTTCCATTCCATTGATAAAAATGCGGTTGAATTTTTGACTGATTAATAAATGCAGCAAAATAAAAAGGTAATTCATCGGTAAAGAGCAACTCTCCTTTTGAACAATAATCTGAAAAGATCTGCAGTTGTTCTGGCAAATGCATCACACTTGAAAGTTTTACAATTCCAACACCTTGTGATTTCAATACTGCCTCACGCAAACACCAACAGCGATAAAAAGCCTGCTCCTCATCAAGTTGTTTAGCAAACCATTCTTGCTCTGCTTGTGG
This sequence comes from Haemophilus sp., assembly GCA_019423025.1. GTDB lineage: Bacteria > Pseudomonadota > Gammaproteobacteria > Enterobacterales > Pasteurellaceae > Haemophilus_D. The sequence goes on along the minus strand of JAHZCD010000002.1, from coordinate 215,628 downwards.
CGCGAAATGAGCCATTAGCGCAGAAAAACTCCGTTTTTTGGAAAATTCAATATCAATACCGACCGCACTTTTTTCTGATTTATTAATATGCAGTAATACGGCAACCCAATCGCCTGAGTGACTAATATTAAAATCGATATTATCAACGGAGAATTGTGGTCTGCCACTTTGTGTACGATAAATTTGCTCTAAAAGTGCGGTTGATTTTCCCGCTGTTTTTAACAACTGCCAAAGTAAAAAATGCGCCAATCGACGGCATTGATGTCGTTGCGTTATCCGAGAATTTCCCAGCGGTTCCGTATGCAAATTCTCAGGGACTAGTTCCCTAGGGATTTCATCAAAAAGAAAAGGTTGTTGAATATTGGCGTAGGCAATAAAAGTTGTCATAAAAATAATGAATAAACACGCAAGTTTGATTGCATTATAAAAGGAAATCCACCGCACGCCAACATAAGCAAAAACTCATCAAAGCAAGGTGTTAGATTGAAACTGTGAGCAGTTTCACAGATTTTTCTCTTTAAATACGTTACATTTCAAAAAAGTAATCACAGGAGGTTCTATGTTTAAACAACTTCAACAAGTCGGTAAGGCATTCATGTTGCCGATTGCTATTTTGCCTGCTGCGGGTCTTTTACTCGGGATCGGTGGTGCGCTTTCCAATAAAGCAACGGTGCAAGCCTATCCAATTTTAAATAATGAGGCACTACAAGGTCTGTTTCAGATTATGTCTGCCGCTGGTAGCGTGGTGTTCGCCAATTTGGCCTTATTATTGTGTATTGGTTTAGGTATCGGCTTAGCCAAACGTGACAAGGGCGTTGCAGCTCTCGCTGCGGTTGTCGGTTATCTCATTATGACGGGCACCATTGCCGCATTAATTCCAATTTTCTCTCCTGATGTAAAAAGCATTGATACAGGTGTGATTGGTGCATTGGTGATGGGCTTGATTACCGTTAAATTACACAATCGCTATCACAACATCCAATTACCACAAGTATTAGGTTTCTTTGGTGGCTCTCGCTTTGTGCCAATTGTGACGGCTTTTTCAGCTATTTTCGTTGGATTAGTTTTTTTCCTCATTTGGCCAACCTTCCAACAATGGCTCGTATCTGCAGGTAAAAGCATCGCATCTATGGGGACCTTTGGAACATTCTTATATGGTTTCTTAATGCGATTATCTGGCGCGGTTGGCTTACATCACATGATTTATCCGCTGTTTTGGTATTCTGAATTAGGTGGTGTGGAAATGGTCAATGGCGAGATGATTGTTGGGGCACAAAAAATCTTTTTCGCTCAATTAGCTGATCCAAATCACCATGGTTTATTTACTGAAGGGACGCGTTTCTTTGCTGGCCGTTTTGATACCATGATGTTTGGCTTACCCGCAGCCTGTTTAGCTATGTATCACTGTGTACCGAAAAAACGTCGTGCACAAATTGGTGGGTTATTCCTTGGTGCAGCCCTAACATCATTCATTACCGGCATTACAGAACCGATCGAGTTTATGTTCTTGTTTGTTGCACCATGGCTTTATGTATTCCACGCTTTCTTAGATGGTGTATCTTTCTTTATTGCCGATTATTTAAATATCTCTATCGGGAATACTTTCTCTGGTGGTTTTATTGATTTCTTGCTCTTCGGTATTTTACAAGGTGACGAAAACACCCATTGGTTGCGGGTGATTTTTGTCGGTATTCCTTGGGCTCTACTCTATTATTTCTCTTTTGTTTTCTTGATTCGCATCTTTAATGTGATGACACCAGGACGCGGTGAAGAAACCGAAGAAAATGTAGAACAAGAAACCAGTTCACTGACTGAAAATGCACATAAAATTATTGCAGCATTAGGTAACGCTGAAAATATTGAAAACGTGGATGCGTGTATTACTCGCTTACGCGTTTCTGTTAAAGATGTCAAAGCCGTTGATAAAGCCACATTGAAAAAATTAGGTGCGATTGATGTGCTTGAAGTCGGCGGTGGTGTACAGGCTATTTTCGGTGCTAAAGCGGTTCTCTATAAGAGTGAAGTGAATCAAATCTTAGGAAAAGAAGATTAACTCCTAAAAAATAAAGGGCGTTTATCCCGCCCTTTTGAGCAATAAAACAAAAGTGCGGTCAAAATCAACCGCACTTTTTTATTATTTCAGCAAATATACACGTAATTGTGCAAAGTCGTCATCCATTTCATCAGAAAGTAATGGCAATTTATTGTGTTTATCCAACGCTTCTGGCAATGGAAGATCGAGCGAAAGAATACGCTCCACAGACTCTTTAAATTTAGCTGGATGTGCCGTACATAAGAAAATCCCCGTTTCATCCGCTTTAAGTTGATCTTTCAATACTTGATAGGCGATCGCACCGTGTGGTTCACATAAATAACCTTTTGCGTACATCGCTTTTAAGGTTTCTTCTGTTTCACCATCACTTAACATACCTGAACCTAAATCACTTAAATTCCAGCCATTACGTTTGAATAACTCTTCGACACGAGGCCAGTTGTTCGGGCGACTCACATCCATCGCATTAGAAAGCGTGGCTACAGTCGCTTTAGGTGCCCAATTACCTGATTCTAAATAACGTGGCACGGTATCGTTAGCATTGGTTGCTGCAATAAAGCGTTTAATTGGTAAACCTAATGTTTTTGCAATTAAACCTGCCGTTAAGTTACCGAAGTTACCACTTGGTACAGAAACCACTACGTTATCGCGTTTTTCTTTTGGTAACTGTGCGACCGCCTCAAAGTAATAACAAACTTGCGCTAATAAACGGCTAATGTTGATGGAGTTTGCTGAGTTTAAACCAATCGCTTGACGTAGTTCTGCATCATCAAACGCTTGTTTCACTAGAGCTTGGCATGCATCGAAATCGCCATTAATCGCCACAGTGCGAATATTGCCACCTAAAGTACAGAATAGTTTTTCTTGTAATGGGCTGATTTTGCCTTTCGGATATAAAATCACCACATTGATGTTTTCTAGCCCGTAAAACGCGTGGGCAACTGCCGCGCCGGTATCACCAGATGTCGCTGTTAAAATGGTGATTTTGCCATCACCACGCACTGCAGCGAGCGCCTGCGCCATAAAACGACCACCAAAGTCTTTAAATGCTAAAGTTGGCCCATGAAATAATTCAAGGGCATAAATATTGTCTTCCACTTTTTCTAATGGTGCCGTAAAGGTGAATGCATTTTTCACCATCGCATCCAAAGTGGCTTTCGGCAATTCTTCACCGATTAAGGCGCCAAGAATTTTTTGGCTACGTTCAACCAATGGTAAAGCTAATAATTCATCAATATTGGTTAAAGCAGGGATCGTTTCAGGAAAGAACAAACCTTGATCTTTGCCAAGTCCTTGACGTACGGCTTGCGCAAAATTCACTTGTTCTTCAGGGTGTTTGATATTGTACAAATTCATTGTATATCCGTTAATTATAAAGTTTTAACAAAATGTTATTCCTCTCTTATAAAAGAGGGGATAAAAGCGATTTATTGTTTAACCGAGCTCTCTCGCGCCATCATTATCGACCTTACAAACATGCACAAAGCCTTCATTGTTTTGTAAATAATGATTTTCTAAATAAGTCGCGAGTTTTGTTGCGGTTTGTAAATCAGGTGCAATGGAGAAAATCGTTGGGCCTGAGCCTGAAATCCCCGTCGCTAACGCGCCTAAATCACGAGTGGCTTGTTTCACTTCTGCGAAGTTTGGTAATAAAGCCTCACGATAAGGTTCCGCAATCACATCTTTCATCATCATCGCTGCAAGATTTTCTTGATGCGTGTGACATGCGTGCACAAAGCCACCTAAATGACGACCATGAGAAATCACATTTTGGCGCGTGTAGCTTTTCGGTAAAATTGCGCGCGCTTCAGCGGTTGAAACCTCAATACCTGGATAAGCTAAGACCCAATACCAATTATCAAAAAATGGCAGTTTTTGGCAAATATTACCGAGAGATTGTACCATAAATTGCACACCGCCTAAGTAACAAGGCGCAACGTTATCATAATGGATCGAACCTGAAATACGACCTTCTAGCTCCCCCATCATTTCTAACAATTCCATTTTTGAAAATGGCTCATCGTGGAATTTATTCAATGCCACTAATGCAGCCACGATAGAGCACGCACTTGACCCCAATCCCGAACCAATCGGCATATTTTTCTCAAGGGTCAAACGCAATGGTTTGACTCTCACATTGCGTAATTTTAATTGCTCACTAAACAGCACATAGGCCTGATACACGATATTTTTTTGCGGCTCTTTTGGCAATTTACGCACAAAATAGCCCACACTTTCGAGCTCAAAACCACTTGGAATAGACTCAATCTGTACGACATCACCTAATAATGAGCCATCAATCGGTGAAATGGCTGCGCCTAATGTGTCAAACCCTACACTAATATTTGCACTCGATGCGGGAGCATAAATTCTTAACATGTTAAGTCCTTTTTAGTGGTGTAATGTTCTTAAAATATCCGCAAAGATACCCGCTGCAGTCACTGCATTACCCGCACCATAACCGCGTAATAACAACGGGATTGGTTGATAATAACGAGTGTAGAATGCTAGCGCATTTTCACCGTCCTTCACCTTATACAATGGGTTATTTTGATCCACGGCAATGATTGACACTTTGCAGTGGCCATCTTTAATTTGGCCTACGTAGCGCAATACTTTTCCTTCTGCTTTCGCAGCTTCAACACGTGCTTTAAATTCCGCATCTAATTGTGGCAACATCGCCATAAATTCATCTGCTGATTTGCCTTCAGAGAAGCCTTTCGGTAACACGCCTTCCACTTCCACATCGGAAAGCTCAAGTTCTAGACCTGCTTCACGCGCTAAAATAAGCAATTTACGCGCCACATCTTGCCCCGATAAATCATCACGAGGATCAGGTTCTGTAAAGCCTTTTTCACGTGCAAGTGCGGTCACTTCTGAAAGAGAAAGTCCTTCTTCTAATTTACCGAAGATGAAAGAAAGTGAGCCTGATAAAATACCTTCAAAATACTCAAGTTCATCACCTGCAGCTAATAAATTCTGTAAATTTTCAATAACCGGTAAGCCTGCCCCTACGTTAGTTTCATATAAGAATTTATGTTGGCTCGCTTGGGCATTACGACGTAATTCGTGGTAATAGGCTAATTCACGGGTATTCGCTTTTTTGTTTGGTGTTACTACGTGGAAGCCTTCTTTTAACGCACGTGCATAAAGTCCTGCTACCGATTCAGCTGTTGTACAATCGACAAAGACTGGATTCACTACGTGATGTAATTTAATGAAAGATAACAACACATCGAAATCAGAAGGTTGGGTTGCATTTTCAAGATCAGCTTTCCAATTATCTAAATTCAATCCGTTTTCATCCAAAAGCATTTTTGTTGAATTCGCCAAGGCACAAACACGGATTTCAATATCCTTCTTTGCAAGGTACTCTTTTTGTTGTTTGATTTGTTCAATCAATTCACCGCCTACACCACCTACGCCGACTAGAAACATATCGACGACTTTCTTATTATTAAAAAGGGCTTGGTGAGTCGCTTTCACAGCTTCAATCGCTTTATTTTGCGCCACTACCGCTGAAATTGAACGCTCAGAAGAACCTTGTGCAATTGCTACTAAGCTAATATTCGCTTGAGCCAATGCAGAGAAGAAACGAGCAGCGATACCCTTAGCTTGTTTCATGCCATCGCCCACAACAGAGATAATAGAAAGATCTTTTGCCACTTCAATCGGTTCTAAATCATGAGATTTTAATTCTGCAGCAAATTCTTGTTCTAAAATCGCTTTCGCTGCATCTGCTGATTTTACTGGCACACAGAAACTAATACTGTATTCAGAAGAAGACTGTGTGATTAAAATGACCGAAATCCCTGCTTTCGACATGGCAGAGAAGACACGAGCGGCCATTCCCACCATACCTTGCATACCCGGGCCAGAAACGTTAAACATCGCCACGTTATCAAGGTTAGTAATCCCTTTAACCTGTAACTCTTCAGATTTTACATGGCCATCTATCACAGAACCTGGCGCAGATGAATTGCACGTATTTTTAATTACACATGGAATTTGTTTTGGTAATAATGGACCAATTGTACGCGGATGGATCACTTTCGCACCAAAATAAGAAAGCTCCATTGCTTCACGATAAGACAGGCTTGGTAATAAACGTGCATCAGGCACTAAACGTGGATCACAAGTATATACGCCATCTACATCAGTCCAGATTTCGCAAACAGACGCGTCTAAACAAGCCGCTAAACAAGCCGCTGAATAATCAGAACCATTACGCCCTAATAACACTAATTCACCTTTGTCATTGCAAGCGGTAAAACCTGCCATTAAGACAACTTTATCTTTTCCGATACTTTTCGCATCAACGCGTTTTGTAGATTCTTCAATATCAACTGAAGATTCTAAGTAACCGCCCTGCGCTAATAATTGTTTGACCGGATCAACAACGTGAACACTGTATCCACGTGCTTCAAACCACGCTTTCATCATGGCAATCGATAATTTTTCACCACGGCAGTCGATGGTTGCTTTAACCTTATCTTCTACTTTGCCAGCTTGGCGGATTTCTTCTAACAAACCTTTAATTTGGGCAAATTCTGCATCAATTAATGCTTTTGTGCCCGCAAGATCAAATTTATTATTTTCGGCGTGCAAACCATTAATGATGTTATAGAAAATTTCAACGGCTTCGTTAAAGTGGGTATCGGTTGGTTGGTTTAATGCGGCTTTTTCAGAGAGGGCTACAAGATGATTAGTAATTTTAGCAGGAGCGGATAACACACCGGCTGCTTGTTCTTCTAAATGAGCTTTTTCGATTAATTGAGCCGCTTGCGAAAAACGCTCAGGGTTGGCTAATGAAGTGCCACCAAATTTTAATACGCGCATGATAATATCCTCAGATGTTGTGATTTTTAAATATTAAAAAACCCGCACTAGATTGATGCGGGTTTTCCTGATCCTGTTTATTACGCACTAACCCGCCCCATTAATTGTCGTAATGGTCATAATAATGGTGGTAATAGTGAAAGTGCGGTTATTTTTCATTGTATTTTTACCTTGAAAAAAAGATGTGTTTAGAAATACCGAAAAAGCGCGAGCTTGTCAAACATAAAATCGAAAAAATGAAGATTTTTTTCTAAAAATCATTACTTTGGTATAGAATAAAACGAGTTTTATATTGGTCAGGAAGGAAATGATGACAATTCAACAAGCTCTCGAAACCATTCATCAACAAATACAAACATCCACTCAGTTTGCACATCGTCCTGAAAGTGCGGTCACTTTATTGGCAGTTTCTAAAACCAAACCCAATGAAGCGATTTTAGAAGCCTATCAAGCCGGACAAAAAGCATTTGGGGAAAACTACGTTCAAGAAGGCGTAGATAAAATTCAGTATTTTGAAGCACAGAATATTCAGCTTGAATGGCATTTTATTGGTCCATTACAATCCAATAAAACGCGTCTTGTGGCCGAACATTTCGATTGGATGCAAACGCTAGAACGTGCAAAAATTGCTGATCGTTTAAATGAACAACGCCCTACCAATAAAGCCCCTCTGAATGTTTTAATCCAAATTAATATCAGTGACGAAGCGAGTAAATCAGGTATTCAACCGGATGAAATGATTGAGCTTGCAAAACACATCGAAAATCTACCGCACTTACGTTTACGTGGATTAATGGCGATCCCTGCACCAACAGATAATATTGCTGAACAAGAAGCGGCTTTTAGCCAAATGGAACAATTATTTGAGCAATTGAAAGTCGCTTTCCCTCATCAACAAATTGATACGCTTTCGATGGGAATGACCGATGACATGCAAAGTGCCATAAAATGTGGTTCAACCATGGTACGTATTGGTACAGCCATTTTTGGCGCAAGAGATTATTCGAAAAAATAATGGATAGAAAACAAAAAAGCGGTCAAAATTGACCGCTTTTTTTTATCTGGATTTCATTAAACTTCTTCGCTCTTTTCAGAGAAACGTTCAATCTTCGCACCTAAACAACGAAGTTTATCTTCAACGTGCTCATAGCCACGATCGATATGATAAATACGATCTACAATAGTTTCACCACTTGCGATACAACCTGCTAAGACAAGGCTAATTGATGCACGTAAATCTGTTGCCATCACTTCAGCACCAGAAAGATGCTCAACACCATGACACACTGCAGTATTACCTTCAATTTCCGCTTTACCCCCCATACGAATTAATTCTGGAATATGCATAAAGCGGTTTTCAAAGATGGTTTCAGTGATGATACTTGTACCTTCTGCCACCATGTTTAATAAAGTGAACTGAGCTTGCATATCGGTTGGGAAACCTGGGTGTGGTGCAGTACGAATATTAACAGCTTTTGGACGATTGCCATGCATATCTAAGGTAATGCTATCTTCTGTGACTTCAACTTCCGCGCCTGATTCACGAAGTTTATCAATTACCGCATCCATGGTATCCGCTTTGGTATTTTTACATACCACGCGACCACCAGAAATAGCACCTGCAATTAAGAATGTACCGGTTTCAATACGATCTGGCACAATGCTGTGCTCGCAGCCAGTTAAACGCTCAACACCTTCAACGACAATGTGATCCGTACCAGCACCTGTAATTTTTGCACCCATTTTGTTGAGGAAATCAGCTGTATCAACAATTTCTGGCTCACGTGCGGCGTTTTCAATCGTTGTTGTACCTTCAGCAAGCGTTGCAGCCATCATGATAGATAAAGTCGCACCAACGCTCACTTTTTCCATCACAATACGTGTACCTACAAGGCGCTCTGCGACAACTGCTTTTACATAACCTTCGTCAAGCTCAATCGTTGCACCGAGTTTTTCTAAGCCACTAATGTGAAGATCCACTGGACGTGCACCGATAGAACAACCGCCTGGTAAAGAAACTTGGCCTTGATTAAAACGAGCCACCAACGGTGCTAATGCCCAAATAGAAGCACGCATGGTTTTTACTAATTCATATGGCGCAACGAAGTGATCAATTTTAGAACAATCTAATAATACTGCACCTTCAGCATCACGCTCAGCTACAACGCCAAGTTTACGTAAGATTTTTAAGGTAGTATCGATATCTTTGAGTTCTGGTACGTTTGTTAATTTAACCGGCTCAGTTGCCAAAATTGCAGCAAAAAGAATAGGAAGTGCAGCATTTTTTGCACCTGAGATGGTTACAGTACCACTTAAGCGAGATTGCCCGCCATAAACACGAAATTTTTCCATAGAAAATCCTAGCTTGCTTGATGTAATAGACGATCCATTTTCCACTTTGCAGTGGTATAGGTTTTAATAGTTAAAGCATGAATTTCGCCAGTTTGAAAGTAAGGCATTAATGGCGCGTAGATGGTTTGTTGCTGTTTTAATTTAGAAAGTGCTGAGATCTCATCACTCACGACAATCACACCAAAGTGAGCATTTTCACCTTGAGCATAAACTTCATCCACATTCAGGCTTTCTTTTAAAATACGTTCAATTTCTTGCAGTTCCATTCGGATTTCCGTTTTAATTATGGTCGATAAAAGTGCTAATCCAATGAGATAAATTCACTAAATCAGCAAGGGTTAATAACTGTTCTGGAGGGTTTATCAACCGCACTTTTTTATTTGGTAACTGCTCACAATCGTGTAGAAAATCACACAATAATGCAAAACCGGCAGAATCAATTCGATTGATTGTTAAATCAAATTCAATGAGATTTTGATTGTTTTGCTTTTCTGATAAAAAAGAAGCACGTTGTTGCCATAATGGTAACAACGTGTTGCGGGATAGCTCCCCCGATAATTGGAGAGCTATCTTATCATTATTTTGGATTAAATCCCACTTTAACGCAGTCATTCGCTTATTTGCTCAATGTCACTGGTGCTGCAGCAGATTTTTGAATTTGAGCAGTTAATGCATCAATACCTTGTTGACGTAAGATACCGCTCCATTCATTTTGTTTGGTAACAACCATACTCACGCCTTCAGCAACCATGTCATAAGCTTGCCATTCGCCAGTTTTACTGTTTTTACGCCATTTAAAATCTAATTTAATTGGCGCTTGTCCACCATTTTGCATGATGTTGACACGAATGCTCACAAGGTTTTTGTCGCCTACTTCTTTAGCCGGTTCAATTTGAATATTTTGATCGGTGTAAGCGGTTAATACTTGTGCGTAAGCTTGTTCGATAAAATCGCTGAATGCTTTAAAGAATTTTTCACGTTGTTCTGGTGTGGTTGATTTAAAGTGTGAACCTAACACCAAAGAACCTGCATAGTTTACTTGCACGTAAGGTAATAAATCGTTACGCACGATAGTACGTAAATAGTTTGGATCCTTTTTAATTTTTGCCTGATTGTTTTTGATATCGGCAAATAACTTATCTGATGCTTGTTGCATCAACACATAAGGGCTTGTTTCTGCACGTACAGTTTGAGTCACAAAAAGTGCAGTCACGGCAAATGCCATTACGCTAAACCATTTTTTTAACTGAGTAAATTTCATCATAAATCTCCTAAATAAAGATTATTATTTTACATCTGATTCTGCTTTGTCAGCATTACCGTCTGATTTTTTATCACCGTAAAGGAATTGGCCGATTAAATCTTCCAATACCATTGCGGATTTAGTGTCTTGAATTTGGCTACCGTTTTTTAACATTGCGGTTTCACCATCATCAAAGCCCATACTTAAGGCGATATATTGTTCGCCCAATAATCCCGATGTTTTGATCGATAACGAACTGTTTTCCGGAATTTCTTTATATTCTTCATTAATCGCAATACTGACTTTTGGCAAGTAAGATTTTTCGTCTAATGTAATATCAGACACGCGACCAATGACTACCCCACCAAGTTTAAGTGGTGCACGGACTTTTAGTCCACCAATATTGTCAAAAGTTGCAGTCACTGTGTAAGATTTTGTTTCACCAAAACCTTGTACATTTGCTACGCGTAAGCCTAGAAATACTAACGCAGCGATACCGAGTAGTAAAAATAAGCCTACCCAAAATTCATATTTAATTGTTTGTCGCATAAAAATACCCTATTAGCCTGCCCCAAACATAATGGCAGTTAAGATGAAATCTAGCCCAAGTACCACAAGTGATGCGTGGACAACCGTTCTGGTTGTGGCTTGACTGATACCTTCAGATGTTGGAATACAATCATAACCATTGAATAACGCAATCCACACCACCGCAATGGCGAAAAATACGCTTTTAATAAATCCGTTTAGAATGTCATAGCTCCAGCTCACTGCATTTTGCATCACTGACCAGAAGCTACCTGCATCGATACCTTTCCAATCCACACCAACAAGCGAGCCACCCCAAATACCAATCGCGGTAAAGAGAATCGCAAGAATTGGCATCGCAATCACGCCCGCCCAAAAACGCGGTGCAATCACACGACGTAGTGGATCGACTGCCATCATTTCAAGGCTGGAAAGTTGTTCTGTGGCTTTCATTAAGCCAATTTCAGCTGTTAACGCTGAACCTGCACGACCCGCAAATAAAAGTGCGGTCACTACTGGACCTAATTCACGTAATAAAGACAGAGCCACAAGTTGTCCAAGGCTAGTTTCTGCAGAAAAATCCACCAAGACCACATAGCCTTGTAAGCCTAACACCATCCCAATAAATAAACCTGAAAGCAGGATAATTAATAAAGACTGTACACCTAATGCGTATAACTGCTTCACTAATAAAGGAAAATGTTGACGAATTTGTGGCTTACCGACTAACGCACCGAACAACATAAAGCCTGATCGGCCTAATGCACGGAAAAACTTGATTACGCTTCGTCCAAGTGAAGAAATCATATCAACGATCATTTAAATAATTCCTCCACATAATCTTTTGCTGGATAATGGAATCTCACCGGTCCATCCGCTTCGCCTTTTAAGAACTGCACTACTTGAGGATCTTGGCTAGCAAGCAGTTGTTCTGATGTTCCTTCAGCGATCACATGCTTATCCGCAATAATATAGGCATAATCTGCAATACTTAATATTTCATTCACATCATGGGAAACCACAATAGAGGTTAAATTCAGTGCTTCATTCAAACGTTTAATTAAGCTCACGATCACGCCCATGCTGATTGGATCTTGCCCCGTAAACGGCTCATCAAACATAATTAAATCCGGATCAAGTGCAATCGCTCGCGCCAATGCGGCACGACGCGCCATCCCACCAGAAAGCTCAGAAGGCATTAAATCTGCCGCACCGCGTAAGCCCACCGCTTCTAATTTCATCAACACAATTTGACGAATTAGACTATCCGGCAAGCGCGTATGCTCGCGAATCGGAAATGCCACGTTATCAAACGTGGAAATATCCGTAAATAATGCACCTGATTGGAATAACATTCCCATGCGTTTACGTACTTCGTAAAGCTCGCGATTTGAAAGACGGCAAATATCTTGTCCATCAAACAAAATCTCGCCTTGTTCAGGATATAACTGACCACCGATTAATTTCAGTAGCGTAGTTTTCCCGATCCCTGATGGCCCCATAATGGCCGTAATTTTGCCCTGTTGGACTTTCAAATTCAGGTTATCGTAAATCACACGCTCGCCTCGTTTAAAGGTCAGGTTTTTGACTTCGATTAGATTTTTATTCATTAAAATCTCATTGGTTTTACAAGAAGAAATTTATTTTCCTCTCACGTTAAAAAAGTGTGGTCGTTTTGACTGCTATTTTTGTGAAAGGTTCAAGCGACGTTTTAATAGCGTCGTGAAGCCACGTAATAACACAAAAATCAATGACAACACATAAATAGGTAAATTACCCAGTGCAGCATAAGGCGTTTTGCCTTCTGTTGGCACCATTTTATGGGTCAACGTTGTTTCCTCAAATTGAGGCGCTTGCGCTTCAATGTTGCCTTTTGCATCAATAAACACTGAAATACCTGTATTAGTTGCCCGAATTAATGGTTTGCCTAATTCAAGCGCGCGCATTCTAGCCATTTGTAAATGCTGCCAAGGGCCAATGCTATCACCAAACCATGCATCATTAGAAATCGTCAGCAAATAATCTGTTTCTTTTTTCAGATTTTCACGAAGTTGCTCACCAAAAATAATTTCATAACAAATAGCCGGTGCAAAAGCATGTTGTTTTGCCATAAAAGATGGCTGTACCGCATCGCCACTTTGGAACGCAGACATTGGCAAATTAAATACGGAATTAAGTGGACGCAACAAACTTTCTAACGGCACGTACTCACCAAATGGCACGAGATGATGTTTGCTGTAACGATTTTTTGTTGTTAATTCATAAGGGAAATCAGGATTCCCTGCCGTCACAATCGAATTTAATAATTTACCACTTTGCTCATCGCGATATACAGTACCAATCATTACTTCCGTATTTTTCTCTTTCGCGACTTTATCTAAAGCTTCAAAAAATGGCGTGATCGCATTTTCCAAAGTTGGCAATGCCGACTCAGGTAAAATAATCAAATCAGACGTGCCTAAATGCGCCAAAATTTGTTTTTGATAGATGTCTACCGTGGCATAAAGATATTCAGGATCCCATTTTAAATTTTGCTCAATATTACCTTGTGCAAGCGTGACAGTTAGTCCTTTACCTTCTTTGGGTTGAACAAAATTCACCTTACCTGCATAAGCACTTAATCCACCCACAACCAATAATAGCAATGCATTCACGCCGACTAAATTCCATTGTTTTTTCGAGAGTGAAAAAACAAAATTAAAAATGACCGCACTTGCCCAAACGGTAAAGAATGTCATCCCAGTGACACCAAAGATCGGTGCGATCCCGTAGAACGGACTGTCGATTTGGGTATAACCAAATTGTAGCCATGGAAAACCGGTAAACACCCAACCACGCAAGAATTCAGTCAATGTCCAAATCGCGGCAAAAATGACCGCACTTTGCACCCGAAAACGTTGCACTAAATAAGTGAAAAGCATTGGATAAAGTGCAAGGTAAGCCGAAAGTAGGCCGACTAAGAGATAACTCACGCCAAGGGAAGCGCCACCAAATTGATGAATGCTGACATTTAACCAACTTACACCAAAACAGAAAAAGCCCATCGACCACAAAAAAGTAGCAAAAAGTGCGGTTGATTTTTTGGCACTTTTTGCCACAAAAAGCAATCCGCCCAACGATACATAGGCTAATCCCCAATAATCAAACGGCGAAAAGGCAAATACGCCAATCACACCAGAAATCAGGGCCATAAGATAAACGATTAATTTATTCATTTTATCAATACTACAAAAAAATATTCCCCCTCTTTAGCAAAGAGGGGGCTAAGAATACGGTCAAACTGAGTAACTTACTCAGCTTGTTCTTCTACACCTTCCATATCCGATAAATGCTCATCTGGCACGGTTACGCGTACCTGAATCAAACGACGACTATCAGCTGAAGTCACTTTAAATTGAATATTTTCTAAGGTGATTTCTTCACCTCTTTTCGGCAAATACCCAAAGGCTTGCATGATTAAGCCACCAATGGTATCCACTTCTTCATCATCAAAATGCGTATTGAATTGCGCATTAAAATCATCAATATCCGTTAACGCACGTACCGCATAAGTGTGGCGAGAAAGCTGACGAATATCCGCCACATCTTCCTCATCAAATTCGTCTTCAATATCACCGACAATTTGTTCGAGAATGTCTTCGATGGTCACCAAACCTGATACCGCACCAAACTCATCCACCACAATCGCCATGTGGAAACGCTCAGAGCGAAAATCTTTTAACATACGATCAACACGTTTACTTTCCGGCACAATCACAACTGGACGCAACAACTTGGAAAGTTCGAACTCTTCCGCATCTTCACGTAAAAACTTAAGCAAATCTTTTGCGTGCAAAATACCTTCAATATTATCGCGGTCATCCGTATCTGCAATCACAGGAAAACGAGAGTGGGCCGATTCAATAATGGTATTCAAGCAGGCATCGAGATCTTGATTCGATTCAATAAATACAATTTGCGAGCGTGGAATCATGATATCGCGCACACGAAGCTCTGCAATTTCCATTACCCCTTCAATCATCTCACGAGTGTTTTGATCGATTAAATCGTTTTGTTCTGAATCGCGAATCACTTCGACGAGTTCTTCACGGTTTTTCAACTCACCTTGGAAAAAGCGGCCAATAAGTGATTGGAAAAAAGATTTTTTAGTTGTTTCAGTTTGATTACTCGAATGTTCTTCGTTCATAAAATTAAATGTGTTACTGTCGGATTGACTGCGTAAAAAGTAGCATATTTTGACAAAAATCGCAAAAAACTTAAGCTAAATAGCTGAAAATAAAGTGCGGTTAAAAAACTTGGTAATTTTTAACCGCTCTTAAACAAATAACCACAAAACTTTAGAAAATAAGCTATATTCATCAATCCTTCGTAATAGCTATATCTGAAAGAATTAAAAGACAACCTTTATCTCTATGATACACGTCACTTATTATCCCTTGCATTTCAACCTTCTGATGTTTCTCTATTCTTTCTTTCGCCCACTCATAATAGTAAGATCCATGCTCTTTTCCTATATCACTAAAAATATAAATATTTTCCTCAACTTTCGTTAAAAGAAATGCTCTTTTTTGATATTCGATTGTTTCCATATAATCACCAGGCAAAACACCGTAATAACGAGTAATTAATAGGAACTCTGGAGAATTAAATTGAACTGGCACGCCCTCAACTGTAATTAAACCTGTGACATAATTCTCTTTATCAGAAGCACATATTTTTTTAACTGAATCAGAAATTACCCCTTTAGAACCATAGTTAATTTGGTTAAGGCCTGAGGTTGCTGTTCTCAACTTGGCTCTAGCATTATCTATTGACAACGCAATATCATGAGCCGAACATCCAGATAAAAGAATCGCTATAAATAAGATTAATTTTTTCATAATATTATTGAAACCTTGGTTAAGTTGAACTATATCATTTATATCTAATAAGATTATAAAATAGGTTAACTATTTAACTTAAACCTAAACTCTGTCCACTGGTAATAGCGTTCACCTGCTTTTTGAATACCGCCATAATTTTGCCATTCTGGGTGGTTTGGAGTATCGGGAAGGCATTGGGTTTCAAGGGCTATGCCGCTGAAATCTTGATAAGTACTGTTTGCTCGAGTTGGAGTGCCTGCAAGATAGTTTCCCGTATAAACCTGTAATGCGGCTTGGGATGTGAGCACTTCAAGGCTTAAATCTTCATTAGGGGAAGTCAATAATACACAAGGTTTTTGCCATGCTTTATTGACGATAAAAGAATGATCGTAACCTTTTGTTACCACTTGATCGCCTTGTTGGAAATCTTGTGCGATTGGTTTTGCCACACGAAAATCAAAGCTGGTATTCACCACATGCTTAAGTGGTGAATTTGGGATGCCTTCGCCATCAACCGGTAAATAGAAATCCGCATTAAGGCGTAATGTATGATTTCTCACATCACTACCCTGCTCAGCATTTTCCAAATTGAAATAAGCGTGATTCGTTAAGTTAAGTGCGGTATTTTTATCACTTTCTGCTTCATATTCAATTTTTACGCTATTTTCATCAGTTAATGTATAAATCACATTGACTTGTACATTGCCTTCAAAACCTTGATCACCATCTGGAGATACAAGGGAAAAACGCACAAAATTCTGACCGCACTCTTCCATTTTCCAACGGCGTTTATCAAAGCCTTCTTTACCACCATGTAATTGATGTTTGCCTTGATTCGCGACCAGATGGATTGTTCGCTCACCTAATTCAAATTGGGCGTTAGCAATACGGTTCGCATAGCGTCCTACGCTTGCGCCCAAATAAGCAGTTTGCTGAGGATAATCTTCCACTTTGCAGCCGAGTAACACTTCTCGCAACTCACCATTCACCGGGACTTTGCAAGAAAGCCAAGTGGCTCCCCAATCCATAAATTGCACAGTCATGCCATTTGAATTGGTGAGTTGAACAAGTTGATAAGGCTGTCCATCTGGTGCATTGAACGCCGTTTTTTCTAGCATAGACTCACTCCTTGTGAGGCTGTGCAAACGTAGAAATCTTCTTTTAAACCCGTTTGTTTCTCATAATTATTGGCAATAATTTTACGCACTTCTTCAACTTTATCATGAGGTGCAAGGGCAACAATGCAGCCACCAAAGCCACCGCCTGTCATTCTCGCACCACCGGTTTTACCAATCACTAATTGAGCAAGTTCAACAAGATAATCGATTTGCGGTACGGTAATCTCAAAATCGTCACGCATGGACTCGTGAGATTGCCCCATTAACTCGCCTAATTTGGTTAAATCGTTATGTTTTAACGCTTCAACCGCATCAAGCACACGTTGATTTTCAGTCACCACATGGCGTGCACGTTTAGCCACTAAAGAATTAAGTGCGGTCAATTCTGCTTCTCTTTTTTGGAATTCTTCTACTGACACATCACGCAACGCTTTCACACCAAAGAATTCTGCAGCTTTTTCACATTGCCAACGGCGTGTATTGTATTCACCCGTCACCAAATCATGGGGTACATTTGAGTTCACAATGATAACAGCGACATCTTTCGGCACAGGCGTTGGCTGTGTTTCTAAGCTACGGCAATCAATCATTAAGAGATGATCTTTTTGTCCTAAAGCAGAAATTAATTGATCCATGTTTCCGCAATTTGCGCCTACAAATTTGTTTTCAGCTTTTTGACCAATTAAAGCAATTTCTGTATGTGTTAAAGGTAAATCACTGAGTTGTTGGCAGAACTTACCCGTCGCTACTTCAAGAGCAGCAGAAGAACTCAAACCAGAAGAATGTGGTACATTTCCAGAAATCACTAAATCAGCACCTTGTTTAAATTGTGGGTAACGTTCTTGAATAAATTTCACAACGCCACGCACATAATTTGCCCATTTTTGCTCACTTTGAGGGAAATCTTCATCAAGAGAAAAGGTATCCTCAAGATCAAGATCTGCCGCATAAACATTCCAAATATGGTCAGCACGTTTTGAGCCCGCAATGGCTGTACCATAATTGATTGCACAAGGCATCACAAAGCCATCATTGTAGTCGGTATGTTCACCGATAATGTTCACACGACCTGGCGCATATACGGTCAGTTCAGGTTGCTTATTATATTTTTGCGTAAAAATGTGTTGGGATTTTTGGACTGGAGTCATATTATTTTCCTTTATCTTTCATACTCCCCCTTAACTCAAGAGGGAAAGGATTTCTTAACGTTCTTTGTAATGTACTTCGCTTAACGCACGTAATCTTTCTGCAGCTTGTTCAGCGGTGAGGTCACGTTGGCTTTCACCTAGCATTTCATAACCTACCATAAATTTGCGAACCGTAGCTGAACGCAACAACGGTGGATAAAAATGCGCATGAAGCTGCCAATGTTCGTTATCTTCACCATTAAATGGTGCAGCATGGAAGCCCATCGAATAAGGGAAAGACGTTTCAAATAAGTTATCGTATTTTGTTGCCAGTTTTTTCAATATCACGGCAAGATCTTTAGCTTGAGCCTCGGTTAATTCTGTTAAGCGTTTAACATGCACTTTTGGCAATAACAGGGTTTCAAACGGCCATACCGCCCAATAAGGCACTAGGGCAACCCAGTGCTCGGTTTCCACCACAATACGTTCTTTTTTCTCTAATTCTTTTTGAACGTAGTCCACTAAAAGTATAGAACCCTGTTTTTCATAATAATTTCGTTGAGCAGCATCTTCACGCGCCACTTCATTCGGTAAAAAGCTATTTGCCCAAATTTGTCCGTGCGGATGGGGATTGGAACATCCCATTGCCGCGCCTTTATTTTCGAAAATCTGTACCCACTGATATTTTTGACCCAGTTCACGCAATTGCTCTTGCCATACTTTAATCACATCTTCAATTTCAAGTGCGGTCAATAATGGCAAGGTTTTGCTGTGATCTGGTGAAAAACAAATAACACGGCTTTCACCACGAGCTTGGCTCATTTGGAAAAGAGGATCGGCTGATTGCTCTGGCGCTGGTGTATCTTCTAATAAAGCCGAGAAATCATTTTTGAATACATAAGGTTTATGGTAATCCGGATTAGGTTCGCCCGTGATACGTTTATTACGCGGGCAAAGATAACAATTTGGATCGTGGCTTGGCTTTTGTTCCTCACTTACTTTTTCTTGTTGCCCCTGCCATGGACGTTTAGCACGATGTGGCGAGACTAAAACCCATTGGTCAATTAACGGATTATAGCGACGATGTGGATGATCTGTCGGTTCAAATACGGTTTCGCTCATATTTTTGCTCCAAAATGTAAACGATTACAAAAAATTTTCTCATAAGATAACAAATTAAAAAAAATAAACCGTGATCATTATCACAAAATCAGGAAATAAGCCGCTTATCCAATCACTTTTTTGTGACGAATGTAGCATTTTTGAAAGTAACCGCTTTCAATTTTATTCAAATTTACTATGATAATTGCTATGAAAAAATGAATGAGAGCCCTGTTATGCCTACAATTCGAGATGTTGCTGAATTAGCTTGCGTGTCGGTTGCCACTGTTTCCCGGGTGATTAATCGCTCCCCATCTGTGAGTGAAAAAACCCGTTACTCGGTACAACGCGCGATGGAAGTCTTAAATTATCAACCCAATGCAAACGCACAAGCTCTGGCAGTACAAAATACTGATACCATTGGCGTGGTGGTTACCGATGTAACGGATCCGTTCTTTGCTATCCTGGTCAAATCAGTCGATAAAGTCGCTGAAGAGCATCAAAAAACGATTTTGATCGGCATTGGATACCATCATGCAGAAAAAGAGCGTGAAGCCATTGATACCTTGCTACGCAAGCGTTGCAGCTGTTTGGTCGTTCATTCCAAAGCCCTTTCTGACGAAGAGTTACAGCATTATTTAGAAAATGTACCCGGTATGGTGGTGATTAACCGTGTGATTGCAGGCTATGAAAATCGTTGTGTCAGCCTTGATAACCGCCAAGGTACCTATCTTGCCACTGAAATGCTGATTCGTTATGGCCATAAGCACATCGCCTATATTGGTTCTAATCACGGTATTTTAGATGAAACAGAACGTAAGGAAGGCTACTTAGAGGCCTTAGAAGCGCATAACTTCCCCATTGTAGAACAAGCCATTGTGCATAATTCACCTGATTTTGAAGGTGGTGAAAAGGCCATGATTGATTTATTGAGCTACAACTCTAACTTAACCGCTGTAGTGGCCTATAACGATACGATGGCAGCAGGTGCGATTTCTGTTTTAAATGAAAACAATATCAAAGTCCCGAAACAATTTTCCATTGTAGGATTTGATGATATGCCGATTGCTCGATATTTAATTCCGAAACTCACCACAATTCGCTATCCAATTGATTTAATGGCAAATTATGCAGCAAAACTGGCATTAAGTTTAGTCGATTCGTCTATTGTCACACCGACTGTTGTTCAATTTAATCCAACATTGGTGAGACGTTTTTCCGTAGAAAATGCAATAAAACCGTGATGGAGATCACAAATTTAAACATTGCTATGTAATCGTTTTCATTTATGTGAGTTTGATCACAGATTAACAGTTTTGATTTCGTTATGATGCATTCAGTTGCAATAGATGTACGCAACATTCCTCTATTTGATATATAAAAAATCAACAATAAAATCTCTTTCTCTACATAGGAGCGTTTTTATGAAAAAGACAGCAGTATTAAGTGCAGTCGCTTTAGCAATCGGTTTAGGTTCAGCAACTTCTGGTTTTGCAGCCGATAACCGCATTGGTGTTACCATTTATAAATATGATGACAACTTCATGTCATTAATGCGTAAAGAAATCGATAAAGAAGCGAAAGCGCTTGGCGGCATTGAGTTATTAATGAATGACTCTCAAAATGCACAATCTATTCAAAATGACCAAGTGGATGGTTTGCTTTCTAAAGGTGTTAAAGCTTTAGCGATTAACTTAGTAGACCCAGCAGCAGCTTCAACTGTTATCAAGAAAGCTAAACAAGATGACATTCCTGTTGTTTTCTTCAATAAAGATCCAGGTGCAAAAGCAATTGGTAGCTACGATCACGCTTACTATGTTGGTACAGACCCGAAAGAATCTGGTTTAATCCAAGGTGACTTAATTGCGAAACAATGGAAAGCAATGCCTGCCTTAGACTTAAACAAAGACGGTAAAATCCAATATGTATTATTAAAAGGTGAACCAGGCCACCCTGATGCTGAAGCACGTACTAAATATGTGATTGAGCAATTAAATGCTAAAGGTATTCCTACCGAACAATTATTTATTGATACCGGTATGTGGGATGCAGCAATGGCAAAAGATAAAGTGGATGCATGGTTATCTAGCTCTAAAGCTAACGAAATTGAAATGATTATTTCAAATAATGACGGTATGGCATTAGGTGCATTAGAAGCAACCAAAGCACACGGTAAAAAATTACCAATCTTTGGTGTAGATGCATTACCAGAAGTGCTTCAATTAGTTAAGAAAGGCGAAATTGCTGGTACTGTGTTAAACGATGGTGTTAACCAAGGTAAAGCAGTTGTTCAACTTTCTGCAAACCTTGCTAACGGTAAAGCAGCAACAGAAGGTACACAATGGAAATTAGAAAACCGTGTGGTACGTATCCCTTATGTTGGTGTGGATAAAGATAACCTAAGTGAATTCTTAAAATAAGAAAATCTATTGCTTTTCTTTAATTTTAGGGGGGAAAGGAAACCCAAATTCCCTTCCCCCCTTTTTGATGAGGTTGGATATGACAACTCAAACCCAAGACAGTGATGTACTACTGACAATGACGGATGTCAGTAAGTCTTTCCCCGGTGTAAAAGCCCTTGATCACGCCAATCTAACAGTTCGTTCTCACTCTGTTCATGCCTTGATGGGCGAAAACGGGGCGGGTAAATCTACATTATTAAAATGCCTCTTCGGAATTTATGCAAAAGACGAAGGTGAAATTTTATTCTTAGGCAAACCTGTTGATTTTAAAACATCAAAAGAAGCTCTTGAAAATGGGATTTCAATGGTTCACCAAGAACTTAACTTGGTGCGTCAAACTAGTGTAATGGATAACTTATGGTTGGGTCGCTACCCACTTAAAGGTCCTTTTGTGGATCACGCCAAAATGTATCGTGATACCAAAGCGATTTTCGATGAATTGGATATTGATGTTGATCCAAAAGAAAAAGTGGCCAAACTTTCCGTTTCACAAATGCAGATGATCGAAATTGCGAAAGCGTTCTCTTATAACGCTAAAATCGTAATTATGGATGAGCCAACATCCTCACTTTCAGAAAAAGAAGTGGAACATCTTTTCAAAATTATTCAAAAATTAAAAGATCGCGGTTGTGGCATTATCTATATTTCACACAAAATGGATGAAATCTTCAAAATTTGTGATGAAATCACCATTCTTCGTGATGGTAAATGGATCAATACCGTTCAAGTTAAAGGCACCACCATGGAAGAAATTGTTTCAATGATGGTTGGCCGTGAATTAACACAACGTTTCCCAGAAAAAACAAACGTACCTAAAGAAATCACACTTGAGGTGGAACATTTAACTGCAGTAAATCAACCGTCCATTCAAGATGTTTCCTTTAATTTACGCAAAGGTGAAATTTTAGGTATTGCCGGTCTTGTTGGCGCTAAACGAACCGATATCGTGGAAGCCATTTTTGGTGTGCGCGAATTAAAAGAAGGGACGATTAAGCTCAATGGAAAAATCGTAAAAAATCATACCGCACTTGAGGCGATTAACCACGGTTTTGCGTTGGTGACTGAGGAACGTCGTTCAACCGGGATTTATTCAAACCTAAGCATTGAATTTAACTCTTTGATTTCAAATATGAAATCTTACCTCACCCCATGGAAATTGCTCAGCAACAAAAAAATGGCGAGTGATACACAATGGGTGATTGATGCGATGAACGTGAAAACACCTTCTCACAAAACAACGATAGGATCGCTTTCTGGCGGTAACCAACAAAAAGTCATTATAGGCCGTTGGCTTTTAACCCAACCAGATATCTTAATGCTCGACGAACCAACTCGTGGTATTGATATTGGGGCAAAATTTGAAATTTATCAGCTCATTCAAGAACTCGCTAAAAAAGATAAAGGCATCATTATGATTTCATCAGAAATGCCGGAATTATTAGGCGTAACAGACCGAATTTTGGTCATGAGTAATGGTCGTGTTGCCGGCATCGTTGAAACGGCAAAAACGTCTCAAGAAGAAATTTTGCAACTTGCCGCAAAATATTTATAAATCATAAAGGAACAAATTATGAGTGCCTTACCAAAAAATAAATCATTCGATTTCTTAAAACAAAATGCGATTTATTTTGTGTTGTTGATTTTACTTGGCATCATCATCGCACAAGATCCAACATTCTTGAATGTTCGCAACTTTAGTAACATTTTAACTCAATCATCCGTCCGCCTCATTATCGCCCTTGGTGTCGCAGGCTTGCTTGTCACTCAAGGTACCGACTTGTCAGCCGGTCGCCAAGTCGGTTTAGCAGCGGTTATTTCTGCGACTCTCTTACAGTCAATGGAAAACATGAACCGCGTGTTCCCGGATTTAGGTGAAATTCCTATTCCAGTGGTTATTCTAACTGTTTGTGCGGTAGGTGCTGTAATCGGCTTAGTGAATGGTTTAGTTATCGCTTATCTCAATGTAACCCCATTCATTGCAACCATGGGTACCATGATCATCGTTTACGGTTTTAACTCACTTTATTATGATGGCGTAGGTGGCTCACCAATTGCTGGCTTCAGTGAATCTTTCTCTAACTTCGCACAAGGTTTCTTTAGACTCGGTTCATTCAAATTATCCTACATCACTATTTATGCGGCGATTTGTGCATTCTTAGTATGGGTAATGTGGAATAAAACACGCTTCGGTAAAAATATCTTTGCTATCGGTGGTAACCCTGAAGCTGCAAAAGTATCTGGCGTAAACGTGGCGCGTAACCTTGTTGTGATTTACATGATTGCAGGTATGTTCTATGCGTTCGGTGGTATGTTAGAAGCAGGTCGTATCGGTAGTGCTACCAACAACCTCGGTTTCATGTATGAATTAGATGCGATTGCTGCCTGCGTAGTAGGTGGTGTATCTTTCGCTGGAGGTGTGGGTACTGTTATCGGTGTAATCACAGGTGTTATCATCTTCACCGTAATTAACTATGGCTTAACTTACATCGGTGTTAACCCTTACTGGCAATATATCATTAAAGGTAGCATTATCATCCTCGCGGTTGCTATTGACTCCTTAAAATACGCGAAGAAAAAATAATTAAAAACAACGATAAAAATAACCGCACTTTAGCAATAAAGTGCGGTTTTATTTTGAGGTAAATTCTCAAAACAAAAAAGCGAGCCTCTCAACTCGCTTTATTAATCTAATCGATTACTCGTATTCATCTAACCATTTCAACAAAATCGCTTCCAGAATACTCTCATTAGATTTCATTGGATCATCATCAAAACCGTCTAGTTCACAAATCCACTGATGCAAATCCGTGAAACGTACCGTTTTAGGATCTAAATCTGGATTACGATCATACAGCTCTTCTGCGATAAGTTGGGCATCAGTCCATTTCATTAGTGAGCCGCCTCATTCGCATGGTTAATATTATATTTAGGGATTTCCACCACTAAATCTTCATCCCCCACGACACATTGGCAAGAAAGGCGGCTATCCATTTCTAAACCCCATGCTTTATCTAACATATCTTCTTCTTGATCGCTCGCTTCATTTAATGAATCAAACCCTTCACGAATAACTACATGGCATGTTGTACAAGCACAAGAACCATCGCAAGCGTGGTGAATTTCAACGCCCGCATTATGTGCCACTTCTAATAAGTTGTCGCCTGCTGCCGCATCAACCACCATACCCTCTGGACAGAATTCTTCATTCGGTAAAAAAATCACTTTTGGCATATTACTTTCCTCAATATAAAAAACTCGTTAATTTATAACCGCACTTTATTGCTCAATATCTGATACAGATTTACCTGTCAGCGCTTGATTAATGGATTTATTCATTCGTCTTGCCGCAAATTCTTGAGTCGCGACATCAAGGGCTTTGATTCCTTGAACGATAGCATGACGATCTGCGCCTTCTTTTACATCCATTAATTGTTTCAGTGCATTTTCAATTTGGTGGAATTCGGCTTCGGTTAATAAGTCTGCCCCATCTTGTTGTAATGCCACAATCACGCTTTCAATCACACGATCAGCCTCAACACGTTGCTCGGCTAATTCACGGGCTTGCATATCATCTTGTGCATTATCAAAAGAAGCTTTAATCATTGCCGTTACTTCTTCATCCGTTAAACCATAAGAAGGCTTAATTTGAATCGATGCTTGGACTTTTGTGGATTTTTCCATGGCGGTTACACTTAATAAGCCATCTGCATCCACTTGATAAGTCACTCGAATATGAGCCGCGCCTGCCACCATTGGCGGAATACCACGCAACGAAAAACGACCTAAAGAACGGCAATCATCCACCAACTCACGTTCACCTTGTACCACATGTACCGTCATCGCTGTTTGACCATCTTTAAAGGTGGTAAATTCTTGCGCGCGAGCCACTGGAATCGTGGTGTTACGTGGAATAATTTTCTCCACTAAACCGCCCATGGTTTCAATACCTAAAGAAAGCGGTACCACATCGAGTAACAACATATCACTGTCATTCTTGTTGCCCACTAAAATATCCGCTTGAATTGCTGCACCTAAGGCAACTACTTTATCTGGGTCGATAGAGGTTAATGGTGTTTTACCGAAGAATTCGCCCACTTGCTCACGTACGTAAGGCACGCGAGTTGAGCCTCCAACCATAACCACTTCTTGCACGTCTTCAGCTTCAACATGCGCATCTTTCAATGCACGACGACAGGTTAATAACGAACGTTTTACTAATGAGTGGATTAATTCATTAAATTGCTCACGACTTAACTCACCTTCAAATCCGCGCCAAGAAATGACCGCACTTTGCTCACTCGTTAAAGCAATTTTAGTCTGAGTCGCTAAGCTTAAAAGCTCACGCTGCTCATTTATATTTTGTGGTTGAATACCTGCTTGCTCAACAATCCAATCTGCAATTAAATGGTCAAAATCATCACCACCTAAAGCGGTATCCCCACCTGTTGCTAAAACTTCAAATACGCCTTTAGATAGGCGTAAAATTGAGATATCAAAGGTACCACCACCCAAGTCATAAACAGCGATGACGCCTTCTTTTCCACTATCTAAGCCATACGCCACTGCTGCGGCAGTAGGTTCATTTAATAAACGTAATACATTCAACCCTGCAAGACGTGCTGCATCTTTCGTGCTTTGGCGTTGAGCATCATCAAAATAAGCAGGTACGGTAATCACTACACCAGAAAGCTCACCTGCAAGTCGTTGTTCAGCGATATGATTTAAACGAGATAAAATATCTGCAGAGACTTCAATCGGGCTTTTTTTGCCTTGATGTGTCACCAATAATGGCAAGCCATTTTCACTTGCCACAAACTCATAGGGTAAGTTTGTGTAACGTGATTGCACATCTGCAAGACTACGACCAATCAAACGTTTAACCGAAATAATCGTATTTTTAGGATCAATTGCAGCTTTGGCAAATGCTTCGGTACCCACAAGTTTTTCATTTTCACCATAATACACAACTGAAGGCACAAGGCTTCTGTCTTGTTCATCATTCAAAATGGTGGCTTGACCGCTACGCACTGCGGCAACTAAAGAATTTGTTGTACCTAAATCAATCCCTACCGCAAGACGATGTTGATGGGGTGCAGCCGTTTGTCCTGGCTCTGCAATTTGGAGTAATGCCATATCTCTTTTTATCTCTAATAATTAATTCGTTAAAAGCTGATTATGCGACTGAATAAGCTTGCGCAAATTTATCTTGTTCGGTGAAACTTGCGTTGTAATGCGTTTCAATATTGACTTCGCGTCGTTCACGCTGATTAATATCAGTTATCTTATCTTCCGAAAGTTCTGGCGTAAAAACAATCATGTGATTACCATCGAGTTGTTTTACATCTTCTTGCCAATTTTGCCAAAACAGATTTTGGTAAAATGCTTCAATGTCACCATTTAATGCCCAAGCTAAGAAATCCGTATAGGTAAAATTTAAATCATGCCAAGTTAAATCTTTCGGCGAAAAATAGTAAATCTTGCCGAGATTATCCCCTAAAGAACCACCATTTAAGGCAAAATACCCTCCAATGACATCGTCTGCAACGAGCAAATATTTCGGTTTATCACCTGATTGATTAAAGGATTTGCTGAAATTCCAATCCATTAATCCACGTGGCAATTTAAAACTGCCTGAACCCAATATACGCAACCAACCATGATGGATTAAAATGCCACCGGTTTCATAAATCACCGCGCCCATCGGAGAAGACGTTGGCATTTGCATGGTGAAAAGCTCACGTTCTGCACTAGATTGATCTTTTTTAATCACCTCACAATGATTACGAGCAAGCTCAATCCATTGGGAAATGGTTCCCCAAGCAGATTTGGAGGCATCAGTCAGTTGTTCTAAAGTTTGCATAATCGGATTTCATTAGTATGAGGGCTGCTGCCCATTTATCAATAGCGAAAAGGGCGTATTAAACGCCCTCAAGATTATAATTCAAATAGACGTTCTTCTACTTGGCTAATTTCATCTGCCAATTTTTTTAGAAAACGTAATTTATCGCAGAATTGTGCTGCAGTTGACCATTGTTGCTCATTAAGCTGTGCTTCAAGTGCGGTCAACATTTCTTTTGTTTCTTTTTTAACGCGTTTCGCAAAGGATTCTAATGCATTCTCATCCTGGCTTTGCTCAATATTTTCGAGCTCTTCTCGCCATTCTAATTGCTGCATCAAAAATGCGACATCTTGCGTGCTCTTTTGTTCTAAATCCTGTGCTTCTCCCGTATTTAACGCAATAATTGCTTCCGCACGTAAAATTGGGTCTTTCAAGGTTTTTAATGCATCATTAACTTCTGTCGACTTTTGCATTGCAATGCGTTGTTCTTGCGCATCTGCCGTAACAAAATTATCAGGGTGCAAACTCTTTTGAAGCACTAAATAGCGTTCAGACAAAAGGGCTTGATCAACATTGAAAGCAACGGGTAAATCAAAAATAGCAAAAGGATTTGTCATCTTTATTCCTTAAACATGGAAACTTTCACCACAACCACAAGATTCTTTTACGTTTGGGTTATTATATTTAAAGCCTTCGTTCAAGCCTTCTTTAACGTAATCTAGCTCAATGCCATCTAAATAAACCAAGCTTTTTGGATCGACTACCACTTTCACGCCATGCTGCTCAAAAACAAGATCGTCATTATTGAGCACATCAACGAATTCAAGCACATAGCCTAAACCCGAACAACCTGATGTTTTCACACCTAAGCGTAAACCGATGCCTTTTCCACGATTTTCAAGAAAAGTACGAACTCGTTGCGCCGCTTTTTCAGTGAGTGTTATAGACATATTCTGATCCTTAAATTGATAAAGTGCGGTCATTTTCAACCGCACTTTGATTACTTACCTTGTTTATTTTTATAGTCAGCAATAGCGGCTTTAATTGCATCTTCTGCTAAAATTGAGCAGTGAACTTTTACCGGTGGTAATTCAAGTTCTTCCGCAATTTGACTGTTTTTGATTGCACCTGCTTCATCTAAAGATTTACCTTTTACCCATTCGGTAATTAAAGAACTTGATGCAATCGCTGATCCACAACCATAAGTTTTAAATTTCGCATCTTCAATAATGCCACTATCATTTACTTTGATTTGTAACTGCATAACGTCACCACAAGCCGGTGCGCCAACCATACCCGTTCCTACTGAATTATCTTTTTTATCCATCGAACCTACGTTGCGTGGATTTTCATAATGATCAATAACTTTTTCGCTGTACGCCATATTATGTTCCTTTCCTAAATAAGTTGCTATCAGGCGGACTAGCCGCCTTTAAAATTAGTGGGCTGACCACTCAATAGTATTTAAATCAATGCCTTCTTTGAACATATCCCAAAGTGGCGATAATTCACGAAGCTTTGCTACTGCATTACGTGTTAAATTAATGGTGTAATCAATTTCTTCTTCCGTTGTCCAACGACCAAGTGTGAAACGAATTGAGCTATGTGCTAATTCATCATTACGACCTAATGCACGTAGTACATAAGATGGCTCTAAACTCGCAGAAGTACAAGCTGAACCAGAAGAAACTGCCACATCACGTAATGCCATCATTAAGGATTCACCTTCAACATAGTTAAAGCTGATGTTCAAGTTATTTGCTACGCGGTGCTCCATCGAACCATTTACATAGGTTTCTTCAATTTCTTTCAAGCCATTATATAAGCGATCGCGTAAAGCTCTGATACGAGGGATCTCTGTCGCCATTTCTTCTTTTGCAATACGATAAGCTTCACCCATACCCACAATTTGGTGTACAGGTAATGTACCAGAACGCATGCCACGTTCGTGACCACCACCATGGATAATGGCTTCTAAACGAACGCGAGGTTTACGGCAAACATATAATGCCCCGATACCTTTTGGTCCATATAATTTGTGGCTAGACATTGACATCAAATCAACCGGTAATTCAGCGAGATTAATTTCTACTTTACCGACACTTTGGGTCGCATCTACGTGGAAAATCGTTTTATTTGCACGGCAAAGCTCACCAATTGTTTTAATATCCTGGATCACGCCAATCTCATTATTCACGTGCATAATTGACACGAGAATAGTATCTGGACGCAATGCCGCTTTGAATTTCTCAAGATCGATTAAACCATCTTCTTCTGGCTCTAAATAGGTCACTTCAAAGCCTTCACGTTCCAACTGACGACAAGTATCCAATACTGCCTTGTGCTCAGTTTTACAAGTAATAATGTGTTTACCTTTTGTTTGATAAAAGTGTGCCGCACCTTTAATTGCGAGGTTATCTGCTTCCGTTGCGCCTGAAGTAAACACAATTTCACGTGAATCTGCACCAATTAAATCAGCAATTTGATTACGTGCAATATCAACTGCTTCTTCAGCTTGCCAGCCAAATTTATGTGAACGAGATGCAGGATTACCGAATACACCATCAATGGTTAAATATTCCATCATTTTTTTAGCTACACGTTCATCCACTGGACATGTTGCTGCATAATCTAAATAAATTGGTAATTTCATTTTCACTCCTAAATAACTACTAAAAATGCTATCAATTTGACCGCACTTTAATCTACTTTCCCATTATTGGTTGACTACAATTAAGTCATCAAAATCTTTGTGAGCTTTATGCTTCCCAGCTTTTTTCTCTACAAGCTCAGCTAATGTAATCTCATCTAAAAAATCAGAAATACGATCACTTAAATCTTGCCATAATGTATGAGTTAAACACTCTACTCCGCCTTTGCAATTTCCTTTACCAAGGCATCTTGTGACATTAATGTTCTCATTTACGGCTGAAATCACCATACCGATAGAAATTTGATCAGTTGGTAACGCTAAACGATAGCCACCACCTGGGCCACGAACGCTTTTTACTAATCCTCCTCGACGCAATTTTGCAAATAATTGCTCAA
Source organism: Haemophilus sp. (assembly GCA_019423025.1). Classification (GTDB taxonomy): domain Bacteria; phylum Pseudomonadota; class Gammaproteobacteria; order Enterobacterales; family Pasteurellaceae; genus Haemophilus_D. Next base: position 185,056 of record JAHZCD010000002.1, on the reverse strand, counting down.
GATAAGAAAGTGAAATATTTTGACGTTCTGAGATATCCGCTAAACAAACAGGGTTTGTTCCTGCATGTAATGCGATATCTAAAATTGCGGTAACCGCATATCGTCCTTTAGATGTTAGTTTCATAAAGCATCCCTATAAATCGCCATCTAGGTAGTTTACCTATCTGACTATGATAGTCAATTTTACTCTTTTTGCAGATTAAGGCGTTTTTCAATCGCACTTAACATTCCTCGCAAAATATTTAATTCATTTTTTTCTAGAGAAGAACGGTTATAAAGTCGTCTTAACTTTTGTATAACCCCTTGATTTTGAATAAAACCAAGAGACTGATACACCTGTTCCGTATGAGCAAAAAAATACTCCATTTCTTGTGCTGTTGGATAGATATCTTCTATCGTTGAAAGTGTACTTTCCGTTTTATTTTTTATTAAAAATGCCATTCGCATTTCATAACTTACCAACTGTACTGCCATCGCTAAATTGAGCGAAGAATATTCAGGGTTAGCAGGGATATTTAAATGATAATGACATTTAAGTAATTCTTCATTTGTGAGCCCAACACGCTCACGACCGAACACGATCGCAACTTGCCCTTGATGAGCACTGGCTTTCTCTGCACACTCTCTTGGCTCAATAAGCGTACTCTGTAAATGACGTAATCTCGCACTCGTACCAATCACTAATGAGCAATCTTCTATTGCTTGTTCAAAAGTATCAACAATGTGGGCATTACGCACAACATCATCAGCGCCTGCTGCTAATGCAATAGATTGCTCATCCACCGATTTTGGTGAGACCAAATAAAGATTGGATAATCCCATTGTTTTCATTGCACGCGCCGCAGAACCGATGTTCCCGCTATGTGATGTTTCAACCAAAACAATTCGAATATTCTGTAACATTTTATGCCCGACTTAACTTTGTGGATATTCTACCATAATAACCGCTAAATATAGTCAAGAATTTTGAAAATATTTTAATTTTTTGTAAATTTATTAACAAATAGGGGGAATAAGATGTTGACTGGTGGGCTGTGAGAGGCTCGAACTCTCGACCGACGGATTAAGAGTCCGCTGCTCTACCAACTGAGCTAACAACCCAACCGGTTAAATAATGATCTTTAAATAGATGGTGGGTCGTGAAGGATTCGAACCTTCGACCAACGGATTAAAAGTCCGCTGCTCTACCGACTGAGCTAACGACCCATTTGGGAATTCTTCGAAATAAAAGTGGTGGGTCGTGAAGGATTCGAACCTTCGACCAACGGATTAAAAGTCCGCTGCTCTACCGACTGAGCTAACGACCCACATCATTTCGTAACAGGTGCGTATATTACCGATTTTATTTTCTGACGCAAGAAAAATCTGAAGAAATTGTGTTAATTGCGTGAATACTCGTCAATTTCTAACAATATCTTAGAACAAATAAAAAAGGAGAGTATTTCTACTCTCCCTTTTTCTAAGAATCAAAATTCTTTAAAAATTAGTATGCTAACACTGCACGACGGTTTTTAGAGTATGCTGCTTCATCGTGACCTAACACTGCAGGTTTTTCTTCACCGTAAGAAACAGTAGATACTTTACCAGCGTCAACACCTTTACCAGCTAAGAAACCTTTAACTGCATCAGCACGACGTTGACCTAAAGCGATGTTGTACTCTGGAGTACCACGTTCGTCAGTGTTACCTTCAACAACAACTTTAGAAGCTGGAGTTGCATTTAAGTATGCAGCGTGAGCATCTAAGATTTGAACGTATTCACCTTCGATGTTGAATTTGTCGAAACCGAAGTACACGGTGTTGTAACGTTGTTGAAGATCTTCAACAGAGTAACCACCGAAAGTTTGACCGTTGTTAGCACCGTTGCCTGCTGCATCGTTGTTTGATGAGCTACATGCTGCTAATGCAGCTACTGAACCAGCAACTAATAATGATTTAACAAATTTGTTCATTAGATTTCTCCTCAATGAGTTTTTTTATTTAGTCAAGTATGGAGACCAAGCTGGAAATTTCACTTGGCCATTACTTCCTGGAAGACTCGCTTTAAAGCGACCATCTGCAGAAACTAATTGTAACACCTTTCCTAGCCCTTGTGTAGAGCTGTAAATAATCATGATACCATTAGGAGAAATACTTGGGCTTTCACCTAAGAAAGATGTACTTAATACTTCAGAACTACCGCTGGTGAGATCTTGTTTCACCACGTTGTTATTACCATTGATCATCACAAGTGTTTTACCATCACTACTGATTTGCGCACTACCTCGACCACCAACTGGTGACGCACCACCACCGCTTGCGCTCATGCGATAAACTTGTGGTGAACCACTTCTATCTGAAGTAAAGAGAATTGAACTACCATCTGGAGACCATGATGGTTCTGTATTATTGCCCGCACCACGAGTTAATTGAGTCGGTGTACCACCATTTGAGCCCATTACATAGATGTTTAATAAACCATCTTGTGAAGAAGCAAAGGCAAGTTTAGAACCGTCTGGAGAGAACGCTGGTGCACCGTTATGTCCTGGGAAAGAAGCCACCACTTTACGAGAACCAGAACCTAAGTCTTGTACAACAAGTTGTGATTTTTTGTTCTCAAAAGATACGTAAGCTAAACGTTTACCATCTGGAGACCATGCTGGAGACATAATTGGTTGTGAGCTACGATTTACGATGAATTGATTGTAACCATCATAATCTGCTACACGAACTTCATAAGGTTGTGAACCACCATTTTTTTGCACTACGTAAGCAATACGTGTTCTGAATGCACCACGAATACCGGTTAATTTTTCAAATACTTCATCACTCACAGTATGTGCACCGTAACGCAACCATTTATTAGTCACTGTATAGCTATTTTGTGCAAGCACTGCACCTGGTGTACCTGATGCGCCCACAGTATCAACTAACTGATAAGAAATGTTATAACCGCTACCAGTTGATGTTACTTGACCAACCACAACAGCATCAATACCTAAAGCAGTCCAAGCTTCTGGTTTCACTTCTGCTGCAGTCGTTGGTTGTTGTGGCATTTGACTTACTGGAATTGGGTTAAATTTACCACTATTACGTAAGTCATCTGCAACAATTTGACCAATATTTTCAGGTGCAGAACCCGCGAAAGGAACAACTGCGATAGGACGAGCGCCATCAACACCTTCATCAATCACAATTCGAACTTCATCTTCTGCCATTGCTGTGCTTGCAAATGCAAACATCACCACAAATAGCCCCATAACACGTTTGATCAATTTCATTTAATCACCTTATTTTAACGTTGTTACTTTCCTAAAACCGATTATCGAGCATTGATATCAAAATCGATAGTCGGCGCTTTATATTTCTCATAAATCGCATCAGATGGTGCTGCTGGAACTTTTTTCGTTCTCGCTACTGCACTTAATGCTGCAGTACAAATATCATCAGGTCCTGAAACGCGTTGATAGCCTAAAATCGTACCATCTCGACCGAGTTGGATTTTAATGCTACAAACTTTACCGGCAAAGCTTGGGTCTTTTAAGAAACGGCGTTGAATTTCACGTTTAATGACACCCGCATATTGGTCACCAACTTTACCACCATCTCCAGCACCAAGTCCTGCACCACTGCCTTGTGTACCGCCTTTATTTGCATTACCACCTTTAGATGCACTACCACCACCGACATCTCCGCCGTTCATGAAGTCATCTAAAGCCGCTTGATCTGCTTTACGTTTTGCTGCATCAGCTTTTGCTTTCGCTTCTGCATCTGCCTTAGCTTTTGCTTCAGCCTTCGCTTTCGCTTCTGCATCCGCTTTAGCTTTTGCTTCAGCCTTAGCTTTTGCCTCAGCATCGGCTTTCGCTTTTGCATCAGCCTCAGCTTTTGCTTTAGCCTTAGCATCTGCTTCAGCTTTGGCTTTGGCATCTGCTTCTGCCTTAGCCTTGGCTTTAGCATCTGCTTCAGCTTTTTCTTTCGCTTTTTGAGCTTCGGCTTGTGCTTTAGCTTTTGCTTCTTCCTCAGCCTGTTTAGCGGCTGCCGCTAAACGTTTTGCCTCTGCATCAGCTTTTAATTTCGCTGCTTCAGCCGCTTGTTTTGCTTTCGCTTCTTCAGCTTGTTTTTGTTTTTCTAACGCCTCTTGACGAGCAAGCTCTTGTTGCTGTTTTTGCTTTTCAATTTCTTGCTGCTTTTGTTTTTCAAGTTCTTTTTGACGTTGAATTTCCTGCTGACGCTTAATCTCTTCTTGTTTCGCAATTTCTTGCTGATTTGGTTCAGGTTCAGGCTCTGGTTTCTTCTCTTCGACCACAGGTTCTGGTTTTTTCTGTTTATCAGTTTGACCTTTTTTCTGTTGTTGAATACGTCCCCATTCCTGCGCTGCGCTGCCGGTATCGACCATCACAGCTCCCATGGCATCACCTTCACCTTCTCCACCACCCATTATTTCAACGGTTTGATAAAGAGAGCTCCAAATCAACAAAGCAAACAATGCAAGGTGCATCGCAATAGAGATGACAAACTCATTTGCACGTTTTTTTCGTCGATTATTCTGCACGGTTTTACCTACTTATTCTTAAATCGGGTTGGTCATTAAACCCACAGACTTAATGCCGGCAAGATGTAGTAAATTCAGTGCTTTAATCACTTCTTCATAAGGTACATCTTTTGCTCCGCCCACTAAGAACATTGTGTTATTGTCTTTATCAAATTCTTGTTTTGATAATTGGGTTACCATTTCTTCGTTAAGGCCTTCTTGGCGTTGACCACCAATAGAAATCGAATATTGCCCTACACCCGCTACTTCTAAGATAACCGGTGTTTTATCTTCATTTGATACATTTTGACTTTGCACCGAATCAGGGAGTTCCACTTGAACGCTCTGACTGATAATCGGCGCGGTTGCCATAAAAATTAACACCAAAACTAAAAGAACATCGAGAAATGGCACGATGTTAATTTCAGATTTAATGTCTTTACGCTGACGACGAGCCATAATTTCCTCTAAAACTTCGCTAAAATCCACCGCACTTTTTCAATTTATCAAGTGCGGTCAATTTTTCATTTATTTTTAATGGGGCGCTTTACCAAAAGCTTGACGATGTAAAATTGTGGTGAATTCATCAATGAAGTTACCATAATTTTGTTCAATCGCATTTACACGTAAGCTTAAACGGTTATACGCCATTACAGCTGGAATCGCCGCAAACAAACCGATTGCTGTTGCGATCAAGGCTTCTGCGATACCTGGAGCAACCATTTGTAATGTTGCTTGTTTCGCACCACTTAATGCCATAAATGCGTGCATGATACCCCAAACGGTACCAAATAAACCAATATATGGACTTACAGAAGCCACTGTCGCTAAGAAAGGTACACGACTTTCAAGCGCTTCTACTTCACGATTCATCGCAAGGTTCATCGCACGAGTGGTACCTTTAATGATTGCTTCTGGCGCATCTGCGTTCACTTGTTTTAAGCGAGAGAATTCTTTAAAACCAACAAAGAAAATTTGTTCGCTACCAGTTAATACTTCACGACGATTAGATAAACCATCATAAAGTTTATTTAAATCTTCACCAGACCAGAAACGATCTTCAAAAGTATTCGCTTCTTTTAACGCACTCGTCAAAATACGGCTACGTTGAATGATGATTGCCCAAGAAATAATTGAGAACGAAATCAAGATCACAATTACAAGTTGAACAACGATACTCGCTTTTAGAAAAAGATCTAAAAAGTTCAATTCTGCAGTCATTGCATACTCCGAAAAGTTATTTACTTTAAAAATGCCGCTTTTAATTCTTCAGGAATTGCGACAGGTTTCATTTTGCCTAGATCAACACAGGCTACCTTAACAGTAGCCTTTGATAACACCACTGCCTCACGAACTAACCGCTGTTCAAAGAGAATTGTTGCTCCTTTCACTGCCGTTATTTCCGTTTCGACAATAAGATAATCATCCAATTTTGCCGGAATACAATAGTCAATAGACATGGTTTTGACCACAAAAGCTAATTGTTGTTCCTGCAATAATGATTGTTGGGAAAAATTAAGCGTTCTTAAATATTCAGTTCGCGCACGCTCAAAGAAATGTAAGTAACGTGCGTGATACACTACTCCGCCAGCATCCGTGTCCTCATAATAAACACGAACCGGAAAGGTAAAACATTGGTTATTCAAAATAATGCTCAATTATCAGCCATAACAAGCCGCTTATTTTAGAACCTGTTCATTAGATGTGCAAGCTCCAAATAATAATATTTGTCTATCGTTCTTATAAAAACCAATGCTGAACAATGGCAATTATTGTGGTGAAATAACCAATAAATGGCAAGAAAACGAGCTGCCATATTGCTCGGCGAATATCGAATCCGATACCGTGGATCCACAAATTAATCAATCCCCAAAAAATCGTAAGAATCCAAGCTGGATGTGCAGTACGAAGTGCGGTCGAAAATTGATTTAAATTTAAAAAGAAAGCCGCGGTTAAAAATAACGCTAAAATAAACGAAAGGGTTCGCAAGGAACCCTTATTACTTAATTGATAGAGTGAATTAATCATCATTACTCGTCAAATTTACCTGACTTTTCTTTGCCAATGGTTAATTTAGCACTCACCATAACTGCAGCCAACACACCCACTACCCAAATTACGTATAACATATTGTTTCTCCTTAGTATAATGAGTTTTTGTTGTCTTCAACAAAGCTTTCATCCAAGCGACCAAACATTTTGTAGTATGACCAAATGGTGTAAAGCAATGAGATAGTAACAAATACTAATGCCAAGTAGAACATTAAAGTTAATGTTAACTCACTTGACGTTGCATCCCACATTAACAAGCTTTGTTCAGGGTGAGTACTTGAAGGCATCACAAATGGGAACATTGATACTGCCGCAGTAATAATCACACCAGCCATGGTTAATACAGAGAAGAAGAACGCAAAACCACAACGATTTGCTTTAGATGCAATCACATTTAATAATGCACCCACCACAGCTAATACTGGGAACGCCCATAAAGCTGGATTTTCATTGAAGTTTTTAAACCACGCTCCTGTTTCAACTGCTACTTGCTTACCTGAAGCTGGCGCTGATGCTGCAAAGTGATCAATCGTGCTAGTTACCACATAACCGTCTTTGAATGAAAGCCACACACCTGCAAGTACAAAAGTAATTAATGTTACTAATGCACCAATTTGTGTAATTGCTCTTGCACGATCACGCAATGCAGCAGTGGTTTTCATTTGTAACCAGTTTGCACCGTGAGTCACTAACATTGCAAGGCTTAACACACCGCAAAGTAATGCAAATGGGTTTAATAACGCAAAGAAAGAACCGGTGTAAGTTGCTTGTGAAAGCTCGTTTAATTCGAATGGTACACCTTGTAATAAATTACCAAATGCCACACCGAATACTAATGCAGGTACAAAACCACCCGCAAATAAGCCCCAATCCCACACAGCACGCCATGTTGGATTATCAATTTTCGCACGATATTCAAAACCAATTGGACGGAAGAATAACGCAGCTAACACAAGGAATAAGGCAATATAGAAGCCTGAAAACGCTACAGAATAAACAATCGGCCATGCCGCGAAGATTGCACCACCAGCAGTTAATAACCAAACTTGGTTACCATCCCAGTGTGGCGCAATAGAGTTAATCATAATACGTCTTTCTACTTCTTTCTTACCAGCTACGGGTAAAAGTGCGGTCACGCCCATATCGAATCCATCTGTTACAGAGAAACCGATAAGCAATACGATAACTAGCACCCACCAAATAATACGTAGAATTTCATAATCAAGCATAATTCATCTCCTGCTTATTTAGATGATTGCTCAAAATAGTATTTGCCGGTTTTCAATGCACTTGGACCTAAACGTGCATATTTAAACATCAAATACATTTCCGCAATGATGAAGAAGAAGTAAAGTACACAAATTAAACCGATAGAGAACCATAAGTCACCTACACTCAAGTTAGAGGCAGACACACCTACCGGTAATACTTCATAAATCGCCCACGGTTGACGACCAAATTCAGCTAAGAACCAACCAAATTCAATCGCTAAGAATGGCAATGGAATACCCCAAAGCAATGCTTTAAGTAATAAGCGAGAAGAAGTGACTTTGTTACGTAAATTTTGAACAAATGCACCAAAGGTCAGTAAAATAATTAAACCACCTGCTGCTAACATACCACGGAACGCCCAGAAGTTAGGACCTACGTTTGGAATAGTATCACGTGCTGCTTGTTTAATTTGTTCATCCGTTGCATCTACAACTTTATCTGTGTAACGTTTTAATAATAAACCGAAACCTAAATCACCTTTGACTTCATCAAATTTTGCTTTAGTTTCTGGATTTACCTGACCTGCTGATTTTTTCTCTGCTTTTAATTGAGTGAATAAATCATAAGCAACCATACCGTTACGAACACGACCTTCATTTTTCGCTTGAATCTCTTTCAAGCCAACGATTTCAGTGTCTAAAGAACGCGTTGCAATTAAACCACCTAAATATGGGATTTCAACCGCAAAATCATTTTTCATTTCTGCCGTATTTGGAATCGCCACTGGGTGGAATGGCGCTGGCGCAGGATGAGTTTCGAACTCCGCTTCCATTGCAGCTAATTTCACAGGTTGTGCTTTACCGATGTCGTAACCTGATTCATCCCCCATAATTAATACCGCTGATGCAGCGATAAAGCCAAAGGTTGCAGCAACAGAGAATGAACGTTTAGCAAAACCAATATCTCGGCCTTTTAATAAATAGAATGCACTGATACCTAATACAAACATTGCACCGGTTGTATAACCTGCTGTTAATGTGTGTAAGAATTTACCTTGCGCAACTGGATTTAACCAAAGATCTAAGAAGCTGGTCATTTCCATACGAATGGTTTCAAAGTTAAACTCTGCCGCTACCGGATGTTGCATCCAACCATTCGCGACTAAAATCCACATCGCAGAAAGGTTTGAACCAAAGGCTACGCAGTAAGTTGCGAGTAAGTGTTTACCTTTAGTTAAACGATCCCAACCGAAGAAGAATAGACCCACGAAAGTGGACTCTAAGAAGAACGCAAGTAATGCTTCGATTGCTAATGGCGCACCGAAAATATCACCTACATAGTGAGAATAATAAGACCAGTTTGTCCCGAATTGGAACTCCATGATAATACCGGTCGTTACCCCTAGAGCAAAGTTAATACCAAATAACTTACCCCAGAATTTAGTCATATCTTTATATACTTCTTTGCCCGTTTTAACATAAATGGTTTCCATGATCACAAGAACGAAAGATAAACCTAATGTTAATGGTACAAAAATGAAGTGATATAACGCAGTTAACGCAAACTGCAAGCGTGAGAGATCAACAACGTCTAACATCTCAACTCCTTGTATAAATCTACAAGATTTTCACTTTATGATTACCAAGGATAATCCCAAATAATCACCCCAAACTACTCAACAAAAGTCGTTAAGAAACATTGAATTATTTACGTAATAATTGCCTTTTCTATTCTCAAAACAGAATGCAGTAACCGATTACAATATAAACATTCAAAATTTTGCCATATTCTACTACTATTTATGCGGATAAAAAATAGAAAAAACCGTTATATTGATCACATTTTTTGATATAAGTTACAAAATACCCTATTTTGCATAACAATGACAAAATTGATCCACATCAAATTCTGTATTTTTTGCTCAAAATGGAAAAATTTATCTATCACAAGGAAACTTTATTTAAAAAAAATGGACAAAATAATCACTAGACAGGGCTGCAAGATTTTGCTATTTTTTAGCCTAATGATATTTGGAGAGATTTGTAGGGATTTACAATGAAAAAAATTTGCGTAATTTTGACCGCACTTTTCGGTTCTATGGCATTATCTGCCACCGCAGCACCTCTTACAGAAAACAAAGCTGCTCTTCCACAACAATGTACACAGTTATTTAAAGAAACAGAAAATTTGATTGCTCAAGCAGAAAAACAGCCTGGCACTCATACTCAAGTAGGTAAAATCAAAAGTAAACTGAACCAAAGCAAACAGCAAATTCTTGAAATGGAATTAGCGACTCAACAAAAAAGCTGTGATGTGGGTTTAGCAAGATTAAATAGCATGAAGAGCTATACTGAAGGAACTAACTAAGTAGGTTTCAAAAAGAAAGGACATATTGATATCAATATGTCCTTTTTTCTATCTCTTATTCTAACGGCTTCTGAAGCCCGAAGTGTCGATAAGTTAATGAAGTCGCAATTCGACCTCGAGGGGTTCGCTGTAAAAATCCTTGTTGAATCAAGTAAGGTTCTAAAACATCCTCGATAGTGTCTCGTTCTTCACCTATTGCTGCAGCCAAGTTATCTAACCCAACTGGTCCACCATCAAAACGTTCAATCACTGCGGTAAGCAATTTTCTATCTAAGTAATCAAAGCCCGCATCATCTACATCTAACATTGAAAGCGCTTGTTTCGCAATGTCTGCCGAAATAATGCCATCATTACGCACATCAGCAAAATCTCGAACACGACGCAATAAACGGTTTGCAATACGAGGGGTGCCACGTGAACGACGAGCCACTTCAAAAGCAGCTTTATCTTCTAATTCTAGATTTAAGCAAGAGGCACTTCTTGTCACAATAGAAGTTAAATCTTCAACGGAATAAAATTCTAAACGCTGAACAATACCAAAACGATCACGTAGTGGCGAAGTTAACGAACCCGCTCGAGTTGTTGCACCAATTAATGTGAAAGGTGGTAAATCCAATTTAATTGAACGTGCCGCTGGCCCTTCTCCGATCATAATATCTAGCTGATAATCTTCCATTGCTGGATAAAGCACTTCTTCAATCGCAGGAGAAAGACGGTGAATTTCATCAATAAACAACACATCATGGGGTTCAAGATTTGTCAGCATTGCTGCCAAATCGCCGGCTTTTTCAAGCACAGGCCCCGATGTTGTGCGAATATTCACACCCATTTCATTTGCCACAATATTAGCTAGCGTCGTTTTTCCTAAACCTGGAGGGCCGAAGATCAAAAGATGATCTAAGGCATCTTGACGCAATTTCGCCGCCTTAATAAAAATATCCATCTGCTCTCGCACTTGTGGCTGTCCCACATAGTCCGCTAAAAGCTTTGGACGAATCGCACGATCGATGACATCTTCATCCATCTTTGCCTGACTGCTAATAATTCTATCTGCTTCGATCATATCTGTTTAATCTTTATAATGCGGCTTTTAAGGCTTCGCGAATTAATTGCTCACTGCTCAAGTCAGTTTTAGCTACTTTTTTCACCATTTTTTCAGCATCGGTTGGTTTATAGCCTAACGCAATCAGCGCAGCAACCGCTTCATCAGCTGAGCTCTCCGCTTGACGTAATTCTGAAGTTGAAGGAATATGCTTGCTCTCCACAAAGAAATCACTTTGGCGAACATCTTTAAACTTCCCTTTTAACTCCACCAATAAGCGTTCAGCTGTTTTCTTGCCCACACCAGGAATTTTAACTAATTTTGATAGTTCTTCTCGCTCAATAGCGTAAGCAAACTGCTCTACTGACATTGCAGATAAAATTGCGAGTGCCAATTTAGGACCAACACCATTGGTTTTAATTAATTCACGGAATAAAGTGCGGTCAGTTTTTTGGGCGAATCCAAAAAGAAGATGAGCATCTTCACGCACAACAAGATGGGTAAATAAAGTAGTTTCTTGCCCGATTTCAGGTAAGTCATAAAAACTGGTCATTGGTAACAATAATTCGTAACCGACGCCTTGTACATCAAGCAAAATTTCAGGTGGTTGTTTTTCTAATAAGATGCCTTTTAAACGACCGATCATAAGATTTCCATGTAAAAAATTTTTTGCATAGAATAAAATAAAACTGGATATTAATCCAGTTAAATTTTTAATCTAAATCGACCTCGACTGTACCTTGTTTTTAAAAGTGCGGTCATTTTTTCGTGTGTTTCTGTGGTTTTGACCGAGCCTGCAATATGCAAGGAATGTTGAATGGTATGAGCATGAGTGATCGCAATGGCTAAAGCATCTGCCGCATCAGCTTGTGGTTTATCTGAAAGCTTCAAAATTCGTGTCACCATGTCTTGAACTTGAACTTTATCTGCAGAACCAATCCCAACGACAGTCTGTTTCACCAAACGAGCGGCATATTCAAATACCGGTAAATCATGGTTCACGGCTGCCACAATCGCCGTACCACGTGCTTGCCCGAGTTTTAAAGCTGAATCCGCATTTTTAGCCATAAACACTTGTTCAATAGCAAACATATCGGGCTGAAATTGCGTGATGATTTCGGTCACGCCAGCATAAATTCGTTTTAATCGTGTAGGTAAATCCTCTACCTGCGTGCGGATTGCTCCACTGCCGAGATATTCTAAATGTCGACCATTTTGTCTAATCACACCATAGCCCGTTACACGAGAACCTGGGTCAATGCCTAAAATAATACTCATAAACTCTCAAAAATAAACGGCCGGTCAATGCCGGCCGTTTTTAGCGTTAATTATTGGTTTGCTTTTGCAGTTGCTTTTGCATCTACATCACAGTTTTTCACAACAATTTTGTCTGCTTTTTTGCCTTTAATTAAAAGATTTACTGGCACAACAGAATCAAATTTATCTAAAGTTAAACCACTGTCTACGTTCCAAACATATTTGCCTGAAGTAAATGAAGTAAAGTCTTTTTGAGCTGCATCACGAGCAAAATCTTTCGCGATAACTTTGTTACCCACCATCACCATTGCTGCTGTTGGCTCTTGGTTTTCAAATTGATAAACTGCAGTTACCGTTTTCTTGTTACAAGTATAAACTACAGTTTTATCCGTTACAGTAGGGGTTGCCATTTGTTCCGCTTTGTTTTCCATTTTTGGTGCATCGCTTGCACAAGCTGATAAAACAACAAGAGCGGCCATTGCAGGTAATACTTTAGCTAATTTCATTCTAAATCTCCTTAAAATTACAGCTGAGCTGCAACTTCATCACTAATTTCACCGTTATGATATACGTTTTGTACATCATCACAGTCTTCTAACATGTCAATTAAACGCAACAATTTAGGCGCAGTTTCAAGATCAAGATCAACTGTTGTTGATGGAATCATTGTCACTTCTGCGTTATCAATTTTAAATCCTGCTGCTTCGATTGCATCGCGCACAGAACCTAAATCTTCCCACGCAGTATAGATTTCAAATGATCCATCATCTTGTGGTTGAACATCATCCGCACCGGCTTCAATTGCCGCCTCCATTAACGCATCTTCTTCACCTTGGCTAATTAAAATCAAGCCTTTTTTGCTGAATAAGTAGCCCACAGAACCCTCAGTCCCTAAGTTACCACCACATTTAGTGAAACTTGGGCGAACCTGTGAGATGGTTCGGTTTGCGTTGTCACTTAGACACTCAACCATCACAGCAGTTCCACCCGGACCATAACCTTCGTAAATTCTTGTTTCCATATTGGTGTCATCACCACCACCCACACCGCGTTCAATCGCACGGTTAATGGTGTCGCGAGTCATGTTGCTCGATAAGGCTTTATCTACTGCCGCACGTAAACGCGGGTTCGCACTTACATCACCGCCACCAATTTTTGCAGCAGTTACTAATTCACGAATTAATTTTGTAAAAATTTTACCGCGTTGCGCATCTTGTGCTGCTTTACGGTGTTTAATATTTGCCCACTTACTATGGCCTGCCATATTGTTTTCCTTCTTATCTTAAAAACGTTTTTAAATTAAATCCTCTTTTCTATAGAGGAAAGCCGTTCATCAAATATTTTTTGATGGCCTCGGCATTATTCGGCGATTTCGTCATTTGGATCGCATGTTCTGGTGAAACCCATTGATACGCCAAATGCTCACTTAATATCGGTTTAAATTCCTGCTCAACTGCCAATAAAAACCAATGTTCATGACAGTGAGTCACATTCGGTGCGTATTTATAGCGGAAATGCGGGAAAATTTCAAACTCTATACTCTCTTTACAATCAAAAAGTGCGGTCGAATTTTCTTCTATTTTTAATCCTACTTCTTCCCAAACTTCTCGAATTGCTGTTTCTCTTGGTGTTTCGTTAGTTTCCAATGTCCCCGTGACGGATTGCCAAAAGCTAGGATCATCTTGGCGCTGAAGCATAAGAACACGGTGCGTGCTTTCCGCATAAATTACCACGAGAACCGATTGATTATTTTTATATTTCAAGCTCGTCATCTACATAATTGAGGATGGGCAGCATCATACCTTTTCTACTAAAAACTTTCAAAAAAATTACCGCACTTTAAAACTAAAGTGCGGTAATTATCTTAATTATTTTAGTTTAACCAGCCAGCTTGTTGGGCGATAAATAACCCTGCAAAGGCTGTTAAGTAGAATAAACCGATAAGAGATAACCACAATAAGCCGCCTTTTACACTGTGTTTCGCGTGCTTAGTCAGGGATAAATTCAACCAAGCAAAGATTGGCGCAGAAACAAATGAAGCAATCATCGCGAATTTCAGCATTGGGCCTACTGCATTATTAAAGTAGAAAATAATCGCTAAACCAGATAACGCCGCAAAAATCATACCGATATTAAGAATTCTCACAGAGCTTTCTTGTTTACCGAATAAGATACGCAAAGATTCAACATTGGTTCGAGAGTAACCATCAATTACTGTAATTGTTGTACCAAACATACACATGAACGCAATTACTGCAATTAATAAGCGAGACCATTCACCGATAGTACTTGCATACATATTGATAAGTTGTGCGATATATTTTCCGCCAACCATCTCTACGGTTTCAGGAGAACCATATTGTACCAATGCGCCAAGCGCTAAGAATACGACAGCTAAAATTGCTGTGCCAATATAACCCACATTGAAGTCAAATAAACCATCTTCATAAGATACTTTCGTTAGACGACGTTTTGCCACCACCCACATAGAGTTAACAGCAGAAATTTCAATTGGTGCAGGCATCCAGCCCATTAAGGCCACTAAAAAGGCTAATTTACTTAATTCCCATGGAGAAGGCGCTACAAAATCAGGTGCGGCTACGCCATTGATACCATTACGCATAAAAGCAATCACGACAGCGCTCACGGTTGTTACCGTTAAAGCAATCATGATGATTTTCGATAAACTATCTAATAAACGGTATTTACCCAACAATAAAATGCCGGTTGTCACAAGAATCACTAATGAGCTTAATACTGGCATTGGAAGTGGAATTGGTGTAATAAAGGTTAAAATTGCTGCCGTTAATAATCCCACTGCAGCAGTATTAATTACTGTGGCAAAAACGTTTAAAGCAAGGAATAACCAAAGGTAGAACTTCCCTTTTTGACGGTAACCTTCTAACAACGTATTACCGGTATCTAGGGTATATTGAACACCGAAACGGAAGAAAGGATATTTAAATAAGTTAGCAAGAATAACAATACTCACTAATTCCCAACCGTAGATCGCTCCAGCTTGGGTGGATGCAATAATATGCGAACCACCAACAGCTGCCGATGCCATCACGATGCCAGGACCTAAGGCTGAGAATTTACTCGCCCATGTTGATTTTTCTACTGGAGTTGAAACTTCACTCATAAAATGTTCTCTTATAAATTGACCATAAATTAAAAAGGACCTATTTATAATAGAATTTTATCCTTGAGTAAAGTAGATAAAGTTCCATTTAAAGAAGAATAAAAGAGTAAAAATCTAATTATTTTGAAATTTCAGGATATAACTTCAAAACAAATAAAACCACATCATATTCATACCAAAAAAGTGATGTATTTAAGTGAATAAAATTTTTTCAATAAAAAGAAAGTGCGGTCAAAATCAGTTGAATTTTTGACCGCACTTATATCGTATTAGCTCATACTAGATACTAAAAACTAGAATAGTCATGAGAAACAAGTCCCCTCTACTCTGACACTTTTGAAGTTTGAGTAAAATATTTATTTACACTTGGTCGATAGAGAATTAATCCAAACACAATTAAGCGAACGACTGAGCCAATAAATAAAGTTGAGTCAAGACCGTAGCTAATCCAGCTCCACACAATATATAAAAGAGCTGATATTATAAATAAGATCCGACCACTATTTTGCCCTTCAAGCAATTTAATACCTGTAAGAAAAATTAATACACCCAGAACAAAATTTATTAGGTATAGTCTCAAAATCTGATCGAAACTTAAACTAAATGTTTCTTCAAATAATGAAAAAAGTAGGGAAAAGCAATCACTAGCTCCCCCCAGTATGTATAACCAAGCAATCACACTTACAGATATTGGGCGTTCCATTTTATACCTTGCAATAACACCTATAACTTAATAAACCAAAAAATCGACCGTAAAACTACGGTCGATTTTAAAAACAGAAACTACTCAGCTTTAGTCACTGCAATACTCAACTCAGCTAATGCCTGTGGATTCGCAAAACTTGGCGCTTCAGTCATTAAACAAGCTGCGGCTGTTGTTTTCGGGAATGCAATCACATCACGGATATTTTCAGTGCCTGTTAAAAGCATGGTTAAACGGTCTAAACCAAATGCTAAACCAGCATGTGGCGGTGTACCGAATTTTAATGCATCTAACAAGAAACCGAATTTTTCGCGTTGTTCTTGTTCGTTGATACCAAGAATGCGGAATACCGTTTGTTGCATTTTTGGATCGAAAATACGCACAGAACCACCACCTACTTCATAGCCGTTGATCACCATATCGTAAGCATTTGCTACCGCACTTGTTGGATCGGCTTCTAATTGCTCTGGGCTGAAATCTTTTGGTGAAGTGAATGGGTGGTGCATTGCAGCAAGATTACCCTCTTCATCACGTTCAAACATTGGGAAATCAATCACCCAAAGCGGTTGCCATTCGTCTAAACGAGTTAAGCCAAGATCACGACCTAATTTCAAACGTAACGCGCCCATTGCATCAGTGGTGGTTTGCCATTTGTCTGCACCGAAGAATAAGATATCGCCAGTTTGAGCTTTTACACGTTCAGCTAACGCTTTCCACACATCTTCATTTAAGAATTTCGCAATCGGGCTTTGTACGCCTTCAAGGCCAGCATTAACGTCATTTACTTTCGCCCAAGCCAAACCTTTTGCACCGTAAATACCAACAAATTGTGTATATTCATCAATTTGTTTACGAGTGATTTCAGTACCATTTGGTACACGAATGACTGCCACACGGCCGTTTGGATTGTTTGCAGGCTCATTAAATACTTTAAATTCAACATCTTTAACGATATCTGCCACATCGACTAATTCAAGCGGGTTACGCAAATCTGGTTTATCTGAACCAAAACGAGTCATTGCTTCTTGCCAGGTCATTTGTGGGAATTTACCTAAATCCACACCAATGATGTTTTGCCATAAACCGTGTACCATGCGTTCCATGATCTCACGTACTTCTGGCGCAGTTAAGAAAGAAGTTTCCACATCGATTTGAGTAAATTCAGGCTGACGATCTGCACGTAAGTCTTCATCTCGGAAACATTTCACAATTTGATAATAACGATCAAAACCAGACATCATGAGAAGCTGTTTGAAAAGCTGTGGTGATTGTGGCAATGCATAGAATTTGCCTTTATGTACACGACTTGGCACTAAATAGTCACGCGCACCTTCTGGCGTTGCTTTGGTAAGCATTGGGGTTTCAATATCAAGGAAACCATTATCATCCATAAAGCGACGCACAAAGCTGGTGATTTTTGCACGGGTTTTCAAACGTTGTGCCATTTCTGGACGACGTAAATCTAAATAGCGATATTTTAAACGTTGTTCTTCTGTGTTGTTTTGGTTGAAGTCTAATGGTAAAACGTCAGAGGCATTGTAGATGCGTAATTCTTTCGCCAATACTTCTACTTCGCCTGTCGCCATATTTTTATTAATTTGATTGTCCGGACGCGCGATTACTTCACCTTTAATTTGAATACAAAATTCATTACGTAAGCCTGAAGCTGCAGTTAACGCTTCTTGATATTTCGGGTCAAAACAAACTTGTACGACACCATCACGATCACGAATATCAATAAAAATTAAACCACCTAAATCGCGACGACGGTGAACCCAACCGCTTAATGTTACTTCTTGTCCAATATGGTTGCGGTTTAATGCACCGCAATAATGTGTACGCATCATTTCTATATTCCTTTCATTTTTCTAAAAATGGATAATTAACGCGTTGATTATACGGAAAAAGACATGCCTTTTAAATTGAAAAGCGAAATTTATTTGATCCT
The DNA here is from genome assembly GCA_019423025.1 of Haemophilus sp. GTDB lineage: Bacteria > Pseudomonadota > Gammaproteobacteria > Enterobacterales > Pasteurellaceae > Haemophilus_D. The sequence continues at coordinate 166,825 of JAHZCD010000002.1, read as the reverse complement.
TTAAAAACTTTCACTAAAATGACCGCAGTTTTTTGCATTTTATCTAAATAAATGCCCTCTCAATACAACAACAGAATTCAATCATGATGAAAGATACAATTTTTGCCGCCCCGATCGAAAAACTGGGCGATTTTACTTTTGATGAAAGCGTGGCGGAAGTTTTCCCCGATATGATTCAACGCTCGATTCCTGGCTACTCCAACATTATCACGGCGATTGGTATGTTGGCTGAGCGTTTTGTGACTGCTGACAGCCAAGTCTATGACTTAGGCTGTTCACGCGGTGCGGCTGCCCTTTCTATGCGCCGTAATATTAAACAACCGAATGTGAAAATTATCGGTGTCGATAATTCTTTGCCGATGGTGGAACGCTGCCGTCAGCACGTTGCGGCTTATCATAGTGATGTACCCGTAGAAATTCTTTGCGATGATATTCGTCAAATTGAAATTAAGAACGCCTCAATGGTTGTACTCAACTTCACGTTGCAATTTTTACCACCAGAAGATCGTGTAGCCTTGCTCACCAAAATCTACCAAGGTTTAAACCCAAATGGTGTATTGGTGCTCTCTGAAAAATTCCGTTTTGAAGATGAAAAAGTGAATGAGTTGCTTATTGATCTCCACCACCAATTCAAACGTGCTAACGGTTACAGTGAGCTTGAAGTGAGCCAAAAACGCACCGCACTTGAAAATGTCATGCGTACTGACTCGATTAACATCCACAAAGAGCGGTTAAAAAACATCGGATTTTCACACATCGAATTATGGTTCCAATGCTTTAATTTTGGGTCAATGATTGCAGTGAAATAAACGGAGAAAAAATAAAGTGCGGTCAAAAACATCATGTTTTTTGACCGCACTTTTTATATGTAATTAACCTTAATTACGCCGCATTTGGCTTATGAAGTAAGGTAAAGGCAATAAAACCAAATCCTAAGAAGCAAGAAACGATCAAGGCATAAAAACCGCCGTCCCAGCCAAATAAGTCTACCAGTTTACCCATCACATAGCCTGCGCTCGCAGAACCTAATAAGTAACCGAATAACCCCGTTAAACCTGTCGCTGTACCTGTTGCAACACGTGGCACAAGGTCTGCTGCTTGAAGCCCGATCATCATTACTGGACCATAAATTAAGAAACCGATAGCAACAAGACAAATATTATCTACGAGTGGATTTCCTTCTGGATTTTTCCAATAAACAATAATCGCGATTAATACACCGGTTAGGAATAATAACATCGGCGGTGCACGGTGGCCTTTGAACACTTTATCACTTAAATAACCGCTAGCAAGCATACCAAAGATACCTGCATATTCGTAAAGGAAATACGCCCAACTTTGTTTATCTACAGAGAAATGTTTCACTTCTTTTAGATACGTTGGTGCCCAGTCAATAATGCCGTAACGAATGAAATACACAAATACGTTCGCAAGTGCAATCGCCCATAAAAACTTATTATTAATGATGTATTTCATAAAAATATCTTTAGAAGAAAGCGTGTGAGCTGATTCAACTTTCTCTACGATTTTTTCACCTTTCCATTCATCTACCGGCGGTAATCCTTGAGACTCAGGTGTATCGCGCATTAAATAGAACATAATGAATGCTAATACAATGGCGATTAAGGCGGGTAAATAGAATAAAGATTGCCATACGCCGAAAATCGATAAACCGAGGAGCGCTAATGGGCCGATTAAACCACCACCTAAGTTATGTGATACGTTCCACCAGCTCCACCACACACCACGTTCAGAAACTGAGAACCAGTTGGTCATTGTTTTTGCACCTGGCGGGTATCCCATTCCTTGGAACCAGCCATTTAATGCAGCTAACACAATCATCAATGGAATAGAGGATAGTACGCCTGGCACTAAACCGAAAATTAAGCTCACTAATGCTGAACCTAATAAACCAATGGTAATAAAATATTTAGGATTACTTCGGTCAGAAATATTCCCCATAATGAACTTACTAAAACCGTAAGCCAGTGATAACGCTACCCCAACTGTACCTAAATCAGCTTTAGTAAAGCCATATTCATCAATAAGATAAGGAATGGCTAAAGAAAAGTTTTTGCGGATAAGATAATAAGCCGCATACCCGATAAATACTCCAGCAAACACCTGCCAACGTAATTTTTTATACTCGGCATCTGTTCTAGAACTTTCAATTCTTGGTGCTGGAGGAGATGCTTTTAAGAATGAAAACATCTTTGTTCTCCTATAATAATTTATAACTTGTCATATCGTTGCAATAGCTAGACCATTACAACAAAAAACAGATTACCAAAACCGAATACAAAACAGAGCTCCGATCACTTCAAATGATTAGTTCATTTACATCATTCAACAGCACCAATTTCTGGAACAAATTACGTTCTAAGTCTATTTAAAAATTTCTATGCTATAATCCCCCAACACCCAAATAGAAAAGAGGAAAACAAAATGCAAATTTTACATACAATGCTTCGAGTAGGTGATTTAGACCGTTCTATTAAATTTTATCAAGATGTTTTAGGTATGCGTTTATTGCGTACGAGTGAAAACCCAGAATATAAATACACGCTTGCTTTTTTAGGTTACGAAGATGGCGAAAGCGCTGCAGAAATTGAATTAACATACAACTGGGGCGTGACTGAATATGATCTTGGTAATGCTTACGGTCATATTGCGATTGGTGTAGATGACATTTACGCAACTTGTGAAGCAGTGCGTGCTCATGGTGGTAAAGTGACTCGCGAAGCGGGCCCTGTTAAAGGTGGCACAACTGTGATTGCATTCGTTGAAGATCCGGATGGTTATAAGATCGAGTTTATTGAAAACAAAAGTGCAAAATCAGCTTTAGGGAATTAAGGAATACATTGTGTCAGATACACCTGAAATTCCTTATCACCACCAATTAAAAAATCGGTTCCGTGGCTATTTCCCTGTCATTATTGATGTGGAAACAGCTGGATTTGATGCGAAAAAAGATGCACTTTTAGAGCTTGCGGCAATTACCTTAAAAATGGATGAAAATGGCAATTTACACCCTGATCAAAAATGCCATTTCCATATTGAACCATTTGAGGGGGCGAATATTAATCCCGAATCACTCAAATTTAACGGGATTGATATTCACAATCCATTGCGTGGTGCCGTATCTGAATTAGATGCCATCACAGGGTTGTTCCAAATGGTGCGTCGTGGACAAAAAGATGCTGAATGTCAGCGTTCTATCATCGTGGCGCACAATGCTGCTTTTGACCAAAGCTTCGTGATGGCGGCGGCTGAACGTACGGGCGTAAAACGCAATCCATTCCACCCTTTTGGGATGTTTGATACCGCAACGCTTGCCGGTTTTATGTTTGGCCAAACCGTACTCGTCAAAGCGTGCCAAGCAGCAAAAATTCCTTTTGATGGTAAACAAGCACACTCGGCACTATATGATACCGAACGTACGGCAGAATTATTTTGCTATATGGTGAATCATTTAAAAGAGCTTGGTGGTTTCCCGCATATTGCTCAAACCGATGAAACGGAAAAAACTACTGAAAATCATACCGCACTTTAATTTTCAAATTTTTTAGAAAAAAGGCTTGCAATCCTTTTCGCTTTACCGTATTTTAAAAAGTAATTCAATTTAGTTATCTAAATAAGAGAGTTTCAAATGAACTTTATCCTTCGTCACCATCATCGCCATTCAACTGAATAATCTTTCAGGCTGTTGGCGTGCTTGGAAGATTTCTTCCGAGCTGACAAGATAAAGATCAAAAAAATCTTACCCCTCGGAAGGCAACTTTCGAGGGGTTTTGTTTTATTATCAATTTACAGGAGTTTATTACTATGCGACATTTAACCTTAAATCAATTTTCTTTTATGCGACCTTTTTATTTTAATTAATCAATAAGGAACAACAATATGCTATCTAATCCCGTTGTTATTTCAATTGTCGTGCTACTGGCGTTAAGCCTACTGCGCGTGAACGTGGTTATCGCACTTGTGATTTCGGCCCTTACAGCTGGTTTATGCGGAGACTTAGGTTTAAGCAAAACCATTGAAGCCTTTACAGGTGGTTTAGGTGGTGGTGCTGAAGTTGCCATGAACTATGCGATGCTCGGTGCATTTGCCATTGCGATTTCAAAATCTGGCATCACTGATTTGCTTGCTTATAAAATTATTACTCGAATGAACAAAACACCAACCGGCAAAAATTTAGCTTGGTTTAAATATATGCTACTTGGTATTTTGCTTTTATTCTCAATTTCATCCCAAAACTTGCTCCCAGTACACATTGCGTTTATTCCGATTGTGGTACCGCCTTTACTTTCTATTTTTAACCGTTTAAAAATCGATCGTCGTGCAGTGGCTTGTATTATTACCTTTGGTTTAACCGCAACCTATATGATCTTGCCGGTTGGCTTCGGGAAAATCTTTATCGAAAGCGTTTTAGTAAAAAATATCAATCTGGCTGGTGCTCCACTCGGTTTACAAACCAGTGTTGGTGAAGTTTCTTTTGCTATGCTTATCCCTGTTATTGGTATGATTCTTGGTTTACTCACTGCCGTATTTGTTACCTATCGCAAACCGCGCGAGTATGTTGTGACAACGGCAGAACCCACTACAGCTGAAATTGAACAACACATTGCGAATATTAAACCTATTCAAATTACCGCAAGTGCGGTCGCCATTGTCGCCACTTTTGCCACCCAGCTTTTCACAAGCTCTACAATTATTGGTGGTTTAGTCGGTTTAATCATTTTCGGGGCATTCGGTATCTTCAAACTCAAAGAAAGTAACGACATTTTCCAACAAGGTTTACGCTTAATGGCAATGATTGGCTTCGTTATGATTGCTGCCTCTGGTTTCGCGAATGTGATTAATACCACAAGTGGCGTGAAAGAATTAGTTGATGCACTTTCAACCGGTGCGATTCAAAGTAAAGGCGTTGCCGCATTCTTAATGTTACTCGTTGGGTTATTGATTACCATGGGTATTGGTTCTTCTTTCTCAACTGTACCAATTATTACCTCAATTTATGTACCACTCTGTCTCTCTTTTGGTTTCTCACCACTTGCGACAGTAGCTATCGTAGGTGTAGCAGCAGCATTAGGGGATGCGGGTTCACCGGCTTCTGACTCAACACTTGGGCCGACATCCGGTTTGAATATAGATGGTAAACACGACCACATTTGGGATTCTGTTGTGCCAACCTTTATTCACTACAATATCCCATTATTAGCGTTCGGTTGGATTGCAGCCATGACCCTTTAATCGTTATAATCCCTGCATACATTATGCGGGGATTTTTTATGTCTATTCAATCATTACTCAATACGCTCGAGCAAAAAGTACAGCAACTGACTCAAGCCTATCAAACTGACTCTGATAAAAAAATCAACGCGAAATTTAACCGCACTTTATTTACCGAAGATTTTGAAACCGTCGGTTTTTATCTCAAAGAAATCCAGCAAAGCTTAACTAAGCTATGTAAAATTCCTCATCAAAATGAAGAACAAATTGTATTTATGGCTGAACATCTTTTAGGGCAATGCACCGCCTTGACTGAAGCCATGAATCGCAAGCATAAAAAGCCCATTCAGCCGAAAATAGCAGAGCCACAAGTTGCAAGTAGTAAATCACAACATAGCATTCATCGTCTCCCTCCTAGAGAGCGTCTAGAAAAGTATTATGAAGCCTTGCAGCAACTCACGGAAAAATACGAAGAAGCTAAAGCACAAGCGGATACGGCACAAACAGATATTCAACGAGATATGCATAAGCAAACTGCGGCAATTTATTTAACGCGCCGTCAAAAATGTTTAGAGGCGATTGAGACCTTAGAAGAATACCTTGCCTTTAAAGAAGCCCAAGAAAGTGCGGTCAAAAAATAAGATATTTTTTAATAGACTGAAAAGCAAAAATCCCTAAATCTTTCGACTTAGGGATTTTTTGAATTTGATGGCGGAGGAAGTGAGATTCGAACTCACGGAGGGCGTAAACCCTCGCCGGTTTTCAAGACCGGTGCCTTCAACCACTCGACCATTCCTCCGTGATTTAAGCGAGGTGAATAATACGTTTTTTCCCCCATCCCGTCAAGCAAGAAAATAAAAAAATTATCTGACTGACTACTTTTAAATCACTATGTTTTAAAAATACACAAAATAAAAAACGGAACCTATTGGTTCCGTCTTTATGATTAAGATATTACTCTGCTTTAGCTTGTGTCGGTTCAGAATAAATATGGCTAATTGCACTATGATGGCCTGCGGCACCTTTACCGTTAAAGTAATAGCGAGACTCCGTCCATTCTACAATTGGGAATGATTTAGACTCTTCATCTGGCGCTTTAGCTAATGTCATCGCTGCTTTAGTGTGTTGTACCGCTGAAATGGTACCTGCACGACCAGTGAACACATAAGAGCGAACAAACTCTGTTTTCTCTTGTGGTTCAACTTCTGTCGTTGCAACTTGAGCAACAGGTTCTGATTTATGATGCAAGCGTTCTAATGATTCTTGCACTTTCTGTTGAACCGCTTCATTTGCCGGTTGAGTAATAAAATCTAATGCTGGTTGTGCTTCAACTGATTTCTCTTCCAGGACAATACCTGTTGCAGGCGTAATCACACCTTTTTTCGTTTTTTCTTGCTCAAGCAATTCATCAACCGATAAGAAATTATTTTCTTTCGGTGCATTCACAGCAGAATAATCGATGCATACTTTACCGCTTGCTAATTCAGGTGAAGCAACTGCCGCAAATAATGGCATTGGTGACTTCACTTCATTACGACGACGACGTTGATTATTCGATGTACGTAAATGACGTGGAGTACGACGCTGACGTTCTTGACGTGGTTTATCTTCTATATTATCAGCAACATTGTTTTCAACCACTTCATTTTGAACAGTCTCAACAACTGGTACTTCAACCGCTTCAATAGCATTCTCATTTACGTTATTTACATTGTCATCAATACGAACACGTTTACGTAAATCACGACGTTGACGACGCTCTGCTACCGGTTTCTCTGCTTTTTCTTCTTGACGATTATCATCAGAAACATTAGCAAAATTAACCGCACTTTCAGATGTCACTTCTTCATTCGCGTTACGACGATTGCGACGATTATTTACACGCTCGCGAGTTGGACGCGCATTTTCTTCATCTGTATTTTTCGCATTATCGTTGTTTTCGTTATTGCGAGAACGACGAGTATTACGACGTTCTTGATTGCGACGATTATTACGGTTGTTGTTACGATTGTTGCGGTTGTTTTGGTTTTTCTCTTCTTCTTTTGGTTCAGAAGCAAATAAACCTTTAATTGCGGCAACAATTTTCGCAAACAATGACGGTTCTTCCGATTTACGCTCAACTGGTGCTGGCGCTGCCGTTGGGATCGATAGAGATACTGCTGCACTTTCCATCACTTGCTCAGAGGTCACTGCTGCAGTTTCGATATTGCGAGAAACAAGAGACTCTTCTGGTACAAATGTATCGTCTTGTGCATCATGGAATTTCGTTAAGTTATAGCTTAATTCATTTAGCTCTTCGCCTTCACGTACACGGAATACGCTGAAATGCGGCGTTTCCATTGCTTCATTTGGTACCACGATAATATCAACATCATGGCGTTTTTCGATGCTATGAACAGCTTTACGTTTTTCGTTAAGTAAGTAAGACGCAATTTGTACAGGCACGATAGTGTGTACTTGTTTGGTGTTTTCTTTTAACGCTTCTTCTTCGATTAAACGTAAGATAGAAAGAGATAAACTTTCGTTATCACGTACTTTCCCCGTACCTTGACAGCGTGGGCAAACATGGTGAGAAGACTCACCTAATGATGGGCTTAAACGCTGACGAGACATTTCCAATAAGCCGAAGCGAGAAATACGGCTGATTTGAATACGCGCACGGTCTTGACGCACCGCATCACGGATACGATTTTCTACTTCACGTTGGTGACGAACCGGTGTCATATCGATGAAATCGATGACCACTAAACCACCTAAGTCACGTAAACGTAATTGACGAGCAATTTCATCCGCCGCTTCAAGGTTGGTATTTAATGCGGTTTCTTCAATATCACCACCACGAGTTGAACGCGCCGAGTTGATATCGATCGCCGTTAACGCTTCTGTCACATCAATGACAATCGAACCACCAGAAGGTAAACGCACTTCACGTTGGAAGGCGGATTCAATTTGTGACTCAATTTGATAGTGACTAAATAACGGCACTTCACCTTGATACAATTTCACACGATTGATGAAATCTGGACGTACAAGTTTGATGTGCGCTTTCGCTTTTTCAAATACTTTCGGGCTATCAATTAAGATCTCACCGATATCACGACGCAAGTAATCACGGATCGCACGAACGATCACATCACTTTCTTGGTGAATTAAGAACGGCGCCGGACGGCTTTGTGAAGCTTGTTTAATCGCTTCCCAATGATGTAATAGTACTTTCAAGTCCCATTGTAATTCTTCTGGTGATTTACCCACACCCGCTGTACGCACGATAAGGCCAACGCCTTCCGGTACATCTAAAGAACTCAATGCTTCTTTTAATTCGATACGTTCATCGCCTTCAATACGGCGAGAGATGCCACCTGCACGCGGATTGTTTGGCATAATCACCAAATAACTACCGGCAAGGGAAACAAAAGTGGTTAAGGCCGCGCCTTTATTGCCACGTTCTTCTTTATTCACCTGAACGATCACTTCTTGGCCTTCGGTCAAAATATCACGGATATTTGGACGACCTTGGAACACATAATCAGCAGGAAAATACTCACGGGCAATTTCTTTTAAAGGAAGGAAGCCATGACGCTCTGCACCATAATCCACAAAGGCTGCTTCTAAACTCGGCTCTACGCGAGTGATTTTCCCTTTGTAAATATTGGCTTTTTTCTGTTCATGACCCGGACTTTCAATATCCAAGTCAAATAAACGCTGGCCATCGACCAACGCAACGCGCAACTCTTCTTTTTGAGTCGCATTGATTAACATTCTTTTCATTGTCAATTTCTCGTTTGAATTATCTAAAATACCTTGAAAATTAACCGCACTTTACAGATTTACTGACCTTAGCCATCGACCTCGTGTTTCTCGCGAACAGTCAATCTCACGACTGTGTGTTGCTGGGTGCATTGATAGCATACTCAATTGTTATCTAATACAATTTTCGTAAAACAATGCGGTGTGTTAATTACGCATTGCAAGGAAGCGTTAACCTTCAAGAAAAATATGTTGATTATCAATGTCTTATGCCATTCGCCGCATTGAGTTTTGACCAACATACAAAATCGCTTTCTAAATGCCAAATTTTAGGCGCAGAAAGACGCTCTATTATCCACATTCGGGGCTAAATTAGCAAGGCATTCTTGCTATTATCACCTGGGATATTGTGATATGATTCAGCCCAATTTTTAAAGGACAGATTCAATGACTGAAAAACAAGAAAAAATCATCAATCAATCCGTCAAAATGCTCACCATTTCTGAGGACGAAGCAGGACAACGCATTGATAATTATTTATTGGCTAAATTAAAAGGCGTACCAAAAAGTTTGATTTATCGCATTCTGCGTAAAGGCGAAGTACGTGTGAACAAAGGGCGAATCAAACCTGAATATAAATTACAAAATGGTGATGTGGTGCGTGTGCCTCCAGTTCGTGTTTCTGAAAAAAATACTGCACCGATTTCTAAAAACTTGAATAAAGTCGCTTCCCTTGAAAGCCATATTATTTTTGAAGATGATTGTTTATTAGTATTGAATAAACCTTCCGGTATTGCGGTTCATGGCGGGAGTGGTTTGAATTTTGGTGTGATTGAAGCCTTGCGTGCATTACGCCCCGAAGCACGTTTTTTAGAATTGGTTCATCGCTTAGACAGAGATACATCGGGTATCTTATTAGTGGCAAAAAAACGCTCTGCCTTACGCAACTTACATGAACAACTTCGTGTTAAAAACGTACAAAAAGATTATCTCGCACTCGTACGTGGACAATGGCAATCTCATGTAAAAGTCGTACAAGCGCCTCTATTAAAAAATGAGTTAGCCAGCGGTGAACGCATCGTTAAAGTCAGTGAACAAGGCAAACCTTCAGAAACGCGATTTGCCATTGAAGAACGCTATCAAAATGCGACCTTAGTAAAAGCGTCGCCTGTAACGGGAAGAACCCATCAGATCCGAGTTCATACTCAATATGCAGGTCACCCAATCGCGCTGGATGATAAATACGGTGATAAAGAATTCGATAAATATATGCAAGATCTCGGACTCAATCGTTTGTTTTTACATGCATTTTCTATTCGCTTTGAACACCCTAAAACGGGCGAAACATTACGTTTCAATGCACAACTAGATGAAAAAATGAAAACAATTCTGAAAAAACTGCGTGAAAGCAAAGAGATAAACCCATAGACAAGAAAAATGTTTATTGCTATATTTGGTGACGGAGACAACTCGTTTCTATCATTAATTAACATATAACAACAAAGGATAGCAAAATGGCAAAAGGACAATCATTACAAGATCCTTATTTGAATGCGTTACGCCGTGAACGTATTCCTGTTTCGATTTATCTCGTTAATGGGATTAAATTACAGGGTCAAATCGAATCATTCGACCAATTCGTGATTTTATTAAAAAACACGGTTAATCAAATGGTGTACAAACACGCGATTTCAACTGTGGTTCCAGCGCGTTCTGTTTCTCACCACAATAGTAACGGCGGCCATCATGCAGCACAAACTCCTGACGCTGCAGCGGAAGTAGAAACACAAGCAGAATAATTCTGTTCAATGAATGATTTCATCAATTTAAGTGCGGTTGAAAATTCACCTGAAGTTTCAACCGCACTTTCGTCATCTAAAACAGGCGACAATAGCCCATCGGCAAAAGATAAAGCGGTTGTCGTGCATGTTTTCTTTTCTCAAAATAAAAACATTGAAGATCTGCAAGAATTCCAACTTTTAGCGGAATCTGCTAATGTTGAGATTTTACAAATCATCACCACAAGCCGAGCGACACCACAAGCAAAATATTTTATCGGTGAGGGGAAAGCACAAGAAATTGCGGATGCAGTAAAAGCCTTAGATGCCGATGTTGTTTTGGTGAATCATCAATTAACCCCTGCACAAACCCGTAATTTAGAAAGCATCTTCCAATGCCGCGTAGTGGATCGCACTGGGGTGATTTTAGATATCTTTGCTCAACGAGCCCGCTCGCACGAAGGAAAATTACAAGTTGAATTAGCTCAGCTTAAGCATTTATCCACTCGATTAGTCCGCCGAAAAACAGGTTTAGATCAGCAAAAAGGTGCGGTTGGATTACGTGGTCCAGGGGAAACGCAATTAGAAACGGATCGCCGTTTAATCAAGGTGCGTATTGCGCAGTTGCAAAATCGTTTAGCGAAAGTCGAAAAACAACGCAACCAAAATCGCCAAACCCGACAAAAAGCGGATATTCCGACCATTTCCTTAGTGGGTTATACCAATGCGGGAAAATCGACACTATTCAATTTCATCACACAAGCCAATGTCTATGCGGCGGATCAGCTTTTCGCCACCCTTGATCCCACATTAAGACGTTTACAAATTCAAGATGTTGGTACGGCGATTCTCGCCGATACCGTTGGTTTTGTTCGCCAACTCCCCCATGATTTAGTGTCCGCTTTTAAATCTACCTTACAAGAAACGGTAGAAGCCAGTTTGTTATTGCATGTCATTGATGCAGCAGACGCACGAAAGATCGAAAATATTGAAGCCGTGAATTTAGTATTGGAAGAAATTAAAGCAGATAAAGTGCCTGCATTGTTGGTGTATAACAAAATTGATTTATTGGAAAATGTGACGCCCCATATTGAATATGATGACGAGAATAAGCCTGTTGCCGTTTATCTTTCTGCGCATTCAGGTGAAGGATTAGATCTGCTACTTGAAGCCATTAAAGTGCGGTTGAAAAATGAGATACTTTCTTTCACCCTCACTCTGCTCCCACAAGAGGGCAAAATTCGCCATGCGCTCTATCAATTAGATAGCATTCGTCACGAACAAATTTCAGATGAAGGCGAATTTATCCTCAATGTACAAATTGATAAAGTTGAATGGCTCAAACTTTGTAAACAATTCCCTAAACTGTCAGAAATTATTTACTAATACCGTATTGTTTTAATTTATTGGCGATCGCCGTGTGTGATACGCCTAATCGTTGTGCCAATTTTCGAGTACTTGGATACTGAGCATAAAAAGCACGCAATACACTCGCCTCATATTGTCCCATGATCTCATCCAGGGTTTGCTCTCCAAAATCATCTGCAGAAATGACCGCACTTTGTACGGGTTTTAAATTTAAACTTTCAATATCAAGCTGGTTATTTTTCGCTAAGGAACAGGCACGATACAAGACATTATAAAGCTCTCGCACATTACCTTGCCAAGGCTGCCCTTTCAAATAATTCAAAAAATCAGCATCATATTGCGGCATTGGAATCTTAAGCTGCGTGCTAATTTCTTGTAAAAAACCGTCCGTTAAAGGCTGAATATCTTCAACTCGCTCACGCAAGGGTGGTACATTTAGTGCTAAGACATTTAAGCGATGGAATAAATCACTGCGTAATTTCCCTTGCTCTAGCAGTTTTTCCAGCGGTTCTTGTGACGTACAAATCACCCGAACATTTGCATGATGTTCTTTTTCTTCCCCCACTCGACGGAAAGAACCATCAGTTAAAAAACGCAATAATTTTGCCTGTAAACTTAATGAAAGCTCGGCAACACCATCTAACAACACCGTGCCTTCGTTAGCATATTCAAAAAAACCGATGGTTTCACTGTCACCCACTTTACGCCCAAACATTTCACTTTCCGCATCTTCATCCGGCAGGCCTGCACAGTTTACTGCAATGAATTTTTTCTCACGACGCAAGCTCGCAAAATGGCAAGCTTTGGCTAATAAGTCTTTACCCGTGCCCGTTTCACCCTGAATTAAAAGCGGCACATCAAACATCGCAAAACGTTGTGCATTTTCGACCGCACTTTTCATGGAAATGCTTTGAGTGACAAAGCAAGAGAAAGGATCTTGTGGATTAAATGTCAGCATAAAATAAGCTCAATTTTATTGAATGATGCCGATATGATAGGAAGTTTATTGATATGTGTAAAGATTAATTTACATATAAAAAGGGCAATCCTTGACTGCCCTTTTAGATGGTTTTTTGTATTATTTTTTCACTGCACGATCAAGTTCTTGTGCGATGATTTCCATGCTTTCTAAACCACCAAACGCAAGATACCAATTGGCCGCATCAAGATACACAATGTGTCCATCTTTATACGCTTTGGTTTGTTTGATGATATCGTTATCCAACACTTTTTGTGCATTGTTGGCTTTTTCTGTAATCGCCGCGGTACGATCCACGACAAGTAAAAAGTCTGGATTTTTTTCTAAGATATATTCAAAACCAACGCTTTGTCCATGTGTAGACGATTTGATGCTTTCATCAATCGGTTTAAAACCAAATTTTTGATACACCATACCATAACGAGAACCATCACCAAAGGCACTGATTTTACTTTCATTGACAAGTACCAATAAGGCGGTTTTGCCTTTTGCATCTTTGGCGACTTGGTCAATCTTACTTTCTAATGCTGAAAGTTTTTCTTTCGCAACATTTTCTTTACCAAAGATCTGACCAAGTGCGGTCACATTTTGTTGAAAACTCGGGTAGTAATTGTTGTAGTCATTTTCAACATTAAATACTGGCGCAATTTCTTTAAATTTGTCGATCATTTTTTCTTGACGTTTAGACGCGATGATCAAATCCGGATTGAGTTCGTTAATTTGCTCCAATGATTGTTCTTTCAAATCACCGACATTCTTATATTTTTTGTCTGCAAATTCTGAAAGATAGTTTGGAATTTTTCCACTTTGTGGGAAGCCCACGATTTTATCTTGCACACCTAATGCACGAAGTGTGTCTGCCGCACCGAAATCAAGCACAATGACACGCTGTGGATTTTGTGGCACAACCTGCTTTCCAGCGGCATTTTCAATGGTAATATCTGCTGCTTGAGCAACACCGACCAAAGCAAAAAGTGAAAGTGCTAATGTTGATAATGTTTTTTTCATGAAGATTTCCTTATTTATCTAAAATAAACGGCAATTTTATGGTCGTCGATATCCTGAATAGGTATCGACATATCATAAATATCTTGTAGCACGGGCGATTGCATAATGTGGTTAACTTCCCCTTGGTGCACTAATTTTCCATTTTTCATGGCAACAATGTAGTCTGAGTAACAAGAGGCAAAATTAATATCGTGAATCACAATCACCACGGTTTTGTTGAGTTCTGTCGCTAATTTGCGTAAAACTTGCATGATCTGCACTGAATGTTTCATATCCAGATTATTTAATGGTTCATCCAATAAAATATAATCCGTATCTTGTGCAAGCGTCATCGCAATATAAGCGCGTTGTCGCTGACCACCACTTAAGTTGTCGATATATTGATGACGAATATCATCTAAATTCATATAGGCAATGGCATTATCAATAAAAGTGCGGTCAGTTTGGGTTAAGTTTCCTTTGCTATAAGGAAAACGCCCAAAAGCGACTAAATCCTCAATGGTTAGACGCAAATTAATGTTGTTCGTTTGCTTTAAAATCGCAAGTTGTTTTGCAATATCGCTACTTTTCTTACGATTGAGCAATTCACCGTTGAGATAGATCTCGCCACTATCAGCATTCAACAAACGGCTCATAATAGACAGCACCGTACTCTTCCCCGCGCCATTCGGCCCGATAAAAGACGTAATTTTCCCCGTAGGAATGGTGATGGACACATTATCCACCACCTTTTTGCTTCCGTAACTTTTAGTAATATTGCGAATTTCTATTGCCATTTTTTGTTTGCTCTTAATAACAAATAAATAAAGTACACGCCACCGACAAAATTAACGATGATGCTTAATGTCGTGCGGAACGTAAAAATATGGGTCACTAATAATTGTCCTAAAACCAAGGTTATGATGGAAATTAACATCGCAGCAGGAATTAAGACTTTATGGCGATAATCACGAATAAATTCAAAGGTCACGTTCATTACCAATAACCCAAGGAAAGTAAGTGGGCCAACAAGTGCGGTCGACACTGACGTTAAAATTGCCACCAGAATTAAGAGGACTTTTAAAGTCTTTTGATAATCGATTCCTAAGTTAATGGCATTTTCTCGTCCTAATGCCAACACATCAAAGCAATGCCAATATTTCAAGCTGAAAACAATCGTCGCCACTAAAATGGCTAATGCCACCCACAAGATTTGTGTATTGATTCGGTTGAAACTTGCGAATCCAATATCTTGTGCGATCTGGAATTCATTTGGATCAATCAACACTTCCATAAACGTCGTCAAGCTACCAAAGAAGGTGCCGAAAATAATCCCAACAAGCAACAAGAAGAAAATATTTTGGTTTTCTTTCTTAAATAGGAAGTGATAAAGCACTAATGAAAACGCCATCATTAATCCCGTACACAACACAAACAATGCAATGGAATTCATGGAAAGCAATGTGCTTGAACCGAAAAGGAAGATAATCGTCGTTTGAATCAGTAAATACAGCGAATCTAACCCTAAAATACTCGGCGTCAGAATTCGGTTATTCACGACGGTTTGAAAAATCATTGTAGCAAGTGCAATTGCCGCGCCTGTAATCACAATTGCAATTAAGGATAAGGCACGATTTTCCAAGGCATATTGCCAACGGTTTGGTAAGTTGTAGCCTAAATAGAGTGCAAGAGAAACAATGGCTAACAACGACAATACAATCAGTTGAGAAGAAGATTTCTTAGCCATTTCTATACCGCTTTAATAATAAAAATAAGAAGATACCACTACCAAATACGCCAACCACGGCATTAATGGAAATCTCATAAGGATAAATCACACTTCGACCTAAAATATCGCAGAATAAAACAAATACCGTACCTAACAAAGCGGTATGAGATAACACTTTCTTCAAGTTATCACCCAAATAAAGTGTGACGATATTCGGAATAATTAACCCTAAGAAAGGAATCACGCCAACAGACACAATAATAATCGAAGACACCACTGCCACAATGAGCAGACCGAGATAAAGTACTTGGTTGTAATTTAGACCTAAATTGACGGCAAAATCTTTTCCCATCCCGACAATAGAAAAACGATGCGCAAATAAATAAGCCACGATGAGTGTAGGAATACTGAAATACAACAATTCATAACGGCCTGACATCACAAGCGAGAAATCCCCTTGTAGCCATCCAGATAAGTTTTGCAATAAATCTTCTTTGTAAGCAATAAAGGCGGTAATCGAACTGATGATATTACCGAACATAATCCCCACTAAAGGTACAAATATGGTGTCCTTGAATTTCAAACGGGACAGAATCGTCATAAATAACAATGTGCCAAGGAAAGACACAATCACCGCAATGGTCGTTTTTAACAACATTGAAGCCGTTGGGAAAAACAGCATCGCCATTAAAATCCCTAATCTTGCACTATCCATGGTGCCCGCAGTGGTGGGAGAAACAAATCGGTTTCGACTGAGTTGCTGCATCACTAAGCCACAAATACTTAAGGATGCACCCGCAATCAAGATACTGATTAAACGAGGCACTCGACTGATGAAAAATATCTGCCATTGATTACCTTCAAAATTCAGTAACCCTTGCAGATTAACAGTACTTACCCCGAGAAAAAGTGAAACAAAGGAAAGCACGATCAAAAGAAAAATCAGATAACGTCGCTTAATCATAAAAATGAGAATAATTCTAAAATGCAAAAAGAATAGCATATTGAAGGAAAAGAGAAAAGATGAAGTGCGGTCAGTTTTCGGCTAATTTTTAGGCGTATAAAAAATGCGGTCAAATTTGACCGCACTTTATTCGCTATAATTTTAATGTTCTTTCAACTTCTTTCGCTCGAACTAAGAATTGCTTACGTTCTGCTGTTGCCATTCCACTGCTGGTACCTGGCAATTTCACCGTAAGCGGGTTCACCGCACGTTCATTAATATGAAACTCATAGTGTAAGTGTGGACCGGTTGAAATCCCTGTATTACCGGTTAATGCAATACGCTCCCCTTTCTTCACAGTTTGACCTGCACTCACCAAAGCACGACTTAAATGCATATACACCGTTTGATATTCACGACCATGGCGTATCACCACATAACGTCCTGCACCACCTGCTTGATAAGCCACTTTTTCTACCACACCTTCTGCTGGCGCAATAACTGGCGTGCCTGGTGAAACAGCAAAGTCCACCCCTTTATGCGGTCGAACACGTCCTGTTACCGGATGTCGGCGATTTGGGTTAAATGGTGATGAAATACGCGCTTGACGTTGCAATGGATAACGCGCGAAACCTTTGCCAAGAGTTTCCCCTTGCTTATCGTAGTAACGACCATTGGCGGCTTGAATGCCATAATAGCTCTTACCCTCTGCCATGATATGAATGGCTTCAACGTTACCTTGACCGGTTAATTTATCGCCTAAATATTCACGTGATACCAAAATCGCAAATTTGGTGCCTTTGCTGAGTTTTTGAAGGCTTACCTGCCATTGTAACGCAGAACTTAATTGGCTAATTTGACGACCATCCAAGCCTAAATCACGCAAACTTGATGCAAAAGATCCGTTAATCGTACCTTTTAACACCTCTTTCTTCCAGATACTTTTCTTCTCTAAGATTTGGCGTTTAAATTTACCGTCTTCCGTGCGCTCATAAATGCGTTCTTCTTTTTCAGACACCAACCAGTTTAAATATTCCAGTTGATCTTCTTTATCTAAAATCCAATAGAACTGTTGACCTGCGCGCAAAGTTTTTAATTCAGGATACTCAGCGATTAAATTCTTCGCCGTATCATCTTCTAAACCTGAAAGCTCTAACACATCTTTTAATGAATCGCCACGCACCACCGTATGACTAAATTGATCGGTAATACGCAATGCCTGATCGGCTACATCTAAAATACCGCTAAGCGCATCTTGCGCATCTTTTGGCAAATCAGTTAGCTCATCAAACTGTGGTTTAATTTCATCTACTTCATCATCTTTGGCTTGAAGATCATCATCGTAAGAAGTCGCATCTTCCGTATTCGCATTCTGCTTAGTTTCAGGATGTTCGCCTGCTTGAGTTTGTTGCTTATCTGATTCTGTTTTTTCAGGTGTAAGAGATTGATATTGAACGTTATCCACCATCTCTGGCTCAAGATTACTTTGCAAAGAAGGATCATAATCAGCGGTATCTTTAAAAGCGAGGAAAATACCCGTTAAAATAAGCAAAAGTGCGGCAAAAAAAATCGCCGCTTTTATACGGGATTTTCGTTTCCGTCGATCTCTAGCTAATTTAACGTGTTGCAAAATAGATACCTTTAAAATGAATAAAAAGCTTTTCGCTCTTCAGACTACAAACTCTAAAAAAAATTCATTTTACCCTAAAAATGTCAAATCTTATGCCTAAATATTAGGCATAGTCAGAATTTCTTGAGAAAAACAAGGAAATGAGCTATTTTAGTGAGCCATTTTTAAAGGGGGGATTATGCAGATTCACGCCATTCAACCAGCCCAACCAACACCATTAATTACGCTGAAAAATATCAATGTGGTCTTTGAACAAAAGACAGCATTACGGGATATTAATTTCAGCATTTATCCTAATTCAATTATCACCATTGTAGGCCCAAATGGTGGGGGGAAATCGACCCTCTTGAAAACCTTATTAAAATTACAACCGCCGACATCCGGTGAAGTAATTTATAGCACCAATGTCAGAATTGGCTATGTCCCACAAAAAATTCACCTCGATCACAGCTTACCAATGACGGTTGAGCGTTTTCTGGCACTCAAAAAAGGTGTTAAAACGCAAGAAATATCAACCGCACTTGAGCAACTCTCTATCACTCATTTGAGAAAAAATAATATGCAAAAACTCTCAGGTGGGGAAATGCAACGCGTGTTATTAGCTCGTGCGATTTTGAACAAACCCAATTTACTGGTGCTAGATGAACCAACTCAAGGGGTCGATATTAATGGTCAAGCTGAACTTTATCAGCTGATTCACCGTACTCAACAAGCCTTAAATTGTGCGGTTTTAATGGTTTCCCATGATTTGCATATCGTGATGGCGGACAGTAAAGAAGTGTTGTGCATCAATCAACATATTCGCTGTGCCGGCACACCCGAAAGTTTATCGAATGATCCAACATTTATACGCCTTTGGGGCAACCAAATCTCACAAAATGTGGGCTTTTATACGCACCATCATAATCATCATCATAATATGCACGGTGATGTTTGTAGTTGCAGTGCCAATCCATCTGAATGCCAACAATAAGGAAAAATCATGTTTGAGATTTTATTTCCCGCCTTGCTTACGGGATTACTGCTTTCCTTAATTACCGCACCACTGGGTGCTTTTGTGGTGTGGCGTAAAATGGCTTATTTTGGTGATACCCTTTCCCACTCAGCCTTGCTTGGTGTGGCGTTAGGGATTTTCTTACAAATTAACCCTTATGTTGCCATTGTAATTTTGACGATTATTCTCGCCGTATTAATGGTTTGGCTCGAAAGTAACACGCAATTTTCAGTGGATACCCTTTTAGGCATTATCGCACACAGTTGTCTTTCCCTTGGTGTGGTTACGGTTGGCTTACTAAAAAATGTCCGCGTAGATTTAATGAGTTATCTTTTTGGGGATTTGCTCGCCATTAATTTTAACGACTTACCTTATATTGGCACGGGTGTCCTCATTGTATTAGGCACACTGCTTTACTTCTGGCAAGCCTTACTCTCCACCACAGTTTCACCTGAACTGGCTCAAGTGGAAGGCATTAACATTAAAAAAATGCGATTTATCTTAATGATTTTGACCGCACTGACGATCGCATTAAGTATGAAGTTTGTTGGGGCACTGATTATTACATCACTCTTAATTATTCCCGCCGCAACAGCAAGACGTTTTGCCAAAACACCTGAACAAATGGTATTTATTGCGATTTTAATCAGTATGCTTTCTGTCGTTGGCGGGTTATTTCTTTCCGCCTTTTATGATACAGCTGCGGGGCCTTCCGTCGTAATTTGTTCCGCATTTTTGTTTTTGTTATCATTACTAAAAAAGGAATATTTATAATCCGCTCCAACCAGTGAAAACCATTTGCACCGCACCTTAAATCTTGATAAAGTGCGGGCAACTTTTGACGATATTTTAGGATAAGAAATGAGCCAAGAATATTTAGATTTTGAATTACCTATTGCTGAACTTGAAGCCAAAATTGAAGCACTACGTTCAGCATCTGATGACAAAATTGATTTACACGATGAAATTAAACGCTTACAAAAGAAAAGCGATGAATTAACCAAAAAAACCTTTGCAAATCTTGATGCATGGCAGGTTTCTCGTATGGCACGTCACCCAAATCGTCCATACACGCTTGATTATATCGAACATATTTTCACTGATTTCCAAGAACTTGCAGGCGATCGTGCCTTTGCAGATGATAAAGCAATCGTAGGTGGTCTTGCTCGTTTAGATGGTCGCGCAGTGATGATTATCGGTCACCAAAAAGGTCGTACAGTAAAAGATAAAGTAACACGTAACTTTGGTATGCCGGCACCTGAAGGCTATCGTAAAGCATTACGTTTAATGCAAATGGCTGAGCGTTTCAACTTACCTATCATTACCTTTATCGATACACCAGGGGCTTACCCGGGCATCGGTGCGGAAGAACGTGGTCAATCTGAAGCGATTGCTCGTAACTTACGTGAAATGTCTACCTTAAAAGTGCCTGTTATCTGTACGGTAATCGGTGAAGGCGGTTCCGGTGGTGCATTAGCCATTGGTGTGGGCGACAAAGTGAATATGTTGCAATATTCAACCTATTCTGTTATCTCACCAGAAGGCTGTGCTTCTATCTTATGGAAAAGTGCAGAAAAAGCGTCAACCGCAGCCGAAGTCATGGGCTTAACTGCACCTCGTTTAAAAGAGTTAGGTTTAATTGATAATATCGTTCAAGAGCCATTAGGTGGTGCACATCGTAATTATCATGAAATGGCACGTAATTTAAAACAATGCCTTGTTGAAGAACTAAACGAACTCGATACCTTCGACAAAGATGGCTTATTAGAAAGACGTTATGAACGTTTAATGTCTTACGGTTATTGTTAATAAAATAGAAAAAGAGCGGTTAGTTTAACCGCTCTTTTTTGTGTTTTGAAAAAAATGTTACATGGATGCAAGAAACAGCATCAATGCCTAAAATAATATAAAAGGAGAACTCAAAATGAAAAACGTATTAGCTATCCAATCTCACGTAGTTTATGGTTTTGCCGGTAATAAATCCGCCACCTTTCCAATGCAGTTATTAGGCGTGGATGTGTGGGCACTCAATACCGTGCAATTCTCTAACCATACTCAATATGGCAAATGGACAGGCATGGTGATTCCACAAGAACAAATTGGTGAGATCGCTAACGGTTTAGATGCCATTGGAAAACTGCAAGAATGTGATGCATTGCTTTCTGGCTATTTAGGTTCAGCTGAGCAAGTTGACAAAATTATCTATGCTTTAGAAAAAATCAAAGCACGTAACCCAAATGCACTTTACTTGTGCGATCCTGTTATGCCAAATGCTGAAAAAGTCTGCGTGGTCGCCGATGGTGTACGTGAACGCTTAATTGAAAAAGCCATTCCACGTGCGGACATCATGACACCAAACCTTTCTGAGCTTCGTACACTTTCTGATTTCCCTATCAATACGTTTGACGATGTGCTCAAAGCCGCTAATGCGTTAGTTGCCAAAGGTGTGAAAAAAGTGTTGGTTAAACACTTAGGTAAAGCAGGTAAATTAAATGATCCTGATACCTTTGAAATTATTATGGCGACACCTGAAGGTGTATGGCATTTAAGTCGTCCACTTTATAAATTCTCTTTTGAACCTGTTGGTGTGGGTGATTTAATTGCGGGAACTTTCTTGGCGCATTACTTAAACTGTGGCAATGATGTTGAAGCTTTTGAAAAAATGAATAATGCTGTTGCTGGCGTAATGAAAACTACCTTTGATTTGAAATCTTACGAACTCCAACCTATTGCTGCACGTTTTGAGATCTTAAATCCAAGCACAAACTACAAAGCTGTTAAAGTTGCCTAATGGATCTTTTTTCATTATTCCAAGCTCAAATTCCAACCACCGCCAATAAGCTTCTCATTGCTTTTAGCGGTGGTTTGGATTCAACTGCACTGCTTTCTTTAATTAAAAAACTCAGCAAAAAACGACCGCACTTAAGCCTGCGAGCAATCCATATCCATCACGGATTAAGTCCGAATGCGGATGCTTGGACGGCTCATTGCCAACAACTCTGTAAACAATTTGATATTCCACTTATTATTGAAAAAGTCAAAGTGGAAATGCACGATGGCATTGAAGCGGGCGCAAGAGAAGCTCGTTATCAGGCGATTTTAAAACATATTCAGCCAGATGAATATCTTGTCACTGCACATCATTTAAATGATCAAACTGAGACCTTTTTCCTGGCGCTAAAACGCGGAGCAGGATTGCAAGGTTTAGGTGCCATGCAAAAAGAAAGCCAATTATTTGGGATGCCTATTCTACGCCCACTCCTTTCTTTTAGCCGTAATGAATTAGAAGATTACGTTCAGCAAGAAAATCTCTCTTGGGTCGAAGACGAAAGCAATCAAGATAATCATTACGATCGCAATTTCTTACGTAACCAAATTTTACCTGAAATACGCCAACGCTGGGGACATTTTGATCATGCAGTTCAGCGTGCCGCACAACATTGTTTTGAGCAACAACAACTGATCAATGAATTATTACAGACCTGCTTTGAGCAGCACATTCTTGAGGATCAAAAACAGTTTTCGCTCCTAAACTTTCTAAACTATTCATCGCAAAAACAAACCGCACTTTTGCGAATGTGGTTGGCTAAAAACCAGATTACCATGCCTACGCAGGTTCAATTAATGCATATTATTGATGATGTTATACAGGCTAAAGCAGATGCATCCCCACAATTTCAACTTGGGGAGCATATTATTCGCCGTTATCAGCAATATCTCTATTTAACGGGGAAATTTGCTGATTTGTCGAAAACTTGTCTTGATATGCCGTTAAATCAACAGATTGCCTTGCCTGATAATCTTGGAACAATTTATGCTACCCACAATGCGAAAGGCATTTTAGTGCATTGGAATAACAAACAGGTTCAACTTGCTGATACACAAGAGCCGATTCAAATACGATTTGCTTATACTGGCAAAGTAAAACGACAGCATAATCGCCCTGCCGAAACCATGAAAAAAATTTGGCAAGAGCTCGGCGTTCCGCCTTGGCAACGAAATCGTATTCCGCTCATTTTTTATGGTGAGACTTTACAAAGTGCGGTGGGTTTTTTCCGTGTTTTTCAGAACTTAGAGAAATAAAAAATAGGTGATGATTCACCCATTTTTATAATTAAGAAAAGCGTTTAAAATGCCTGCTGTAAACTCTTTCCGTAAATAAAAACCCAGTGGCAAGGTATCAATCACTTCCCCATTTTTACCAATGCCTTTTGTAATGGCTTTACTGTTTGCGCCTTTTGGACGTAGTTGCATAACTTCACCAATACGTGCCGTAATCTGATCTAACTTTCCGAGCACAATATAATCCATCAACTCTTCCCAATCTTGGCGTAATTGATGTTCTTGTTCAGTCGAAGGTTGCCATAAGATAGGTTGGCCAATATGTCGCTCACGCAACGGAATATCACGACTACCTTCAATAGGAATCCACAAGACTTTCGATAATTTATGACGAACGTGTGAGTTTTCCCAATTTACCCCTGAGTTTTGAACCAAGGGTGCAAGACTCACAAACGTGGTTTCCAACGGAAAACCTTCGGTATTAATGGGTAAGGTTTTTAATTCAATGCCTAAATGGGAAAAGTCCTGCTCTGCTTTACTGCCGGCAGTCGCCCCCAATGCGGTTTCAAGCAACATTCCAACCCAACCTTTATCACGTTTTAAATCAGGCGGAACGGGAATATTTAATTCATCTGCAAGTTCGCCAAAGGTTAACCCCGCAATAGATTGCGCTTTTTCTAATAAGGCTTGTTCGGTTTGTGGGATCATTCGTGGTATTTCTTCAATAATTTCGGTTTAACGTATTCTACGCCTTTGTCGATGTAAGGAATATTTTCTAGTTTCAATAAAAAGCGTTTTGCCGGCAATCCACCACCAAAACCAGTGATTTCACATTTTTTCCCTAATACACGATGACATGGAATAATAATACTAATGGGATTACTCCCTACTGCACCACCAACGGCACGCACCGCCTTGGGATTATTAATGCTTTCTGCTAACCCGCCATAACTCGCCGTTTTACCATAAGGAATTTGACGCAATGCTTTCCAAATCGCCTGTTGAAATGCGGTACCTTTAGGCGATAAAGGAATATCGGAGAAACTTTCTGGCTCACCATTAAAATAACGCATTAAAGCGCACCGCACTTTTTCAAAAAGCGGTAAATCTTCTCGTAAAATCCAATTTGGATTTGGCGTGGTTTGTTCTAACTCACAATCTAAATTTGTAAGATGTTCACCATCAGAAAGCATTAATAACCGACCAATTGGTGAGTCCATATAAGCATAAAAAAGTGCGGTCATTTTTCTCTCGTTTTTATGAAGTCATATAAGAAAAAAGCACACCGAACATACATTCGGTGTGCTACGTATTATGCTAAATTTTTTACAAATTAGAAACTGTAGTTTAAGTTTAAACCGTAAAGGTTAGCACTTGATTTAACTTTAAATTGACCTGATAAACCTTCTTTAAAGCTATTTTTCTTACCATGTAAGTGTGCGTATCCAAAATCAGCTGATAAGTTTGGAGTAAAACGATAGGTTGCCCCTAAGCTATACCACATACGATCTGTGTCTGGAATTGAAATTGATGGATGATTGATACTTGCATTCTTATCATAAGCAACACCTGCTCTCACTGTTAACGCTTCGGTTGCATCATAAGAGAAACCTAATGCATAACGTGAAGAATTACTGAATTTTTCATCTTTGTGGAATAAAACATTTCCGCTTTCACCATATGCAGTTAAGCTTTTCAAACGTTTCCATTCAGTATATTTATAGCTATATTGAACCGCTAATTTATCCGTTAATTTATGGAATCCAGAAAACTCCCAATAAGCTGGCAAGTGTAAGGTTAAACTACCAGGAATGTTCTCTCCTCCGGTTGCCTGAGTAATTGGCAAGGCAACGCCAGTATTTGCTAACTGGGATAATAACGCGTTATATGCTACAGGAAATTCATTTGAATAATTGCCTTTAAATTTAACGTTTACTGCGGAGTGATACGCTAAGCCCCAACGGTGATTTTCATTGAGTTTATAAGTTAAACCCGCATTCCATCCAAGACTCCATTTATCACCTTTAATTTTTGATACAGATGTATTTGCAGGTGCATTTGCTAACTGGTTAGCTACTGCAGATAACTGTGTTGCTTGAGCAACCTGGCCAGCTGCACTTAATTTTGTCGCCATTGCACCTAATTGCTGAGCAATTGCTTTACCACCGATACCTAAATGACGTTGAACTTCTGCATCAGAATAAATTGTATTTACACCAACACCAAAACTAAAGCCGTAGCCTAAATCATATGCACCACTTAAATTAAAATTTAATGCTTTTAATTCTGTTCGACCACCATATACACCAGCAGCGTATGTATCGTTATATTCAGATTTTAAACCATAATTAACGTTCATACCGCCGCCCAATGCGAAGCGATCATTTACAGGCACAACCACATACATATTAGGTATGATTGCAGTAGGAATAACGTTTTTATGATTAGCTGGTACTCCACCAATAGAACCAGTGACATCAACATCAGCATCAACAAAAACACCACCAGCAGACAACTCTGCTTTTTTAAACTCAGTCATTAATGCTGGGTTAGTTGCAACTACTGAAGCATTATCAGCAACAGCTGCATTTCCTGCATAAGCCATTCCTAGGCCTGAGGTAGAAATTTCTGCTAATTGGAATGCTGCTGCATTTGCACCGCCCGCTGCGAGTAATGTCGCTGTTGCTAATAGCGTTTTATTAAATTTTGTCATTTGGAACCTTTGTTATTAATAATAATGAAAAAATCCGCGAGATTCTAAAACTCCAATAAATGGAGTGCAAATTATTTCATACTAATTTGTAAGTGTTCCGACCAGTGGTAAATAAATGATATTTAAATTAAAAAAATGTAGTTACTTTTTCAGGTGGCTCAAAAGTGCTAAAATACGATCAATCTTAATTTTAAAATAAGGAAATCCTATGACAGTAACATGCAAAGCAGAAGAATCTCTCACTTGTAGTTGTGTTGATGTGGGGACGATTATTGACGGTTCAGATTGCTCTGTTGATATTCATCAAACCTATGCGAATAAAGCTGAAGCTGAAGCGGCACTTAATCGTTTCGTTGAAAAAGCACGCAAAACAGAAAGCGATCCTTGCGACATTAAAAGTGAAATCACAGAAACTGAAAATGGCGCCAATTTAACGGCTCGTTTTACATTTAGCTGCCAAGCTGAAGCGATGATTTTCGAATTAGCGAATCGCTAAAAACTCTTTTGAAATTGGCCGCACTTTATCATGCAAAATAAAGTGCGGTTATTTTTTTGCTTAAATCCTGATTAAATCACTATCGCAAACGTTTGCTTAATCTGATACAATCACGCCGTTTTATCATTTAACCTAAAAATATAGGACAACATTGTGAGCAAACCATCATTAAGTTATAAAGATGCAGGCGTGGATATTAATGCCGGTAACGAATTAGTTGAACGTATTAAACCACACGTAAAACGGACAACTCGCCCTGAAGTCATCGGGGGATTAGGTGGGTTTGGCGCATTATGTGCTATTCCGGGCAAATATAAAGAACCTATCCTTGTTTCCGGTACAGACGGAGTAGGTACCAAATTACGTTTAGCCATTGACTTAAAAAAACACGATACTATCGGTATTGATTTGGTCGCAATGTGTGTTAACGATTTAGTGGTTCAAGGCGCCGAACCATTATTCTTCTTAGACTACTACGCAACAGGAAAACTTGATGTGGATGTTGCTTCAGATGTGGTCAAGGGCATCGCAGAAGGATGTGTACAATCTGGTTGTGCATTAGTGGGTGGCGAAACCGCTGAAATGCCAGGTATGTATCACGCAGGTGATTATGACCTTGCAGGTTTCTGTGTAGGTGTTGTTGAAAAATCAGAAATCATTGATGGTAGCCAGGTTAAAGTGGGTGATGCCCTAATCGCGCTTGGTTCAAGTGGTCCGCATTCAAACGGTTATTCTTTAATTCGTAAAGTCATTGATGTTGCTGGTGTAAACCCGGCCACAGAGCAATTAGATGGTCGTCCATTAAGTGAACAAGTGCTTGCGCCGACAAAAATCTATGTAAA
Organism: Haemophilus sp.; assembly: GCA_019423025.1. Taxonomy (GTDB): domain Bacteria; phylum Pseudomonadota; class Gammaproteobacteria; order Enterobacterales; family Pasteurellaceae; genus Haemophilus_D. Next base: position 139,325 of record JAHZCD010000002.1, on the reverse strand, counting down.
ATCTGTTCTCGCGTTAATCAAACAAACCGAAGTCCATGCTATTGCGCACTTAACCGGTGGCGGTTTCTGGGAAAATATCCCTCGTGTATTACCGAAAAATACTAAAGCAGTCATTGATGAAAGTAGCTGGGAATGGCAACCGGTGTTCAAATGGTTACAAGAAAAAGGCAACATTGAAACCTATGAAATGTACCGCACATTTAACTGTGGCGTTGGTATGGTGATTGCATTACCGCAATCGCAAGTAGAAACCGCTTTAGCAATTTTAAAACAATCCGGTGAAAATGCCTGGTTAATCGGTCATATCGAAAGTGCGACAGATAACGAACTACAAGTTATCATTAAATAATTTTACTTTTCCATTTCAGGGCGAAAATTTCAAAATGAAAGGTTCGCCCTTCTTTTATGTAGAATAATATGAAAAAAATTGCCGTCCTGATTTCAGGGCAAGGATCAAATCTTCAAGCAATAATTGAGGCTTGTCAAACTGGGTTTATTCCAGGAAAGATTGTGACTGTCATCAGTAATAAAATCGATTCATTTGGCTTAGTACGCGCTAAAAGTGCGGGCATTCCTAGCCGCGTTTTTTTACGTCAAGATTTTACCTCCAATCTCGATATGGATAAGGCTATCGGTGATTATTTAGAGGATCTCAATGTTGATCTCATTGTGTTAGCCGGTTACATGAAAATCTTAACCAAACCATTCACACAACGTTTTACGGGGAAAATTTTAAATATTCATCCTTCCCTTCTACCCAAATATCCTGGGTTACATACTTATCAGAGAGCACTTGAGAATGGCGACAGCGAACACGGTACAACCGTGCATTTTGTCAATGAAGAGATCGATGGAGGCGCTATTGTATTACAAGCTAAAGTGCCTATTTTCCCTGGCGATACCGTCGAGGAGATAGAGCTTCGTACTCGTGAACAGGAATACCACATTTATCCTTTAGTGATTAAATGGTTTGTTGAAGATCGACTAAAACTCATTGAAAATCAAGCCTATTTAGACGGCAAACCGTTGCCACCGAATGGTTATGCTAATGAGTAAAGCGATATACGCTCTTGAAAAGAAAGACTCAAATCACCATTAAACAACCTGATTTTATGAAAAAAACAATAAACCCTGTATAATCGGGGTTTTATTATTGTGGGATATAGTATGCAAATTAACTTTACTCAGATTTTTCAAGATAGCCTTAATTTTATGCGTAATCAGCGGAAAATCGTGCTGATTTTCGTTGGACTCTTTGTTGCCACACAATTGATTAATGCATTAGTGAGCGTTCCAATGCCGAGTTTGGGTGATAATCCTAATCCATCACAACAGGATATTATTGATGCATTGAGCAAAGTAGAGCCAACTGCACTGATTGGATCGTTTTTATTCCAACAATTGTTGATGTCTTTTATTGCGACCTTCGGTATTGCAACTATTCATCATATTAGCCAGCAAAATCAAAATCCGATTAATCAAGGGCTAATGCTTACATTACGTCGTTTTTTAGGTGTGGTCGTTTTAGATATTTTTATGAGTTTGCCGCTTTTATTTGGCCTTGCTGATGTCATGAGCTCATTTTTAAACAAAAATGCCCTCTCCCCTCTAGCCTTTGTTTCAATGGTATTTGGTTTATTTTTCTTTGTTCGCCTATGCTTATCGCCTGTGCATTACATTGCGTCCAATCAATCTATCGGGCAAAGTGCTTTACAAGTATGGCGTGCAGGTATTAAGCGTAATGGTGTATTAATTATTTATGCTTTACTCACTTATTTACTTCTTCCTTTAGTGGTTAATACCGTTGGTGCAATCTTGGGTTCATCATTTTTAAGTGCTATTGTTGGTATCTTGGCTGCATTATTTCAAATGTTTATTTTGGTATTTACTTACCGTTTTTACAGCTTATTTATGAAGGCTTAATATGAAACAACTTCTTGAATTTATTCCGCTTGTTCTCTTTTTCGTCTCCTACAAAATGTTTGGTGTGCGTGAAGCGGCGATTGTCTTAGTCATTGCGACCATCATTCAGATGGTTGTACTAAAACTGAAATATGGCGTGATTGAGAAACAACAAAAAATCATGGCAATTGCTGTCGTCTTTTTTGGATTGCTTACTGCTTATTTCAATGAAATCAAATATCTACAATGGAAAGTCACAATTATTAATGCCCTCTTCGCCATTGTTTTATTGGTTGCACAATTCCAATTCAATACGCCACTGGTGAAAAAGTTATTAGGCAAAGAAATCCAATTACCGGATAATGTGTGGAACAAATTAAATGTAGGCTGGGCAGGATTTTTTATTCTGTGTATGCTGGTAAATATTTATATCAGCCAAAATATGTCTGAAGATGCTTGGGTTGATTTCAAATCTTTTGGTTTACTTGGTATGACCTTTATTGCAACAATTGTCAGCGGTGCTTATATTTACCGTTACTTACCTAAAGATGATCAAAAAAATGACGGGGACAAATAATGGTTTCAAATCTTATCGATAAAGACGGTCGTCAATCTAAAGGCGTATTATTATTACGTACCTTAGCGATGCCTTCAGATACCAACGCGAACGGTGATATTTTCGGTGGCTGGATTATGTCACAAATGGATATGGGCGGAGCAATTCTAGCAAAAGAAATTGCTCATGGTCGCGTTGTCACCGTTGCCGTAGAAAGTATGAATTTCATTAAGCCTATCGCCGTCGGTGACGTGGTGTGTTGTTACGGCCAATGTCTCAGTGTGGGTCGTTCTTCTATTAAAATCAAGGTAGAAGTATGGGTGAAAAAAGTTGCCAGTGAACCAATTGGGGAACGTTACTGCGTGACAGATGCCGTATTTACCTTTGTAGCTGTAGGAAAAGACGGCAAATCCCGCTCTATTCCACGTGAAGGTAATCTTGAACTAGAACGAGCATTAGCCTCTATCGAAGAATTAAATTGTTAAAAGGATAAATGATGTATTACGTGATTTTTGCCCAAGATATTCCTGGTACTTTAGAAAAACGCTTTGCTGTACGTGAGCAACATCTTGCTCGTTTAAAACAATTACAAGCAGAAGGTCGCTTATTAACAGCAGGTCCCAATCCTGCCATTGACGATGAAAATCCAGGTGAAGCTGGCTTTACCGGCTCAACTGTGATTGCTCAATTCGAAAGCCTGTCTGCAGCAAAAGACTGGGCAGCACAAGATCCTTATGTTGAAGCTGGCGTTTACGGTGATGTCATTGTGAAGCCTTTCAAAAAAGTTTTCTAAATAAAACGAACTCTACACTCAAAGACGGATCTAAATATCCGTCTTTCTCTTTATATGGAATCTCCTATGCGAGCACTTAAACACGCGACAATTTCGTTATTAATTTTAACCTCACTTTCAGGCTCAGCTTTGGCTAATCAACATGCCCATAAAAGCCAAAATGAAACTGCGCCACAAATTAACCTTGCAGAAGAACAAGCCAAATGGACACAACAACAGCACGCTCATGAATTAAAGCTGATTGAACAACGAGCGACTTTTCTGCAATTAGAATCGCTCCTAAAAAGTGCGGTCAAAAATAATCATGTTTCTAATAATGCCAAATTATTTCTTGGGCTTATTGATTCTTTAAAAGGCTATCCATTGCAAACTGATGCTATGGCGGCTTATTTAGATGCGCGTGTAAAAACCGTTAATCGCGATACGCCTCGTGAAGAAGTGAATGCATTGAGAACAGACATTGAACAATTTATTCAGCAACATTCCTCTCATTTTCTACGTGGAAAATTAGAACAAAGTATTTTTACGTTGTTAATCAATGCTGAAGATACTCAAGCACTTGCCAAACTCACGCCAAATAATTTGGAAAGACAAATTGCCGTGCTTACAGCTAAATATCAAATAGAAGCAGCCAATACCAGTCAGATGACAGAAAATCAATCAAACGACAAGAATAAATCGGCTATTTTGTCTGAATATGAACAGCTTTGGCTCAACAATGCTGAACTTCCGAATGATGCTCAGCTGTGGGCTGCTTGGTATTCACAAGGTGGACGGACTGAAGAGAAGATCTATCAAAAAGCGGAGATGCTCTTTGGTAAAAATGATGCGAAAGGCCTCGAAATACTCGCTAAAGAGTTAGAAAAAATTGAGAATGCTAAAGAAGACGAACAAGTAGCCGCTCATTTAGCGCTCTATCAGGATCTCTTAAAAAATCCAGCAAATTTGAAAATACTCGCGGAGAGACTGCCATTAATTGATGGTAATACGAATAAAATCACCAATAAATTTGCCGTAGTGCTAGGTTTTTCTCGTTATTTGCGGACGATTCCGGAAAATATGAATGAGCCAACTTTCACCCCTTACGAGCAATGGGCGAAGAATTGGCAATTAAATGAAACGGAATTACGTGATTGGAAAATCGCCTTTATTAGCCGTTTCTTTGATAATGAAAGCCCTAACTTTGTGCAATGGCGCGATCAAGAAATCCTAAAACTGAATGCCGATAACCTCATTGAACGTCGTTTACGTACGGCTATTTGGCAACAAACGGATTTGCTTGTCTGGTTAAATGCCCTTTCCGATGAGACGAAACAAAAACAAGAATGGCGTTATTGGATGGCTAAAATAGCTGCTCAAGCATCCGATAAAGATGCGAAACAACGATTAGAAGCTTTAGCGAAAGAACGTGGTTTTTACCCAATGTTGGCTGCGGTCAAATTAGGACATTCCTACAAACTGGATATGCCTAAAATTCCTCAAGAGTCCAATATCCAAGAGAAGTATTCAGCTGAATTAGCTGAGATAGCAGAACTGCGTCAATTAGATCGATTAGGTGCAGCCAAACAACGTTGGCGTTCTCTATTAGAAAAATTACCGCAAGAGAAACAACTTGCGTTAAGCCAATATGCGAATGAACAAAATTGGTTTGAATTAGGCGTGGATGGGTCGATTATTGCGAAAGCATGGGATTATATCGGATTACGTCTACCAAATGCTTACAGTCAATATTTTGATATTGCCCTCAGTAATGTGAATCTCAGTGCAACGGAACCTCAAGCGATTGTGGATAATCGTGTAACCAAAACTTTTGCCATGGCCATTGCTCGCCAAGAAAGTGCTTGGAATCCAATGGCACAATCTTCCGCAAATGCTCGAGGATTAATGCAGTTATTACCGAGCACTGCACAAAAAACGGCAGAAAATCAGCAACTTCCTTATAACGGTGAGTTAGATTTATTCAAACCGCTTAATAATATTTTACTCGGTACGGCGCACTTAAATGAGCTGAATGCTAAATATCCAAACAATCGCATTTTGATCGCCTCCGCCTATAATGCGGGAGCAAGCCGTGTCGAAAAATGGCTTGCGAGAGCCAATGGCAAATTGGCTATGGATGAATTTATTGCCTCCATTCCATTCTTTGAAACGCGAGGTTATGTTCAAAACGTATTAACTTACGATTTTTACTATCAAAACCTACAAAACAAAGAAAAATTACAAACCTTTAGCAAAGAGGAATACGATCGGCTATACTAGTCGCACTAGTTTAATAGTATAGGATTGTTGATATGTATATTAGTCGCAATTTAGAACAATGGAATGCTTTCCTCGCGACCTTGCAAACCGCGTTTGAACAAGGGAAAGCACAAGATTTATTAACGCTTCTGCTCACGCCAGATGAGCGCGATGCAGTAGGATTACGTTTACAAATCGTGGCGCAGTTATTGGATAAAAATCTCTCACAACGAGAGATCCAACAAAATCTCAATACCAGTGCGGCAACCATTACGCGTGGTTCTAATATGCTCAAAACAATGGATCCGGATTTTATAAACTGGGTGAAAAGCCAACTCGATGAGCAAGCTGCAAAAAACTAAGCGAATTCTGACCGCACTTTTACATCTTTTTCGCCCCTCTTGGTGGAAAAAAAATTGGCAACGGGTTGCGTGGCGTTTTTCTCTCGCAATCCTGGTGTTTTTCATTTGCTTCCGCTTTATCCCTGTTCCCTTCTCTGCCTATATGGCACAGCAAAAAATCGGGCACTTATTACAGTTGGATTTCAGCTATTCAATCAAATACGATTGGGTAAGTCTTGATGAAATCTCACCGAATATGCAACTTGCGGTGATTGCTGCTGAAGATCAGAAATTCCCCCACCATTGGGGCTTTGATTTCGAGGCAATTCAAAAGGCCTTTAAATTTAATGAAAAATCTCGCCGAACCCGAGGCGCTTCAACAATTTCTCAACAAACAGCAAAAAACCTCGTTCTCTGGCATGGACAAAGTTGGTTTCGTAAAGGGTTAGAAGTTCCCATAACGGCATTAATGGAAATCTTTTGGTCCAAAGAACGGATTTTAGAAGTATATTTAAACATCGCAGAATTTGGTAATGGTATCTTTGGTGTAGAAGCGGCCAGTCGCTATTATTTCAAAAAATCGGCGAAGAATTTAACTCAATCAGAAGCGGCATTACTCGCAGCGGTTTTACCAAACCCTATCATCTATAAAGTGAATAAGCCTAGTGCGTTAGTTCGTAAAAAACAAAGCTGGATTATGGGACAAATGAATGGATTAGGCTTGAATTATCTAAAAGAAATGTAGATTTGCCATAAAGAAAAAACCTTGAAACTCACTTTCAGTTTCAAGGTTTTAAATTTGGTGGAGATAATCGGGATCGAACCGACGACCTCTTGAATGCCATTCAAGCGCTCTCCCAACTGAGCTATATCCCCAAATAACGCAAGCTATGATAAATTTCGGCTGATAAACTGTCAATATTGAAATAATCAAATCCCGCTTATCAGCCTAAATATTAAGCGTTTTGAGATTTAATAAAATCAATGGCACGTTGGATACGCGCTAACACACGTTCACGGCCAATACCCACTAATGTCACGTCCATAGAAGGTGATTGACCTGAGCCAGTTACAGCCACACGTAATGGCATCCCGACTTTACCCATCCCCACTTCTAATTCAGCCGCGGTTTGTTCAATCGCTTCATGAGTAGAATGTAAATCCCAGCTAGAAAGTGCGGTCAATTTTTCTTTTACTTTTTCAAGTGGTTCAATCGCTGCTGCTTTAAAGTGTTTCTTCACTGCCGCTTCATCAAAGCTTTCAAACTCTTCGAAGAAATAACGGCTTGCTGATGCCATTTCTTTTAAGGTTTTACAACGTTCTGCAAGCATCGTCACGATTTCAGTTAATGCTGGGCCATTTGATGTATCAATACCTTGATCTTTATAGTGCCATGCAAGGTGTTTGGCCACATATTCAGGTGGTAATTCACGAATGTAATGATGATTTAACCACAATAATTTTTCTGTGTTAAATGCACTTGCAGATTTACTCACGTGATCTAATTCGAAGAATTTAATCATTTCTTCACGTGTAAAGATCTCTTGGTCACCATGACCCCAACCTAAACGAACAAGATAGTTGATTAAGGCTTCGGGTAAATAACCGTCATCACGATATTGCATCACACTTACCGCACCATGACGTTTTGAGAGTTTTTGACCATCATCACCATTAATCATGGAAACGTGCGCATATACTGGAATTGGTGCGCCTAACGCTTTTAAGATATTAATTTGACGCGGGGTGTTGTTAATATGGTCTTCACCACGCACAACGTGAGTAATGCCCATATCCCAGTCATCCACTACCACACAGAAGTTGTAGGTTGGTGAACCATCGGTACGACGAATAATTAAATCATCTAATTCACTGTTGCTGATTTCAATACGACCACGCACTGCATCATCAAACACGACTGAACCTTCTGTTGGGTTTTTAAAACGTACAACATGTGGCTCATCGGCTGCATGATTATGATCATGTAAACAATGACGGTCATAACGTGGTTTTTCTTTGTTTTGCTCTTGTGTATGACGTAATTCTTCTAGGCGCTCTTTAGAGCAATAGCAACGATAAGCCAAGCCTTGCTCAATCATTTCATCAATCACTTGATTGTAACGATCAAAGCGTTTGGTTTGATAATAAGGACCATGCTCCCAAGCAAGGTTTAACCACTCCATCCCTTCAATGATTGCCGCTGTTGCTTCTGGTGTAGAACGCTCCAAATCAGTATCTTCAATACGTAGTACAAACTCACCATTGTTATGTTTTGCAAATAACCAAGAATAAAGGGCTGTACGTGCGCCACCTACGTGCAAATAACCTGTCGGACTTGGGGCAAAACGCGTACGTACTTTGACATTCGGATCTAATTCAAAAGGAGGATCAATTTTCATTTTCTTAATAACCTATTCATTTACAAAAATTACCTTTATTTTACTACGACTTGCGTGACTTCTAAATAAAAAATCTGATTTTATGCCTATTTTTGCAACAACTAGACGCTTTTTCATAAAAATATATTGACTGAAATCTCATTATACTTATAATGCCAATCCACAACATTAAGGGCGATTAGCTCAGTTGGGAGAGCACCTCCCTTACAAGGAGGGGGTCACTGGTTCGAGACCGGTATCGCCCACCACTTTTTCCAAAGTTGGCTTTAATGTTGTAAAAGTTTGACCAAGCGGGCGATTAGCTCAGTTGGGAGAGCACCTCCCTTACAAGGAGGGGGTCACTGGTTCGAGACCGGTATCGCCCACCACTTTTCTAAAGTGTTCTTTCCGCTCAAACTTTCCCATTATTTAAACGCTTTTCTTATGTGGGCGATTAGCTCAGTTGGGAGAGCACCTCCCTTACAAGGAGGGGGTCACTGGTT
>JAHZCD010000002.1:0-130514 GCA_019423025.1 Haemophilus sp. | reverse complement strand
ACCTCCCTTACAAGGAGGGGGTCACTGGTTCGAGACCGGTATCGCCCACCACTTTCTTACAATCCTTACTTAAATCCGTCAAATTAGCATTATTTCTGTTTTATCTTATAAATAAAAACGGCCACAAAACGTTTCATTTTATGACCGCACTTCTATCTAATTTTTTGGATTAAACTGGCTCTAAACCTAACACTTTACGTCCATTGATACTTGCGATATCAACCATTGCATCAAGATGTGGGAAGCGACAGCCAGCAGCAAGCAAGCTTAACTCTTGCCATAAATCCCCTTCACAAAGTGGCACCATATAATCACAGATATTATCCGTACCTAACGCGACTGTAATCCCTTCTGGAATCATTTCATCTGCCGGTGTCAAGGCATTATGGAAAGGCATCAAATCTTCTTTTCGGTTACTATCAATCCACGCCATTGGACAAGCAATCATCATCATTTTTGCCTGACGCATTTTTTCATAAAGCTTATAGCGGTATTCTTTGCTATGTGCACCAATGGAAATACCATGGATTGCCACTACTCTCCCTTCCATACCATGTTCAATGGTTTTATCACACAGCTGTTCGGTTTCTTTTTCTTTCGGAGAGTTAAATTGGTCCACGTGTACATGACACATAATGCCGCGAGATTTAGCCGCATCAAGTAAAATATCCATTGCTTCAAGGCCGCGCCCATAATCAAGCTCATCGCGATAAGGCAAGCCTCCAATCATATCCACCATATCCGAACCAATATCAAACCATTTGCGTGCTTCTGGCTCAATCACCCCTTTTAAGGTCTGATTTGCAAATTTCAAAATAATGTCATGTTTATAGACTTCGCGAGCTTTGTGCGCAGCAATGATGGCTCGGTCTTCACAAATCGGGTCAATATCCACAAAAGTACCAAATGCCGTTACCCCTTGGGAAATCATAAGCTCAATCGATTGACAGAAACGGGCGTAATAATCATCAACACTTGATGTACGTTTAACTTCGTCCACTAAATCCCATTTTTGTTGAAGATTGCTGTTGTGGTAAATGCCAATTTTTTCAGGTGTCATTGTAAAAGCACGATCTGCGTGAGCATGGGCGTTAACCCAGCCACCTTTTTTAATAATTTCGTCTCGAATAAACGTTTTAAAGCTACGAACGTGATTTCTCATAATAACTCCGCCAAAAAAGAAAGGAAAAGAGAGACGAGAAGTGTATTAATTGAAAAGCAAACCCAATAAGGATCTGATCTATTGTGAATTATTTGCAATGTTATGAAAAATTCGCAGATTTTAATTAATAACATCTTTTCAGTCTTTCAACTGAGTGCAAAGTATAAAATTTTAAGCACAAAAAAGCTATCTATTTATTGACAAAAGAACGCTCTTGTTTGAAAACTTCCAAGAACAAGCCGAGTGGTGGGCGGCTTGAAGATTGCTCCGTATAAGTGCGGTCAAATTTCTTATAATTTCCTTTGCGATCAATATGATACTGTGTGCCATCCGGCTGAATAATGACATTCCAACGGAAATTCGATGCCAATACCCAAGGATTGCCATTAAGCTCAAATAAATTGCGACCTTGTGCATAATCCGAAACTGGATTTTTCACTTTAAAGATTGATGACATCAATGCCGGTAATAAATCCGTATGGCTCGTTAATTTAGATACTTCTTGCACTGGTAAATCTTTCCAATAAACAATAAATGGCACTTGGATTTCATCACGACCAAAATAGTTTTCTTGCTCTTTTTCATCCAGTTTATTAAACGTTGTACCATGTTCTGCAGTAATAATGACAATCGTATTATCTAAAGAGACTGATGCTAAGGTTTCATCAATCTGTTGATCTATATCTGCAAGCGATTTGGTGTAGTTTTCTTCCGTTTTATCCGTAATATCTAAATCCACATAAGCAAACCAAGGCTTATCATTTTTTAAGAGTGATAAAACACCATTTCTCGCCTCTTTTGGCGAAGAAGCTTTCACTTTAGGCAATTTCACATTACGGAACAAGGCTTGTTTAAATAAGCTATCTTTAAATGCCGTAGACGAATAAGCGACAAATTGATATTTCTCATCTTGTAGCTTTTTAATTAATACCGACGGTGTGTGATTACTCAAAATACTGTCCGTATAATTTGCATTCAGTCCATAGAATAAGCCCACTAGGCCGGCATTGTTCGTATTGCCGCTACTGTAATGATTCGTAAATTGAGTAGAACTTGTGGCAAATTCAAACAATTTAGGCATTTTCTCGCTAGTCAGTGCGTCATAACGTAAACCTGAAACGGTAATCACGAGGATATTTGGTTTGTTCTCAACTTGCTCAAACTGAAGGTCTTTTTTCGGATAATCAAGTTTTAATGCATCTAAACGCCCTTCTTGCTCTAAGCGCTGAGAGTATGTTTCCGCATTAATAAATCCTTGTTTTTCCAAAAAAGTTCGAGCAGTCATTGGATAAGAAAGCGGGAAATTAGAACGCTGCATGGTAATCGGACGATATAAAAAGGCATCCGCCCAAGCATAAATTAAGTGTGTTGCCACAAAAGTAGAAGTTAGCACTAATCCCACTTTTTTGAGCCATTTTTGACGCTCTAAACTACGTAATTTTTCCCAACTCCAACGAGAGAAAAGCATTTGAATCAGTAAAATAATCGGCATTGGCGCGAAGAAAATTTGCCAATCTCTTGAAAGCTCACCCTTTTCAGGATTCACTAACAAATTCCAAACGATAGAAGAAAGGTGGATATTGAAACGGTTAAAAACTTCCGTATCAAACAGCAATAAAGTAGTACAAATCGTGGCAATAATTACCGTTAATCCACGGAAAGTGCGGTGATTTTTGATGATAAAGCTCAGCGGAAAAATAACCAGCAAATACAGGGCAAAAACACAAAAACTGAAATGGCCTAATAAGCTGATAAAGAAATAAATTTTGCCGAGTAAGGTATCTGGCCAGTCAATGAGAAAGGCGTAACGACTGCCAATAAGAATGGCGATGATAATGTTAAAAAAAGCAAACCAGTGCCCCCACGAAATTTTTCGCGAGGTTTCTTCACGGTATTCACGTCCGTTGAATTTGCTCTTTTTAAACCACCACATTTTATTTTGTTTTCACCGAATTCATCAGAGAGTTGGCAAAGGCTTGTGCTAATGCTTCACGCTGTGCAGCTGGCACGCTAGTGGTTAATAAATTACTAGCCATATTACCTAAAGCGATAAGAGAAAGATCAACGGGCGCTTTGTGAGTTTCAAGCACGCTAATCATGTCGTTAATGATGGCATTAACTTGCCCATCTGAATACTTTGAATGTTGAGCCATTTGGAATGTTTAAGCCTGTTCTGAATACAAAAAAACTTCTCATATCATACCCGATAATTTGCTCAATCTGAATAATTTCTTTTTTCTTGCATAAAAAGTGCGGTTATAATTTAAGGCAAATTTTACGAAGGAAAAAATTATGAGCATTACGGTTAATCAAATCGTGCTACATCAATTAGTTAAGCACGCTGAAAATGAAACCACTACAATGGAAAGCGTGTTACGTGATGAACTTCTCACCATTACGCCAGAAGTCGAACAAATGATGTTGCAATTACATCAAGGTTATCAAAATAAAGGCAAAGCTTTTGGTGTCTTCCAAGAGAATTCCATTTTTGCACAAGATCTGAATCGTTTATTAGAAAATGAAATCAACTTTTTAAATTTCAGCCAACAATCCACAAAATTATTAGCGCAAGAATTGGGCAAATATAATTTTGCAGACAGCGGTACGCTTATCCTATGCCAATATAACTTTTTAGCGACGGATTACCTATTCATTGCTTTGTTGGATAGCCGTATCAGCATGTTAGTTGACGAGAATCTCGAAATTCGCCGTACAGAATACTTAGACATCACACAATTTGATATTGCGGCACGTATCAACTTAACGGATTTACAAGTAAATGCAAACTCAAACCGCTACCTTACCTTCATTAAAGGTCGTGTTGGTCGTAAAATTAGTGACTTCTTTATGGATTTCTTGGGTGCAGAAGAAGGTCTAAATCCACAAGTTCAAAACCAATGCTTATTACAAGCAGTAAGTGACTACTGTGAACAAGGTGAATTGAACAAAGAACAAACTCAGGCGGTTAAAAAGCAGGTATTTGAATACTGCAAAGGTCAATTAGCAAGCGGTGATGAGATCGCATTAACTGAACTTTCAGCCAATTTGCCGACTCTAAACGAGCGCCCTTTTGTCACCTTTACAGAAGAGCAAGATTACGGCTTGGAGGAAACCATTCCACCAGTACGTTCAGCCTTAAAAACATTAACGAAATTTTCAGGTTCTGGTAAAGGTGTGACATTAAGTTTTGATGCGGATTTATTAAATAACCGTATTGAATGGGATCCACTCACAGATACTTTAACAATCAAAGGGATACCACCAAATCTGAAAGATCAACTTCAAAAAGCATTAAAGTGCGATAATTAATTTGGCAAGATCATAAAGTTTCGGTATCATTCGACATAATTTTGCAGTAAAAGGTAAAAAATATGCAATTAAGAACATTTTTAGGTGCAGTTGTTTTAGCATTAAGTTTAACTTCTTGTTCAACAGTGCAAAAAGTCGTTTATCGTATTGATGTTCCACAAGGTAACTATTTAGAAGCAGCGACTGTGGCGCAAGTTAAACCGGGCATGACCGCACAACAAGTACAATATCTGCTTGGTACACCAGTTTTAATCGATCCTTATAGTAACCTAACTTGGTATTACGTGTTCTTACAACAACACTCTTACCAAAAACCTGAACAGCACACATTTACAGTGAAATTCGATCAAAACGGTTTAGTGAGCAGTGCAGAATTAGATAAGCCATTACCTGAAGTGGCAAAACAAGACGAAAATAATACCATTATCAGCACACCTGAAAATGCAGGTAAGAAAAGCTGGTGGAAATTCTGGTAATCATTAAAAAATAACACCTGCTTGTCATATCAAGCAGGTTCGTTGTATTACAAGGGAATTAAAATGTCAAAGATTCTATTAGTTGATGATGATATTGAACTAACAGATTTACTTGCTGAAGTTTTACGACTGACTGGTTTTGAAGTTGAAGTTGCCAATAATGGTCAAGAAGCGTTGGACAAGCTGAATGCAAGTCACCAGTTAGTTTTATTAGATATCATGATGCCTGTATTAAACGGCATTGAAACACTCAAGAAAATTCGCCAAACATCAAATGTCCCTGTGATGATGCTTACCGCACGTGGTGAAGAGATCGATCGTGTTCTTGGGTTAGAACTCGGCGCCGATGACTATTTACCAAAACCCTTTAACGATCGTGAACTGGTTGCTCGTATTAAAGCCATTTTACGTCGTGCCACACCAGCAGAAAAAGAAAATACTCAAAATTCGACCGCACTTTCATCAGAAGAAAATACATTAGAATTCTGTGGTTTAGTGCTTCATTCTGGTCTTCAACAAGCTTCTTATAACGGTCAAGATCTTGGTCTAACCGGCTCTGATTTGCTCTACTTCATAAACTGGTACTTCGCCCAGGACAAATTGTTTCTCGCGAAGAATTAAGCATGAATGTACTTGGCAAACACCTTTCTCCTTTTGATCGCTCGATTGATATGCATATGTCAAACTTGCGCAAAAAACTCCCAGAAAGAGACAATGGCTTACCATGGCTGAAAACGCTACGTGGTCGTGGTTACTTGTTGGTTTGTGAATAATGCTTATCAAGAAATTCAGCTTAAATCAGCTCACGATACGCACATTTACTGTTTTTTGGTTGGCATTCTTTGCCATGACCGCACTTTTGGTCGCACTCCCTTATTTTGATAGCCGCTTATATTCTGACTTAAATCAAAATGAAATATCAAGCTATCAAAAGAAACTCGTTGAATCTATTCGTAACAATAGAATTAACGGGATTCTTGCTGGCGTGCCAGTTCTTCCAACCGATAAATTTGACTCTGCACGCCCTGTCATTATGACACCAGAAAAAGAAATTTTCGGTGCTTTAGGCGAAGAGAAAATGCATATTGCCCAGTTTGCTCAAGAATCGAGTAACTTTGCCCAACCACAACGTAAAACCTTTAAAGATATTCAAATTGCAGGTCCTTTTAAAGTCTATATTGGTGATTCTGACCAAGCATCCGAATTATTCTTTGTATCTCGAGCAAACGGTCAACAAGAAATTTTACGGTATATGCTTGACCACCCTTGGATCTTATTGCTCTTAACCTTAATTATTACAACACCTTTACTTTGGTGGTTTACACATACTATCGTCAAACCGATTACCAATTTACAAAAGGCCGCAAATAGCGTGGCGTTAGGAAACTTTAAAGTTGATAATGAATTAGCAAATCACGGTCCAGCAGAATTACGAGAAGTCGGACAAAGCTTTAACAAGATGTCGATTGCGATTGATAATCTGATCTCAAACCAACACAATCTACTGTCCTCTATTTCTCACGAATTAAAAACACCGTTGACGCGTTTGCAACTTTCCACTGCCTTGGTTCGTCATCAAACAGGGGATATTGAACCAGTTAAACGCATTGAGAAAGAAATCCAACGAATGGATAAAATGATCAGTGAGTTGTTACTCATTTCTCGCCAACAAATGCATTCTCAAATGGAGCACAATTTATTTCCTATTAATCAGCTTTGGGATGATGTGATCAAAGATGCCTTATTTGAAGCTGAGCAGCGCAAGATCGCCTGCGATGTCAATATTTCTATTTTACATCCTGAAAAACATATGATTTACGGCAACCTAAGCTTGCTTACCAGTGCGATTGAAAACATTATTCGAAATGCACTGAAATATACGAAAGATCGTATTTTCTTAACCATTAATTTACATAAAAATGAGCAGGATGATAATTGCCTACAAATTCGAGTAGATGATAATGGCTTAGGCCTACCACCAGAAGAGTTTGATAAAATCTTTAAGCCATTCTATCGAGTCGATGAAACTAGAACTCGAGCCACTGGCGGAACAGGATTAGGTTTAACGATTGTCTATAATGTTGTAAATGAGCACAATGGAAAAGTATGGGCTGAATCCAGCAATTTAGGCGGACTTGCCGTCACGATTCAACTTCCATTATGGAAACAACATTAATTCAAAAATAAAAGGCGATATTTTCATATCGCCTTTTTCTTATTTAATTTTCACTCGTTTTAATCGCAATGCATTGGATAACACAGAAAGCGAACTCATTGCCATGGCTGCCCCTGCCAAAACAGGACTTAAGTAGCCTAATGCCGCAAGTGGAATACCTAGCACATTATAAATCAAGGCAAAGAATAAATTTTGTTTGATATTCTTTAATGTTGCTCGGGAAATCATTAATCCATCAACTAACTGATCGACTGAATGCTGCATAAGTGTCGCCGATGCGGTTTGCTCTGCAACATCAGACCCGGATTTCATCGCAAAGCTTACATTAGCCATCGCTAACGCTGGTGCATCATTTACACCATCACCAACCATTGCTACCACTTTACCTTGCTGACGTAATGTCTCAATGTAGGCAGCTTTGTCACGTGGACTACAATTACCTTTCGCAGTTTTCACACCGACTTGTTGGGCAACATAATCAACGACAGATTGCTGATCGCCACTCATTATCACCACATCAATATTATGTTGATGTAAACGCTGAACCGCTTGCAAACTATCCTCTTTCAGACTGTCTGCTAATGCAAATGCACCGATTGGGTTGCCATCTACAGATACCGCAACAATACTCGCAATTTGCCAAATTTGAGGCATATTATCTGGTAAGGTTAATTCACAATAAGCCGGCTTACCGACTTTAACCAAACCTATTCCATCAATATGAGCAGAAATACCCTGCCCCACTTCGGAATGAACTGAAAGTGCGGTCGGAATTTCAAGTGATTTTTCCTGAGCCGTCAGGACTATTGCTTTAGCTAAAGGATGATTGGCATTTTGCTCAACGGAAGCCGCAATGCGATATAAATCTTCCTCAGAATAGACCGCACTTTGTGGTTGCCAAACAGCGGCAATTTTGAGCTTTCCTTGAGTTATCGTTCCTGTTTTGTCTAATACCACCGTATCCACATGCGCCGCCTCTTCCATAGATGCCGCATCTTTAAACCAAATCCCTGCATTGACTGCTTTCCCCATTCCCACCATTATGGCAGCAGGTGTAGCAAGCCCTAACGCACAAGGACAAGCGATAACTAACACAGCAACCGCATGAATTAAAGCGGTTACCCAATCTCCTTTTATCCACCAGGTTGCTCCAAATGTCATTACGGAAATCAATAACACGGCAGGCACAAATACAGCAGCAACTTTATCAGCAAAACGAGAAATCGGTGCTTTTGTACCTTGCGCTTCAGAGAGCGCTTTCATCATATCGCCCAATAGCGTTTGCTGTCCGAGTTGATTAGCTCGATAAATAAGACTACCTTGTGTCACCATTGCCCCTGCAAGCACAGGGCTTTGAGACATTTTTTCTAATGGGTGAGATTCACCGGTTAAATGGCTTTCATCACACCAACCACTCCCTTGTTCAACTACGCCATCCGCAGCAATACGTTCACCTTGATTAGCTCGTAAAATATCACCTATTTTTACTTGATCGAGAGGAATCGTTTCCCAACGATTTTCACGTTGAACACTGACTTGTTTTGGTGTGAGCTGTAATAATAACCCTAAACTGTTTAAGCTTTGTTTCTTCGTTCTTTCCTCAAGAAATTTCCCTAGGCTGACAAAACCAATTACCATCACCGATACTTCAAAATAGACATGAGATGCGCCATCATGCCCCATTGACTGATGATAAAACAGCATAAAGACCGAATAGAGATAAATCACCAACGTACCAGTACTTACCAGTACATCCATATTGGCCAAACCACCTCGAATACTACCAATCGCACCTTTATAAAAAGGAATGGCTAACCAAAGTTGCACAATGCTCGCAAGAACAAATTGCCACATTGGCGGCATCATCCAAGAATGATGATTAAACATCATCCCGATCATTCCGATTAAAAAAGGAATGTTAATGAACAAAAGCAACCATAAACGAGGACTAATCTTCGTTTCATTAGGTGCGCTAGGCAGCACATTTTGCTTTAGAATGCCATTAAATCCCGCTTTTTGAATAATTGTCAAAATATCTTGTTCTGAAGCCTGAGATGAATCAAATACTACGTGCGCTTCCTCTGCCGCAAAATTCACGCCCGCGTCAGAGACAAAATCATTTCGATTCAATACTTTCTCAATCCGATTAGCACAGGATTGGCAGGTCATTCCCTCGATTTGAATGGCTATTTTTTTATTCTGTTGCATCAAAACCTGCGTCTTCAATTGTTTCAATTAATTGTGCAATACTGACCGCACTTTCATCAAAGGTAACCACTGCTTTACCATCATCAAGTGTTACTACGGCTTTTTCTACGCCATTAAGTTCTTCTAACACTCTTGTGACGCTTTTCACACAACCACCACAAGTCATTCCTGTTACATGTAATGTAATTGATTTCATATTTACTCCTTAATTATTGATATAGATTGAAATTAAGCTTACTATAAACCTTAACACAAGGTTAAGGTCAAGGATTTTTTATGAACATCAGTGAAGTAGCAAAATTAGTGGGTTTATCAAGTAAACAAATTCGGGATTATGAAAAGTCCGGCTTATTAAAGCCTGCACAGCGAAGCCTTTCCGGTTATCGCCACTATGAAGAAAAGGATTTAGAACGACTACGTTTTATTCGTCACTCTCGAGAGGTTGGGTTTTCACTCCAACAAATTCACCAACTTTTGCAATTACAGGATAATCCCAATCGTAGTAGCCGAGAAGTTAAAGCACTTACGACGCAGCATATTAAAACATTGAATGAGCAAATTCATCACTTGCAAAAAATGGTAGAGGAATTGGAACGATGGCATAACGCTTGTCAGGGCAATGATTACCCTGAATGCAGTATTTTAGAAGGATTAAAAGGATAAATTAATATTCCCAGCTTTCAGGATCGATGCCTAAATCACGCATGATCTCTTTGGCATTTTCAGGAATCTCATCATGGCGTTCTTTCATTAAATCTGCATCAGTCGGTAATGGCTGCCCCGTAAAAGCATGCAAGAATGCCTCACAAAGCAATTCACTATTTGTTGCATGACGCAAACTTTTCAGCTGACGACGCGTACGCTCGTTCGTCAAAATTTCCAATACTTTAATTGGAATAGACACTGTAATTTTTTTGACTTGCTCGCTCTTTTTGCCATGCTCTGCATAAGGGCTAATATATTTGCCATCCCAGTTTGCCATAATGCACCTTAAATAACCTGATAATTTATCCGTATTTTAATGAAAAATAAGCAAAATGACAATCTAGACGGCTAAAAGTATAGCATGCTATTTCCCTTACATTCACTTACAAACATTTACAATAATTTGCAGAACTAAAAACCATTACCTTTGACTAAATGCCTGTTGCATTCGCAATACATTATTGTTATTTGAAGATAACGACATGTTTAATATTGAGGTCTATTATGTCAAAAAAACTTTTTGCTGAATTCTTCGGCACATTTTGGTTAGTTTTCGGTGGTTGTGGTAGTGCAATCTTTGCTGCTTCTGTCAACCTAGGTATCGGTTATGTGGGCGTTGCATTTGCCTTCGGTTTAACCGTATTAACCATGGCTTACGCAGTAGGTCACATTTCTGGTGGTCACTTTAACCCAGCTGTAACACTTGGTTTAGTGGCTGGCGGTCGTTTCTCTGCGAAAGATGCTCTTCCATACATCATTTCTCAAGTGGTTGGTGGCTTAGTAGCGGGTGCTGCACTTTATCTTATCGCATCAGGTAAAGCGGGCTTTGATGTAACTGCAGGTTTCGCATCTAACGGCTACGGCGAACATTCTCCTGAAGGTTATTCTTTAGAAGCGGTATTCGTAGCGGAAGTATTATTGACTGCATTCTTCTTATTAATCATCATGGGTTCAACGCATAAAAATGCAGCAGCTGGTTTTGCACCAATCGCAATTGGTTTAGGTTTAACTTTAATCCACTTAATCAGCATTCCTGTATCAAATACCTCGGTAAACCCAGCGCGTAGTACTGCAGTTGCAGTATTTCAAGGTTCTTGGGCAATCGACCAATTATGGTTATTCTGGGTTGCGCCAATTATCGGTGGTATTTTAGGTGGTATTATCTACCGCACTTTATTAGCGAAAAATAACTAAGATTTCGTTTCATAGAAAAAGAAGAAGGCATCATCAGATGCCTTCTTTTTTATCTTTTATATCGTGTAATTCAAATATATAAATAAAAACCACCTTTCGGTGGTTTTAGTCAATTATAAGGTTTTTGCAAGATCTTTTAGGAAAGCTTTAAACTCTTTACCTAACTTATCATGACGAAGACCATATTCTACAAAAGCTTCCATATAGCCAATCTTGTCACCACAGTCAAAGCTTCTGCCTGTCATGTGGAATGCTTCAACGGTCTCTTTCTCGATAAGCATATCGATCGCATCCGTTAATTGGATTTCATCGCCCACGCCAACAGGTGTTCTTTCTAATAAATCCCAAATTTCAGCAGAGAACACATAACGGCCAACAACAGCAAGATTTGATGGTGCCTCTTCCACAGATGGTTTTTCAACAATGCTGTTAATTTTAACACTATCACCGCCTTTTAACTCTACACCACCACAATCAGCAATACCGTAGCTACTCACTTCATCCGCAGCAACAGGCGCTACCATAATTTGGCTCGCGTTGGTTTCTTTAAAACGTTTAATCATTGCTGAAAGATTTTCTTTCTTTTGATTTGCCGTAAAATCCGCTAAAAGCACATCAGGTAAAACCACTGCAAATGGCTCGTTTCCAACAACTGGACGACCACATAGCACAGCATGGCCTAAACCTTTCGCATTCCCTTGACGAACGTGCATGATGGTTACATCTTTAGGGCAAATAGAACGCACCTCTTCTAGAAGCTGACGTTTAACACGCTTCTCAAGCATAGTTTCCAACTCAAAAGACGTATCAAAGTGGTTTTCAATCGCATTTTTAGAAGAATGTGTGACTAATACGATTTCTTTAATACCAGCAGCCACACACTCATTCACAACATATTGAATTAGTGGTTTATCCACAAGCGTTAACATTTCTTTTGGAATTGCTTTTGTTGCTGGTAACATACGAGTGCCTAAACCCGCTACGGGAATAATAACTTTCATTGATTTTCCTTTTTGTTTTAATATGGAATGACCACACTTCTATGCTAAAAGTGCGGTCATTATTTATTAAATTTTGATAGATTTAAGTTGGAAAAGTTCCTTCTCTACCTTTATAACTCAAATTTCCGTTATTTTTAAAATCTTGCAAACCAATGGGTTTAATTTTTTGAAAAACGTTAATTAAATTATAAATAGAATGTAAAACATTCATAAAACTCGTTGGTCTAAGATGCCCCATCTATATGTTCATCTTTTGACTGCAGAATTCGTTGGTAAATTTCCTCTCGGTGAACGGATACTTCTTTAGGCGCTTGCACACCGAGTTTGACTTGGTTTCCACGTACACTCAAAACCGTGATAGAAATATCGTCTCCAATGAGAACACTTTCGCCAACTTTTCGAGTTAAGATTAACATCTTTTATCTCCTTAGTTTGCATTTATTAGATATCCCTATCAATCAAGTAAAGATCGGCATCCCACCGACCTGCTTGTACTACAGATTATTGCTTAACCAGTTTTGTGCGACAGTTAATGCTAGATTCACATTTTCTGGTTGGGAGCCTCCTGCCATTGCCATATCAGGGCGACCACCGCCTTTCCCACCAACTTGCTGAGCCATTAAATTCACTAGCTCACCAGCCTTCACTTTAGTAGTTAAATCGCTTGTTACGCCAACGACGAGGTTGACTTTATCATCTAAAATAGATGCAAATACAATTACGCCTGAACCAAGTTGATTTTTTAAATCATCAACCATCACACGTAACGATTTAGTTTCAATTCCGTCTAGTTGATGTACGATTACAGAAACATCATTAATTTTAACCGCACTTTTCACTAAATCGGACCCCGCTTGCATTGCGGCTTTTTCTTTTAATCCTTGTAATTCTTTTTCTGCTTTCTTCGCTTTATCTTGAAGTTGCTGAATTTTCTCAACAAGGGTATTAACGTCAGATTTAAATAAATCTGCACTTTGAGCAAGAATGCGTTGTTGATTATGTAACCAATTAATTGCATTTTCACCCGTTACCGCTTCAATACGACGAACACCTGCTGCAACTGCAGTTTCCGCCACAATTTTAAATAAACCGATATCACCAGTACGTTTAGCATGAATGCCACCACAAAGTTCAACGGAGAAATCACCCATTGTTAAAACACGTACCACATCAGCATATTTTTCACCGAATAACGCCATTGCACCTTTTGCTTTTGCTGCTTCGATATCCATTACGTCCGTTTGAACCACAAAATTCTCACGTACTTTTTGGTTTACCAGCGTTTCAATTTCGTTAAGCTGTGCTTTGGTAATCGCTTCCGGATGAGCAAAGTCAAAACGTAATGCTGTATCAGATACTAACGATCCTTTTTGCACTACATGGTGACCTAAAACTTGACGCAATGCGGCGTGTAATAAGTGTGTTGCAGAATGGTTAAGTGACGTTTGATGACGTCTTGCTGCATCCACAACCGCATTGACTGTTTGTCCGACTTTTAAAGTACCTTGCTCTAACTCACCAATATGACCAAATACTTGACCATATTTTTGAGTATCTTTTACATTAAACTGAACATCTTGAGAAGTTAAATAACCACTGTCACCAATTTGACCACCTGATTCCGCATAGAATGGAGTATTTTCTAAAATCACCACGGCACTTTGGCCTGCAGTAATACTCTCTACTGATTTTCCATCATGGAAAAGTGCGGTCACTTTGGCTAAAGATTCTGATTCAGTATAACCTTCAAATTTCGTTTCGCCTTCTACACGAATAACATTGTTGTAATCCATGCCGAATTGGCTTGCAGATTGTGCACGTAAGCGTTGGGCTTCCATTTCACGCTCAAAACCGGCTTCATCAATTGCAATATCGCGCTCGCGACATACGTCAGCGGTTAAATCAAGTGGGAAGCCATAAGTATCATAAAGTTTAAAGGCGACTTCACCTGACAACACACCATCTTTCACTTGAGCAAGCGCATCGTCTAATAAGCTTAATCCGCGCTCTAATGTACGAGCAAATTGTTCTTCTTCCAAACGAAGTAATTTTTCGACATTCGCTTGTTTTTCTTTAACTTCTTTGCCAGCTTCCGCCATGACTTCAATTAAAGTCGGCACAAGTTTATAGAAGAACGCTTCTTTAGCACCTAACAAGTGACCATGACGTACTGCACGACGGATAATACGACGTAATACATAACCGCGACCTTCGTTTGATGGAATTACGCCATCTGCAATTAAATAAGCACAAGAACGAATGTGGTCTGCAATTACACGTAATGATTTGTTTGTTAAATCTGTTGTTCCTACGATTTCAGCTGTTTTCGCAATTAATTTTTGGAAAATATCGATCTCATAGTTAGAGTTTACATGCTGTAATACGGCAGAAATACGCTCTAAGCCCATCCCGGTATCAACTGATGGGCGTGGTAATTTTTCCATTGTACCGTCTGCTTGACGGTTAAATTGCATGAATACCACGTTCCAAATTTCGATATAGCGGTCACCATCTTCTTCTGGTGAGCCTGGAGGGCCACCCCAAATGTGATCACCGTGATCGTAGAAAATTTCAGTACATGGACCACAAGGACCTGTGTCACCCATTGCCCAGAAGTTATCTGATGCATAAGGCGCACCTTTGTTATCACCGATACGAATAATACGTTCTGCTGGCACACCAACTTCTTTATGCCAAATATCATAAGCTTCATTATCGGTTTCATACACGGTTACCCATAATTTTTCTTTTGGTAACCCGAGCCATTGTGGAGAAGTCAAATACTCCCAGGCAAAATTAATCGCATCATGTTTGAAATAGTCGCCAAAACTGAAGTTGCCGAGCATTTCAAAGAAAGTATGGTGACGAGCTGTATAACCTACGTTTTCTAAATCATTATGCTTACCACCTGCGCGCACACAACGTTGTGCAGTTGTCGCACGTGAGTAAGGACGTTTGTCCATACCAAGGAACACGTCTTTAAATTGGTTCATACCGGCATTAGTAAAAAGCAATGTCGGATCATTTTCAGGCACAAGCGAACTACTTGCGACGACTTGATGCCCCTTGCTATGGAAAAAATCAAGGAATGACTGTCTAATTTCTGCTGTTGTTTTCATTGATAAAACCTTGTGTCTCTATCTCGATCACGATTTATAAAAAAGCTCACTATTCTTGCATATTTTGACCTAGAGAAAAAGGCTTTTTCACTGATCTTAAAAAAGAAAACCGCACTCTACTGCATTAATTGAGAAGTGCGGTTACAATTTACGTTATTTTAATAGGGCTAAAAATAATTTTTGATCACTATTCGTCGCGAAGTGGCACAACCAACATATCAATTTTAATGGTATTCATCACTTGACGTGTTGAAGACATCAATTTACTCCAAAAATCTTGGTGATGACCTGTCACTAGTAGATCTACATCATACTGATCAATAGCGTCTGTCAAAACTTGACCTAAATCACCGCTACCGCTCAATTTTTCTTTTATTGGATAACCCGCATGTTCCGCTAAATTAATTAGCGCTTTTTGGGTTTCGCTCGAGATTCTATCTTGCATTGATGACATATTGACATCAATTAAACCAGTATAGAGATCCGAGAAGTTTACATCTACATGAATAATAGAAAGTTGCGCATCATTACGTTTTGCAATTCCCACGGCTTTTTTGAGTAGAAATTCACTTTCGTCAGAAAGATCTACCGCAACTAAAACATGTTTGTACATAATCGACTCCTTACTGATTTGATTGGTCTTTTTTATCTAACAGTATATTAGCACCTTAACTGCACAAAAAACTTGCACTAGATCACAATTTTGAGAATTCTTCTCAATTTTTCATTAAATTTTCAATGTCATCAATTTCTTTTGGTGCCGCCGCAGTCAGATTTTTATTGCCATATTCTGTCATTAGCAAGTTATCCTCAATACGCACACCAATGCCTTTATATTGGGGTGGCACATCTGCTTCTTCAGAAATATAAATACCTGGCTCAACAGTGATGATCATCCCCACTTCAAGCGTACGGCTACGATCATCATCATAGCGACCAACATCGTGCACATCCAAGCCAAGCCAATGGCCTAAACCATGCATATAAAATTGGCGATAGGCTTTTTCTTCAATCAGCTTATCTACATCCCCTTTCAGAATACCTAAATCCACCAAGCCTTGAGTCTTAATACGAATCACTTCGTCATTTGCCAGTTTAATTGAATTACCTGGCACTAATAGCTCAATCGCACGTTTTTGTGCTTTTAAAACTAATTCATAAATCTCACGTTGTGGCTGAGTAAATTTACCGTTCACCGGGAATGTACGTGTGATATCACCTGCATACATAGCAAATTCACAACCAGCATCAATTAACACAAGATCGCCATCTTTCAAAGGTTGATCATTTTCAGTGTAGTGCAAGATACAGGCATTATCGCCCCCGGCAATAATGGAATTGTAAGACGGGAATCTTGCTCCATGACGATTAAATTCATGCAGAATTTCGCTTTCTATTTCATATTCAAAACGATTTGGGCGAGTCACTTGCATCGCCTTAATATGCCCAAATGCCGTAATCTGTCCCGCTTGTTGCATTAAGCGAATTTCGTTTGGAGATTTAATTAAGCGCATTTCACTTAACATCGGCTGCCAATCAAAAACAGCATAAAATTTCACCGCACTTTCGGCTAATAATTTATCACCCCAAGGATGACGATCGGCCACATGATAAAGTGCGGTCAATTTTTCCGTTAATTTTGGAAATTCTGTTTTAAAATCATCGATAGAATAGGCTTCATCGACATTGAGTTTTTGCGGTGCGCGCTCAACGCCTAATCGGCGACCATTCCAGGTTTCAAGCAAAGGATCTCGCGGACGAAGAAATATCATTGCCTTTTCTGCATCTTCCGTTTTAATCAATAACAACGCTGCATTTGGCTCATTAAATCCCGTTAAATACCAAAAGTAACTGTCTTGACGGAAAGGAAAATCGCAGTCGTTATTACGACGTTTCTCAATTTCGGAAAATAGCAATAAAGCAGAATTTGGCTGCATTTGTGCGAATACTTTTTGACGACGTTCTGTAAATTCTTCTTGCGGTAATGCCGCCATGTATGCGAGATCCATGTTTCGCTCCTTTTAATGTAATATCGGTTTTATTTCTTGTGCATCATCGTTGAAATGGGTGTAAAACAACATCGCAATGGTGCGAACATATTCAATAATTTCTTCTAATGCTTCAGCAAGCTCTTCTTCATCATCTTCTTCTTCATAACCAAGCTGACAAATATCTTGTAAATCATCTACCGCTTCGCCAATTTCGCCTTTTTCTTTATCCAATTCTGTCTGAACAAGACCTAAACCCAGTAAAAATTGGTTTGCCCAGTCTGATAGACTGTCTGCTCGTGCAAACACACTCTCATCTTTGGTTAAGCCCAATTCAAAATCAAACCCTTCTACATCCGATAAGGTTTTACCTATCTGCTCATAAATTTCGGTAATTGGCTGAATTAATGCGGTTGGATAAGCGTGGTTATCGTTACTGAATTGATATAGAAGAGGTAACCAACTTTGGTCTTTTAGCCCTCCACAAATTAAGCCGCTCAAAAAGCCATGTAATTCTGTTGCATTAATGCCAATACCAGCAGATTTGAGTTGTTGATTAAGTTCAGTTTGGGAAATTGTCATTGTTATACCTATAAAATCATCGAAAACCATTAAAGTGTAGCACCACACAAATAAAAATGCGATCGCATTTCTATAAAGAAAAACGATCGCACTTTCTTTCGCAAAGGGGAATTACATCATTCCGCCCATGCCTCCCATACCGCCCATGCCGGCAGCACCTAAATCGGCTTTATCATCTTTTGGAAGATCGGTCACCATACATTCTGTGGTAATCATTAAGCCTGCTACAGAAGCCGCGAATTGTAATGCAGAACGAGTGACTTTAGTTGGATCTAGAATACCCATTTCGATCATATCGCCGTACTGTTCGGTACCTGCATTATAACCGAAGTTTCCTTCACCATTTTTAACCGCACTTGCTACAACAGATGCTTCTTCACCTGCGTTAGTAACGATTTGACGAAGTGGCGCTTCCATTGCACGTAATGCAAGTTTGATACCTACATCTTGTTCTTCGTTATCACCTTTTAAGGTTGCTGCGACTTTGGTTGCAGCACGAACTAATGCAACACCACCACCTGCAACGATACCTTCTTCAACTGCTGCACGAGTTGCGTGTAATGCATCATCCACACGATCTTTTTTCTCTTTCATTTCAACTTCAGTTGCTGCACCTACTTTGATTACAGCCACACCGCCGGCAAGTTTAGCTACGCGTTCTTGAAGTTTTTCTTTGTCATAATCAGAAGTTGATTCTTCGATTTGTTGACGAATTTGAGCCACACGACCTTTGATTTGTGCTTCATCACCCACACCATCGATAATCGTGGTGTTGTCTTTGTTGATGACAACACGTTTTGCTTGACCTAAATCTTCTAATGTCGCTTTTTCAAGCTCCATACCGATTTCTTCAGAAATCACAGTACCTGCTGTTAAGATCGCAATATCTTGTAACATTGCTTTACGACGATCACCAAAGCCTGGCGCTTTCACTGCAGCCACTTTTACGATACCGCGCATGGTGTTCACCACTAAAGTTGCAAGCGCTTCACCTTCGATATCTTCAGCAATAATTAATAATGGTTTACCCGCTTTTGCCACACCTTCTAATACTGGAAGTAATTCACGGATATTTGATACTTTTTTATCCACTAAAAGAATGTATGGGTTGTCTAATTCAACAGTTGCCGTTTCTGGTTTGTTGATGAAATAAGGTGATAAGTAACCACGATCGAATTGCATCCCTTCCACAACCGCTAATTCATCATCAAGACCAGTACCATCTTCTACGGTAATCACGCCTTCTTTGCCCACTTTTTCCATTGCTTGAGCAATTAATTGACCCACAATGCTGTCTGAGTTAGCTGAGATTGTACCAACTTGCTCAATCTCTTTAGAGGTTTCACAAGGTTTAGATAAATTTTTAAGCTCAGAAACAACCGCACTTACTGCTTTATCGATACCACGTTTTAAATCCATTGGGTTCATACCTGCAGCCACAGCTTTTAAGCCTTCATTTACGATAGCTTGAGCAAGAACTGTCGCAGTCGTTGTACCGTCACCTGCTGCATCATTGGCTTTAGAGGCAACCTCTTTCACCATTTGTGCACCCATGTTTTCAAATTTATCTTCTAATTCAATTTCACGTGCGACAGACACACCATCTTTAGTGATAGTTGGTGCGCCAAATGATTTATCTAAAATGACATTACGACCTTTAGGGCCAAGGGTCACTTTTACTGCATCTGCTAATACATTCACGCCTTTAAGCATTTTTACGCGTGCATCATTACCAAATTTTACGTCTTTTGCTGCCATTTTCTTTTTTCCTTAATTTAAATTATTCCACAATCGCCAAAATGTCGTTTTCAGAAATGATTAACACTTCTTCACCATCGATTTTTTCACTTTTCACGCCATAACCATCATTGAAAATGACTGTATCGCCAACTTTTACATCTAAAGGTTGAACGGTACCATTTTCCAAAATACGACCTTTACCCACTGCCAATACTTTCGCACGGGTTGATTTAGTCGCCGCTGAACCGGTTAATACGATACCGCCAGCTGAAAGAGTTTCTACTTCTTCACGTTTAATGATTACACGATCGTGTAAAGGACGAATATTCATGATTAATTTCCTTCTTATTAAAATAAAGTGTTTTAAATGTGGGGATAACTTTTTCGGTTTCAAGGGGATAAATAAAAAAATTTCACCCTAAAAAAATTTATGCGAGAAATGAAAATATCTCTTATACGTCTTATTTGAAATGTGATCCACGTCAAATTTATTTTCTATGTAAATTCCTATAATTAACTCAAATTAATTAACAACCAGGAAAGGTGATTAAAATGACTCAATACAGAAAAGAAGTGGATTTATTAGGTGAACGCGATGTACCAGCAGATGCATACTGGGGTATCCATACCTTAAGAGCGGTTGAAAACTTCAATATTTCTAATGTAACCATTTCTGATGTACCGGAATTTGTTCGCGGCATGGTCATGGTTAAAAAAGCGACTGCCCTAGCGAATGGTGAATTAGGTGCTATTCCAAGTGATATTGCAAAAGCGATTGTGGCGGCTTGTGATGAAATTCTTACCACGGGGAAATGCTTAGATCAATTCCCATCTGACGTGTATCAAGGTGGTGCCGGTACTTCTGTGAATATGAATACCAACGAAGTAGTTGCTAACCTCGCGCTTGAAAAAATTGGTCATAAAAAAGGTGAATATGATGTTATTAACCCAATGGACCACGTGAACGCTAGCCAATCTACCAACGATGCATATCCTACCGGTTTCCGTATTGCGGTATATAACAGCATTTTAAAACTTATCGACAAAATCCAATACTTACATGATGGTTTCGATAATAAAGCAAAAGAATTTGCTAAAATTTTAAAAATGGGTCGTACCCAATTACAAGATGCTGTACCTATGACCGTTGGTCAAGAGTTTAAAGCCTTTGCCGTATTACTTGAAGAGGAAGTACGTAACTTAAAACGTACTGCTGAGTTACTTCTTGAAGTCAACCTTGGTGCAACCGCAATCGGTACTGGTTTAAACACACCACAAGGTTATACAGAATTAGTAGTAAAACACCTTGCTGAGGTAACTGGATTACCTTGCGTACCAGCTGAAAACTTAATCGAAGCAACATCTGACTGTGGTGCTTATGTCATGGTTCATGGTGCATTAAAACGTACCGCAGTAAAACTATCTAAAGTATGTAACGACTTACGTTTACTCTCTTCTGGTCCACGTGCAGGTATTAAAGAAATTAACTTACCTGAATTACAAGCAGGTTCTTCTATCATGCCTGCAAAAGTAAACCCAGTTATTCCAGAAGTGGTGAACCAAGTATGCTTTAAAGTGATTGGTAACGATACTACCGTTACTTTCGCATCTGAAGCGGGTCAATTACAATTAAACGTAATGGAACCAGTGATTGGTCAAGCAATGTTTGAATCTATCGACATCTTAACCAATGCTTGCGTGAACTTACGCGATAAATGTGTAGACGGTATTACTGTAAACAAAGAAATTTGTGAAAACTACGTATTTAACTCAATCGGTATCGTGACTTACTTAAATCCATTTATCGGTCACCATAATGGCGACTTGGTGGGTAAAATCTGTGCTCAAACCGGTAAAGGCGTACGTGAAGTGGTATTAGAAAAAGGTTTATTAACCGCAGAACAATTGGATGATATCCTTTCTGTAGAAAACTTAATGAACCCAACTTACAAAGCAAAATTAAATAAATAATCTCGCTGAGGTATAAAAAGAGCGGTCAATTTTGACCGCTCTTTTTCATTTAAAATGGAAACAGTATTGGCACAATAAACACAGTTACCAACATAATAATTAAGGTAAAAGGTACACCAATTTTAATAAAGTCAGCAAATTTATAGCCACCTGGCCCCACCACCATGGTATTTACTGGAGAAGAGACTGGTGTCATAAATGCAGCTGAAGCCGCAATCGCGACGACCATCGCAAATGGCACGGGAGACACATTAAGCTGTGTCGCAAGAGAAATCGCAATTGGAGCCATCAAAATTGCAGTAGCAGTATTCGATATAAACAACCCGACTAATGCACAAAAAACAAAGAGCACAATCAATACAGGATACATTCCCCACCCATCAATGATTTGTGTGAGCCATTTCACCGCAAACTCAACTCCACCTGTTTTTTGAAGTGCGGTCGAAAATGGCATCATTCCGATAATCAAAATAAGACTTGGCCACTGAATGGAATCGTAAGCACTTTTAGCATCCACGCAACGGAAATAAGCCAACATTAAACAACCAATCAAGGCTGCCACAACATTCGGCACGATGCCTGAAACCATTAATACCACCATGGTTAAAATGGACAATAATGCGAGCGGCGCTTGACGTTGAGCTGGCACGGCGCGTTCCATTTCTTTCGGATAATTTAATACAAGAAAATCTTTTCGACGATCACGCATCGCTTGAATAAGTCGCCAATCGCCAATCACTAAAAGCAAATCACCTGAGCGATATTTTTCTTTAAAAGCATCACTCAACACCACACTATCTCGTTTAATCCCAACCACATTTAAGCCATATTTTGTGCGGAATTGTAACTCTGCAGTGGTTTTACCAATACAAGCAGAGTTCGGCACAATAATTAACTCGGCCATTCCAATGGAACGTGCCTGCTGATCAAACGATTGTGATTTGATTTCGGCAGGTTCTAAATGAAACTCTTGGCAAAACATATCGAAATTAAAATCACAGCGTTCCAAATCCACCATGAGAATATCTTTTGCTTTTATCTCTGATGTGCCAAGAGGCATGATGTAACTTGGACGGAAATGTTTCCAACGCTCAATTGCCAACACATTTAATTGATAGCTAGAACGCAAATGAAGTTGGTCTAAGGTTTTACCTACGAAAGGAGACGTGCTTTTCACCACTAAGCGTTTGGTACGATCTTTCAAACCATATTCATTAATTAGCTCATTCATGGAGCTTTGCATGGTATCTTGATTGCTTTCATCACTATTATCCGAAAGCCATCGACGAGCGATAAGCATATAGCCCATACCCAACGCTAAGATCAATAATCCGATTGGCGTGAAATCAAAAAACTCAAGGCGAAGATTCGTATCTTTCACTAATTCCGCATTCACCACAAGGTTAGGGGCTGTCGCGATTAACGTCATCATCCCACTGATTAATCCCGCTACGCTTAACGGCATCATTAATCGTTTTGGGGAAATATTCATTTGACGGCAAATCATAATCACAACAGGAATAAACACCGCAACCACGCCAGTAGAACTCATAAATGCACCTAATCCAGCCACTGAAAGCATCAGTAAAATAAACACTTTAGCTTCACTATTTCCCGCAACTTTCAAGATGCCGTCACTCACACGATAAGCAATTCCTGTCCGAACCAAGCTTTCCCCCACAATGAAGAGTAAAGCAATCAGGATAATATTAGGATCGCTAAAGCCAACTAAGATCTCTTGGATACTGAGAATGCCACTTAGATAAAAAGAGAGCATCACCAATAATGCCACCACGTCCATACGAATTTTATTATGCACAAATAAAATGATGGCTGCGCCAAGCAACATTAATGTCCAAAATAATGGGCTCACCCAAAGTGCATGATCAAAAATGGTATTCATACTCTATCCTGTAATCTTACGACCTTTCACTCTAACTATTCTTCTATGCCTAATGCTTTCTTCACGGGTGAAAAACTACGACGATACTCTGGTAAAGGACCCAGTTCCGCTAATTTTTCTAAGTGTAATTTAGTGGGATAACCTTTATGTTGAGCAAAAGCATATTCAGGGTGTTTTTTATCTAATTCTTCCATTTCCTGATCCCGTGCGACTTTTGCCAAAATAGAAGCAGCGCTAATTTCAGCCACAAGTGAATCCCCTTTCACCACAGCTTGGGCAGGCAAGCCAAGGTTAGGCGGAATTCGATTTCCATCTACCAACACAAAGTGCGGTTGAATTTTTAAGGCTTTTACGGCTCGTTCCATGGCTAACATAGAGGCATGAAGAATATTCAATTCATCAATCTCGGCTGGCTCTGCTCGACCCATTGCCCAAGCTAAGGCTTTCTCTTTAATTTCTGCTGCGAGTGCAAGACGTTTTTTCTCGCTGAGTTTTTTAGAATCTGCTAAACCAGCAATCGGGTTATTCGGATCTAAGATCACTGCAGCCGTGACAACTGCCCCCACTAAGGGACCTCGTCCTACTTCATCCACTCCTGCAAATAATTGATAACCTTCAGGATAAACAAAATCAGTCATGGTTTTGCTCCAACAAATCAATCACTGCTTGTGCGGCTTGACTGTCCGCATCACATTGAATTAATTTATGTAATTCAGTAAAACGTTGAATTAAAACACTGCGAGATTTGACCGCACTTTCATCATCGCCCAAATATTGAGAAAGTTGTTCTGCTAATTTTTTCGGTTCGCAATCTTCTTGAATCATTTCTGGTACAAGCATTTCATCCGCTAATAAATTAGGTAATGAAATATATTTTGTTTTGACTAATCGTTTTGCCAAGAAATACGTGAACGGTTTCATTCGATAGCCCACCACCATTGGTGATTTACATAGCATCGCTTCAAGTGCAGCAGTACCTGAAGCAAGTAAAGTTGCCTCAGCAGCGATCATCACTTGGCGTGCTTTACCATCAATGAGATGCATATCAAGATCAGGTGCAATCTGAGCCTTTATTTCCTCAAATTGCTGGCGACGTTTTTCATTCACTAAAGGGACTAAAAACTGCAGGTCTGGATATTTTTCTTTTAATAACAAAGCGGTTTTTAGAAATGGCTCTGTCAGAAACCCAACTTCGCTCCCCCGACTCCCCACTAAAATGGCAAGATAACGTCCTTTTTCATCAATACCTAAGATCTGGCAAGCTTCCGTTCTATTTGGTTTTAATGGAATCGCATCTGCCATGGTATGACCAATAAAACGGCAAGGCACATTAAAACGATCATAAAAGGCTTTTTCAAAAGGAAGAAAGGCTAATACTTGATGGGTCGCTTTGGCAATTTTATAAATACGATTTTGACGCCAAGCCCATACAGATGGACTCACGTAATGAATGGTCTTAATCCCTTTTTCTTTTAATTTCAGTTCAACGGTGAGATTAAAATCCGGTGCATCAATACCGATAAATACATCAGGTTTAATATCAGAGAGTTGGTCGATGATACTGCGACGAATTTTTAGCAATCGCGGCAAATGTTTGAGAACTTCTACTAGCCCCATGACAGAGAGCTCTTCCATATCAAAAAAACTTTCAAAGCCTTGAGCAATCATTCGCTCACCACCAATTCCGACAAATTTAGCTTGCGGATAGTGACGTTTTAGCGCTTGAATGAGACCGGCACCAAGAATATCGCCAGAGACCTCGCCAGCAATAATCGCAATAGTCGGATTTTCTTTAATCATTAAATTTATCCTAAAAAACGACCGCACTTTGAACAAATCATAGTGCGGTCTCTTTGTTATTCATCACTTTCTCTTAATGAGAAAAGAAACGTTAATTAACGAATAATGCCACGGGTAGAACGTTTGAAGAATTCCACAAAGAAACTAATTGCAGATTCAGTTTGTGCAATTTGTTCAATTTCCGGTAATACTTCTTCAAGGGTTTTACCACTACGGTAAATCATTTTATAAACATTACGGATAGCATGCATGGTTGGTTTATCAAAACCACGACGTTTTAATCCTTCAAGGTTGACACCGAAAGGTTGCGCATGGTTACCTTGTGCCATCACATAAGGCGGCACATCTTGGCTAACCATAGAGCCACCACCTAACATAACGTGCGCCCCGACGATCACAAATTGATGGATCGCAGACATACCACCTACAATAACAAAATCATCTAATTCAACGTGACCTGCAAGGGTTGCATTGTTTGCCAAAATACAGTTATTTTTAATTTGGCAATCGTGAGCAACGTGGACATTGATCATCAATAAGTTGTTGTTACCAATACGTGTTACACCTCCACCTTGGATAGTACCGCGGTGAATTGTCACATGTTCACGAATTAGGTTGCCATTACCAATAATGGTTTTAGTTGCTTCACCCTTATATTTTAAATCTTGGTTTACTTCACCGATGCTGGCGAATTGATAAATCTGGTTATCTTCACCAATCACGGTGTCGCCTTTCACGACAATGTGAGAATTTAAAACGGTACGCGCTTTAATCTCAACACTCCCTTCAATAATACAGAAAGGACCGATAACAACGTCTTCGCCAATAACTGCACCATCAGCAACAAGCGCGGTTGGGTGAATTTTTGCACTTGGGTGGATCATACTTACCCCTTAATTTTCTTAATTATCGACGAGCACACATTAATTTGGCTTCACAAGCTACTTCACCGTTTACAGTTGCAATACCCGTGAATGCTGTAATACCACGACGTTCTTTAATCACTTGAACGTTCAATTCCATTTGATCTCCAGGTAATACTGGGCGTTTGAAACGCGCTTCATCAATACCTGCGAAATAGAATAATTCGCCACCTTTTAATTCATGGGTTTTAAATGCAAGTATCCCCATTGATTGTGCCAAAGCTTCAAGAATTAACACGCCAGGTAAAATTGGCTCTCCAGGGAAATGACCGGTAAAACAAGGTTCGTTTACGCTGATATTTTTAATTGCTTTTAACCATTCACCTTCTTTGTAGTCTAACACACGATCCACTAATAAAAATGGATAACGATGTGGCAATAAGGTCATAATTTCTTTTGCTTCAATTACTTTACTTACTTGATTCTCTGACACGTCTAATACCTTTAAAATAAATAATAATAAAACACTGGAATTATACGATATTTCTGTATAAAAATAAAACGCACCCTAGGGTACGTTTTAAAAATCTTAGCCAAGTTTTTTCTCAAGGGCTTTCAGTCGTTTATTCATACCATCAATCCCCAGGGTAAGTGCGGCTGTTTTTCGCCACTCTTTATTGGTTTGTAATGGGATACCCGATGAGTAAACGCCTGGTTCAGTAATTGGGCGCATTACCATCCCCATGCCTGTTACTGTGACTTTATCGCAGATTTCCATGTGGCCATTGATCACACTTGCTCCGCCAATTAAACAATAACGCCCCACTTTTAGGCTACCGGCCATAATGACACCGCCAGCTACTGCTGTACCTGTGCCGATATGAACGTTATGCGCAATTTGACAAAGGTTATCAATGATGACGTTATCTTCAATGACTGTCGCGTCTAAGGCGCCACGGTCAATACAAGTGCAAGCACCAATTTCGACATTATTACCAATGATCACTTGACCAACTTGTGGAATTTTCACCCAGCGACCACGATCATTTGCATAACCAAAACCATCACTACCAATCACAGCACCTGATTGAATTAAGCAATTTTGTCCAATTTCTACTTCATGATAAACGCTTACATTTGCCCAAAGCTGTGTACCTGCACCAATTTTGGTGAATTTACCTACAAAACAACCGGCGCCAATAATCACGTTATCGCCTAATACAACACCTTCTTCAATAACGGCATTTGCACCAATTGATACATTTTCACCCATTGAAGCTTTTTCAGAAATAACCGCACTTGGGTGGATATTTTGAGCCGCTTTCGGGGTAGTATCCATATATTGAGCTAATACTGCATAAGCAACATAAGGATCTTTAACGATAAGTAAATTACTTTCAGGTGAGCAAAATTCCACATCCGCTTCAGACACCACAAGAATACCTGCTTTAGATTCAGCTAATAAAGGGCGAAATTTTGCATTAGAAATGAACGTAAGCTGATTTGCTTCTGCTTTTGAAAGAGCAGCAATACCATTAACGACAACGTCGGCGTTACCACGAAGGGTACCGCCGACTTTTGCTGCTAATTCCTGTAAAGAATAGGATTTTTGCATTATGAGAACCTATTATTTTTTCTCTTCAGTTTTTGCTGGAGCTGCTTTTTCAGTTGCAGGAATAGATTTTAATACATCTTCAGTAATGTCTTTACCATCTACCGCAAATACTACAGAGTTAGCATCTAAAACATAAGTATAACCTTTTGCTTTTGCTAAGTTATTCGTTGCAACTTGAATGCTTTCTAATAATTTACCACGCTCTTCAGTTTGACGTTTTTCGTTTAACTCTTGGAACTCTGCCACTTTTTTATCTTGCTCTTCCATTAATTTATTTAATGCAGCTTCTTCATCTGAACCAAATTTAGTAATTTCTTCTTGGCGCTTTTGAATTTCAGCTTGACGTAAACGAGGTGCATCTTTTTGTAAAGCAGCCACTTTTGCTTCTACTTTTTTACGAGATGCTACGATTTTGTCATCAATTTCTTTCTTACTTGCAGCAAGTTTATCCGCCATTGGTTTGAATTCTGCATCTAACTTATCTGCTACAGCTTGACGATCCGGGTGGTTTTGGAATAAGTAACCCGCATTGATGAATGCGATATTTTCATCTGCAGCAGCAAAACCTGATGCAAGTGCAAGACCTAAAGAAAGTGCGGTAACTTTTACTACGTTTTTCATATTTGAATTTCCTTAAATTAGTTGAGTAAATATTTCTGTGTCAGCTAACTCACTGACACAGAACGAAGATTTTGACTTAAATAGAACGTAAAAGTTCAATTTATTAGAAAGAACCACCAATACTAAATTGGAATTGTTCTACATCATCATTTTCATATTTTTTGATTGGTTTCGCGTAAGAGAATACCAATGGTCCGATTGGTGATTGCCATTGGAAAGCTACACCAGTCGATGCACGGATTCGACCTGCTTTGCTGTAATCAGGTAATGTTGCATAAACAGGAGATGATTTTAAGCCTTCTTTATCTGATTTCCATTTTGTATTCCAAACACTCGCAGCATCAACGAAAAGTGAGGTTCTTACGCTATTTTGGCTTTTATCTCCAACAAATGGGGTTGGAACAATAAGTTCCACGCTTGCTGTAGCCATCGCGTTACCACCAACGACATCAGTACTTTGATACCATTGGCCATATTTGTCTTGATAAATCGCATTAGGACCTACTGCACCATAAGCAAAACCACGTAATGAACCGATACCACCCGCCGTATAAAGTTGATAGAACGGTACACGTTTACCACCTAAGCCATTTGCATAAGAAGCAGTTGCTTTTCCAGATAATACCCAGCGATGATCACGATCTAATGGGTAGAAACCTTGAAGATCAGCACTTAATTTATAATATTTATTATCAGATCCTGGAATGGTGACACGGCCACCTAAACTTGCTTTCACACCTTTAGTTGGGAAATAGCCACGGTTTAGGCTGTTGTAATTCCAACCAAATGAGAAATCAAAATCATTAGTTTTGATTGAGTTTCCAGTCAAATTCATTGACTTCATGTATAAATCACGGTTGTATTCATACGCGAAGTTACTGATTTTATTATAAGTATAACCTAATCCCACGTAATATGAGTTATTCTCATTAACTGGGAATCCTAATGTGACATTACCACCGTAAGTTGTACGTTTATAGGTTGATAAAGTATCACTTTTCGAGTTATCGTAAGTTTCATAGAATACGTTTCCACCTAAACTTACTCCATCTTTAGTAAAGTATGGTTCTGTATAACCCAAGTTTACACTTGTACCGTAGTCATTACGTGTACCTGCTAAACTTACCGCTGCACCTGTTCCCAAGAAATTGTCTTGTTTCACACTTGCTTGATAGCTGATACCACTTTCTGTACCATAACCGATACCAAAGTTAATACTACCGGTATTACGTTCTCTTACTTTATATACGACATCGACTTCATCATTAGAACCTTGAATTGGTTCAACACGATTTTCTACACTCTCAAAGAAACCCGTTCTATCTAAACGTACTTTACCTAACTCAACTAATTGAGAGTTATACCAAGTACCTTCTTGCTGGCGCATTTCTTGACGCAATGTGCTATCTGCAGAAACCGTATTACCTTCAAAGCGAACTTGACGAACAGATAAACGACGTCCCGCATCAACCACAAAGGTTAATGCTAATGTTTTATTCGCATCATCGAAAGTTGGTACAGTATTCACTGTTGCACTACCGTAACCACGTTCACCTAATTTATCTTTAATTAAGCTTTCAACATTTTGCACATCCGCACGACTGAATGTATCATTTAAGTGAAGTTCACCTAATAATGGTTGTAATTCATCAGCCATACCACCTAAGTTACCGACGATACGAGCAGAACTTAAATTGTATTTTTCACCTTCACTTACATCAATAGTGACATCTGCTTTTGTATGTTCTTCATTCAACTGAACATCTGTTTTTGTCACTCTTGCTTTTGCATAACCATTATTTTGGTAATAGTCTTGGATAGCTTGAATATCTTTATCAAATTGAGAACCATCAAACTTATTACCCCAAAGTTTCCACCAAGAATCAGGTTGAAGTTCCATTTGTTCTTGTAACTTACTGCTAGAAATCGCTTCATTTCCATTAAAAGTAACAGAACGAAGTTTTGCCGTATCATCTTCATCAATTTGAAGTGTAATTTCTGCACGGTTATTCGGTAAAGTTGTCACTATCGGATCAACTTTCGCATTATAACGACCTATACTCTTATAATGTTCTCTTAAGGTTTTCGCAAACTCTTCTAATTTCGCACGATTTAAGACATCACCACTTTTGAAACCATTTGCATCAAGGTTTTGTTTTAATGCTTCTGTTGGAATAACTGAGTTACCTTTAATATTCACTTCAGAAATAATTGGTTTCGCAATAACGCTCACAACTAATGCGTCGCCATCTTGGAAAGCTTTAACATCATCAAACTGTCCACTTACGAATAATGAACGTACAATATTGGCTACATCTTTATCCGTTACACGCTGACCACTACGAACAGGAAGACTTGCTAGAATTTGCTGTTCTAAGTCTCCTTGAGCACCGTCAACACGAATGTCTTTTGCTACAAATGGTGCCGCAAATACACTCGTTGTAGTACCGAATAATAAACTTGCGATTAGAAGTTTTTTCATCGACTTTATCCTATAAAAAACAATAGTTATAAACGTAAGAAATCATTAAAAAGCACAAAAATTGTTTGAATTAACAAAATTGTGAGCCCTATACGATAACTTAAATTTTGTACCCGTTCTGAAACAGGTTTTCCTTTGATAGCTTCCGCCGCCAAAAATACGAGATGTCCACCATCTAAAACTGGCAACGGAAATAAATTCATTATGCCTAAATTAACACTAATCAACGCGAGAAAACTTAAGAAATAAATCACACCCGCGTTAGAAGATGCACCTGCACCTTGGGCAATTGAAATTGGCCCGGCTAAACTGGAAAATGAAAGCTCTCCACTAAACAATTTCCCGATTGCCTTCACAATAAACCAAGAAATTTGGCCTGTCTTTTCCACACCTTTTTGTAAGGCATCAAGAATACCATATTTTAATTCAGTTCGATACTGTTCGCCAACTTTTAAGAACGTCGGACTTAACCCAACAAACCATTTACCCTCTCGATTCTTCTCAGGTTGCAAGGTTTTGTCAAAAATTTCTTGATTACGTTCGATCTTGATTGTAAAAGGCTGACCTTGTTGTACCAGTGCGACAAAAGCTTTCCAATCAAGTGCCGTCGAATTTTCTGCTAAAATTTTATCGCCAACCAACAAGCCTGCTTTTTCAGCCGGTGAGTTCTCCACCACTTTTGATAAAGTCATCTCCACTTTACTTGAAACGGGATTGATCCCTAATGTTTCAAATGCTGTTTCTTTATCTGGCTCAAATGTCCAATTTTGCAGATTAATGGTTCGTTGATAAGGTTGGTCTTCACCAAAAGGCGTTAATGTGAGTTCAACAGAATCAGAACCTAACTTATCAGTGAGCAATAAATTAATGGTTTCCCAATCGGGTGTATTCTTTCCATCAATTGCTAAAATCTGGCTATTTGGTTCAATTTGAGCCATCGCAGCGGGAGAATTTGGCGTGACATTTTCAATGACTGGTTTAACACTCGGAATCCCAACAGAATAAATTACCCAATATGCCAAAATCGCAAAAATAAAATTGGCAAGAGGGCCTGCTGCAATGACAAAAGCACGTTGAGCAACAGATTTACTTTCAAACGCCTGCGATTTTAATTCTGCGGGAACTTCTTCATTTCGCCCGTCAAGCATTTTGACATAACCGCCTAGCGGAATAGCTGAAATGGCAAATTCGGTGCCTAATTTATCTGTGCGTCGCCAAATCACTTTACCAAAGCCAATCGAAAAACGATGAACTTTAATACCGCACTTTCTTGCAGCCCAAAAGTGACCGTATTCGTGTACGGCAACCAATACGGCAATTGCAACAATAAATGAGCCAAGCGACCACAAAAACGACATATTCTATCCCTATAAAACAAAGAAATAGAAGTATGTGAAGAATGGTACCGCTGCCGTTAGGCTATCAATACGATCTAAAATACCGCCATGGCCTGGAATTAATTGACTACTGTCTTTAATGCCTGATTCACGTTTAAACATACTTTCAGCTAAGTCACCCAATACAGAAATAGCCACAGTTGCTACAGAAAGTACAACAAAACCGCTCATTGCACGGCTACCTAATAAGGTTTCACCTGAGAAATGGATAAACACAAATGCCAATACCGCTGCGGTGATCATGCCACCAAATACGCCTTGCCATGTTTTTCCAGGTGATACTTTGGGTGCAAGTTTATGCTTACCAAAAGCTCGACCCGCAAAATAAGCACCAGAGTCAGCGGCCCATACTAATACAAACACATAAAGCAATAAGAATAAACCATGATGTGGATCAGCGGTATAATTATCTAAACGTAAACGTAAGACGGCTGCCACAAAAGGAATCAACGTAGAAAAAGCAAACAGAAGTTGTAAAGGAATATTTTTACCCCAAAACTTCGCTGAGCTTGGATAAGTCACCACTAACACCAATGCAAGTGCCCACCAACCAACAGAATTTAGCAATAAAAGCGGTAAGTAGTT
This sequence comes from Haemophilus sp., assembly GCA_019423025.1. Classification (GTDB taxonomy): domain Bacteria; phylum Pseudomonadota; class Gammaproteobacteria; order Enterobacterales; family Pasteurellaceae; genus Haemophilus_D. Next base: position 97,617 of record JAHZCD010000002.1, on the reverse strand, counting down.
TTCAAACACTCTCCCCGCATCTAAATAATTACCTTCATTGTAAAGCCAAAGGAAGATAAATGCGCCTAAAAATGCTGCGATACAAAGACGCGCCAAAGGATTTTTAAAACGAGCAAATTGAGCCCACTCCCAAATACCAAGTGTCGCCACAAAGCCTAAAGCTAGGGCAAAATAAAATGGGGTAAATAAGAACAAGGCACATAATACCAAAGCAATCAATACAATGGCTGATAATACACGTTCTTTAAGCATAAGTTCTCCGCTTATTCTGTCCCGCCAAAACGGCGATGACGTTGTTGATAGCAGGCAATCGCCTGATTAAAATCTTTTTCACTAAAATCCGGCCAAAGCACATCTAAAAAACACAATTCCGCATACGCAATTTGCCAAAGCAAGAAATTGCTAATACGTTGCTCACCGCTCGTCCGAATTAACAAATCGACTGGCGGCTCATCTTGTGTGACTAAATGTTGCTGGAAAAGTGATTCATTAATATCACTCACCGAAATCTCATTATTTTTTACTTTTTCAGCTAATTGTTGGGTCGCTTGAACAATATCCCAACAACCACCGTAATTCGCCGCAATATTTAAAGTCAGCGCGGTATTATTTTCTGTTAAATTTTCTGCTTTTGCGATCTTCTCTTGCAAATTATCACTAAAACGAGAAACATCACCGATAATCTTTAGACGAATATTATTTTTGTGTAATTTTTTAACTTCTCGATCAAGTGCTTGTATAAAAAGCGTCATTAATGCGCTTACTTCTTGCTCGGGACGATTCCAGTTTTCGCTGCTAAACGCATATAACGTCAAAAATTTAATGCCAGTTTGTCGTGCATAACTCACCGCACGGCGCACGGCTGCCACACCGTTTGTATGTCCAAAAATACGCAGCTTATTTTGTTGTTTCGCCCAACGCCCATTGCCATCCATAATAATGGCAACATGTTCAGGAATATTATTGTTATCAAGTTCTTTCATTCTAAAATATTCGGATTTTATGACCGCACTTTTGCGTATTCTACATCAACTTTTTAATCAGAGAATCGGCTAATTCACGAGCTTGCTTATCTACGGCTAATACATCATCAATGCTTGAAATGGTAGAAGATGGCATTTGCTCAATCGCTGCTTGGTTAATTTTTGCAATATCTGTAAATTTAATATAGCCATCTAAAAAGGCTTGTACTGCAATTTCATTTGCCGCATTCATCGCAGTTGTCGCATACTGCCCTTCTGCAAAAGCATCAATCGCTAATTTTAAATTTGGATAACGATTAAAATCAGGTTCAATAAATGTCAATTCTTTGATTTTAAAGAAATCTAATGGTTCCACACCACTTACGGTGCGATTTGGATAAGCCATGGTTTCCGCAATGGGCGTACGCATATCCGGGTTACCCATTTGAGCGATGACCGAGCCATCTACATAACGCACCATTGAATGAATAATAGATTGAGGATGAATAATCACTTCCATTTCATCTGCTGATGCATTAAATAACCAGCGTGCCTCAATGTACTCTAAACCTTTATTCATCATTGTGGCAGAATCCACAGAGATTTTTTTGCCCATTGACCAGTTTGGATGAGCAACGGCTTGTGCGGGAATTATATTCTCAAACTCGTTTAATGGCGTATAACGGAAAGGTCCACCAGAACCGGTTAAGACAATTTTACTGACCCCTAATTCTTTCAAAGGACAAAATCCAACCTTTTCTTGTGCCTCAGGCGGTAAGGATTGAAAAATCGCGTTATGCTCACTATCAACAGGCAATAATTTTGCTTTTGACTGCTTCACTGCATCAATAAAGATCTGACCACAAGTCACCAACGATTCTTTATTCGCAAGCAAGACTTTCTTACTCGCTTTTACTGCCGAAAGAGTCGGTAGTAATCCCGCCGCCCCAACAATGGCTGCCATAACTTGATCGGCATCTGGATGTGCTGCCAACTCACAAATGGCTTTCTGCCCAGCTAAGACTTCCGTTTTAATGTGGTGTGAGGCTAGTTTTTCTCGCAATACCTTTGCTGCATTTTCATCATCTAATGCAGCAAAGTGCGGTTGAAATTTCATGCATTGTTCAAACATTGTCTCAACATTTTTGCCCCCTATTAACGCAAAGGCATGGTATTTGTCAGGATTATGTTCGATAACAGAAAGGGTGCTATGACCAATAGAACCGGTTGATCCTAAAATAACAAGATTTTGTTTTTGCATAAAATTTCGACCGCACGCACTTTGTGCTTTTATTTTTTTATCAGAATAGAACAAGGGCAGACACTTGGTCTGCCCCAAAACATGGTTCGACAATTAGAAATCCATTAATTCTTTTTCTTTATCTGCTAAGATCTCATCCACTTTTTTGATATAGCTATCAGTCACTTTTTGAATGATTTCTTCTGCTTTGTGTTGATCGTTTTCGCTGATTTCTTTATCTTTTAATAATGCTTTGATTTTATCATTTGCATCACGACGTACGTTACGAATCGCGACTTTACCTTGTTCACCTTCGCTTTTTACGATTTTGATTAAATCACGACGGCGTTCTTCAGTTAATGGAGGAAGAGGCACGCGAATTGTTGTGCCTGCTGAAGATGGGTTTAAACCTAAATCAGAAGTTAAAATCGCTTTTTCTACTGCACTGATTAAAGAACGGTCAAATACTGTTACCGCTAAAGTACGTGCATCTTCTGCAACAACGTTAGCTAATTGACGAAGTGGTGTCGCTGCACCATAGTATTCCACTTGGATTGCATCTAATAAACTTGGTTGTGCACGGCCTGTACGGATTTTTGCAATATGCCCACGCAACGCTTCGAGGCTTTTTTCCATGCGAGCTTCAGCATCTTGTTTGATTTCATTAATCATTCATCTGTCCTTTTCAATAAATAAAGATAAAACACAGTGATTTTACTGGATTTTTAGGGAGTTTTGAATAAATTTATTCATAAAAAAAGCGAGATTGTCTCTCGCCATTTTATTCTTTAAAAAATTAACTAATCGTTGTGCCTTCTTCTGTACCAAGTACCACTTTACGTAACGCACCTGGTTTACACATATTAAATACACGAATTGGCATACCGTGGTCACGAGCAAGTGTGAACGCAGCTAAATCCATTACTTGTAATTCTTTATCAATTACTTCTGCATAAGATAATTTATGGTATAACTTCGCATTAGGATTTTTTGCAGGGTCGCAATCATACACGCCATCAACTTTGGTCGCTTTTAACACGATATCCGCTTCAATTTCAATACCACGTAAGCATGCAGCAGAATCTGTAGTAAAGAACGGGCTCCCTGTACCGGCTGAGAAAATGACTACACGTTTTTCACGCAACATTTTAATCGCTTCAGACCAGTTATAGGTATCGCAAATCCCATTTAATTGGAACGCAGACATTAATTTTGCATTCACATCCGCACGATGAAGCGCATCGCGCATTGCCAAGCCATTCATTACGGTTGCAAGCATCCCCATATGGTCGCCCACTACGCGATTCATGCCGGCTTTAGCTAATTTTGCACCACGGAATAAGTTACCACCACCGAGCACAACACCAACTTCCACGCCCATTTCAATTAATTCTTTAATCTCTAACGCCATACGATCAAGGATCGAAGGATCGATACCGAAGCCCTCATCACCTTGCAATGCTTCACCACTTAATTTCAATAAAATACGTTTGTAAATTGGTTGGCTCATTTGTCTTTTCCTTTGTCGGTTACAAAATTTGGCTTATTCTAGCAAAAGAGCGAAAAAGTTAAAAATGGAAATTAGTCAGAAAAGTGCGATAAAATATCGCTGTTTTGATTTTATAGGTAAACTTTATGAAGATTTCAAAAACCTCACAAATTTTAACCGCACTTTTTTCTTTGGCTTGCGCCATTGCTGCGGGTTATTTGATTTTACGAGGTTCAGGGATGTTTCCTGAGCCATCTATTAGTCTGATTTTACTCGCGGCTATTTTCATTATTTTATTAAGTAGTAGCCGAAAATCTTTCTATTTTATTTTATTACCCTTAGTTTGCTTACACGCAATTTATACGCCAACAGGCTTAAATTTTGGTGCACCAAGCTACCAATATATTGCATCGGTTCTCGCGACAGATATGTTAGAGACCAAAGAGTTTCTCATGCAAATCCCTGTAAGCAGCTATTTAGCTGCATTAGCTATTCCAGTTTTAGTCTTTTTACATTACAAAAGTGCGGTCAAATTTGGGGTAAAATTTTATCGCAATAAAACATTCATTGCCCTCGCTACCCTGTTGATTGGCTACAACTTACCGATTGCTGCGCCATTAAAAGAAACAATAGATTCGAGTGTAGAAATTGTTAATGAATGGCAAAAATTGAAAAAAATGTCACAGGAAAGCAGCTGGGGACAATCCACATTAGAAAATTCTAAATACCAAGATTATGTGATGATTTTGGGTGAAAGTGCGAGAAAAGATTACTTGCATGCGTATGGATACCCCGTCAATGACACACCATTTATGTCATCTGCAAATGGTACACTGATTGATGGCATGACATCCGCCGGAACCAACACTGTCGCCTCATTGCGCTTAATGTTAACTTTACCTGATAAAGAAAAATGGGAACCCAACTATGATTTAAGTTTAGTGGATCTCATTAAATCTGCTGGTCTAAAAACCTACTGGCTGTCTAACCAAGGCTTCTTAGGTGAATATGACACGCCGGTTGCTTCGCTTGCATCAAAATCTGATGAAACCATTTTTTTGAAAAAAGGCGGTAGCTTTAATTCTACAAACTACAGCGATTTTGATTTAATTCCTAAATTTGCCCAAGTTTTAGAAGATCCAACACAAGGTAAACGCTTTATCGTGTTACACATTTATGGTTCACATCCTCTTGCTTGCGATCGTGTTGAAGATTATCCGAAAATTTTCAATGATAATGACATTGAGAAAAAGAACGAGTACTTGAATTGCTATATTTCATCCATTAAGAAAACCGATGATTTTATTAAGAAAGTGTATGAAACCCTCAAAGAAAACGAGCAAAAAACGCACCGCACTTTCTCAATGATTTATTTCTCCGATCATGGTTTATGTCACCAAGAAGATGATAAACATGGTGTAACCTTGTTTAATCAAAACTGTCACAGCCAATTACATCATAATATTCCGCTCTTTAAGATTTCATCTGATGATACGGCACGTAAAGAATACAAAGCCTTTAAATCTGGTTTGAATTTCTTAGAAGGCATCGCTAATTGGATAGGGATTAAAAATCCGAAGCTCACATTAGAAGAAGATTTATTCTCTGAACAAGCTGACAAAGATGACTATGGACTGAAAAAACTGATTGAAGAAAAATATCGTAAAGATGCAGACCCTGCCATCGATATTCGTCCAAAGAAATAGAAAATCTCAAATTTCAGACAACAAAAAAGCCGATATTCAATATCGGCTTTTTTTATATCTCAATGGAGAAAATTAAGCGTTACCGCCAGTGATTTTTGCAACTTCAGCTGCGAAATCTTCTTCTTTTTTCTCGATACCTTCACCTACTTCTAAACGGATGAAGTTAGACACTGAAGTATTTACTGATTTTAAGAAGTCGCCTACAGATACAGAAGGATCCATGACGAATGCTTGACCTGTTAATGAAACTTCACCAGTGAATTTCTTCATACGGCCTTCAACCATTTTCTCTGCAATTTCTTTTGGTTTGCCAGAGTTAACTGCGATATCAATTTGGATTTGACGCTCGTGTTCAACTACTTCTGCAGGTACATCTTCTGGGTTCACGAATTCTGGTTTAGATGCCGCTACATGCATTGCCACTTTTTTAAGTTCATCAGCTGAACCTTCACCCGCAACTAACACACCGATTTTCGCACCGTGTAAGTATTGAGCAATAACTTGACCCTCTAAGTAAGCAACACGACGGATGTTCATGTTCTCACCGATTTTAGCCACTAATGCAGCACGTTTTTCTTCAAATTGTGCTTGTAATGCTTCGATAGTGGTACCTTTGTGTGCTGCTGCGAAATCAGCGACTTCGTTTGCTAAACCTAAGAAGCCAGCATCTTTTGCTACGAAGTCAGTTTCACAGTTCATTTCAACTAATACACCGAAACCATTTTCTACACGAGCAAGGATAACACCTTCAGCTGCAACACGGCCTGCTTTTTTAGCTGCTTTAGCTTGACCAGATTTACGCATATTGTCGATTGCTAACTCGATATCACCGTTTGCTTCAACTAATGCTTTTTTACATTCCATCATACCGGCACCGGTACGTTCACGAAGTTCTTTTACTAATGATGCTGTGATTTCAGCCATTTTAAAAATCCTCTGTCGAAAATGCGATTTATTTTGACCGCACTTTTAGATAAAAATATAGGGGCTAAATTTTAGCCCCTATGCCAATTAATCGTTTGATTATTAAGGGCTTCGCCTTATTGCAAAACTTAAATTATTCTGCGTCAGCTGCTAATTCTTCAGCAACTTGAGCTTCGTTACCACGACCTTCTTTAACCGCTGCTGCAGCTGCAGAAACGTAAAGTTGGATAGCACGAGTCGCATCATCGTTACCTGGGATAACGAAATCTACGCCAGCTGGAGTTGAGTTAGTATCAACGATAGCAAATACAGGAATACCTAGGTTGTTTGCTTCTTTAACCGCGATATGTTCGTGGTCTGCACCGATAACGAATAACGCATCTGGTAAGCCACCCATATCTTTGATACCACCAAGGCTTAATTCAAGTTTTTCCATCTCACGGGTACGCATTAACGCTTCTTTTTTGGTTAATTTGTCAAAAGTACCGTCTTGAGATTGAGTTTCTAAATCTTTTAAACGTTTAATTGATTGACGAACGGTTTTCCAGTTAGTCAACATACCACCTAACCAACGGTGGTTTACGTAATATTGTTGACAGTCTAATGCTGCAGCTTGTACTGCTTCTTGAGCCGCGCGTTTAGTACCAACGAATAATACTTTACCGTTGTTGCTAGCAATACGGGTTAATTCCGCTAAAGCTTCGTTGAATAAAGGTAAAGTTTTTTCTAAGTTGATGATATGAACACCGTTACGAGCACCAAAAATGAAAGGTTTCATTTGTGGATTCCAGTAACGAGTTTGGTGTCCGAAGTGTACGCCCGCGTTGATCATGTCGCGCATTGAAACTTGTGCCATAATATTTTCCTTTTGTTGGGGTTGAGCCTCCACATATCAGCTAATCGACCGTTTGGCACCCCGATTAAGCCTTAATGATATGTGTGTGTTATTAATAATTAAAAACGCTGCTTTTGAAACCCAAAAACAGCGGTGCGATTTATACCATAAAGTGCAGTCAAAAACCAGTTTATTTTGTCAAATTTATTACTTTTCTTGCTTTAATAAACAATAAAGGGGGACGATGCCGCAAATCTTTAAATTCATCATGCCATTGTGGCTGCTCGGCTAACATAGGTTCAGCCATTTGTTCAATTTGAAAACCTGCAGCAATTAAATCATTAATAATCGTTGCCGTCGTGCGGTGATAGGTTTTAAAAGGTTGTTGAAACCAATTTCGCTCTCTCAATCCTTCATCACGGTAATGATTTAAACGATAAGCGACTTGTTGCTTTTTCTCATTTTTTTCCCAGCGCTCCCCTTCTTTATGGCAAGTTGTAATCGGATGCTCTTGGGAAAAAACTAATGTACCATTAGGCTTAAGTTTGTTGGCAATGGAAACTAATAAAGCAGGAAAATCTTCAATATAATGAAAAGCAAAAGAGCTGGTAATGACATCAAAATCACGTTCTGGCAATTCTGACAAATTTTCCATCGGTAGCTGATATAACGAAAAACGACCTAAAAACTGACCGCACTTTTTTAGCTCTTTTTTGGCTTGCTCAAGCATCTTAGCAGAAAGATCGGTTCCCACTACACTGGCCGCATCGCGTTCTAGATAGAGTTGCAAATGTCCGCCCGTTCCACAGCCTAGATCGAGTAATTTTTTCCCTTGTAAATCGGGTAAGAGGCAAAGCATAGTAGGCTTTTCCACTATTTCATTGAGACTGATGGGATTAGATCGAAGTTTTTGATAAAGCGCAAAGAAGTTTTCTTTATCGTAAACACTCGTTTTGTTATTCATTTTGTTTCCTATGCAAAATTAAAAAGGGCGTATTTGATACGCCCCTACTATATTAATGTGAAAACTTATCCTGCGAAACTTGCAAACCATCCTAAGTTTGCGCCTACTTGTGCCACAATATTTAACACACCGAATAAGATCACAAAGCCAATCATAAAATTACCGCCATACACTTTATAAGTCGCATTTGGAAATTTTTGGCGACTTGCTTTAGCAAGCAGTGCAGGCACGATTGCAGCCCAAATGGTTGCGGCTAATCCCGCATAACCAATGGCAATCACGAAGCCATAAGGGAATTGTAAGCTTAACAATAGCGGTGGTAAAAATGTCACCAATGTGGTTTTTGTTCTGCCTAATAAGCTGTCATCAAATTTAAATAAATCGGCAATGTAGTCGAATAACCCTAAAGTCACTCCTAAGAATGAGGTTGCAATAGCCATATAAGCAAAGAAATTCAACACAACGGCAATGTATTCTACTTCAATGTATTTGTGTAACGCTTCTAATAATGCTGATACATCGCCACCTTTTGCAATCACCGGAGCAAACTCGGTACGCGGTAAATTACCTTGCACCGCAAGCTGCCATAAAATGTAAATCACTAAGGCTAAACCTGTACCAATAAAGATCGATTTCATCACTCGACGCCCGTCACGATCGTAATATTTGACGAGGCTCGGTACATTTCCGTGGAAACCAAAAGACACTAAGCAAACTGGAAGTGCGGTCAATAAATAAGGCAAATAGCTTTGTTCACCATCCGCAATGGTATTAAATAACACCTCTGTTTTTACAGAGCTCAATAAGCCTGCGGTAGAAAGGAAGAAAGCCACCACCATTCCAACGATCAAAATGGTTGTGAAACGGTCCACCGCTTTAGTAGAAAGCCAGACGAAAGCTGCAAGAATAAAACAGAAAATCAAGGAACCAGAAGTACGTCCAATATCGACCGCACTTTCAGCGGAACCCAAGGCTTGATTGAGCAAGTTTTGTGTAATACCACCACCAGAGGTGATATAAGCATAAGTTAAAATATACAACACGAAAGCAACGGAAAGACCATTGATAATATTCCAACCTTTTCCTAACAAATCTTTCACGATGGTGTCAAAGCTTGAGCCGGTAGGATAATGTAAGTTGGCTTCTAAGATCATCAAACCTGATGTGGTCATACAAAACCAGGTGTAAACCAAAGCCAGAATAGAGCCGATAAACCATACGCCCGCCGTCGAAGTTGGATTAGCGAGCATACCTGCACCAATCGCGGTACCCGCAATAATCATGGCGCCGCCTAATAAAGAAGGAGATTTTTTTATTGTCATCGTTAAGTCCTAAAATAAAAATTTGCACTATTATAGTAGTGCAAATTTAAAAGACAATCTTTTTGTATCGACAAAACGCAATAAATTCATATAATCAGCCATCTCAACAAAAGGATAATTTATGAAAAAACAACTCAAAAGTTTTGCTTTTGCTGTATTAGCAGGGGCGGTTATCACGTCTTGTGCGGATTCTGCCTCAATCAATCAAGAAGCAGCAAGTAGCTACACACAAGAAATGGGGAAAATTCGCTCACAAGGTGCGATTGATACCACATCAAATACCGCAAGACGTATTCATCATGTCTTTAACAAAATGGTGCCTTATGCAAACCAAGCGAATGAAACTGGCTTAAAGTTTAATTGGCAAATCAATGTCATTAAATCTAAAGAGCTCAATGCTTGGGCTATGCCAGGCGGAAAAATGGCTTTCTACACAGGATTAGTGGATACTTTACAACTAAACGATAATGAAATCGCGGTTGTAATGGGTCATGAAATGGCTCACGCCTTAAAAGAGCACGGTAAAGCCAAAGCCAACTTCGGCACCATGAGTGCGATTGCTGGCGCTATTGGTGGAACAGCTCTGTCTGTTGTCGTTGGAGCCGACGTGACTGATTTAGTCACACTGACTAAAGACTTTGCTTTAGATAAGCCTTACTCTCGTAGCGCTGAAACTGAAGCCGATGAAGTGGGCCTCATGTTAATGGCTCGCTCAGGTTACAATCCACAAGTCGCGCCTGGTTTATGGCAAAAAATGGCTAAAGCCTCTGGTGGTTCTCAAGGCGTTCTTGACGTATTAGCTTCAACTCACCCAAGCGATGCTTCTCGTGAAGAAAACTTGAAACGCTTATTACCCGAAGCGATGGAACTTTATAAAGCCGCTAAAAATAAAAATGGCTAAATAAAACAGTCAAAAAATTGACCGCACTTTCATAAATAAAAAGCGAACATTATGTTCGCTTTTTTAATATCTAAAAGAAAACCGCACTTGAAAAATCAACGTGCGGTTTGTTTTTTTATAGTATTTTCAATTAATGTTGTTCGTTAATGTGACCTCCAATTGGTTTTACATTTTCATCAAACACTGGTAACGGTTTGTGTTCGCTTGCAATGTAAGAATAAATCACTGGCAACACGAACAAGGTAAACAATGTACCGATTGCCAAACCTGCCACGATAACGATACCCATACTGAAACGAGATACCGCACCTGCACCTGTTGCATAAAGCAACGGTACAAGACCTGCAACCATCGCTGCGGTTGTCATCAGAATTGGACGTAAACGTACTTTAGCCGCTTCGGTAATCGCTTCAACACGCGTTTTACCATGATTTAACTGCTCTTCTTTCGCTACTTCACACATTAAAATACCGTGTTTTGTGATAAGTCCGACTAAGGTAATCAAACCAACCTGTGAGTAGATATTTAGCGTTGTGCCTGCAATACCAATAAATCCGAAAGCATTTAAGGCTAACAATGCGCCACTCACGGCTAACGGTACGGAAATCATAATCACGATTGGATCGCGAATTGATTCAAACTGAATCGCCAAGACTAAGAAAATAATCACTACCGCAAGTAAGAACGTTACAGCAAGTGCATTACCCTCTTGTACTAACTGACGTGCCTCACCTTTAAAGTCATAGTTGTAACCCTGTGGCAAGGTATTTTTCGCATTGTCTTGTAACCATTGGACTGCATCACCAATTGAAGTACCCGGCATTGGTACTGCACTGATTACCGCTGAGTTTAACTGGCTAAAACGAGGTAATGAGCTTGGTTGTGGTTCCAATGTAGCCGTCACCAAGCTGCTTAATGGAACAGAGGTACCATTTGCCGCGGTGATGTAATACTTATTAAAACTTTCCGGAGATAAACGATTGTCACGTTTTACTTGGGAGATAATTTTGTAAGCTCGACCATCAATATCCACACGTTCAATAGTTGCGGCAGATAAGAAACTCCCTAACGTACGGCTGATTTGTTGCATTGTAATGCCATAAGTTCCTGCTTTTTCACGATCGATCTTAATGCGCATTTGAGCGGTATCAAATTTAAGATCGAGATTGGTATAAACGAACTTACTGGATTTTTGCATATCCTCTAAGAATTTACCGGCTACATTTGCTAAATCGCCGTAATCTTGTGATGTGCTGATCACAAAACCAATCGGAGGTCCTTGCTCCCCTGTATCAATTTCTGGGAACGAGAAGCCTTGTACAGATACCTCAGGAATTGATTTCGCTTTTTCATTCAGCTCATTCATGATAGCTGTTTGGCTTTTTGAGCGTTCTTTCCAATCTTTTAAAGTTACAACGTTTAAAGATTGGTTAGAGCTTGGTGCCCCTGAAATCGTCATCGCAAACTGTACTTCTGGCGTATTGGTTAAAATCTCTTGATAAGGTGTCATCGCATTTTGCACATAATCCACGTTTACGTTAGACGGTGCTGAACCAATCGCTAAAAATGCCCCTTTATCTTCTGCTGGTGTTAATTCACTCGAAAGCGATTTAAACAACACGGGTAAGGTGGCAAAGATAATCGCCGCAAACATCAACATACATTTACGATTAACCATCACCAAATCAAGTACATACGCATAAGCTGCATTTACTTTGCTTAGTGTATGCTCTACTCGTTGCTCTAATTTACTTGGCTCCGCATTCGATTTCAGTAACTTGCTGGTCATCATTGGTGAAAGTGTTAATGCCACGATACCTGAAATAAATACCGCTCCTGCAAGGGTTAAGGCGAACTCTTTAAACAATGTACCCGTAATCCCCCCCATTAACGCCATTGGAGAATATACTGCAATCAAGGCAATGGTCATGGAAATAACCGGAACGGCAATTTCACGCGTACCAATAATCGCCGCACGGAATGGCGTTTCCCCTAACTTAATGTGACGATCCACGTTTTCCAAAACAACAATCGCATCATCTACCACTAAACCGATAGCCAGAACCAATGCTAGCAACGTCATCAAGTTAATGGAGAAATCCAAGGTTTGAAGCAACATAATTACCCCGATTAATGAAATCGGAATGGTAATAATTGGGATCAAAATCGAACGGAATGAACCAATAAACATGGTAATCACCACCAATACGATCAGCGTTGCCTCAACAATAGTTTTGATTACTTCATTAATTGAGTTATTAATCGCAATTGTACGGTCATATAAGATGTCAGATTGAATCGCATCCGGCAGATTATTTTTAATACTGTCATACAGTGGGCGTACTTTCGCAGCTACAGTTAATGGGTTTGCTGACGAGGTTGGGTTAATCGCTAATACAACAGAATCTGCGCCATTCGCTACCGCACGTGAGCTATCGCTTGATTTATTTAACTCAATATCAGCGATATCGCGTAAACGTACTAACTTATCACCGCTAGACTCTACAATTAAATTACCTAATTCTTCAACCGATTTTGTTGTGGTTTCTACTTTGTTTTTATAGGTTACAAAATAGCCATTATCATTACCAGCCGCCGTTTGAACGTTATTCGCTGATAATGCAGACATCACTTTTGTGGCTGAAAGGTTTTGAGCCGCCATTTTTTCTGGATCTAACCAAATACGAAGTGCGTACTCAGATGCACCAAAGATCTGCACACTCGCCACCCCTTCTACAGTAAAGAACTGAGGTTTGACTACGCGTTGAATATAGTCAGTCACTTGGCTTGCATCAAGCTTGTCAGAACGGAAACTAATATACATAATCCCCGAACCACCGGTTGATGAAGAAACTGTTGGATCTTCAATACCACTTGGCAATTCAGAACGAACCGAGTTAACTTTAGCTAACACATCTGCCAAGGCTGCATTCGGATCGGTATTTAATTTCATTTTTACGGTGACTGTTGAAGTGCTTGGGCTAGAGCTTGAAGACATATAGTCCACATTGTCTGCTTGTGCTACCGCTTCTTCAATTTTCGAGGTCACAAATGCCTGAATTAAGTTTGCATCTGCACCTGGATATGCGGTGGTCACCGTAATCACCGTCGTGGTCATTTTCGGATATTCGCGCACAGCCAATTTCGAGATCGCTTGTAAACCTAAAATAATGATTAACAAGCTAATCGAAACCGCCAAAACAGGGCGACGAATAAATATATCGGTAAATCTCATTCGCTTTTCCTAATTAAAGATTCGTTTTATTTGCAGGTTGTTCTGTACCCACGCCCGCTTTATCTGCAACAGAAACTAATGCACCATTACTTAAGTTTTGCTGACCACCAGTCACAATTTTATCGCCAACTTTGACTTCATCGCCTTTTAATTGGGCATAAATGCCTTGACGATCTTTCGTAAATACAGTGATTGATTTTGCACGGTACATATTCGCTGCTTTCTCTGCGCCGCCTAATTTCTCAATATCTTCATCAGAAAGTGCGGTCAAAATATAAAGCGATTCGCCATACATGTTGTAACTCACCGCCACTTGTGGCACCACAATTTGATTATGTTCTGTTGGCAAAGCCACATGTAAGCGAGTAAACATACCGGACAATAATTTTGCGCCATCTTCTGGCTCAAATGTTGCTTGAACATCAACTAAACCCGTTGAAGAATTAATCGCTGGCTCAATTGCAGTCACCTTAGCAGCAAATGTTTCACCTTTACGCGCATCTGCCGTAGCTGTTACTTTTTGACCAATATGCAATTTATCTAATAGGTTTTGAGCAATCGCAAAATCGACTTTCATTGAAGAACGATCTTCCACACGCACAATTTCAGTACCGTTTGAAACGTATTGACCAACATTCACTTTCACGATACCCGCTTTACCATCAAATGGCGCGACGATTTGGCGACGCTCAATGGTTGCTTTTAATGACTCAATATTTGCCGCTTGTGCTTCATAAGCTGATTTTGCGTTATCTAATTCTTGACGAGAAACGGCACCGCTGCCCGCAAGGTTTGCATAACGTTGATAAGTTTGACGTAATGACACCACTTGAGCTTGAGCCGCTTGTAAACTTGCACGCTCAACTGAGCTATCTAACTCAACTAACAAATCACCCTTTTTCACGCTTTGGCCATTTTGCACGAGCACTTTAGACACGGTTCCAGCGCTTTGTGCACTTAACATCGCCCCTTGATTTGGACGAACAATACCTGTCGTTTCAATAATTGGCGTCCATTCTGAAGCCTTTACTGTCATCGCTGTTACAGGGGATGCTGTTTCTGGTTTATTTGCCAAGAAATCAGCAATGCCTTTTGCCTTCATTTGATTAAGGAAAATCATTGCTGCAAAAATTAACACAAATACGCCTAACGCTAATTTCAAAAAGAAAACGTGTGAACGCTTTGGTTTATCAGTTTGAGTTATACTCATTTGGAAAACTCCATTAAGACAATAAAATGACTATTTCTGAATTGCACGCCAAGAGCGTTCAATGACAGATTCTAACACAACATCGGTAACCGCTATACCGAGAAATTTGTTATCTGAGGCTAAAACTATTGCAGTATCTAGACTCAGCAAAAATAAAATTCGAGGTTCTAAATTAGCTAACACATTTGCTGCTTGTCCATTGAGACAAAACTGATCCCAGCACGAATGCTCCATTTCTTTGCAGGTTTCAATAAACTCCAGCAAAGATTTATACTGGTTCATATTTGACAAAACCGTTGGATTTTCTTGAAGAAAATGCCAAATATTCCACCACATTTTTCTGTATTGTTCGAAAAAAGGTTGATTTTCATCAAAACCTTCTTCAATCGCCATAACAAACTTATTGAACACTCGACGAGCAAATTGTGCTAATAACTCGTCTTTACTCTTAAAATAAAGATAAATCGTGCCAGCTGCGATGCCTGCTTCCTTGGCTAACTTATGCATAGAAAGATGATGTAATCCTTCTTTTGCCATAAGACGATCTGTTGCATCAAAGATCTGCTCGCTGACATCAAGCTTCGTTTTAGAGGCTTTTACTTGTCGCATAATAAAAAATTAAATTCTTAGGGTTATATATGAGAAAGGTCATTTAAGATGAATATCAAAAATGAATAAACGTTCATTTTATTGATTTTTCGTTTTTTGGCAAGTGAAAATATAAAAAAAGTGCGGTTATTTTTAACCGCACTTTTAAATTCTGAATTACATTCCAATCACTACGCAACTCGCCACTGATTTTGCTTTATCTTGTGCTGCTGTTGCGGCATCTCGACTACCAAATGGTCCCACTCGTACGCGGTTCCATTCTTCACTTGTCGCAATTTGTGCATTTACGCCAGCCATCGCTAGACGACCTTGTAAGCTTTCTGCTTGTGCACGATTTTTAAATGCTCCACATTGTAAACCGAATTTTTTGCCGCCAGCCTGTACTTGTTGTTCAGCGGGTTTCGGTTCTACTTTTTTCGGTTGCTCAGTTTTAGCAGGTTCCGTTTTTGCGGGTTCAGCTTTCACCACTTCTACTTTTTTCGGAGGTTCAGGCTTTTTAACTGGCTCTGTTTTTTTAACTGGCTCAGGCTTTTTCGCTTCTGGGTTTGCTGTTTGCTGAGCTAGCTGAGTTTGAGCTGTCTGTGCTGGTTGAGCTTGCTGTGCTTGAGCCGCGGCTTTTTCTGCATTCGCCGCTTCTTGCTCTTTACGTTGAGCTTCTAATTTTTTCGCTTCTTCTGCCGCTTTTTGCTCCTTTTCCATTTGAATCAGCACTTGACGCTGCTCTTCCGTCAAACGCATATTTTTTTCAACAGAAGAAGGATTATTATCCACCGGCACCGTACGGGTTTCTAATTCTTTAATATAGTGCCATACTTCTTCTGGACGATTTGGTAACACACTTTTCGGTTGCGGTTTTTCCGGCTGAACATTTGTCGTCACTACAGGTGCTGGTGTTTTACTTTTTAAGAAGTAAAGCCCTAACCCAAAACCTAATACCGCCACCAACGCAAGAACAATTAAGGTATTGCGATTAAAACTTTTCTTTGCTTTCTTTTTATTATTTTTTGAGCCGCTTCGACCGGCAAAATCTCGATGAGCCACGATAAAATCCTAAAATATTCGATAAATTAAACTTAGAGTATAAAAAAACGCTTAATTCTACTGGAAAACAGTGCATTTTTCTAGGGAATTTTTGCTAACTCAAATCCAATGGATCCACATCTAAAATTAACCGCACTTGAGAAGACTTTATCAGCTCTGGTGAATATCGACTCAATGCCGCCTGTAATTGTTTCCGAGAAGTATGCTGTAATAATAACTGCCAGCGATACTGCCCCGCTTTTTTGCTGAACGGTGCGGGAATCGGCCCCAACACTTGCAAGCCTTCTATTTTTTGTTCATAGAAAAAAGAGGCCAATTGCGACAATGCATTTTCCGCCTCTTCAGAATGACGACATTGTGCTTTAAACAACGCTTGGAAACTAAACGGAGGCAAGCCCATATTATGACGTAACTTCAAGGTTTCTTCTGCAAAGGCTTGGTAACCCTTTTCAAGCAAGGTGGTTAATAACGGATGATCCGGATAATGTGTCTGCAAAACCACTTCGCCCTGTTTTTCAGCTCTGCCTGAGCGCCCTGCAACTTGTACATAAAGCTGCGCTAAACGTTCTTCGGCTCTGAAATCAAGAGAAAATAAGGCATTATCTACATTCACTAAAGCAACCAAAGTGACATTCGGAAAATGGTGTCCTTTAGCTAACATTTGTGTGCCAATTAAAATCTGACTTTTACCTTGCTGAATATCCTCTAAATAACCTTCAAGCTTGCCTTTTCGTGCAGTGCTATCACGATCGATGCGAGCAATATTATATTGTGGGAAACGTGCTTTTAGGGTTTCCTCCAGTTGTTCTGTACCTAAACCCGTTGTGACTAAATGCGTTGAACCACAATGGCCACATTGCATCGGCACTGTTTTTTGTGCACCACAATGATGGCAGCGTAAAACGCGCTGATGTTGGTGATAAGTATAAGGCTTTTCGCAATGATGACATTCATCAATCCAACCACATTCATGGCATAACAACACAGGGGCAAATCCACGTCGATTAAGGAATAACAACACTTGATTACCTTTTTCTAAGTGTTCTTGCATACGTTGCAATAGCGGTTCAGATAAGCCGTTTTGAATTCGTTGATGTTTTAAATCAATCACAAACTGGCGAAGTGCGGTTGCATTTCCAGCCCTTTTTGATAGCACCAAATGATGATATTTACCATTTTGTACGTTATTCACACTTTCCAAACTTGGTGTGGCAGAACCTAATAAGATAGGAATATTAAGCTTTTGCGCTAACACAATGCCTAAATCACGCGCATGGTAACGCCAACCATCTTGCTGTTTAAACGAACCATCATGCTCTTCATCTAAAATGATTAAGCCGAGATCTGAAAACTGCGTAAAAAGCGCCGATCTCGTACCAATCACGATTGCACTCTGTCCTGTTCTTGCTCGCTCCCAAACATTTAAGCGCTGTGTATCATTCAAGTTGGAATGCAATACATCAATTTCCACATTAAAACGGGCTTGGAACCGTCTCACTGTCTGAGGGGTAAGCCCAATTTCAGGAACAAGCACTAAAACCTGCTTGCCTTTCTTTAACACCTCTTCAATGTATTGCAGATAGATTTCGGTTTTGCCCGAACCAGTTACGCCCTCTAACAACCACACATTAAAGCCTTCTTGGAAAAGCAACTGGCTAAATGCAAGGGCTTGTTGCTTGTTTAAGGTCAATCGGTTATCAAGATTAACTAAAGGATTATCCCCTAGAGCTTGCTGCCAACTTTTTTGTTCAGTAGACGCAATAATCTCTTCCACATAATCTTTGCCTTTAAGGGCTGACCAAATTGCGGAACTGATTTCATTGTTACCTTTTTCTAGATCTTGCGTTAGCAACAAATTTAAGGCTTCAATTTGTTTTTTAGCGCGTTTTAATGCACCCAATTCTAACGCTTGTTTTCCAAGGTCCGTAATACGCCAAAAAGTGCGGTCATTTTTAACCGCACTTTCTCCATTGCGGAGTTTGACTGGCAACGCTTGAAACAACACATCGCCTAATGCAGCACGATAATAATTAGCGGACCAAGCTAACCAATCCCAAGTTGTCGAATTAAAGAGTGATTCATTATCAAGTACATCAATAATCGGTTTTAACTTCTCTTTTGCGACATCCGAAGAAGCTGGCAAATCCACCACGATACCGACTCGTTTTTGCGAACCAAAAGGCACCAACACTCGTCCACCAACGATTGGCGCCAAGTCAGGTGAAGAGAGATAATCAAAAAATCGGGGAAGCGGTACGGCTAATGCAACTCGGACAATATTCATAACAAAAAAACGATTAAAAATTTTTGTCATTATACGGGAATTAGGTGGAAAAATCCCACAACCTTGCCTTTTAGTGTATAATCGCCGCCAATTTTAATTGAGCGAATAAATACCATGACAGAATCGCAAAAAACCTTTGCTGATCAAAAACGTAAAACCGTTGAAACGGCTGAATTTACAGAAGATGGTCGTTATAAACGTAAAGTTCGCAGCTTTGTGTTGCGGACGGGTCGCTTAAGTGATTTTCAAAAAAATATGATGAACGATCACTGGGCTGATCTTGGATTAGATTATCAAAACGCCCCTTTTGATTTTGCCGCGATTTATGGCAATACCAATCCCGTTATATTAGAAATTGGTTTCGGTATGGGCAAATCGTTAGTGGATATGGCTGAAGCAAATCCTGATAAAAATTATCTCGGTATTGAAGTGCACACGCCTGGTGTGGGTGCCTGTATTGCTTATGCGGTAGAAAAAGGCGTGAAAAACCTTCGCGTGATTTGCCATGATGCCACTGAAATTTTACGTGATTGTGTAAAAGACGGTGAATTAGGCGGCTTACAACTTTTCTTCCCTGACCCTTGGCATAAAGCGAAACATCATAAACGCCGTATTGTTCAACCGCACTTTGTGGAGCAAGTCGTGCAAAAATTACAACCAAATGGTTTTATTCATATGGCAACGGATTGGGAAAACTATGCGGAACAAATGCTCGAAGTCCTTTCAGCCAATGAAAACTTAATCAATACAGCCGAACAAGATTATATTCCACGTCCTGATTTCCGCCCTCTTACAAAATTTGAGGCGCGCGGTCATCGCTTAGGTCACGGCGTATGGGATTTATACTTTAAGAAAAAATAATCATCGAGATGATGACGATACCCATTACCTTAACATAGGAGAACATTGAAAATGAAAACTCGTAATCAACGTCAACGTAAAAAACTTCACTTAGCTGAATTCCAAGAATTAGGCTTTTTAGTGAATTGGCAATTTGCTGAAGGAACCAGCATCGAAACTATCGATGAAACCGTTGATCGTTTTATTGCTGAAGTGATTCAACCAAACGGCTTAGCTTATGAAGGTAGCGGCTATTTACATTGGGAAGGCTTAGTTTGCTTAGAGAAAATCGGTAAATGTGATGAAAGCCATCGCCAATTAGTACAAAAATGGTTAGAAGAGAATAAATTGCAACAAATCGAAATCAGCGAATTATTCGATATTTGGTGGGATTACCCAACAAAAAACGCATAATATTTTAAGCACACTTCAGGGCGGGTTATCCGCCCTTTTTTAATAATTATTTTCACTTATATTTTAACAATTTATTTACATTAATAACATATTTCAAAAATATCCTTGATCTAACTCAATAAAAGTGTATATTTTTTGAAAATTACTCCTTTTAGGTAGTTACTATCTTGTCATTAGAACTGGATAATGCACCCTCTAAAAATACCAAATTTTAAAGAAAAATATGGCGATTGAAAATCCTTCTCGCAGACAATTACTACGTGGGCAATTTTTACAATCGTTACATTCTGAAAACGCTAAAATTCAAGGTATAAATGCTATCCGTCTACCTTGGTCGGTAAATGAAGCAGACTTTACAGATAAATGTACTCGATGCGGTGATTGCATACTGGTATGTGAAACCCAAATTATCGTAAAAGGTGATGGCGGCTTTCCTAAAATACAATTTGACAAAGGTGAGTGCACTTTCTGTCAAAAATGTGTTTTAGTCTGCGAACAACCGATTTTTCGCTCATTAGAAGAAGAGCCTTGGGCACATAAAGTTGAGATAACAACAGAATGTCTCACAGAAAATCGAGTGGAATGTCGCAGTTGCCAAGATAGCTGTCCGATGAATGCTATCCGTTTTCGATTACAACTTGGTGGCGTAGCAAAACCCATATTGGATTTAGAAAGCTGTAATGGTTGTGGTGCTTGCCTAAGTGTTTGCCCAACAAAAGCAATAAAAATTTTTAATATTGAAACAAATACAGATGAGTCAATTTAGCGAAAATGAGAACTGGTATGTATGCAGCATTGTTGTGCAAGCCAGACCAGAAAAACTTAACCAAGTCAAAGAAGCCATTTTAGCGATTCCAACTGCTGAAATTCATGGCGAAAAATCTGATGAAGGCAAATTGGTGGTCACCCTTGAAAGTAACCGTCAATTAGCATTAGCGGATCTTATGGATGAAATTAAAGATATCCCAGGAGTGATTGTCGTTTCTTTAATTTCTAATTACTTAGATGAAAAATAAATAATTTAGGAATACATACTCTTTTGTATATTCTAAAAAATTCAACAACGAGTGGGGAAAACTATGGAACTTAATCGTAGAGATTTTATGAAAGCTAATGCTGCGCTTGCAGCGGCAGCGGCTGCCGGTATGACCATCCCTGTTAAACAGGTTGATGCGGCAGAAGATATGGGCATCAAATGGGATAAAGCACCATGTCGTTTCTGTGGTACAGGATGTAGCGTATTGGTAGGAACCAAAGATGGTCGAGTTGTCGCAACTCAAGGTGACCCAGATGCAGAGGTAAACCGCGGTTTAAACTGTATCAAAGGTTACTTCCTTTCTAAAATCATGTACGGTGCAGACCGTGTACAAACTCCGTTATTACGTATGAAAGATGGTAAATTCCATAAAGAAGGTGACTTTACACCAGTTTCTTGGGATCAAGCTTTCACTATCATGGCGGAAAAAATTAAAGACATCTTGAAGAAAAAAGAACCGAATGCTGTCGGTATGTTCTCTTCAGGTCAAACAACCATCTACGAAGGTTACGCAAAAGTAAAACTTTGGAAAGCCGGTTTCCGTTCTAATACTATCGACCCGAATGCTCGTCACTGTATGGCGTCTGCAGCAGTTGCATTTATGCGTACATTTGGTATGGATGAACCTATGGGCTGCTATAACGACATCGAAAAAACTGATGCGTTTGTGCTTTGGGGTTCAAACATGGCGGAAATGCACCCAATTTTGTGGTCTCGTATTTCTGACCGTCGTCTTTCTTCTGATAATGTGAAAGTTGTGGTTATGTCAACATTCGAACACCGTTCGTTTGAATTAGCTGATGTGCCTATCGTATTTAATCCACATTCAGATCTTGCAATTCTTAACTACATTGCAAACTACATTATCCAAAATGATAAAGTAAACTGGGATTTCGTTAACAAACACACCAAATTCAAACGTGGTGAAACCGATATCGGTTACGGTTTACGTCCAGAACATCCACTTGAAGTTGCAGCGAAAAATCGTAAAACTGCAGGTAAAATGCATGACTCTGACTTCGAAGAATTCAAGAAAATCGTTGCACCTTATACATTAGATGAAGCACACC
The DNA here is from genome assembly GCA_019423025.1 of Haemophilus sp. GTDB lineage: Bacteria > Pseudomonadota > Gammaproteobacteria > Enterobacterales > Pasteurellaceae > Haemophilus_D. Next base: position 75,535 of record JAHZCD010000002.1, on the reverse strand, counting down.
GTATTTCTGGTGTACCAAAAGATCAACTTGAAACTTTAGCGAAGATGTACGCAGATCCAGAACAGAACTTAGTGTCTTACTGGACAATGGGCGCTAACCAACATACTCGTGGTGTATGGGTTAACCAAATGATCTATAACGTACACTTATTAACCGGTAAAATTTCTAAACCAGGTTGTGGTCCGTTCTCATTAACTGGCCAGCCATCAGCTTGTGGTACAGCACGTGAAGTTGGTACTTTCGTTCACCGTTTACCAGCGGACATGGTGGTAACCAATCCTAAACACGTTGAAATCACTGAGAAAAAATGGAAATTACCAAAAGGTACCATTCCAACTGTACCTGGATACACAGCTGTGCAACAAAGCCGAGCATTAAAAGATGGCAAATTAAACTTCTTATGGCAACTTTGTACCAACAACATGCAAGGTGGTCCAAACATTAATGAAGAAATTTTCCCTGGCTGGCGTAATCCTGAAAACTTCATCGTTGTTTCAGACCCTTACCCATCCGTTTCTGCGGTTGCAGCTGACTTAATTCTTCCAACTTGTATGTGGGTAGAAAAAGAAGGGGGCTATGGTAACGCAGAACGTCGTACCCAATTATGGCGTCAACAAGTGAAAGGTCCAGGTGAGTCTCGTTCTGACTTATGGCAAATTGTTGAATTCTCTAAATACTTCAAAACTGATGAAGTATGGGGCGAAGAATTATTAGCTCAAATGCCAGAATACCGTGGTAAAACCTTATACCAAGTACTTTTCGAAAATGGTGAAGTAAACAAATTTAAAGTACCAACAGATGTTCCTGGATACATCAATGATGAAGCCGATCACTTTGGTTACTACTTACAAAAAGGTTTATTCGAAGAATACGCTGACTTCGGTCGTGGTCATGGTCATGACTTAGCACCATTCGATACTTATCACCAAGTACGTGGTTTACGTTGGCCAGTTGTTGACGGTAAAGAAACCTTATGGCGTTACCGTGAAGGCTTTGACCCGTATGTCAAACCAGGTGAAGATATCGCATTCTATGGCTATCCAGATAAAAAAGCGATTATTCTAGGTGTACCTTATGAGGATCCAGCTGAATCACCAGATGAAGAATATCCATTATGGTTATGTACTGGTCGTGTGCTTGAACACTGGCATACCGGTACCATGACACGTCGCGTACCTGAATTACACCGAGCATTCCCGAACAACTTAGTTTGGATGCACCCAGCGGATGCGAAAAAATATGGATTACGTCATGGGGATAAAGTGAAATTAATTACACGTCGTGGTGAAATGGTTTCTTACTTAGATACCCGTGGTCGTAACAAATGTCCTCAGGGCTTAATTTACACCACCTTCTTTGATGCGGGTCAGCTTGCTAACAAATTAACATTGGATGCAACCGATCCAATTTCAGGCGAAACCGACTATAAAAAATGTGCGGTTAAAGTGGTGAAAGCGTAGGATTTCCCTTTCGTTTCTAGTCGCTCCTCTCTTTAAAGAGAAGGGAATTTAAAATAAGAGCGGTAAAATTTTGCAACATTTTACAAAATAGGGCCGCTTATAAAAGGAAACGCAGATGAGACTTGATCCTAACCGTCGTCAGTTTTTAAAAAATGTGACAAGAACGGCTGCCGGAGTATGTGGGGTTGGTATTATTCTTGGCTTACAGCAAGAACAAGCTAAAGCTAAAGAAGGCGTCGCCTTACGTCCACCTGGTGCTTTACCGGAAAAGGATTTTTTGGCAGCTTGTACCCGTTGTGGCCAATGTGTCCAAGCGTGTCCATATGATATGTTGCATTTAGCTTCGCTGATTTCACCAATGGAAGCGGGCACACCTTATTTTATCGCTCGGGATAAACCTTGCGAAATGTGTCCGGATATTCCGTGTATGAATGCTTGTCCTAGTGGCGCGTTAAGCAAGGAACTTAAAGATATCAATGATGCGAGAATGGGATTAGCGGTATTACTAGACCATGAAACTTGTCTTAACTGGCAAGGTTTGCGTTGTGATGTTTGCTATCGTGTTTGCCCATTAGTGGATAAAGCGATTACGCTTGAACGCATCCATAATGATCGTACGGGAATTCATGCAAAACTTATTCCAACTGTTCACTCCGATGCTTGCACCGGGTGCGGCAAATGCGAACAAGCCTGTGTATTAGAAGAAGCAGCAATTAAAGTCTTACCGATGGATATCGCCAAAGGCTTACTGGGTCGTCACTATCGCTTAGGTTGGAAAGAAAAACAAAATGCCGGAAAATCCTTAATTGAGGAACAACATCCGGATGGCTTGCGTCCAGCAATGGATGCTCGTATGCCGGAAGGCTTACATGAACCGGTTTATCAACCAATGCAGGTTCAACCAAATCAAAAAGTGGCAACACCGAATCGTGCAACAATGGATTATGTACCGAATCCAACGACAGTTCCAGAAGCTGAGCAATTCCCAAATCTGGACTTAAACATTAAGGGGGTAAAATAATGGCTGAAAAATATACCCCGAATAAGCCCAAAGATGCTGGCTTAGAAGCTCGTAAAAAACTCGGTTGGTGGCATGCTTACCGCTTTTTAATTCTACGTCGAATCAGTCAATTAAGTATTATTTTGATGTTCTTAAGTGGCCCGATTTGGCAAGTTTGGATTTTAAAAGGCAACTACAGCTCAAGCATGCTTTTGGATACTGTGCCATTGACAGATCCATTGATTACCGCTGAAAGTTTAGCGACAGGTTACCTACCTGAAATCACAACGATTATTGGCGCCTTGGTTATTGTTATATTCTACGCCATCGTAGCGAGCAAAGCCTTTTGTAGTTGGGTTTGCCCAATGAATATGGTGACCGATGCTGCAGCTTGGTTACGTAGAAAATTAGGTATTCGACAATCATTAAAAATTTCACGTCAACTGCGCTATGTGATTTTAGCCGTGATTTTAGTTGGTAGTGCAATAACGGGGACGCTCTTATGGGAGTGGATAAACCCTGTCGCAGCACTTGGACGCATCTTTGTTTTTGGTACAGGTGCAACCCTTTGGTTAGTTGCGGTCATCTTTTTATTTGACTTACTTGTTGCCGAACATGGTTGGTGCGGTCACCTTTGTCCGATTGGTGCGATTTATGGTGTCATTGGCAGTAAAAGTTTAATAAAAGTTAATGTAATCGATCGTGATCGCTGTGACCGTTGTATGGATTGTTATAATGTTTGCCCAGAGCCGCAAGTATTAAGACTTCCTTTACACGGTGGACCGGAAGATAGCCAAATTGTATTGGCAAAAGATTGTATTACTTGTGGACGCTGTATTGACGTGTGCGCAGAAAATGTATTTACATTTGGCTCTCGCTTTGAGAAACAAATAAAAATTAAAAATATTTAATTATTTAATGGAGTGGATTTCATGAAAAAATCATTTATTTTCATGCTGGCTTTATGTAGTGGATTGGCATTTGCTGATGCACCACAAGTTGCAAACAGCATCGATAAAACAGCAGAAAGTCTTGCACCTGCATTTAATAATCCTTATAAAGATGTAGGCAATATTCCTGTTACTTTTCCTAACCAACCCCCACTTGTTCCACACAGCATTCGTGGCTTACAAGTAACTAAAAATGCGAATCAATGTTTAGGTTGCCACGCGCCAGATGTTGCCCCAACAACGGGTGCGCCACGTGTTCCTGAGAGTCATTTCTTAACACGTGATGGTCAAAAAACAGAAGGTACCTCACCACGTCGTTATTTCTGTTTACAATGCCACGTTCAGCAAACTAACGTAAATCCAATTATTCAAAATAAATTTGAAACTATTCGTCAAATGCAAGGTAAATAAGGAGCTAAACCATGATTAAATCAAGCATTCAGAAAGTTTGCCGTTGGTTACGCTCTCCGAGCAAAATGGCAATTGGTGGGGTTATTTTATTAACTATCATTGGTACTATCGTTGGCACTAACCTGTTTAATGCTGGAATGGCGACAACCAATACAGAGCAATTCTGTTCAGACTGTCATACTAATGACGTTGTACCTGAGTACCAAGCGTCAATCCACTTTAGTAACCGTTCAGGTGTGAAAGCAATTTGTTCAGACTGTCACGTTCCACATGAATTCATTCCAAAAATGGTTCGTAAAATGCAGGCATCGACTGAAGTTTATGCATACTTTACGGGTAAAGTCGATACTAAAGAAAAATTCGAAAAACATCGTTTAGAAATGGCAGAACGCGAATGGGCGCGTATGAAAGCGAATAACTCACAAGAGTGTCGTAACTGCCATAACTTTAATGATATGGATTACTCACAACAAAAAACTGTGGCACAACAAATGCACGCACTTGCACAGGAACAAAACAAAACCTGTATCGACTGTCACAAAGGGATTGCACACCATCTTCCAGATATGTCAAAAGTACAACAAACTTTTATTCCTGCTGATATGTTAAAAACAGATGAAAAACCAACTGATAACAAAGAAGCAAAATAATTTTATAAATTAACAATAACAAATCGGCACCCATTGAGTGCCGATTTTATTTTTATTTCTTAAGGAAATCTTTATCTGATAATACTCTTAACGGTTGCATATCGCTATTTCCCATAATGACCAAACTTGGGTCTGAGCGTAAACAACTACCACCATAATGCCCCCCTACAGTGAAAGTACAAACCTGAACATATTGGTCTTCCACTTTTGGTAAACACCACAGTTGTTGATAAATACTTTCCTGCTTATCAAAACGGCCATCTGTGCTATCGAGTACAGATTTACACTCGCCAATGAGTTTCACATTATCACCTCGACGACCTGCAATTGGTTTTTGTGCGTAACCATTTTTAATCAGTTCAGGTGTCAATTCAAATCCCGCTTCAAGTAGATAACGATGATTTGGGAATAATGACCATAATACAGGTAAGATCGCTTTATTACTTGGAATGGCTGTCCAAAGTGGCTCGTAAACTAAGACTTCCGGACGAAGTAACACATCAATTAACCGCACTTTATCTTCAGGATATCCCGTACGAATTGGTGGAGCCACTTCCATGCCTGTCGCATCTTCACGAAGTTGCTCTAACATGGTTTCCCAAGCCCATGTTTTCCACACCGTTTTTATCTGGTTATCTTCATCATCAATTAAACGACCACGACTATCCCAATGTAGCCCCTCTGTACCATGAATAATTTTGGCTTGAAATCCTGCTTGAACCAGTGCATTACGCATAAACAATGAGTGGTAATCTTCTTCATCATCATGATCTTGCATAATATGAACAAGCGGCGTAGCTTCACTGTGTTTCCAACAATCCGCTAATGCATTACGTAAACCATCAGCAGGATTTTCACCAATATTCAATCCGCCTTGGATTGCCCATCGATTCATAAACTCACCGGCTTCCGCATGACAAGAGGCTGAATCAGCGTTGTATTCATACACTTTCAATCCACGACTATCCATGCAGAAATCTAAACGCCCCGTAATGGTTTGATAACGGCGATTTTGCCAAGATAAACGTAAGCGAGGCCATAATAATTTTGGAATATTGAAATATTCTAATAACTTATCGTCCTTTAACACTTTGTCTGTGGCATGCAAATACATTAAATGCAATTCATTGGTTGCACGAATTAACTCATGTTGTGCTGTTTCAGATATCGTAAAATAGCGATATTGATCCGAATGGCTGACTTTATGCCCCCCCATGGCTTTCACATATGCTGCTTCAAATTCATTTTGCTCATTCAGCCATTTGTGCTCAAATTGACCTTTGTTTTCAATATGTTCAGCATGAATTTCAAGTTTCTCTTTTTCTGGTGTTGGCTGCGGCAGACTGTATTCGGTATCTTCCGTTTGGATCATCCAACCTAAAATTTCGGTATCATCAAAGGTATCATGCAGAAAATAACCACTTTCAGAAACCGTCATTGATAATTCACGTGTCCATTGCTGCCCGCTAGGTAAGCGAGAGTGAATCACGTTTTGCTCGGCAATGCGAATTTTATCTTCTAATACCTCGGTAATAATCGCCACATGCCCCGTATGTTTAAATTCGCCTCCCTCTTGCCAAATTAAAAGGGCGCCTGCTTCAGGCTTACGTTTGCAACCATTTGCAAAGGCTTGTAAAGGTAATAAGGCATCATTCACCACTTGACGTAAAAATCGTAGAGAAAAGATCTCGTAAGCCATTCCTACATCAGTAAACACCATGCCATGGTTGAGATAGAGATAGCGACGTGCAAACTCCACACACTGCCATTTATATCCCATATACTCTCGCCCTAAATAACTGCGAAAGGCAGCATCATCGGGATACTCTTTCTCATCTGCTGTATGATAATCGGATGAATAAATCGCAATGCCACCCGGCGCATAGCCTAATAAGCTCCCGAAAGGATCGTGTGTACTGATGTTTGCTGAACGTTCAGGCATAAAAACTCCCTGTTAAATAACAACTGGAAATAGTATAGATCTTTTGTCTGATTCCCCCCAAAGGCTTTTAAAAGAAATATTAAAATTTTGAATCTTACACAATTTTGAAAAAGAAAAAGGGCTGACAGATGTCAGCCCCCAAAACAAACCTAAAAATGACCGCACTTAAGGTTATTTCACATACCAATGTGCTAATAAAATCCCTGTATTTACTGCAATATTTAATCCTGCTTTTAATGGATTACTTAAAGAAAGACGCACATTTACATCTTGTTTCTCACGAATATCGTCCGTACTACCTTCACTCAATACCAACGCGACTTTCTCTGCAAATTTGAGTTGTTCCAACGCAACGCCTTGTTTATTGGTTGATACATGAATAATCTGATAGCCTGCCTTACGTAAAGCCTCTAAAGCGATTTCAGTACTTTCTGTTTCTAAAATACGAATATGCTCCATTCCGCCTTCAGCTACACGCATAGCAGCGGGCGCGTAAAGCTGTTCAACTTGATTTGTTACCACATTTTTAATGCCATAGAAGGCACAAGTACGCACAACGCCACCTAGATTTTGCGCATTATTAACTTGATCAAGCACGACTAAACAGTCTTCTTGACGCGGTACATCTAAATAACCTTGCAAAGAGAAAGTACGTTGTTTCTTCACTAACATACAAATGCCGCCATGATGCTCGGTACCACTCACTAAGCTCAGCTCATCGCTATCCACCACGTGATACACTTTTTTATTTGCGGCTAAATAACTGAAAATCTCGCCAATTCGATGTGCCATTTGCACCATTGCCCATACGCGAACGATGCTCTCCGGACGTTCTGCAAACAATTCTAAGCAGGCATTTTCACCATACACTTTCATTTCTTCAGAGCGGTTCTTTTTAATTTTTTCTGGTGCACGCGGTGATAATGCGCCAGTTTTCTTTTCTTTCGCTTTATAACTCACGCCAGTGCTTTTTACTGTTACTTTTACCGAGCCACTTTCACCATTGGCTTTATTTAATGAAAGTTCTGCAATTTTCGGTTCTCTCACTTCTTGCTGTTGGAAACCACGAGAAGGTTTACGATCATCCCGTTTTTTATCAAAGTGCGGTCGATTTCCCTCACGTTTTTCATTATTACGACGATCATCAAAGCGACGTTCTTTATCATTAAATGCACGTTTTGGGCTACGCTCTTGAAAAGATTTGGTGGAATTTGTTTGGAATGATGGTTTGCGTGAATTGCTCATAATTTGCTTCTCGAAGGAAAAATTGGATAATAATTCGCCAAAAAATGCGAAAATTTGTGAGCATTATAACGAAAAAAAACCTTTTTTCTATCAATCCTCAAAGGAAATATTGTAAACTAGAGCATTAATTTTTAGTGTAGAGATAGATTATGTTAATCAATAAAGCTAAACGAGCAGAACAAAATTTAAAAAATTTACCTTTTCTTCCTTTACAGGCAGAGCAGGTTGAGTTTCTGTTTAGTCCACTTGAATTCAAAGCACAAATTATAGAATTAATTCGCCAAGCTAAAAAACGTATTTACGTGACCGCGCTTTATTGGCAAAAAGATGAAGCGGGACAAGAAATTCTCAATGAGATTTATCGCGTAAAACAAGATCATCCTGAATTGGATGTGAAAATTTTAGTGGATTGGCATCGCGGACAACGCAATTTACTCGGTGCAGAAAAATCTGCCACTAACGCTGATTGGTATTGTGAGCAACGCCAAACCTATCAACTTCCCGATGAACCGAATATGTTCTTCGGTGTACCTATTAATACCCGTGAAGTCTTCGGTGTATTACATATTAAAGGCTTTATCTTTGATGATACCGTCCTTTATAGCGGCGCAAGTATCAATAACGTGTATTTACAACAACAAGATAAATACCGCTACGACCGTTATCAAAAAATCCATAATGCTGCACTTGCCGACTCGATGGTTAATTTCATCAATGATTATTTATTGGATTTCAGTGCGGTACATCCATTAGATGTGGCTAATCGCCCTCGCACCAAAGAAATTCGTAGTGCAATAAAAGCTTATCGTAAAAACTTATCTGCCCATGCTGAATATCAGTTGGAAAGTGCGGTTGGTTTTTCAGATGTTTTAACTATTTCACCACTTTTTGGTTTAGGTGCATCGAGCAATGAATTAAACCAAGTTATCGAAGATTTATTCTTACAAGTGCAGGAAAAACTGGTGATTTGTACGCCTTATTTCAACTTCCCTCGCACGCTAAGAAGTAAACTTGCCCGCTTATTAGAACAAGGAAAACGTGTCGAAATTATCGTGGGTGATAAAGTCGCGAACGATTTCTATATTCCACCAGAGCAGCCATTTAAAATGGCAGGTGCATTGCCTTATTTATATGAAAGCAATCTTCGTCGTTTCTGCGAGAAATTTGATGCTTACATTAAAAATGGCCATTTAACTGTGCGTTTATGGAAAGACGGCGATAACACTTATCACCTCAAAGGTGTTTGGGTGGACAACCAGTATATTCTTTTAACGGGGAACAACTTAAACCCGCGCGCATGGCGTTTAGATGCGGAAAATGGATTATTAATCCACGATCCAAAACAAGAACTTCTGCCTCAAGTGGAACAAGAATTGTCGCACATCCGCCAACATACCAAAGTATTGCAAGATTATTCTGAATTAGAAGAATTGACGCAATATCCTGAACCGGTGCAAAAACTGTTGAAGAAATTTGCTCGGATTCAAGCAGACAAATTAGTCAAAATGATTTTATAAACGCAAAAAGAGGCCGACAAATGTCGGCTTCTTGCTTGTATCTTACGCAAAAACCTCGACTAACATTGCACAAGTGAAATAAGTTGTTATAATCGCCCGACTTTTAAATCTTATTGGAGAAATCAATGAACCCAATTTCTTATTGGCAACGCCTAAAAATTGCATTTCAATATGTGATGCCACAAATCTATATGACACAAGCAGCAGGTTGGTTAGCTAAACAAAAATGGGGCGCCGTGACACATTTTGTGATTAAAGCGTTTGCAAAAAAATACAACATTGATATGAGCATTGCTGAAAAAGAAAAATTCAGTGATTACGCCAGTTTTAATGAATTCTTTATCCGTCCATTAAAAGAAAATGCACGACCAATTAACCAAAATCCAACCGCACTTTGTTGTCCTGCGGATGGCCGTGTAAGTGAATGTGGACACATTGACGATGATCGTCTATTACAAGCAAAAGGTCACTTCTTCAGCTTAAATGATTTATTAGCGGAAGATAAAGATTTAACCGAGACCTTTAAAAATGGGGAATTCATCACCACTTATTTATCACCACGTGATTATCACCGTGTGCATATGCCATGTGATGGTACTCTTCGCAAAATGATTTACGTACCAGGTGATTTATTCTCCGTCAATCCGTTTTTAGCGAAACATGTGCCTAACCTCTTCGCACGTAATGAACGTGTGATTTGTGTCTTTGATACTGAATTCGGTACCATGGTACAAATCTTAGTAGGTGCAACAATCACTGCGAGTATCGGCACTGTTTGGGCTGGCGTTATTAATCCGCCACGTCATAACGAAGTGAAAGTCTGGACTTATGAAGGTGAAAGTTCGGTTAAATTAAGTAAAGGTCAAGAAATGGGTTGGTTCCAACTTGGTTCTACCGTAATTAATTTATTCCAAGCCGGTCAAGTGCAAATTGCCGATCATTTAAGTGTTGATGAACCTGTTCGCATGGGTGAAATCTTGGCATTGAAAAAATAGTTTTACAACAAAGGAAAAAACAATGACAGCTCAAATTTTTGAACAAGTAAAATTAGAAAGTATTTCTGAAAAAGGTAGCTACGGTATCGGTTTACAAATCGGTCAACAATTAGCAGATAGCCAAATGGATATTTCTGTAGAAGCAGTAGCAAAAGGCATTTTCGATGCGTTAAATCGCAATCAACCTGCATTAGAAATTAATGATTTAATGCATTCTGTTCAAGCTCTTCAACAACAAGCAGCTGAAGCACAACAAGCGCAATTCAAAGCGATTGAAGAAGAAGGTAAAAAATTCTTAGAAGAAAACGTAAAAAAAGCAGGCGTAAACGTCACTGACAGCGGTTTACAATACGAAATTTTAACCGAAGGTAACGGAAACAAACCATCTGCAACTGATAAAGTACGTGTTCACTACACAGGTACATTACCAGATGGTACTGTATTCGATAGCTCTGTTGCACGTGGCACACCGGCTGAATTCCCAGTAAATGGCGTAATTCGTGGTTGGGTTGAAGCATTACAAATGATGCCTGTTGGTTCTAAATGGAAACTCACTATTCCACACGAACTGGCTTACGGTGAACGTGGTGCGGGCGCATCTATCCCACCATTCTCAACCTTAGTGTTTGAAGTTGAATTACTCGATATCCTTTAAAAAGAAAAAGTGCGGTTAAAATTAACCGCACTTTTTTATTCTTCTTCATCTTCGCTATAACGATCATCATCGTCATAATCATAGGTTAAGAGAGCATCCTCATCATACCCCTCTATATCAATCTGAACGCCATTTGAGCCTGCATCAAAACCGTTAAACCATGCGGTTCTCAGCTCTTCAGGTACACGCCGGCCACAATAATTAATTCGTTTATTCAATTGAGATTGGCTTTGCGCTTGGAAATCTTTTCCTACACGATAACCATCTAAATACCAGTCATCTTTATCATGACAGACCGTCGTATTTAAACGCTTTACGTGTTTGCTCACTGAAATTGGGCTACGATGTTTTACATAATAGCCCTGCGTACAAGCACTTAATAGCCCAACAGCTAAAACGGTCGCTATTAATCTCATGTTGTCTCCTTTTACTACTTAATATCGGGCTATTGCCCTTTTTATGGTTTTATAGACCAACAAAATAAAAGGAAGGTTCAGAAAATATAAGAGATCCGATTTCTATTTTAAGCTATAGCACAATCATGTCATCACGATGTAACGCAACTGCACCATACTCATAGCCAAGAATTTGTTCAATTTCTTGGGATTTTTTCCCTTTGATTAATTCCAACGCATCGCTGTTATAACGCGGCATACCGAGTGCAATCACTTTACCTGAGGTATTCTTAATTTTGACGACTTCACCACGTGAGAAACGCCCTTTCACAGCCGTAATCCCTGCAGGCAACAACGATTTATTCTGTACTAACATGGCATTTTCAGCACCCTCATCAATCGTCAGCATACCCGCTGATGGAGCTGCAAATAACCACTGTTTACGACTTTCGAGACGATCTGAATGATGTGCAATAAATTTCGTACCAATTGGTTTATCGTAGGCTAAATCCACAATCACATCAGGTCGGCTACCTGGTGCAATTATCGTTTCAATACCTGAACGCGTTGCCACATCTGCTGCAATAATTTTTGTACTCATCCCGCCAGTACCAAGGTTTGTACCACTACCGCCTGCAATCGAACGAATATGATCAGTAATTTGCTCAACCACTGGAATCAATTTCGCATCTGGATTTTTACGAGGATCGCTTTCGTATAAGCCTTGTTGATCCGTTAATAAGTAAAGTTGTTCTGCTTGCACTAAAATCGCAACTAACGCCGATAAGTTATCGTTATCCCCTACTTTAATCTCAGCCGTTGCTACCGCATCATTCTCGTTAATCACTGGAATAATGTGATTGTCCAACAGCGCATGTAATGTATCGCGCGCATTTAAAAAACGTTCACGATCTTCAATATCGGCACGAGTTAATAAAATTTGTCCAATATGAATATCATAAATCGCAAATAATTTTTCCCAGGCTTGAATCAGTTGACTCTGCCCTACTGCAGCTAAAAGCTGCTTTGAGGCAATAGTTGGAGGAAGTTGAGGATGATTTAAATAATGTCGTCCAGCGGCAATCGCACCTGATGTCACAATCACGACACGAAAACCCGCTTGATGAAGCTGGGCAATCTGGCGAACAATATCGACCATGTGAGGCGCATTCAATTTTGGAGAACCATGTGTTAATGTGCTAGTACCAAATTTTACGACGATTGTTTTGCGATTTGCCGACATAGTTTGTCCTCAATAAAAAAATAGTAAATTGGCGTTAAATTAGCACTAAAATAAATAAAAATCACGAAAAATCCCATCTCGAATTCAGATTTTGTGAATACCTATGATATAATGCAAAAAAAGAAAAATGGGATAGAAAATATGACATTAAGTTTGATCGTTGCGACAACAAAAAATAACGTCATCGGAAAAGATAATCAAATGCCTTGGCACTTACCTGCCGATTTAGCCTGGTTTCGTAAAAATACTACGGGCAAACCGGTAATTATGGGACGTAAAACCTTTGAAAGCATTGGTCGTCCACTGCCGAAACGTACCAATATTGTCCTTTCACGTACACCTTACGAACATGAAGGTGTCATCTGGAAAGAGAATTTTGAAAGTGCGGTCGATTTTGTTAAAGAATTTGATGAAATTATGCTGATTGGCGGGGGGGAGTTATTTAAACAATATTTACCTAAAGCTGATAAATTGTATCTCACGCAAATTCAAGCTGACATTGACGGCGATACGTTCTTTCCTGAAATTAATTGGGCAGAATGGAACATCGAGTTTGAAGAATATCGTCAAGCGGATGCAGATAATCCCTATGATTGTCGTTCTTTAATTTTACAGCGTAAAGCATAAAACATATCAAAACCATCCTAAAAAAAAGTGCGGTCAAAACCCTAAAATGTTGACCGCACTTTTTTCCATCATAATCAAATCAACGATTCATCAAGCCATTTTTTCCTATAAATTCCCTATTTTTTGATCTGAGTCCCCTTTTGAAAACCGGCTTTGTAATATACTGGAATGAATTATTATCATTAGAGGAGAAATATTATGGGTATCTTCAGTGTACCACCGGATCTACCGGTTACTAAAAGCAAAGAGGAGATCGACAAAACTTATCGTTACTGGCGATTACATTTGATGATTACCAGTTATATCGGCTATGCCGTATTCTATTTTACTCGTAAAAGTTTTAACTTCGTTATGCCAGCCATGCTAACGGACTTAGGGCTACAAAAAGCCGATATCGGTATCATGGGTACTGCGTTTTATCTCACCTACGGTGTATCCAAGTTCTTATCAGGTGTCCTTGGTGACCGTTCTAACCCTCGTTACTTTATGGGGATTGGTTTAATGATGACGGGTATCGTCAACATTCTATTCGGCATGAGTTCATCTGTCTTTATGTTTATCACCCTTTGGATGATCAACGCCTTTTTCCAAGGTTGGGGTTGGCCTCCATGTTCAAAAATCCTGAATACTTGGTACTCACGTAATGAACGTGGTTTATGGTGGGCTATTTGGAATACCTCACATAACTTAGGTGGTGCACTCATTCCAATTTTATCTGGTGCCGTTGCCCTTTATTGGGGATGGCGTTACGGTATGATCGTGCCAGGGATTATTGCCTGTGTCATCGGTTTTGCCCTTTGTTTCTTATTACGCGATCGCCCAACATCTATGGGACTTCCAACAGTCGGTGAATGGCGTAATGATATTGCTGAAAAAGAACATGAAAGTGAAGGTTTAGGTTTATCTAACTGGGAAATTCTTAAAATTTATGTGTTTAAAAACAGCATTATCTGGGCATTAGCATTTTCTTGGTGTTTTATTTATATCATCCGTACCGGTATCAATGACTGGGGTAACTTATATTTAACAGAAACCCACGGTTATGACTTACTTAAAGCGAACTCTGCGGTCTCTTTCTTTGAAATCGGTGGATTCTTAGGCGCACTTTTTGCGGGATGGGGTTCTGATAAATTCTTCAACGGAAACCGTACCCAAATGAACATCATTTATGTGTTAGGTATTATTTCAACATCCTTAGCATTATGGTTCATCCCAAGCGATAACTATTTTGTGATGTGTGGCTTATTCTTCCTGATGGGATTCTTTATCTTTGGTCCGCAATTCCTTATCGCAATGGCTGCGGCTGAAAACTCTCATAAACATGCTTCAGGTTCTTCTACCGGTTTCGTTAGTCTCTTCGCCTATATTGGTGCGGCAGCGGCAGGTGCCCCATTAGCGTGGATTATTCAATCTCTCCACTGGAATGGATTCTTTGGTAGCTTGTTTATTGTGTCTCTTGCTTGTGCATTATTACTCGTTTTCGTGTACTTCTTGCAACGTAAGAAAAACAAACTAAAAGCCTAATCTAAGCATATAAAAATCGGGCTAAAACAATCATTGTTTTAGCCCGATTTCTTTTATTTTAAATAATCTTTAAAAGATTATTCTAAGCGTTTAGCCATTTCTAACCAATCTGCTTTAAATTCACGACGCATATTGTTGATTGCATCAATAATATCGTGGTGAACTAATTTTTCATTTTGAATACCCACACAGTAGCCACCTTTACCTTGTAGCAATATATCTACCGCATATACGCCCATACGTGAGCCCAAAATACGGTCGAAGGCACAAGGTGAACCACCACGTTGAATATGGCCTAATACGGTTGCACGGGTTTCATGGCCTACGCGCGCTTCAATCTCACGCGCAAGAGAATGTACATCTGTGATTAATTCAGTAATCGCAATAATAGCATGACGTTTTCCGCGAATAATACTGCGTTCAATTTGGCGAATTAATTCTTCACGATTAAATTCCATTTCAGATGCCACGATATATTCACAACCACCTGCAATACCTGCCGAAATGGTTAAGTCACTACAGTGACGCCCCATGATTTCCACAATAGAAATACGTTGGTGAGAACTTGAGGTATCACGTAAACGGTCAATGGCATCCACTGCTGTTTGTAGTGCGGTTTCATAACCGATTGTGTAATCTGTTCCAGCCACATCGTTATCAATTGTGCCAGGGATACCTACGCAAGGGAAACCATGTTCTTCAGTAAGCAATTTAGCCCCCATGTAAGAACCGTCACCACCGATAACAACTAAAGCATCAATACCGTGAGAACGTAAAATTTCTGCACATTTTTCACGTACTGCTGGATCTTTAAATTCAGGGAAACGCGCAGAGCCTAAGAATGTACCACCACGGTTAATAATATCGGATACACTATAGCGGTTTAACTGTTTGATTTTATTGTTGTATAAACCTTGATAACCGTCATAAATCCCAAATACTTCAAGCCCTTCTGCAAGAGCTGCACGAACAACGCCACGAATGGCAGCATTCATACCTGGTGCATCACCACCACTGGTTAATACAGCAATTTTTTTAATCATATTTACCTACTTTGAACTCTAAGAATAATTGGCGTCAAGATTACACCATCCATTATTTCTGCTCTAGAAAAATTTTTAAAATTTACGTGGAATTTGATCTAGTATAAGTTTTAGTGATGGAAATAACTTTCACATTTCCAAGAAAGATCGGCTTTTTGTAATGTTTTGCTTTCCTTCGCCACCAAATACTTTTGTAAGTTTTTCACAATTTTTACTGTGTTTAAACGCTGAAATTTCTTACCTTGTTCCACTTTTTGGGAATATTGATATTGCACAAAACCACAACGTGGCACATTTTTACCCTTAGCTATGTCCACTTGCCAAGATGGATTTTGTTCTGTCGGAGCATAAATGACATAAGCATTTAACTCAGTGGCAGGCTTTTTCTGATTCGTTGAATTCGCAAGGATTTTGAAATCTTTCACCCCTAAATTACGGTATACCTTCTCACGTAATGCTACGCGCTGCTCAATAGAACGGGATAAATCACGATCAAGCAACACTTCAATTTGAGATTGCCAATTTTCTAAGGTATCTGGCTCTGCAAGATAAACATAACGCTCAATCGTATCCAAATCTTGGCTTGCAGTAAGTTTATAAGTTTTGCCGTTGTACTCAATTTTTTCAGGAGTTTGAAGCTGACTCACTTTTGCCGCACAACCTGAGAGTAAAAGCGCGGTCAATATAACCAGGATTTTATTCATTGATATCTCGCTTAAATACAAATTCTTTTTCAGTTGAGGATGTCGCATCAAACCAATAACCACCTAGGTCAAACTCTTTCAGTTGTTCAACACGTTCCAAACGATTTTGAATGATAAAACGACACATTAAACCACGGGCTTTTTTCGCATAAAAGCTGACCACTTTGTATTTACCATTCTTATTATCTAAGAAAACAGGCTTCACAATCTGTGCCTCTAATTGGCTTTCTTTCACGGATTTATAGTATTCATCGGAGGCTAAATTGATCAAAATACGATCGCCTTGCTCATCAAGCGCTTGTTGCACGGATTGAGTGATGATGTTACCCCAAAAAGCATAAAGATCTTTCCCTTTTGGATTCGCTAACTTCGTGCCCATTTCCAAGCGGTAAGGTTGCATTAAATCAAGGGGTTTAAGTAAGCCATATAAACCGGAAAGCATACGTAAATGGCGTTGTGCGAATTGCACATCTTCATCAGATAAGCTATCCGCATCTAAGCCGGTGTAAACATCACCTTTGAATGCCCAAATGGCTGCGCGTGAATTTTTTTCGTTGTGAGATTTTGTCCATTCAGCAAAACGAGCGGCATTTAAGCCCGCAAGTTTATCGCTGATAGACATTAAGGAAGAAAGATCTTGGGGAGATAATTGACGACAGATTTCAATCAGTTGCTCACTATAATCCGTCAAGTGCGGTTGAGAAACAGGAAGATTTCTGACCGCACTTTCAAAATCTAAGGTTTTTGCCGGGGAAATAATGGCTAACATAGGTTCTCCTTTCTAAAACTGAACCGTATCTTAGCACAGGATTGCCTCATCGCTCTACCCCGTTTATGCTATCCGCTTATAGAGTCCATTCTCATTGACGATTAAATCTTGTAACTCCAAATCTAATAACTGCACTAAAAGCAAATCCACCGGCAAATTCAATGCTGCAGATAAATCATCAAGACTTATCGGTGTATAAGTAATATATTGATAAAGTTCAGGATGACTCGGCTCCACTGTAGGTATTTTGGCAGTAAGTGGTTGAGCCACCGACTGATTGATTGGCGTATGTACTGGCGGCTGAAAAACAACGCTGTGATTGAGGCTATCTAAAATATCTTTGACATTTTCCACCAACATCGCCCCTTGCTTAATCAGTTTATGGCAGCCTTGACTGTATTCACTTTGAATATTCCCTGGTAAGGCAAAAATATCGCGATTTTGTTCTAAAGCATAACGCGCTGTAATCAATGAACCGCTTTTCTCTGTCGCTTCAATGACTAATGTTCCTAATGAAAGCCCGCTAATAATGCGATTACGACGAGGAAAATTTTCAGCAATCGGTGCTTGCGTAGGGATAAATTCAGAAACTAATGCCCCGTTATTTTCGATAATTTGCTCGGCTAATCGGCGATGTTTAGCGGGGTAAATGTGATCTAATCCGCTGCCCAATACGGCAATGGTCTGCCCTTGAATATCCACCACCGCCTGATGGCTAAATCCATCGATACCTACAGCCAACCCACTCGTCACCGTTAATCCTGCGAGAGAAAGCTCTGTCGCAAAATATTTTGCCCAATATTCCCCATAAGCGGAACAATAACGGCTCCCAACCATGGCAATTTGCTGTGCTGAAAGGGCGGTCAGATTGCCTTTCACAAATAATAAGGGCGGAAAGCCACTAATTTGTTTGAGTAAAAAAGGATACTCATCTGAAAAACAATGTATTAAATGATGGTCTTCTTTTTCTGCCCAACTCAAAGCAGGTTCAATAAATTTCATTTCAGGCTGAAACCAACGACGAATCTGCAAAGCATTCCAGCCCATTTGTTGAAATGAAGCTTCATCATAATTTAATAACTCATCTATATTCACATGGGCTAGAATTTGTTGAATTCGCACACTGCCTAATTTGGGTATTTGTGACAACCGCAATAAAATCGACGCAAAATCGCTCATTTATTCTCTCCTTTAAAAGGAGAATTATGACAAGATTGGTGTCAAAAAATGAAAGATTTGTCTTAATTTTGCGATTCAGATCGCAAAAAACGAAAAAATTTTAGAAAAAATCTGCATACCAGAAACGAGGAATAAAACAGGACAAAAACAGCTTCTTAAAAGCCATTTTTAGAGATTAATTCTGATAAAAAACCTATATCAAGAGAAATAAACTTTTAAGATTATGTTGAGAGATTTATTTTAGATATAAATCACTGATAAATGATTTGACAGCAACATTTTTATCCGTAATATGGACAGCGTTTTACAAAATTTTTTACAGGATTATCTTTTTATGTACCAAGCTGTTTCTTTATCTCTCAACCTCCTGCTCTCACATTCTTTGTGCGGCTAAGTTGTGGATAAAAAACACCTTTATGTAAAAAATCTATTATCAACCCGCACTTTTAAGATTGCGGGTTTTTTCGTTTTAAAATCACGGTAAAAATGACCGCACTTTGAGTGATAAAAGAAGGAAAATACTATGACAGATCGCGTTATTATTTTTGATACCACCTTGCGTGATGGCGAACAAGCGTTAAAAGCAAGCTTAACCGTTAAAGAGAAATTACAGATTGCTTTAGCCCTTGAGCGTCTCGGCGTAGATGTGATGGAAGTCGGTTTCCCGGTTTCTTCTCAAGGTGATTTTGAATCTGTTCAAACTATTGCACGCCATATCAAAAATAGTCGTGTTGCGGCACTTTCCCGTGCGGTAATTAAAGATATTGATGCTGCAGCTGAAGCCTTAAAAGTGGCTGAAGCTTTCCGTATTCATACCTTTATCGCGAGCTCGGCATTACACGTTGAAGCGAAATTAAAACGTACCTTTGATGATGTCGTTGAAATGGCTGTGGCAGCGGTAAAACGTGCACGTAACTACACGGATGATGTAGAATTTTCTTGTGAAGATGCGGGGCGTACCGGCATCGACAATATCTGTCGCATTGTTGAAGCTGCAATCAATGCGGGGGCAACCACCGTAAACATTCCAGATACCGTTGGTTTCTGCTTACCAAACGAATACGGTAATATTATTGCTCAAGTGCGTAACCGCGTGCCAAATATCGACAAAGCTGTGATTTCTGTGCATTGTCACAATGACTTAGGTATGGCAACCGCTAACTCCTTAACCGCAGTACAAAATGGTGCTCGCCAAATTGAATGTACGGTGAATGGTATCGGTGAACGTGCAGGCAATACCTCACTTGAAGAAGTCGTGATGGCAATGAAAGTTCGCCAAGAATTTATGGGCGTGGATACACGTATCAACACGCAAGAAATTCACCGCGTCAGCCAAATGGTGAGCCAACTTTGTAATATGCCTATTCAGCCAAACAAAGCAATTGTGGGTGCAAACGCCTTTGCTCACTCTTCCGGTATTCACCAAGATGGTATGTTGAAAAACAAAAATACCTACGAAATCATGTCACCAGAAACTATTGGCTTGAAGAAAGAGAAATTAAACTTAACCGCGCGTTCTGGTCGCGCAGCAGTAAAAGGCCACATGGCAGATATGGGTTACACCGAACAAGATTACGATTTAGACAAATTGTATGAAGCCTTCTTAAAATTGGCGGATAAAAAAGGTCAAGTGTTCGATTATGACTTGGAAGCCTTAGCCTTTATTGATATGCAACAAGGTGATGAAGATCGTTTAGTGTTAGATAAACTTTCTGCACACTCCACTAAAGAATATCCAGCAACTGCTTTTGTTCAAGTAGAATTGGATGGTAAAAAATTAAGTACCTCTTCTATCGGTGGTAATGGTCCGGTTGATGCTGTCTACAATGCGATCTTGAATTTAACCGGCTTAGATATCAAAATGTCTCACTATAACTTAACTGCAAAAGGCGAAGGTGCTGAAGCGTTAGGTCAGGTGGATATCGTGGTTGAACACGAAGGCCGTAAATTCCACGGTGTTGGTTTAGCGACAGACATCGTTGAATCTTCCGCACTTGCTTTAGTTCATGCAATTAATGCCATTTATCGTGCACATAAAGTCGCTGATATTAAAAGCCACAAACATCATTAATCCAATCCCCCTCTTTAGCAAAGAGGGGTTAGGGGAGATTTGGCAGAAGCAATATCAACCTCTGCAGTGAATTTTATATCGTAAAAATCTCCCCCCAGCCCCTCTTTACAAAAGAGGGGAGAAAATTAACCGCACTTTAGTGTGACTGAAATAGGAAAAACAATATGCAATCATACAACATCGCTGTTCTACCGGGAGACGGTATTGGTCCAGAAGTGATGGCTGAAGCCATCAAAGTATTAAACAAAGTCCAAGAAAAATTCGGTTTCAAACTTAACTTTAACGAGTTTTATGTGGGTGGTGCTGCAATTGATCATTGTGGTTGCCCATTACCGGCAGAAACCTTAAAAGGTTGTGATGATGCTGATGCGATTTTGTTTGGCTCTGTAGGTGGCCCAAAATGGACAAATTTACCACCGGATCAACAACCAGAACGCGGTGCATTATTACCATTGCGTAAACATTTCAAATTATTCTGTAATCTTCGTCCTGCAACCCTTTATAAAGGGCTCGAAAAATTCTGTCCATTACGTGCAGATATTGCGGCAAAAGGCTTTGATATGGTGGTTGTGCGTGAATTAACGGGCGGGATTTATTTCGGTCAGCCTAAAGGGCGTGAAGGCGAAGGTGCACAAACCAAAGCATTCGATACCGAAGTTTATTACAAATATGAAATCGAACGCATTGCGCGTGCGGCTTTTGATGCGGCAATGAAACGTCGTAAACACGTGACTTCTGTGGATAAAGCTAACGTACTACAAGCATCAATCTTATGGCGTGAAACTGTAACAGAAGTGGCAAAAGACTACCCTGAAGTCACCTTAGATCACATTTATATCGACAACGCGACCATGCAATTAATCAAAGCACCTGAGTCTTTCGATGTGCTCCTCTGCTCTAACATTTTCGGTGATATTATTTCTGATGAAGCGGCGATGATCACGGGCTCTATGGGAATGTTGCCATCTGCTAGCTTAAATGAAGAAGGTTTCGGCTTATATGAGCCTGCTGGCGGTTCTGCACCAGATATCGCAGGCAAAGGCATTGCCAACCCAATCGCACAAATTCTTTCTGCCGCGATGATGTTGCGTTATAGCTTCAACTTAAACGAAGCAGCGGATGCCATTGAAAATGCCGTACAAAAAGTCTTAGCAAATGGTCACCGTACGGGTGATTTAGCCGATGATTCTGCCCCTGTTTCAACTGCGGAAATGGGTACGTTAATCGCTAACGCAATCTAATAAAAACCATTAAAGTGCGGTTTAAAACACTATCAAATTTAACCGCACTTACTACTCTAACGAATTGAGAAAAATTATGGCAAAAACTCTTTACGAAAAATTATTCGATGCCCACGTGGTGTACGAAGCTGAAGGCGAAACGCCGATTTTGTATATTAACCGTCATTTAATCCATGAAGTGACCAGTCCACAAGCCTTTGACGGTTTGCGTGTTGCAGGTCGTCAAGTACGTCAAGTAAGTAAAACTTTCGGTACCATGGATCACAGTATTTCTACTCAAGTACGTGATGTGAACAAACTTGAAGGTCAAGCGAAAATTCAAGTATTGGAACTTGCAAAAAATACGAAAGCGACCGGTATTCAATTATTCGATATGACCACCAAAGAACAAGGTATCGTGCATGTCATGGGGCCTGAACAAGGCTTAACCTTACCAGGCATGACTATTGTTTGTGGTGACTCCCATACCGCCACTCATGGTGCATTCGGTGCCTTGGCATTTGGTATTGGTACATCTGAAGTAGAACACGTATTAGCCACCCAAACCTTAAAACAAGCTCGCGCAAAAAATATGAAAATTGAAGTGCGTGGCAAAGTAGCTCCGGGCATTACCGCAAAAGATATTATTCTTGCCATTATTGGTAAAACAACCATGGCAGGCGGTACAGGCCATGTGGTGGAGTTCTGCGGTGAAGCGATTCGTGACCTATCCATGGAAGGTCGTATGACCGTTTGTAATATGGCGATTGAAATGGGCGCGAAAGCGGGCTTAATCGCACCAGATGAGACCACTTTTGAATACTTAAAAGGCCGCCCACATGCACCAAAAGGTAAAGATTGGGATGATGCAGTTGCTTATTGGAAAACCTTAAAATCCGATGATGATGCGAAATTTGACACAGTCATCACATTAGAAGCGAAAGATATTGCGCCACAGGTAACTTGGGGAACAAACCCAGGCCAAGTAATCGGCATCGATCAGCCTGTGCCAAACCCGGCAGAAATGACCGATCCTGTGACTCGTGCTTCAGCAGAAAAAGCATTGAATTATATCGGTTTAGAACCGAATACCGATTTAAAAGACATTCCTGTGGATCAAGTCTTTATCGGTTCTTGTACTAATGCTCGTATCGAAGATTTACGTGCGGCAGCGGCTGTCATGAAAGGTCGCAAAAAAGCCGATAACGTAAAACGTATTTTAGTGGTACCCGGTTCCGGTTTAGTGAAAGAACAAGCAGAAAAAGAAGGCTTGGATAAAATCTTTATCGAAGCGGGTGCTGAATGGCGTAATCCGGGCTGTTCCATGTGCTTAGGGATGAACGATGACCGTTTAGGTGAATGGGAACGTTGTGCATCTACTTCAAACCGTAACTTTGAAGGTCGTCAAGGCCGTAATGGACGCACTCACTTGGTGAGTCCTGCGATGGCAGCGGCAGCGGGAATGTTCGGTAAATTCGTTGATATTCGTGACGTCACATTAAACTAAGGAGCAGAAAATGGCAGGATTTAAACAACTTTCAGGCTTAGTAGTGCCATTGGATGCAGCAAACGTGGATACGGATGCGATTATTCCAAAACAATTTTTACAAGCTATTACGCGCGTAGGTTTCGGCAAACACTTATTCCATGAATGGCGTTATTTGGATGTAGAAGGCACTAAACCAAATCCAGATTTCGTATTGAATTATCCACAATATCAAGGTGCGACCATTTTATTAGCGCGTAAAAACCTTGGCTGTGGTTCTTCTCGTGAACATGCGCCTTGGGCATTAGCCGATTACGGTTTCAAAGTGATGATCGCACCAAGTTTTGCGGATATTTTCTATAACAACAGTTTAAACAACCACATGTTACCGATTCGTTTAAGCGAAGAAGAAGTGGAAGAAATCTTCCAATGGGTGTGGGCAAATGAAGGCAAACAAATCCATGTGGATTTGGAAGCGATGACCGTCACTGTAGGTGACAAAGTCTATCACTTTGAACTGGATGAATTCCGCCGTCATTGTTTGTTAAACGGCTTGGATAACATCGGTTTGACGTTACAACACGAAGATGCCATCAGTGAATACGAAAAAAATATTCCGGCATTTTTACGTTAATCTGTTTTTTTACTCGGACAGCAAATATTGCTAACCATTCGGCGGACAATTTGTCCGCCTTTCTTTTTGAAAACATTCCATTTTTTTACCGCACTTTCCACCCTTTTATTTGACAGTATCAATGCTTATCCCTATTATTCCGACCAATATTGATTGATTTTAAAAAGAGCTGTCTATGTCACATAATCAAACCGAATTACTGAAAAAATCCCTCGCTGAACGCATCCTTATTTTAGATGGTGCGATGGGGACGATGATCCAAAAATACAAACTCACCGAGGCTGATTTCAGAGGCGAGCGTTTTAAAGAAAGTGCGGTTGATTTACGTGGCAATAATGACTTGCTCACCCTGACCCAACCGCTGTTAATTTCTGCCATTCATGAGAAATATTTAGCCGCAGGCGCCGATATTATTGAAACCAATACTTTCAGTTCTACCACCATTGCGCAAGCGGATTATGATTTACAGTCTATTGCCTACGAACTGAATTTTGCAGGGGCAAAACTAGCGCGCCTAGCCGCAGATAAATACAGCACACCAGAAAAACCTCGCTTTGTTGCGGGCGTGTTAGGGCCAACCAACCGCACCGCCTCTATTTCTCCTGATGTAAATGATCCCGGTTTCCGTAACATTACCTTTATGGAACTGGTTGATGCTTATGCTGAAGCCACTAAAGGCTTAATTGAAGGTGGTGCTGATTTAATCATGATCGAAACCATTTTCGACACCTTAAACGCAAAAGCCGCCATTTTCGCCATTGAAAGCGTATTTGAAGAATTAGGTATGGAATTACCGATTATGATTTCCGGCACCATTACCGATGCTTCAGGCCGTACCCTTTCAGGGCAAACCACTGAAGCCTTCTATAACTCGCTTCGTCATGCTAAACCACTGACGTTCGGTTTGAACTGCGCTTTAGGTCCAAAAGAACTTCGCCAATATGTTGAACAACTGTCTAAAATCAGCGAAACCTATGTGTCTGTCCACCCAAATGCGGGCTTACCCAATGCTTTTGGAGGCTACGATTTAGGTGCAGAAGAGATGGCGGCACACCTTAAGGAATGGGCTGAAAGTGGCTTTGTGAACATTGTTGGTGGTTGTTGTGGTACGACGCCAGAACATATCAAAGCCTTTGCGGATGCAATGCAAGGTATTGCACCACGTAAATTGCCTGAAATTAAAACCGCGATGCGTTTATCGGGCTTAGAGCCACTGAATATTGATGATGAAAGCCTGTTCGTGAATGTGGGCGAACGTAATAACGTGACAGGTTCGGCGAAATTCAAACGCTTAATTAAAGAAGACAAATTTGCCGAAGCCATTGAAATTGCCATCGACCAAGTGGAAAACGGGGCGCAAGTGATCGACATCAATATGGATGAAGCTTTGCTAGACAGCAAAAAATGCATGACCCGTTTCCTTAATATTATGGCGACGGAACCGGATGCTGCCAAAGTGCCTGTGATGATCGACTCCTCCAAATGGGAAGTGATTGAGGCAGGTTTGCAGTCGGTACAAGGTAAACCGATTGTGAACTCTATTTCGTTGAAAGAAGGCGAAGAAATCTTTGTCGAACACGCTAAACTGGTGCGCAAATACGGTGCAGCCGTAGTGGTTATGGCGTTTGACGAAGTGGGACAAGCCGATACCGAAGATCGCAAAGTCGAAATTTGTAGCCGAGCTTATGACATTTTGGTGAACCAAGTCGGCTTCCCGCCAGAAGACATTATTTTCGACCCGAATATTTTTGCCATCGGTACAGGGATTGAAGAACACAACAACTACGGTGTGGATTTCATCAATGCCACAGGTCGCATTAAACGCGCCCTACCACACGCAAAAATCTCGGGCGGGGTATCGAATGTCTCCTTCTCATTCCGGGGTAATAACGTGATGCGTGAAGCCATTCACGCCGTCTTCCTCTATCATGCCATCAAGCAAGGCATGGATATGGGGATTGTGAATGCGGGGCAACTTGCGATTTATGACGATCTCGATCCTGAATTGCGTGAAATTGTAGAAGATGCGGTATTAAACCGTAGCTCAGATGCCACTGAAAAACTACTCGATATTGCAGAAAAATATCGTAACCAAGGCAACGATGAAAGTGCGGTCGATTCTGTGGCTGAATGGCGTACCTGGCCGGTTGAAGAACGTTTAAAACACGCGCTTGTGAAAGGGATTACTACTTACATTGTGGAAGATACGGAAGAAGCTCGCCAAACCTTACCAAGCCCATTAGATGTGATTGAAGGTCCGCTAATGGCAGGCATGGACGTAGTCGGCGATTTATTCGGTGACGGTAAAATGTTCCTCCCACAAGTGGTGAAATCTGCACGCGTGATGAAACAATCTGTGGCGTATTTAGAGCCGTTTATCAACGCCACCAAACAAAAAGGTTCAAGCAACGGTAAAGTGGTGATTGCAACCGTGAAAGGCGACGTGCACGATATTGGTAAAAACATCGTAAGCGTGGTGATGCAATGTAATAACTTTGAAGTGATTGACTTGGGCGTGATGGTGCCTGCAGACAAAATCATTCAAACCGCTATTGATGAAAAAGCAGATATCATCGCGTTAAGTGGTTTGATTACCCCTTCTTTAGATGAGATGGAATACTTCTTGGGTGAAATGACTCGCTTAGGTTTAAACCTCCCAGTAATGATTGGTGGGGCGACCACCTCTAAAGAACATACAGCAATTAAACTTTATCCAAAATATAAAGAACACGGTGTATTTTATACCTCTAATGCCTCCCGCGCGGTGACAGTGTGTGCGACATTGATGAACCCTGAAAGCCGTGCAGAATTATGGGAACAATTCAAGAAAGATTACGAGAAAATTCAGCAATCCTTTTCTAACCGTAAACCACTGCGTAAACAGCTCAGCATTGAAGAGGCTCGCGCAAACCGCTTTGATGGCTTTAGTGGCGAATGGGCAGATTACGTGCCACCAAAACCAAACCAAACCGGTATTGTGGAATTTAAAAACGTACCGATTGCCACATTACGTAAATTTATCGACTGGTCGCCATTCTTCCGCATTTGGGGCTTAATGGGTGGCTACCCTGATGCCTTTGATTATCCGGAAGGCGGTGAAGAAGCACGCAAAGTGTGGAACGATGCACAAGTGGTTTTAGATGAATTAGAGCAAAACCACAAACTCAACCCAAGCGGTATTTTAGGCATTTTCCCTGCGGAACGTGTGGGCGATGATGTGGTGCTTTTCGCTGATGAAGAACGCACACAACCAATCGGCACCGCTTACGGCTTACGCCAACAAACGGAACGTGGCAAAAATAGCAAAAGTCCGTTTAACTTTGCCCTAAGCGACTTCATTGCCGATCGCGAAAGCGGCAAAAAAGACTGGATGGGCATGTTTGCCGTCTGTGCGGGAATTGAAGAAATGGAGTTAGTAGAAGGCTATAAAGCGGCAGGCGATGACTACAACGCTATCTTGCTACAAGCTGTGGGCGACCGCTTAGCGGAAGCGATGGCGGAATACTTGCACTTTGAGCTACGCACCCGCATTTGGGGCTACACGCAAGAAGAATTCGATAACCAAGGTTTAATCAATGAAAACTATGTCGGCATCCGCCCTGCACCGGGCTATCCAAGCTGCCCGGAACATACGGAAAAAGCCTTGATTTGGGATTTATTAGAAGTGGAACAACGTATCGGCATGAAACTTACCGAAAGCTATGCCATGTGGCCAGCAGCTTCTGTTTGCGGTTGGTACTTCACCCACCCTGCAAGTAACTATTTCACACTTGGTCGCATTGATGAAGACCAAGCTCAAGATTATGCCAAACGTAAAGGTTGGGATGAGAGAGAGATGATGAAATGGTTGGGTGTGGCTATGAAGTAGGGATAAAAAATGGGGGGATATGCCCCCTATTTATGTGTATAAAATTAACCTATTAAACGACTTAATATAGGTTCAAAATCACTTAAAGCATCATATCTAATCACGAGCCCTAAATTATTAGGTATATTTGTTATTGTTTGCGGTATAGCTGAAAAAATAATGTCTCCTGTAGCTGTATGCTGAGGACCTGCATACAAAGTACCGAGTAGAGCTATTCTATATCCAGCCATTAACTCCCCTTCTTTATTAGTAAAACTCCCTAAATTAGCCAAGAAAACAGGGCTTCCACTTGAACCAGGAAAGCAAGCTGCATCAATTAGAAACTCAGCTCTACCATTGTAATTTAACTTAGGATGTGTAGCTGTTATTCCTTTCCTTATAATTGGCAAATTATGTTTACTATCCCATAAGCCATTTGGATAACCAATCATCACTATGTCTTCAATAGAAGATAATTCGTCTAACATATCTTTAGAAGGCAAAATACCTTTTCCTAAAGGTACATAGTAAGGTTTCTTACCCATTTCATCCAATTTATGTAGTATAGGGCCTATAGGTAATACGGTTAAATCAACTTTAGAATCAGGATGTGGAATCCAATTTTGTTCAAAGTGCTCAAGCTCAATTGTTTCATATTGCCCTAAAATTGGATCTCCATTATTATCTGCGAGTGTAATATGGAAACGACCAGTTATAGCTCCTGAAATAACATGTTTATTTGTAACTATACATGGTATAAATCCTTTATCTTCCGAAAAGTTAAAAGCAAAAAAATAGCCACTACCAGAACTTATTCCATTTTCAAGATCACATTCAATTCTAATTGTAGAATGAACTAAATTTTCTATTGGACTCATGCTAACTCCTCTCATTTTCTTATAATTGTTTATATTACTTTAAATGAGAAAAAAATAAACTAGACTTTAACTTTTAAAATTTAACAAGAGCCCCTTCGTTAACAAAGACACTATGTCATCTTATCTTATCTTTACTTTGCCCACACGATAGCGCAAGCGTCCTCGCTTGTGCTTATCAGCTAAAAGTGCGGTCAAAAAATCCAAAGAATTTTGAATATTGGTTCTGCCGATGGTTATGGGTGAAATTCTCAATATTTTGATTAAGCAGCACCAGCGAGGACGCTGGCGCTATCTTTCTTTATTGGCACAAACTATTGCGCACGCTTCCCAGCTTTTGCCTAAATTTCACTAAAAATTTCAAAAACTGACCGCACTTTATTTACTTTCTAGGATGAAATACTTAATCAGTAATAATCAACATAAAAGGACCTGTAATTCGTTTTCTATTTCTTTAATAAAAACGGATAGTTTTTTACTCTTTTCTTCATATTTAGATTCTTGATTAGAATATTTTCTAGATGATAATATCGCATTAGATAATTGATCTACTTCAGACCAATATGCATTAGAAATAAGTTCATTTTCTCTAGTAACAGAAAAGGTATAACCAAATGAATCACCATTTATCCTAACGGGGGAAATATCTTTTGCTATGAAATTCAATTTATCATCATTAGTAGCTAAAAAATGATCTGTTATATAAAAATCATTAACAATATGTTCTTTTTTATCACAACCAAATGCTATCGCTCTCAGCCAAAAACTATCCATTGCAGCATTTAGACAAAATTGTTTACACTTTACAAAACTTGACTGTTCTTTTGTAAAATTTTTCCGAATAAACTTTCTTCTTTCTCTAATTGAATTGGGTAGCTGCATTATTTCCTTATCAGTCAAATCCCAAAATGCATATTTTGCAATCTCCAACTCAAATGCAGAGATCATATCTAAATAACAAATTATTCCATATAAATAATATTCAAACTTCACTTTAGAAGATTTATTCTTATACTTTTTAAGAATGTTTTGAATAAGTAAGAATGGAAGATAAAACAATCCTATAACTTGCTGACTATTTTCTGCTAAATTACTGAATTCAACTTTTTTCTCTAACTCATCAAAATCTCTATAGATAGCATCAGGAGTATTTCGACTATTCTCCCAAAATTTTTTACAAAATAATTCATAGGAATAATTTGCATTAGACACTTTACTACCTGGCATTTCAATAGTTCCTAAAGATGCTAATAATACATTAGGGCATTCGTTAAGAATTCTATATAAAGGATATAATCCTACTTCATCTACATCATCTAAAGTAGAGTTTTCGGTAAGACTTTCCATCCGTTGAATAGTACAATTATCTAGACTAATTTGAACGCATTCTTTTAATGGCGCCTTACTTTTGATATGGGCTATTAAAATATCTAAATCATCAGTATTTATTTCAGGATGATAAAATTTCACCTCATTTCTTTTCATAAAAATTACTCCTTAGATAAAGTGCACTTCCTAGTGTACGCCAATTTCCCCAAAAAAACACTTCAAAACTCACCGCACTTCTACTTCCAAACTACGCATAACTAATCCCATCCCTTGCACAATCCACAATTTCCGCTATCATAGTCCCTTTCTCATTCACTCTACTCTCGGAACTTTATCGATGAATAAATTTAAAATAGCATTACTGACGACTGCATTAGTAGGTTTGTTTGCTTGTACTACAACACAACAACCAAAGAAAACCGTTAAAACACGATTCCTTAAAAATAACATTAGCCAAGCGGAATTAAACAATCCGAAAGATTACAAACGTTATTATTATTCTTGCCGCAATTCAGAAACGGGTTCTAATTCTTATTTAACCACTTACTTCCCGCTTTCAAGAGAAAGCCGTATGAAAGATAACTTTGGTATTTATTTCCAATTAGACGGTGGAAAAGCCGTACCGTTTGATCATGTGGAAAATCGTACCTTAAATGCACGTGGAAATCGCTTTGAAGTGATTTATCGTTCTTATGAGCCGATTGATGGTAGTTATGTTGATTTAATCGCTCGTGAAAATAATTCCGTGTATTACAAGAATAATCAAGGTATGAAAAGCACTTGGTTAAATTGTCGAGAAGGCTAATTCTCACTGAAAGTGCGGCCATTTTTAGGCACATTTTTCCAAACAAAAAAGCACGAGGTTAAACTCGTGCTTTTTCTTTTTTATTTCGATTATGCTTTTGCTTGTGCGCGTTTCACGAAAACGACTGAAAGCGTGAATGCCACCACAAATGAAATCACCATACCGATGCTGTACATCGCAAGGCTATCTGGTTTGATCGATGGGATACCTAAGAAGCCTGCTGCACCTAATGCAATGGCTTTTACATTAAAGAATGCGATAAAGGCACTTGCAAGACCTGAACCAATCATCGCCGCAAAGAAAGCTTGACGATAGCGTAAGTTCACCCCGAACATCGCCGGTTCAGTAATCCCTAATAATGCAGAGATACCTGATGGTACCGCTAAACCGCGTACTTTTGGATCTTTTAATGCCACTGCCACACCTAAACAGGCCGCACCTTGTGCGATATTTGACATTGCCGCGATAGGGAAAATAAAGGTACCGCCTGTATTTGCCATTTCAGCCAATAATTGTGTTTCAACCGCAATGAAGGTTTGGTGCATACCCGTGATAACAATTGGTGCATAGAATGCCCCGAAGATCGCGCCACCAACGAAACCTAAGGTGTCATATAACCAAGTTAAACCTGATGCAATTAATGAACCCGCTTCACGACCGATTGGACCAATTACGGTAAACGCTAAGAAGCCTGCAATAAAGAGCGAGAATAATGGGGTAATCAGGTTATCTAAGTAAGAAGGGACAAATTTACGGAAGGTTTTTTCTAAGGTTGCTAATACCCAAGCAGAAACTAATGTTGGGATAACCGTGCCTTGATAGCCGACTTTTTCAATTTCAAGACCGAATACATTCCAGTATTGGATTTTGCCTTGAGCAAGGGTTAATGCGTAGTTCCAACCGTCTGCTAATGCAGGGTGAACTAATAGCATCCCAAGCGCTGCCCCTAAGAACGGGTTACCGCCGAATTTACGGGTTGCAGAGAAACCAAGTAATACCGGTAAGAACACAAATGGTGCATTGGCGATGGTATTAATGAAGTCCACCAAATCCGCAAGACCTGGATGCATATCAATCACGCTTAATTCATCAACGAAGAAACCTTTCGCTGTAAGCATGGAGTGAATACCCATTAACAAACCGCCTGCTACGATTGCCGGAATGATTGGCACGAAAATATCTGCTAAGCCTTTCACCAAACGTTGCAATAAGTTTTGATTGCCTGACGCCGCTTCTGCCACTTCGGCTTTGCTCACATCGCCGATACCAAGTAATTTGGTAAGTTCAGTATGGACTTTATTCACCGTACCTGAACCGAAGATAATTTGATATTGACCCGCGACAGCAAACTGCCCTTTCACGCCTTCAATATTATCAATGCCTTCTTTGTCCACTTTGCTTTCATCGTTTAACACAATACGTAAACGCGTTGCGCAATGTGCTGCGGTGGCGATGTTTTCTTTACCGCCAAGTTTATCAATCACTTGTTGGGCGATTTGAGGGAAGTTCATAGTGCTCTCCTAATAGGTTTCTAAAAAAAAGAAATTGACCGATTGTACCCAAAACAGGGGATAATAACTAGCGGTCTAAAAAAATTTTAGGCGAAAAAAAACCGACTTGATTAAGTCGGTTTAGATTTGGTGCTCTGGGCGAGACTTGAACTCGCACGGCCTGCGGCCACTACCCCCTCAAGATAGCGTGTCTACCAATTCCACCACCAGAGCGTTTATTCTGTTTTTATTCCTTATTGCGGAATATCATTATTTTTGTTTTCAACTGCCGGAGCAACTTGTTGTTGCTGTTGTTGAACTTGTTCAGCAGTTTGAGATAAATCGTCAAACGAACCTTTTTGTACGTTGCCACGGTGAGAGTTAATGTTACCTAACACTAAAGCAATCACAAAAAAGCCAGTTGCTAAGATTGCACTGGTACGAGTTAAAAAGTTACCTGCACCTGCAGAACCAAACATCGTACCTGATGCACCGCCGCCAAATGACGCACCTGCGTTCGCGCCTTTACCTTGTTGAACAAGGATAAAGCCGATTAAGGCGATACAAACTAATACATAAATAAATAATAAAATATTGTACATTATTCTTTCTTCTCTAAATTGCGATTTCGCAAGAAAACTGGGAGCAAATGTTATATAAAATTCATGCTTTTCGCAAGCGCTTTCCCATTTTTTTTACTTAATTGTATTAAGTTTAATCAATTTTCAGCGTTTAAATCTTCTGATTTTTTGACCGCTCTTTTTCGTTTCGTTGGCGACGCATTCAAACCTTTTGAAATCTGACTTAGACGACGTAATGCGGTGAAATCCACAAAACGTACTAAATCCGGCAACATTTGATTAAGCGTAAACATAAATTGCTGATAACTCGCCTGTTTTTGACTGATATCCGTTAATTGTGCTTCCCAATGCGCCGTCATATCAGGTTGTGTGGCAATATCCGGCAAAGCTGAAATGAGGATTCGCCCCGTTTCTGTGCTGTGAATATTTCGTCCTTTTTTGGTCAAAAAGCCTCGTTTAAATAGCAATTCAATAATGCCTGCGCGCGTGGCTTCTGTGCCAAGTCCATCCGTTTCGCGCAGAATTTTTTTCAATTCTTTATCTTGCACAAAACGAGCTATCCCTGTCATGGCGGAAAGCAACGTCGCATCAGTAAACGGTTTCGGTGGCTGTGTTTTTTTACTCACCACTTCGCCTCGTTCGCAGTACAGGATCTGTCCTTTCTCCACGATCGGCAATAGCGGCTCTTGATTTTCATCTTCGTCTTCTTTACCAAGCAATTCTTTCCAACCCGCGGTTTGCAAGTTGCGCGCTTGAGCCACAAAAGTACCGCCCGCAATACTTAAGGTAATTTTACTTTTACGATATTCCGCATCTGGACAGAATTGCAATAAATACTGGCGCGCAATCAATTCATAAATACGTTGTTCATCAATACTTAAATTGATCGAGCGCGTGTTAGCTGTCGGAATAATTGCATGGTGTGCTTCCACTTTTTTATCATTCCAACAACGATTACGTTGCTCGCTATCCACCACTGATGGCAAGGTTTGATAAATCTGACAATGCTGCGAAATCGCATTCATCACTTTATGTCGTTCAGCAAAATGCTCTTCTGGCAAATAGCGACAATCAGAACGCGGATAGGTAATTAAACGATGGGTTTCATATAACCGCTGACAGGTATCCAACACGCTCTGTGCCGACATCCCAAAACGTTTTGCTGCATCAATCTGCAATGCTGACAACGAATAAGGCAAAGGTGCCGTTTCTTTCTCGCGCTTATCCACATATTCGGTCACTTCGGCAGGTTGATCGGTAATGCGTTTAACCACATTTTCGGCTAAACCTAAAGATAGTACGCGACCATCTTCATCTTGGTAGTCTTCGCAAGCTTTGCTCGGTTGCCAAAGTGCAGAAAAAAGTGCGGTCGGATTTTCAGACGTTTTTTCGTCTTTCACCCATGCCAACACTTCATAGAAATCTTTGGGTTGGAAATTTTCAATTTCCAAATCACGGCGAACAATCAAGCCTAACACAGGTGTTTGCACTCGCCCAACGGAAAGCACGCTATCATAACCCGCTTGGCGACCGCGAATGGTATAAGCACGGGTCATATTAATGCCGTATAGCCAATCGGCACGAGCACGCGCCAGTGCGGAGGTAGCCAATGGAATAAAATGACGATTCGGTTGGAGTTTTTGTACGGCTTTTTCGACCGCACTTGGATTAAGATCGCTAATCAAACAACGCAAAATACCGTCACGTTTTTCGGCGGATAAATTGGCATAGCTGAATACTTCATCCACCAGCAACTGCCCCTCTCTATCCGGGTCACCTGCGTTAACTAAAACATCGGCTTGATGAATGAGTTTTTCCACCACAGAAAGTTGTTTTTTGACTTCTTTTCGCGGTAACAGAATCCATTTTTCAGGAATAATAGGTAAATGTTCTAAACGCCATTGTTTGAATTTTGGATCGTAGGCATCGGGTTCTGCCTGTTCGAGCAAATGCCCCACGCACCAAGTCACGACATCATCATTGCCGCATTTAATAAAACCATCCCCCCGTTGATGAGGTTTTGGCAATACATCGGCAATAGCTCGCCCAAGACTGGGTTTTTCGGCAATAAACAGGCGCATAAGATTAGTCGATCTGACGACGACCTAAGAAAGAGTGGGTTAAGGTGGTGCCGTCCACGGTTTCTAATTCCCCACCGACAGGAATTCCGTGAGCAATACGGCTCACTTTAATATTATGTTGATGGCAAATTTCAGCAATATAATTCGCTGTCGCATCGCCCTCCACCGTTGGATTGGTCGCTAAAATCACTTCGTGGAAAGATTCTTCAACCAGACGTTTTTGCAATAAATCTAAACCAATTTCTTTCGGACCAATACCATCTAAAGGCGATAAATGCCCCATTAAGACAAAATAACGTCCAGAAAATTGGCCGGTTTGCTCAATGGCCTGAATGTCTGCCGGCATTTCCACCACGCAAAGCAAACCTGAATTTTGACGGCGAGGATTGTTACAAATATTGCACGTATCCTCTTCGGTAAAATCACGACACTGCGAACAATGCCCAATTTTAGACATCGCTTCCGTTAATGCACGTGCTAGATTCATCCCACCGCTACGATTGCGCTGTAAAAGATGATAAGCCATACGCTGCGCTGATTTCGGGCCTACCCCCGGCAAGCAACGAAGGTTTTCAACAAGATGTTCTAAAAGTGGACTGCTTTGCATAATATTTATGATGGGAGAAAATGAATGGTGTGTGAACGTGTAAATTCACACACCCGATGAATTAAAATGGAAGTTTCATTCCTGGAGGTAATGGCATGCCTGCGGTTACAGACGCCATTTTTTCTTTTTGTAATTCTTCTGCACGACGGACTGCATCGTTGAATGCTGCAGCGATTAAATCTTCCAACATTTCTTTATCGTCTTCCATTAAAGAAGGATCGATCTCAATACGACGGCAGTTGTGCGCACCATTAATCGTGATTTTTACTAAACCTGCACCGCTTTCGCCAGTTACTTCTAATTGGGCAATTTCTTCCTGCATTTTTTGCATTTTTTCTTGCATTTGTTGGGCTTGTTTCATCAAGCCGCCTAAACCGCCTTTTCCAAACATTGGATTTTCCTTCTTAAATTAACTAAAACGAGCCGCATTTTAGCGAAAAAATTTGCCTTTGGGAACAGAGAAATTTATTATTCCATACTTCAAAACTTGGTCAAAAACGACCGCACTTTTATTTAGGAATCGCTGATGGAAACTCGTTATTACTTTATATTTACGGCAGCTATTATTTTGTTACAACTGCTGATTTATATTTTTAATAAAACGCTGATTTGGTGGCTGAACAAACCACTCTCTCAAAAGGCAAGACGAACTATCACTTTTACCAGTTTTTTGCTTCCTAATGTCTTAGTTATTTGTCATTTTTTAAAGCTTTTTACGGCATTTCGACTTATTGCTTTAGTGCTCGCGCTGCTTCTTTTTTCAGCCTTTGCTAGCATTGCTGTGGGATGTATTCACTTCCTTTTCCGAAAATCTAAATCCATCGCAAAAATCGACCGCACTTTGCGTATTGCTTACCCTGTTTTATTTATTGGCATTATTACTTTAAGTGTGTATAACGCCTATGTTACCCGTGTTATTCATTATGAAATCACGCTAGATAAGCCCATTAAACCATTGCGAATTGGCATGGCAAGCGATCTCCATTTAGGCAAATTATTTGGCGGGAAAGAATTGGATAAACTAGCTGATATTATGCAACAAGAAAAGGTGGATATCATTTTACTGCCTGGCGATATTATGGATGATAACGTCAATGCTTATTTAGCCGAAAAAATGCAACCCCATTTAGCGAAACTCAAGGCCCCAATGGGCGTTTATGCCACACTAGGCAATCATGACTTATTCGGTGATCAAGATCGAATTGATCGAGAAATTCGCAAAGCTGGTATTACGGTATTAAGAGATGAAACATTAACATTAAATAATGAATTGGTACTGATTGGACGAAATGACAATCTTGCTCACGATAGACCAAGTACCGAGACGTTATTAAAACAAGTGAATACTGACTTACCGATTATTCTATTAGATCACCGCCCAACAGATATTGAAAAACATGCTTCACTCCCGCTTGATATTCAAGTTTCAGGGCATGCACATAAAGGGCAAGTATTCCCCGCGAGTTTAATCACGAAAATGATGTATCGTTTGGATTATGGTCATGAAAAAATTGGTAATCCACATGTTTTTGTCACTTCAGGTTACGGCTTCTGGGGCATTCCAATGCGTTTAGGATCACAGTCTGAAGTAATTATTATTGACGTGAAAGGGAAATAAAAAAGAGCGGTCAAAAATGACCGCTCTTTTATTATCAATGAAATCTTAAGAACACACTACTTTCACCGCTAAGCCACCTTTCGATGTTTCGCGATATTTGGCATTCATGTCTTTACCTGTTTCATACATGGTTTCGATCACTTTATCCAAGGTTACGCGAGGATTCGTGGTTCGGCGTAATGCCATACGGCTAGAGTTAATCGCTTTCACCGAAGCAATCGCATTACGTTCAATACAAGGTACTTGCACTTGGCCACCAACCGGGTCGCAAGTTAAGCCCAGATTATGTTCCATCGCAATTTCAGCTGCGATACACACTTGTACTGGTGTACCACCTAAGATTTCAGTTAAACCTGCGGCAGCCATTGAACATGCCACGCCCACTTCACCTTGACAACCAACCTCAGCCCCCGAAATAGATGCATTCATCTTATAAAGAGAACCAATCATACCTGCTGCTAATAAGTAGCGTTCAATGACTTCAGGCGTTAAAGGTGCGACAAATTTTTCATAATAAGAAAGTACCGCCGGCACAATACCACACGCACCATTAGTTGGTGCTGTTACGACGCGACCACCTGCCGCATTCTCTTCATTTACCGCAAGGGCAAACATATTCACCCAGTCGATCACATACATTGGGTCATGGGCTAAACGGCCGCTATTCGCCTCCAAGAGACGATAAAGTGATGGCGCACGACGGGCAACTTTTAATGGCCCTGGTAACACCCCTTCTGTTTTAATACCATGTTCAATACAATCTTTCATGGTTTTCCAAACATTCTGTAAATGTGCTTCAACCTCTTTTTTATCACGCAATGCTAATTCATTTTTCATCATCACGGTTGAGAGCATTAAGCCACTCTCCTGACAATGTTTCAAAATATCTTCAGCATGTTGATAAGGATACGGCACAGTCACCGGATTTTCTTCCTCTTGACCAAAATGCGCCTCATCCACGATAAAGCCACCACCAATAGAGTAATAGGTTTGACGGTAAAGCACATTACGATCAGCATCTAATGCAGTAATGGTCATACCGTTTTCATGCAATGATAAAAAGGAATTATGGAATACCATATTGGCATCCCAATCGAAATTAACCGTTTTTTTGCCCTGTGCAATCGACAGTTTTTTGGTTTGTTTAACCTGTTCGATAAAGGTTGGGATTAAATCAATATCCACATCATGCGGTAGATAACCAGCCAATCCCATAATGATCGCAATATCTGTATTATGACCATGCCCTGTCATTGAGAGAGAGCCATACACATCAACATGCAAGGTTGCAACAGCATCAAATTTACCTTGCTCGATTAAATCGTCAATAAACTGCTTGCCTGCTTTCATCGGGCCGACAGTATGGGAGCTGGATGGCCCAACTCCCACTTTAAACATATCAAATACACTAATCATATTATTTTAAATCCTAAGCTAAACTAAAAAGCCGCTTATAATAATCCATATACGACCGCGGAGATAGCAATTAATCCCATAACTGTAACAAATACATTACTAAAACAACCTTGATAGCGTTTCATTGCTGGAACATTGCGAATTGCATACATAGGCATAATGAAAAGGATCATCGCAATAATTGGGCCGCCAAGGGATTCGATCAAACCTAAAATACTTGGATTAATGATCGCTACACCCCATAAAGTCAATAAGAAGAACACTGCAGTACCGTAATTTAATTTTTTACGATTCACACTTTCACCTTTCATTTTGAGGTATAAACCTTCTAAACCTTCACGTGCTCCTAAATAATGGCCAAAGAATGAGCTTGTAATCGCGAAGAAAGCCACTAATGGTGCGAAATAAGAAATGTATGGATTATCAAATTTGTTCGCAAGATACGACAAGATACTAATATTTTGTGCTTTTGCTTCTAATAACTCCGCTGGTGTTAAGGTTAATACACAGCTAAATACAAAGAACATCACAAAGAACAGTAATACGGTTGAAGTCCCTTTTTCTGTACGACCGATATGATATTCCGTTGTATTAAAATCTTTATATTCACGTTGTTGAGAAAGCGTGAAAGAAGAAATTGCCGGAGAATGGTTAAAAGAGAAAACCAAGACGGGGATAGTTAACCACAATGTCGTGATAAAGCCACCAGCCGTCGGAAGTTCATAAAGCATTGAAGCATTCCATTGCGGAATAAGATAAATCGATAGCGCAAAGAGAATCAACACCAATGGATAAACCAGTAATTCGGTGATTTTTAACATTACTTTTTCACTGAATAACATTACCGAAATCAAGATCGCAATCAATACAAAAGAAAGAATAACACGGTTTGGTGAAGGCATGCCTAATTGGTTGATGATAAAAGAATCAACCGTATTGGTGATCCCGTTTCCATAAATCAATAAAATTGGGAAGATCGCAAAGAAATATAATAAGGTAATCAATTTCCCTGCAGTTGGACCGAAATGCTCTTCTACTACTTCGGTAATATCACTGCCTGGCTTAGAAGAAGACAAGACGAAATAAGCCAAGCCACGATGTGCAAAATATGTCATCGGTCCGACTAAAATCGCCATCACAACCAAAGGCCAAAAACCGCCCATCCCTGCATTGATTGGTAAAAATAATACCCCTGCGCCCACCGCAGTTCCAAATAAGTTTAATACCCAAGCTGTATCAAATTTATTCCATTTTTTATTAGTTGTAGTGTCCATACATCACCCTCTAAAGTTAAAATTATAAAATCGTTTATTTAATGACTATTTATTCATTAAATTAGTGGCTGCATTATGATGAGATTAGGGATTGATTGCAAAGTGCAAAATAATAAAGTGTGATCTCACTAACAATTTTATGTAACTTTTTTACATAAATATTTATCTAGATCAAAAAACTGCGGTGAGAAATTTGAGCAAATTTTAAAGAGAGGAAAACAACAGAATAATGCTGAATTCTAAAAAGCAAAAAGCCGCTAAATTGCTTTAGCGGCTTCTTAGAATTTGGCTCCTCCTGCGGGACTCGAACCTGCGACATATGGATTAACAGTCCACCGTTCTACCGACTGAACTAAGGAGGAAATGGTGCCTCGAGGCGGAATCGAACCACCGACACGGGGATTTTCAATCCCCTGCTCTACCGACTGAGCTATCGAGGCGTTATCGTTATTGGCTACTGCCTGACAACGGAGCGTATTAAACTATTTTTTCGGGTATCGGTCAACAATTAAATTCAAAAAAAGTGAAAAATTTAGTGTATTTGAATGGTTAATAACCAAAACGTCTATAAAAAGAACGTATTTTGAAAAACTCAACTAAAAATAACCGCACTTTATAGAAAAAATAATGCCCGAGAGAAAAGTCTTTCGGGCATGGTATTTAATTTCTGAAATTATCGTCTTACACGGAATTTCTTCTGAGCTGCATCCACTTTCAACAAGTAGTTTCTTGCTTGTGACGATGGATGTGCTGTAGTTAAGATGCGATATACTTGTTCAGGATACATCTGATTGATCTTATAGATCGCCTCATCTTTATCCTCATCGAATACACGTAATACTGCACCTGCACCACTGTTGTAGGCAGAAATCATTGCAAAACGTTTAGAGGTAGGGTTTGTAATACCATCTAAATATTGATTTTGCAGAATCCATAAGTAAGAAACCCCCGCATCAATGTTATTTGCAGGATCATAAAGGTAACGCGCAGATGGTTGTCCACCTTTACCTTTCATCGCAAATACATCACGACCTGCTGTGCTTGGTACCACTTGCATTAAGCCGATTGCATTCGCATAACTTATCGCATACGGGTTGAAGCTAGATTCTGTTTGCATAATACCTAAAATCAAGCTTTCATCAATGCCATAGCGTTCTGCAGCTTTACGGACTAATGGAATATATTTTTGTGCACGCACTTCAACGTGGTTTGCAATCATGGAGATCACCACAAATTGTACGGTGTTACCATTTTGTAAACGGCGAGTTTGTAATTTATTTTGGATTAAATAAGTCGCAAAGTTACTTGCAATCACTTGGTTAGCAATTTGCTGACCATTATTATCCACGACCTGACCTAATAAGAAAGGACGCGTACTAATCGGTACATCACCAGAAGCGAATAAGTCGATACCTTTCGCATCTGAGCCCATCAATAAAGTATGGACAATCGCGTTGTGTAAGCGATTAAGATCTTGTTGAGTTTCAACAATAATCGTACCTTCATCAAAGCTTACGTGGCTACGCGTATAGAAAGAGTCTGTGTATTTTACGTAGTCTTTACGGCTCGCGACTAAGAGCTCATTTACCCCCCAAATACGATCGATATTATGGGAGAATTGACCCGTTAAAATATCTAACCCTTGTGTGTCTTTCGAAAACACTTCGTCATAATTAATGCCACGTCGATGGGTTGGCGAGTCACTACAAGCATATAAAAGCGGAAGTAGCGCCAATAATAAATACTTTTTCATAATCTTTTGTTATTTAGATGGGGGAACGTAACCTTCAATATGTACATCTTTGCCTTCAAATAAGAAATTCACCATTTCTTCTTCTAATAATTTACGATGTTCAGCATTCATCATATTGAGTTTTTTCTCGTTCACTAACATGGTTTGTTTTTTGATCCATTCGCCCCATGCTTGTTTACTAATTGAATTAAAAATACGTTTACCTAATTCACCGGGATACAGTTGAAAATCCAACCCTTCTGCATCTTTTTTCAAATATTCGCAAAAAACGGTTCTAGCCATAATAATTCCTTACAAATTGCGTTAATAAATTTTTCACAGGCTGAGCTAACCCGATCTGTTCAGGTGACGTTGGATCATACCAATATTTGACCGCACTTAATAGACCAGATCGAGATTCTTTTCCTTTTTCTGGCAATTTTTTCCAATCTGAACGATCGTCCTCTTCAGATTTTCGATCAACTTCAACATAAATAGGATAAATGTCTAAGTGAAAATGGCTAAACGTATGACGGAAAGTTACCCATTCTTGATACTCGGTAATCCCTTGCTCTTTCAGATAATTCAATAATGTTTGTTTATCATCAAACTGTGGGAAACAATACAATCCGCCCCATAAGCCTTTGCTTTCACGCTGTTCCAACCAGACTTTCCCTTGATAAGATAAAATCAAAAAATAGCTCTGCTTTTCTGGCAACGATTTTTTGGGTTTCTTTCCAGGAAATGCTGTCCACTTTTCGAGTTTATTAGCTAAACAATCGTTACTTAGAGGACAAAGATCACATTTAGGTTTTGTTCGGGTACAAATCGCCGAACCGATATCCATCATCGCTTGATTAAACTCAGCGACTCTCGTTGTTGGTGTAACCTGCTCACTCAACTGCCATAATTGATTTTCGACTTTCTTTTCGCCAGGCCAGCCCTCAACAGCAAAATAACGAGAAAGAACGCGTTTCACATTGCCGTCTAAAATTGGATACGGTTGATTTTGTACAGAAGATAGTATTGCACCAGCCGTCGATCGCCCCACGCCCGTTAATGCCCAAACTTGATCAAATTGTGTAGGAAACTCGCCTTGATATTCATCTCTGATAGTTTGAGCAGCTTTATGTAAATTTCTTGCTCGAGCGTAATAACCTAGTCCCGTCCACAAATGCAATACTTCATCTTGCGATGCATTAGCCAGTGCGGTCACATTAGGAAAGGTTTTAATAAATCGCTCAAAATAAGGAATAACAGTAGAAACTTGGGTTTGTTGTAACATCACTTCGGAAAGCCAAACACCATAAAGAGTTTTATTTTGCTGCCAAGGCAAATTTTTACGCCCAAACTTTTCATACCATTGTAAAACGGAATGAGCAAAAGGGGCATCAACAGAGGATTGGGCTAACATAACTTTTCTAAAGTGCGGTCAAAAATAAGCAAAAATTTTGCGATGATTCTATCACTAAAGCACACCTCTTGATCAATTTGATTTTTTCAGTATAATTCGCAGTCTATTTGGTGCCGGATTGTCGGCGATTATTAACTCACGCGGTGTAAGTGGAAAGCATTTATAGCGGCGTG
Source organism: Haemophilus sp. (assembly GCA_019423025.1). Lineage (GTDB taxonomy): Bacteria > Pseudomonadota > Gammaproteobacteria > Enterobacterales > Pasteurellaceae > Haemophilus_D. The sequence continues at coordinate 32,573 of JAHZCD010000002.1, read as the reverse complement.
GCTTCAATTTGAGGTTTTCTATGAAACAAGGTATTCATCCAGAATATAAAGAGATCACTGCAACTTGTTCTTGCGGTAACGTGATCAAAACTCGTTCAACTTTAGGCAAAGACATCAACCTTGATGTGTGCGGTAGCTGCCACCCATTCTATACTGGTAAACAACGTGTTGTTGATACTGGTGGTCGTGTTGAACGCTTTAACAGCCGTTTCAAAATCCCAGGTACAAAATAATTTGAATCTGTGTGAAGAACCCTGCTTATGCAGGGTTTTTTATTACCTGAAATTCACCATTTTTCAAATTCAATCAATAAAAAAGTGCGGTCAAAATCGACCGCACTTTTTTTATCATTTCTAAATACTCAATTAAAATGAATATTTAACTGTTGCGTAATAAGCACGACCAGGTTCGTTATAAGTATGGGCATTGTAATTTGTACTGCTTGATGAACGATAAATGCGTTTATCAAATAAGTTACTTACGCCAACACGAATGCTGATTGTATCTTTCCAATTATAACCCGCACTTAATCCCCAAACTGCATAGCCACCAATATCTTCTGAGCCAGCAAGTTGATTAACGTACGTGTTGTTACCATTTTCCATACGGTTTTCCGGATTTTTACGGGATTTTTGTTTACCGTATTGCGTATAAGTTAACATTGCATCCAAACTATCGGTAATTTTATAACTTAAGCTTGAGTTCAAGGTATATTTCGGCACGATAGAAAGCGGGTTACCTGTATCTTTATTTTTGGTTTTATGCATATAAGTGAAGTTATTCACCCAGTTTAATTTATCTTGGATTAATGGTAATGTCAGATTACCTTCAAAACCTTCAATCACTGCGCGGTTTGCATTACCCCATTTATACACATAGTTACCTAAGTTAGTTAAACCGATAAATTCACCATCAGACACGATTTTGTTACGATAGTCATTACGGAAGTAAGCCACAGAAGCAAGAAGCCCGTCTTTATCATATTCAATTCCGATTTCTTTATTCCAGCTGGTTTCTGGTTTAATGTCGCTATTACCTTGGAAATAACAAGTTTTATTATTTGGTACATTCGTTGGACAACCTTGACCTAAAGTAAACAACAAGTAATTCGGGTTAGTTTGATAAAGATTCGGTGCTTTATAAGCTCTTGCTATCCCACCTTTAATTCTCCAATCATCGTTGAGGCTTTGTAAGAAGTTTAATCCACCACTTAGATTAGAACCAGAATAGGTGTTGTAATCATAACGCAAAGATGGCGTTAAGATGGTAGATTGGGTTGCTGAAATATTATCTTCAACAAATACTGCCCATTCAGTTTGACTGCTATGACCACCTCGTACATTTGAGATACCGGTTGGTAGGCGTTCTTTCAAATCATAAAGTACCTTCCCTGTATTCTTGTCTCGTCGTCCACCAAGTAACTGTGTCATAGAAGCGTCATCATCTAAACTGCTATGTGCACCTTCAAAACCAACTGTCAGCATATGATCTACACCCAAGGTAAATGGGATATAGAATTCTGAACTAAAACGCGTATTTTTAAGAATAGAATCGCTAAAAGCTGATGTGCTAGAATAACTACCTTCTGGACCACCCGCTAAATATTCCGGTAAACGGCTGTTTTTAGTTTTATCAAAAGTAATATAAGTTTTATTGTCAAAATGATCGAATTTACCTTCATAGGTTAAAGCATAGTTCTGACGATATAAACGAGCGGTTTCAGCTTTGCTTCCTGCCAACGTTTTGGTTTCAGGATAGTTTTTATTATTGTAAAGCCCTGCTGAGCTATTTTGTGTATCACCATTATAAATATTACCTTGACGGCTAAAACCGGAATCCAAGGTTAATTTATTTTTCTCATTGATATTCCACACTAAACGGCCATTAATATCTTTATTACGTACGCCTTCACGACCGGCAATCGCCGGATCGCCATTAATACCAACTTCATCCGCTTGCGTTTTGTTCCAGTTACCATATAAACGGAATTGCAATACATCTTTAATTAACGCACCGCTTAGATTAAAACCGACACGGTTCGTTGCGCCTTCATCGCTGTCTTCTGGTTGATTGGTGTAATAGCTTAAGCTACCGTGTAAATCATTGGTAACAGGTTTAGTGATAATATTAACCACCCCACCCATTGCACCTGAACCATAACGTGCTGCTGAAGGACCACGTAATACTTCAATTTTTTCAATCGCTTCAACCGGCACCCAGTTGCTGTCGCCACGAGAATTACGTTCACCACGCACACCATAACGTTCTGCATTACGAGAGGTGACTGGTTTACCATCCACTAAAATCAATGTATTTTCTGGTCCCATGCCACGAATATCAATTTGACGTTTATTTCCACGTTGTCCTGTGGATGAGTTACCCGTTAAGTTCACACCGGGCATAGTGCGTAATACTTCAGAAATATCATTTGTCGCTGGGCGTTTCTCTAAATCTTTTGCAGTCACAAGAGAAGAACCAAGTGATTGTTTTACCTGATTTTCTGCTGTAACTTTAATTTCCTCAAGTTTCTCTTCGCCATAAGAATAGCTTGAAAAAAGCGCGATGGTTAACGTGCTTAATGCGAAGAATGATGTTGTTTTTAAATGATTGGTTTTATACATTGAATGCTCCCCAGGCATATGTGAAATAAAAATGCCTGAGAATTCTAGTACAATATCATTTTAGTGTAAATGAAAATTCTTATCACTGTTATTAAAATAAAGATAAAACAAATAAAATGCCTAAATTTTTGACCGCACTTTCTTGCAATCCCAATAAATTCTAGTATTATTCACGGCTCGCCAATTTGGCGGATTTATTTCTCATGTCGGGTTCCCTACCCCCGATTAACTAACTAAAAAGGTCTTAAAATGAAAATTAATACTCCGATCTTCAATGATCAACAAAAACGTTTTGCTTTAATTTTATTAAGCTTATTTCACATCTTCATCATCACAGCCAGTAACTATTTCGTTCAAATTCCATTTGAAATCAATTTAAAACTGACCGCACTTGGTTTTGCTGATGATTTCTCATTCCACAGCACATGGGGCACACTCACTTTCCCATTCATTTTCTTAGCCACCGATTTAACGGTACGTGTATTTGGGGCGAAAGAAGCGCGTTGGATTATCTTTATCGTAATGATTCCAGCCCTTATCGTGAGTTATATTGTTTCGGTTGTTTTCTCTAATGGACAATATCAAGGCTTAGGTGCATTAAGTGAATTCAATATGTTTGTTTTCCGTATTGCGTTCGCCAGCTTCTGTGCTTATGTTTTCGGACAATTATTAGATGTGCTAGTATTCAACCGCTTACGTCAATTAAAAACTTGGTGGATTGCTCCGAGCAGCTCCATGACATTTGGTTCCCTTGCCGATACCTTTATGTTCTTTTGTGTAGCATTTTATAAAAGTAGTGATCCATTTATGGCAGAACATTGGTTTAGCCTTGGATTCGTCGATTACTTATTTAAATTATTTGTCGGCATTGTCTTGTTTGTTCCCGCTTATGGTGTGGTACTCAGCATGATTTTGCGTAAACTCCAATCTCTTGCAAACTCTCGTCAGTTTGCTTAACTTAAGGAAATAAAATGACTGAAACGCTTTCTCTTAGAGCCAAAATAGAACAAAGCCCAATGGGGGCTTATCAATGGATGATTGTGGTCATGGCTGCCATCATGAATTTACTTGACGGCTTCGATGTATTAGCCCTCGCCTTCACCGCAACAGCCATTCGTGGCGAATTTGGACTCTCGGGGATTGAGTTAGGTTATTTATTAAGTGCCGGCTTGTTTGGGATGACTGCCGGCTCACTTTTCCTCGCTCCACTCGCCGATAAAATCGGTCGCCGCCCATTGTTATTAATGGCAGTATCACTCTCTGCTATCGGTATGTTAGGCTCTGCGTTTATTTCACAATATCAATGGCTCGGTTTCTGGCGCGTTATCACTGGTCTTGGTGTCGGCGGTATTTTAGTGGGCACAAACGTGATCACCAGCGAATATTCCTCTCGCAAATGGCGTAGCTTTGCGATCAGTGTCTATGCTGCTGGTTTTGGTATCGGTGCAGTATTAGGTGGTATGTTCGCCGTAATGTTGCAAGGTGAATATGGCTGGCGTTCCGTGTTTTTAGCGGGCGCTATCTTGACCGGTTTACTTTTAGTGGTTTTATTTATTTGGTTACCTGAGTCCATTGATTTTCTCACAACCAAACAGCCTAAAAATGCTGAAGTGCGGTTAAATTTAATCGCAAAAAAAATTGGTTTAGCCGGCGATTGGAAACTTCCTGAAAAAACAGAAAAAGTTAAAACTAAATTACCTATTAGCCAATTATTTAGCGAAAAATACTTACATTCTACTTTGCTAATCTGGACAGCTTTCTTCGCCATCATGTTCAGCTTCTATTTTATTAGCTCATGGACGCCAGCCTTATTAAAAGAAGCAGGTATGACAACAGAACAAAGTGTGAGTGTAGGGATGATGATTTCACTAGGTGGCACTTGTGGTGCCTTAATCTATGGCTTACTGGCTAGCCGTTGGACGGCTCGCGGCGTATTAATTTTATTCACCATATTATCTTCCGCCGCGATCATTACCTTTATCCTATCTTCATCCGTTTTATGGGTTGCGATGGTATTCGGTATTTTAGTTGGCGCACTCATGAATGGCTGTATCAGCGGTCTTTATACCTTAAACCCACTTACTTATGATGCCGATATTCGTAGCACCGGTGTGGGCTGGTCGATTGGTATCGGTCGTATTGGTGCAATTCTTGCTCCAACGATTGCGGGTCAATTATTAGATATGGGCTGGGACAAACAGAGTTTATATGTTGGCGTTGGCTTTGTTATGTTGATCTCAACAGTCGCACTCTTTTTCTTAAAAAGCCGCTCCGAAATTAAAGCATAATCTTAAAAAATATAACAAAAGGCGTGATAAACACGCCTTTTTTATTAACTTAATAAAGTGCTCATCCATAGCCTTCAGATCAGAAAGATTTTCAGGTTATTTTATGTAACATTTTCTTCTAAAAATCCTTTGTTATCCATCTTGAATTTCAACGCATTATGGTGTTAAATCAGCACACATTATAAGGTTATAAAAATATAAAAATAAGTTGTAGGAATTTATGTGCCAATTACTCGGAATGAACTGTAATACACCGACGGATATTGTCTTTTCTTTTGAAGGTTTCCGTCGTCGTGCTGGTCTTACTGACTGCCATTCAGATGGCTTCGGTATCGCTTTTTTTGAAGGTCGTGGTGTGCGTATTTTTCGCGATAACCACGCAGCCTCACAATCTCCGATTGCAGATTGTGTCAAACAATACAAAATTAAATCGCTCAATGTGATTGCTCACATTCGTAAAGCAACGCAAGGCGGTGTGACCATTGAAAATACCCATCCTTTTATTCGTGAAATTTGGGGACAAAACTGGGTATTTGCTCACAACGGTAATTTAAAAGATCTACCGGATATGTCTGAAAGTTTCTGCCAGCCTATTGGCTCAACGGATTCAGAAACGGCATTTTGTTATATGGCGGAATATTTGAAAAATCGCTTCCGTCGTAAACCGTCTGAAATGGAAATTTTTGAAGCCATTCAAGACATTACCAAAGAACTCTCACAAAAAGGCACCTTTAACTTCATCCTTTCAAACGGAGAATGGATGATTGCCCACTGCTCAACCAATTTGCATTACTTAACACGTAAAGCCCCTTTTGGTAAAGCGCACCGCATTGATGATGATGGCGTCATCGATTTTAATGATTACGCAAAAGATGGCGACAAAGTCACCATTATTACGACGTTCCCGCTCACCAAAGATGAACCTTGGGTTAAAATGGAACATGGTGGTTTCGTATTCTTCAAAGAAGGTGACAAAATTGCTGAGGTCGTCGGTGTGGCTAAAGAAATGGAAGATGATGGTACATTAGGCAATCGTGCAGCAGCCTAATAACAAATCACAATAAAAAGTGCGGTCAAAAATATCAGAGATTTTGACCGCACTTTCTTTATCTGCAATTAACGCATTGTGACAAATTCTTCAGAACCTGTTGGGTGAATTGCCACCGTATTATCAAAGTCTGCTTTAGTTGCACCCATTTTGATTGCCACCGCAAAACCTTGAATCATTTCATCCACACCAAAACCAATGCCGTGTAAGCCTACGATTTTTTCTTCTTTGCCGACACACACTAATTTCATTCGGCAAGGTTGACGATGTTCAGTAACCGCGGTGTACATTGCGGTGAAAGAGGATTTATACACTTTCACATTTTCTTCGCCATATTGCTCAATCGCTTGCGGTTCAGTTAAACCCACCGTACCAATTGGTGGATGGCTAAACACAACCGTTGGCACAAGGTTGTAATCCAAATGTTCATTCGGTTTGTTATTGAATAAACGCTCAGACAAACGACGACCTGCTGCCACAGCAACTGGTGTTAATTCAATACCACCTTCGATAATATCACCCACAGCATAAATGCCAGGTACGTTTGTATTTTGGTATTTATCGACAATAATTTGTCCGCGTGAATTCATTTTCACGCCTGTTACTTCAAGATTAATCACATCCGTTGCTGGTTCGCGACCTATCGCCCAAATTAACGTATCCACTGTGGTTTCACGACCATCTTGTAATTTCAAGGTAAGCGAACCATCGGCATTTTTCACGACTTCTTCAGGCAACGCTTTAGTATGTAATTGGATACCATCTTGTTCTAACACTTCAACTAAGGTTTCGACAATCAATGGATCTTGATTACGCAATGGGGCATGTTGGCGTACAAATAAATGTGTTTCGCTGCCTAAGCTATTTAAAACACCCGCTAATTCAACCGCAATATAACCTGCGCCTACTACTGCAACACGTTTTGGTAATTCATTTAAAGCAAATACACCATTTGAATCAATTCCGTATTCAGCACCTTTTACCGCTGGAATACTTGGACGGCCACCTGTAGCAATTAAGATATGATCTGCAGTCACTAATTCTGTTGAACCATCTGCATAGCTCACTTCAATCGTTTTCGCATCTTTAAAACGTGCAAAACCATTTAGAACATCCACGTTATTTTTCGCTAATACATTATTGTAAGATGTATGAATACGACCGATGTAAGCTTGACGGCTCTCGACTAATTTCGCGTAATCAAACTTTTTCACTTCTACATCAAAACCATAAGCAGGTGCATAGTTATTAATGGCTTCTGCAACTTGTGCGCCATAGAACATCACTTTTTTCGGTACACAACCTACGTTTACGCAAGTACCACCGAGATGTTTTGCTTCAATAATTGCACATTTTTTGCCATAGCTTGCCGCACGGTTAATTGAGGCAATCCCGCCGGAACCGCCACCGATCGCAATATAATCATAATGTTTAGTCATTTTCATTATCCTTTTTTACTCATTGGAATTTTGCTCTATTGTGCCTAAATGTGAATAAGAAGGCTATAAATTAGTGTAATTGGAATTGTCTATACTCGGTCTAATCAATAAATATGTCCAATCTAAATGGCGAAAAAACCAATATTTTTCACGATAATACAAGCTGTCATTTTTATTATCCCAAGGCTTCTGTGTGGAGCTATAATGAATAATAATTGGTTCAGAGCTTAGATTAACAAATTTATCGCTGTACTTTCTTTTTATTGATTCAATGTAATGAACCTGACAATTCTCATTTAAACTATAATATTTTGCTTTATCTCTCAAAAGAATATTTAAAATACATTGATCGCCAAAAAGGACTTTATCAGAGAACTTCTCTGCAAGCGTAAGTAATATATCAACCAAATGATTTTCTCGCCATTTCACGGTATCAATGAGCAATACACCGCTATTAAAATAATTAGTTGAAACATTCGCATCTAGATAGGGAAAAGAAAAGTTGTCCCAGGCACAATAATCTTTCACTACACCAACAGGCGCCCCCTCAAGATCACTATAATAAAAGTCAGCTAACGAACCATTTACAATAATATCTGCATCTAAATACAACACACGCTCTTGATTAATGAGGTTTGGGATCAATAGCCTATAATAGCTACTTGATGAAGAAATATGCGCTAAGGTTTTATAATTTTTAAAAACATCATCAGAAATATGTACCGGAAAAAGCTGATATCCCATTTTCCCCAGCTTCAGCTGAATGCCTTCAAACCATTCCTTAGGAATATCATTATGTAATACATAAAAATTAACACATTTATTATGATAACAAATAGATTTAATCAAGGTTTCTAAGTGTGGTGTGTATTTTGCATCAACAGCAAACGCAATATTCATATAATCATTAGTTGAATTGGACATGTTCGATTCCTAGGTTTAAGTTTAGTTTTAGTTTAAATCATCAAATGACATTAATAAATATTATTCATAAAAAAACCCAGCCGAAGCTGGGTTTTTATCTATTTTAAAGGAAAGTTAAATTACCATTGGTAACCGATACCTACAGAGCCACCTACGTCGCCTTGAGTATTCGCATTACCTTGAAGTTTAAAGATAACTTTACCATTGTCACTTGAACGTGAGTATCCTACAGCCAATGCATTTTGACCTTTGAAAGTACCTGCTGAAGCCGCAACCATTGATTTACCTGGTAAGTAAACTTGTGGTAAACCAGCCGCAGCATTCGCACCAGCAATACCCGCACGACCTTCTTTACGAGCTTTATGAATATCACCTTGGATATTTGTGAGGCTGCCACGTAATTGATCTACGTTAACTGCATCTGTACCATTCTTACCTGGCGCAACGTTAGTGATAGTTTTACCACCTGCGTCAATACCACCTTTGGTCACACTTGGTCCATTATTGATGGTAATACCATCTTGATTTACAGTTGTATCACCAATTTTGATACTACCGTTATTATCAAGCTCGATATTGTTTGCAAGATTCACATCTAAACCTTGACCATCTGCAGCTTTAGTCACACGAATATTTTTCGCTGTGGTTGAGGTTGTTGCGCCACCTTTCACATTTAAGTTAGAACCTAAAGTGCGGTTAACGGTTTGACCATCATCACCTGTGAATTTCAAGCCATCATCAAGTGTTGCGATTTCACGTTTGATGTCATTGCCATCTTTATCTTTATCAGTATAGGTAACACGGTTAATCTCTTTACCACCATCACGCTCTGCGACTGTGGTTGTGCCTTTTTCTGGTTTGATAGTAACTGACGCACCATCTTTACCATCTGCACCTTTCGGTCCAGTTAGGCCGATTGAACCATCTTTTCCGTTAATCGCAACAGCTGCACCGTCTTTACCGGTTACGCCAATAGAACCATCAACACCATCTTTACCATCTTTACCTACTTTAACTGTAGTTACAGTGATAGTTTTCGCATCTAAATCTTCAGATGTTGCATAGATGATATTTTGACCATCACGTTTCACTTCTAAGTTTTTACCTGCTTGGAAGTTAACTTTATCACCGGCACCCACTTTAGTTGGTGTTCCAGCTTCAGTTTTGAATGAATCTTGGTTATCAGCTTTACCTGTGTTAACAATCCAACCTGCGCTGTTGATTGCATCCGCTACATTCTTAACTGTTGCAACTTTATTCTCATCTCCAGTAGTAACTGTAACTTTACCTGCATTATCACCATCTGGCTTAGCTTCGATAATGTTGCCTGTATTAGCCGTTACATTACCATCTTTTACAGTAATGGTTGTGCCATCAGTTTTCACATCATAGGTTACATTTACAACGTCTTGACCATTTGTATTGGTTACAGTCACGTTAGCTGTTGTGCCTTTACCATCAACATATTCAACACGGTCACCTGGATTTACAGTAACGTTTGCTCCATCAGTTGTTTTTGTAATCCAACCTGTGTTGTTAATGGTATTCGCTACATCACCTACTGTGGCAACTTTATTGCCTGCATTAGCTGATGTATCTTCATTACCATCTTTACCTACAACTGCTTTACCTGTTGTAGTATTTGCTGAAACATTACCTGTTACTTGTTTAACAACATTTGTTGCATTTACAGAAAGATTAATTGTGCTGGTATTGCCGTCAGTCGTTGGTGTAATCTCAACTGAACTATCGTTACTTGCAAAGTTCACGTTGTTACCGTGAGTTACGGCATCAACAGCTTTACCATTTGCTTGTAAGTTCCAGCCTGCTTTCAACACATCTTCAACTGTTGCTGCATCTTTACCTCTGTAATCTGCTGCAGTAGGAGTAGTAAGATTCGCTGCTAAATCAGCTGTTTTGGTTGCATTTTCAACATCACCATCCACTTTAACTGGATCCACTAAGTGAGTAGTTAAGTTACTTACTGCACCATTCGTAATGTTAGTATCACCAATTTTGATACTACCGTTATTATCAAGTGTAATATTATTACTTAAAGCAAAAGTAACATTTGCACCAGTATCACCATTAACTTGTTCTACGGTTAAGTTTTTACCCGCTTTAAATTCAACGGTATTGGAATCAGTAATATTTTTTGCTGTTGCATTATGATTAGCCGCTACAGCGCCACCTTCAGCAGATGATTTCACATTCCAAGATGACTTCGCTACATTGCTTAAATTAACTTTTAAATCATAAGTTTTAGTGAGTCCGTTTTCTGAAGGAGTCACTGTAACAGAGCCATCATTTGAAGTCACAACTGTGCGAGATGCTTTTAACTGACTAAGATTAACCGCATCAGTATCATCTGTACCTGGTTTTAAGCTAGTGATCTTGTTATTATCCATATCAAGATTACCGCCGGTAATATTGATTGAGTTACCACCAAAGGTAAGTTTTGGACCACCTGCTTTATTTTCAATGCTAGTGATATTGGTTAATGTTTGGTTTAAAGAGAAACTATAAACTTGGTTTGCTGCATCAGTAGCATTTTGGCTTACTTTTAAGTTTTCACCCGCATTAAAATTCACTGTTGCGTTAGCTTTCACAGCTTTTGCAGCTGAAGTACCGTCAACATTACCGGTTGCATTCGCATTCCATGCTGAGTTAGCGACTAATTGACCAGCATCGTTAATTGTCACAGTTGAATTATCAACCTTAACCGTTACTTTGCCTTTGTTTGCGCCATCAGTAGGAATTTCAATACCAGGGCCTGCATTCACATCATATTGAACTTTATAGGTTTTGTTCGCTTCGTCTGCTGTAACTGTTGCAATCGTGCCAACACCATTTGAGAAGTTCACTTGGCTACCTGCAGTAACATTACCTTTAGGTGTAACAGTACCTGAGTTTTCTTCACCAATTTTCCAGAATGCACTGTTAATTGCATTGACAACATTCGTGATGTTCGCGAATTTATCACCATCACCATCTTTAGCCATTACAGTACCATTGTTATTGGTATTAGTTGTATTTGTTGCTGGAATGATTTCACCTGTATCTACAGATGCATCTTTTGCACTGATAGTAATGTCAGTTCCTGTACGTTCCAAATTAATATTTTTACCCGCAAAAATATTAACCGTATCGCCTGCATGAACTGGTGCTGCTGTTTTGTTTTCAGTTGTAATTTTAGCAGTACCTTTATTAGTAGGATTACTTGATTCTGCAATTTGCAAATTCCAGTGAGCCTTATTAACCATGTCACGGGTCGTTTGAATTGTGGTTAATTTTTGACCATTATCTTCAAAACCTTGAGCGTCTTCATCAATTTTACCTTTAGGTGTAACTGATAAAGAACCCGTTACAGGTGTTACAATATACTCTGATGGATTAGATGCATTCGTTGTAACATTTAAAGTATTCTCATTACCAGAAACAACTGAAGATGCTGCGCCACCGGTTGATTGCGCATTAATTGTGATTTGGTCACCTTTTTCATCAAAGGTTACGCCCTTACCTGCAACAATGTTAGTAACAATTTTATTACCTTCAATTTTTAAGCCTTTACCCACGTTTACATCATAAGAAACGTTTGTGATATTTGGGCCACTTTTTTCACCTGGAAGGCTATTAGTAGATTTACCTGATGATGATGCATCAACTACTTTAACAGTTGTTACATTACCATTCACAAAGTTCACTTGGTCTTTATGGTAAACGCCATTTACTACTGTACCGTTATTGTCACCAACATTCCAATGGTGATTATTAATTTTAGTTGCCAATGTATCTGCTACAGCATAAAGTTGAGAACCATTAATCGCATCTGTTGAGTTTGAATCAACTACACCAGCAGCTACATTTTTAATTTGACGCTCATAGCCTTTTGTACCTACAGAAACAACTGCTCCTGCCATTCCCATATCTAGGTTATTAAATTGACTACTGCTCGCTGCAAAATTCTTATACTCGATACCATTAATCGTCGCATTAGTGCTTTCAACAAAGTCATCACCTGCTTCAGAAGCAGCACCTAATGCCACAGAATATTCTGCATTAGCTACAGCATTGTAACCCAACGCTACAGAATAATTTGCATTTGCCCCTGAAGTAGCACCCACTGCAGCAGCAAAACTAGCGCCTCCATTAGTTGCTTCATTACCAATAGCAACACCTTCGGCACCTCCGTCTACATTACTCTTATGCCCTATAGCGATAGAGTCAGGAATAATTGTTGACGCCTCATTACCGATAGAAATACCGCTAGCCACTGAATTTGTACCAATTGCAATTGAGTTTTCAAGCGCTGCATTAGCACCTTTACCTTGAGCAATAGAGTTTTCACCATTAGCAATAGATTGAGTACCTAAAGCGATAGAATTGTTACCTGTAGCATTAGCCGCAGTACCTGCTTTATTACCTAAAGTACCATCTTGTGCTCCACCAATCGCCACAGAGTTTTCACCTGTTGCTTGAGCAGATGCACCACCTGCGAATGAACCTTTTCCTTTAGCTTGTGACAACATACCTAGGGCAGTTGAACGCTCAGCAGTTGACTCGGCAAAAGCACCAATACCCACTGCGTTATTACCGCTAGTTACTTCTTTAGTACCAATAGCTATCGCATTATTATTAGATGCTGTCGCAGTTTGGCCTAATGCAACAGAATTATCACCAGTAGCTCCTGCATTTGAACCAACTGCTATTGCACTTTCTTTTGTAGCATTTGCCTTAGCACCAACTGCAATTGTTAAATTAGCAGTTGCTCCGGCAAATGAACCAAGTGTAACTGACTGAACACCTGTAGCAGTCGTATTTGAACCAATTGCAACAGCGTGATCTTGAGTAGCTAAGGTATTGTTACCGATAGAAATGGTATTAGTCCAATTTGCAGTAGCGCTATGACCAATAGCAATCGCATCTTGATGTTTAGCAGATGCAGCTGGACCAATTGACACTGCGTGTCGACCTGCTTGAGCACTTGGCACATTATCTAGTGCGATATTCACCGCGTCATTAGTTCTAAGATCTGTTGCCGCTATAGCTGATTGAGATGCAGCCAATGAACCAATTACAGCACCAGCAAGTGCGGTCAATTTAACGATCTTTTTAGACTTGGTTTTACCCTTAGCATGCCCAAGTTCAGAAACTGCCGTCCACGTTTGTGTAGCATGATTCCAAATAACTTTAAACACTTTGTTCATGAGTTTTATTCCTTTTTATTAGGATTGTTGAGAAGCTGTTGCGCAGACAACAGCACCAAAAAATTCAGCATCAAAAAGGTGGCGACAACAAATTTAGACAATAGTTTCCCTTACCCTTCTGGTCAGAACAGCTTATTTTAAGCCAACTTTGTATAAAAAGGAAGCATCAAAAAAAAGATTTATTAAAAATTACAAGCAATTAAGGTAAATTTTGAGTTATGTAAATATATGTAAAGATTTTCATTAAATTTTATTAGATTATGTAAATAATTGTAAATTTCGGATAAAAAATAAACAAATTTAGGTATAAAAAATCCCCTCATTTATCTATCCCTTTACGAAAGGGAGGATTTATATCAAACTAAAGCAAGCGAATAAGATTAATTAAGGAAGAAAGGCATGACAATCTGGAAAAAAGCATTCACCCTTGAGCAGCTCAATGAAATGGGGAAACATTGTGCTGTTGGGCATTTAGGCATTGAGATTTCGGCTTATGGTGAAAACTGGATTGAGGCAAAAATGCCGGTTGATCATCGCACCACACAGCCTTTCGGTTTATTACATGGTGGCGTGTCTGTGGCATTGGCTGAAACCATCGGCTCTTTGGCGGGATTTCTCTGTATAGAAGAAGGGCAAGTTGCCTTAGGATTAGATATCAACGCCAATCATCTTCGCCCAGCAAAAAAAGGTTTTGTTACCGCAAAGGCAACGCCAATTGCTTTAAGTCAAAATACCCATGTTTGGCAAATTGACATTCGCGATGAACAAGATAAACTTTGCTGCGTTTCTCGATTAACGCTTTATATCAAACATTTATGACTACAACTCAAAAAATTGGCATCATTTTAGCCAATCTTGGTACGCCTGATGCCCCTCAACCCGCTGCGATCTCTCGCTATCTAGCGGATTTTTTAATGGATCCCCGTGTGGTCGATTTGCCTCGTTGGAAATGGTATCCCCTTTTAAAAGCCATTATTTTACCGATGCGTTCTAAACGCATCGCTCAAAATTATCAAGCTATTTGGACAGAACAAGGCTCTCCCCTGCTTGCCATTACAAAGCAACAACAAGCCGGTTTGCAGGCTTATTTAAATGAACAAGGCATCAATGCACACGTCGAAATTGCCATGACTTATGGCAATCCTTCAATGCAAAGTGCGGTCAAAAATTTACTTAAAAATGACGTGGAACGCATGATTGTGTTGCCGCTTTACCCACAATATTCCAGCACCACAACGGGCGCATTAATCGATGCCTTCAATCGTGCCATTGCGCAAGAACGCAATATTGTGCCTTTTGAGTTTATTCATTCTTATCATCTTGATGAAAACTACATTAATGCCTTAGTGGATTCGATTAAAGTGCGGTTAAAACCCGATGAGTTTTTGCTTTTTTCTTATCACGGCATTCCATTGCGTTATGAGAATATGGGCGATTATTATCGTCAGCACTGCAAACAAACGACCATTGCCATTGTGGATAAATTAGGTTTGACAGAAAACCAATGGAATATGACCTTCCAATCTCGCTTTGGTCGTGAAGAATGGTTACAACCTTATACCGATCACTTTTTAGAAGAAGCCGCTTCTCAAGGCATTCAAAAAATAGCGGTGATTTGCCCAGGTTTTTCGGTAGATTGCTTAGAAACCTTAGAAGAAATTGAGGTTGAAAACAAAGAGACATTCTTAAATCACGGTGGTGTGTCTTATCACTATATCCCTGCATTAAATGCAGAAAACGCCCATATTGAAATGATGGGGAAATTGGTTTTGGATAAGTTGAAGTAGGAAATCTCCTTTAATTAAATCTCCCCCTAGCCCCCTCTTTACGAAAGAGGGGGTATTTTATTGGCAAATAAATACTCTCTCTGCTCTTAGCCCTCTCAAATACTCCCATAAAATATTAAAAGTAACTCATAAAAAAGCCCCTCTTTACGAAAGAGGGGGATCTTTATAGAAATAAATGCTCTCCGTTCTTAGCTATCTCAAATACATTCCCGATAAAATCACTAAAAGCCACATCATAAAAAAAGCCCCTCTTTCGTAAAGAGGGGTTGGGGAGATTTAAAAAAATAAACAAAAAGGCGAACCTTTCGATTCGCCTTTTCAGATTTTTTCTAATCAAAGATTAGAAGAATACACGCATACCTACACCGATAGCTCTGTCTTTAGTTTTACCATCGTAAGTATCGTTAACGTACTCTTTAGTAGTCACATATTTGCCTTCTACAAATAATACAACTTGTTTATGAAGTTGGTAATCTGCACCAAGTAAGAAACCGTGAGTTTTATCTTTAGTGTTTTCACCTTTTACGCGTTCATATAGGTAGTTACCATATACTTTAGACGCAGGAAGAACTTGATATGCGAAACCTGGAGCCACATAGAATTTGTTTGTTTTTTCATCATCAAATTTTTCATGACCATAAGCGAAGTCACCAGTTAATGTGAAATCACCAAATTTATAGCCTAATGATGCTAAAACACCATCTAAACGGTGAGCGTATGATGCACCAGTTTCAAAGTTTGTGTGACCATAAGCTAAACGCGCATCTAAATCACCCACTGTATATAATGCACCTACAGCGTAAGCATTTTTGATACCTGGTTTAAGTGGATTGCCTTTTTCGTCATTTGTTTGACCAAAGTTATAGTTTGCACTTAATTGTAAACCTTCGATACCTTTATAGTCATAACGAACTACGCCTGTACCCGCAGTTGGGATATATTCTTCTTTTGGAATGAAACCGTAATCATAGTCATTCGCTTGAGTTAAATCATCCGCGATGGTTAGTTGACGACCAAATTTGAGCTCGCCGATTGCTTTGCTACCTAAACCTACATAAGCACGTTTAGCATAAACACCACCGAATTTATCACGAGAAGTTGTATCATCAAAACGGAACTCTACACGACCTAACGCATAGAAATCGTTATCTAAGTTATGTTTTACAGTGATGCCAAAACGCGAGCCTGCATTACGTAAAGCAGAGTTAGATTTTTTAGTTGAGTGGTTAGCGGCGTCATATTCTTTTTTATCCGCTTTTTCCATGATTACACGAAGAGAACCGTTTAATTCAACTTTAGTACCTTCGTTGTCATAAACTACTGCTGCGTTTGCTGCTGAAGCGGCAAATGCAGTAACGATTAATGCTGCTAGTGTCTTTTTCATAATTGTTATTCCTTTTGGTTGTTACCTATGATTTTTGATTGAAGCAATTTTTCATAAAAAGTTCAATCTCCGAAATAGACGTCGCAAATATTACAAAATAAACCTATAGTGTCAATGGGAGGATCTCTTCCAATTTTCTAAAATCCGATCAAGATCACATTTTTCACACAAAAAAGGACATTTTTTAATCAAAAACATCCTTTCACATCGAACTTTTCAGAATTTTGTCTATACAACTCTCTCTCTATTTTGAGCAATTTGTTCTTCTTTTTTATTCATTTTCGAAGAAATAATGAATATTTTTTGAGCAGACTAAGCACATTCCACCGAAAATGAAATCACTTCTTTAATACTTTCTGCGCCTAATGCAATCATAATTAAACGATCGACCCCTAAAGCCACACCAGAAGTATTTGGAATGCCTGCTTGTAAAGCCCCTAAAAAACGATAGTCAATTTCACGTTGTGGCAAGCCTGCTTTTTCCCGTAGACGATTGTCTTTTTCAAAGCGGTATTGTTGTTCGCGTGCATCGGTGAGCTCATGGAAACCGTTGGCTAACTCTAAGCCTTTATAATAAAACTCAAAACGTTCTGCCACACGGCTATCTTCTGGGCTAAGCTGTGCAAGCGCGGCTTGGGAAGAAGGGAAATGATAAACCGCAACAGGCGCCTCTTGCCCAATTTTAGGTTCCACCACTTCACTGAATAGAAATTGTAATAAGGTATCACGATCTTCATCTTCATCTGCCATAAAGTTGTGTTTACGTGCTGCTTCCACCAATTCTTGACGAGTCGCAGACAATGGATCTAATCCTACATATTCTTGGAAGACAAACTGATAACTTAAAGTTTCTGCCGGTTTACAATCGAGGATCTGTTGTAACAAATCATCCACTTCATTCATCAGACGATACATATCAAAGTGCGGTCGATACCATTCAAGCATGGTGAATTCGGGATTATGGCGATTGCCTGCTTCTTCATTACGAAACACTTTACCAATTTGAAAAATAGGTCCACTGCCTGCCGCCAATAAACGCTTCATGTGATATTCCGGGCTGGTAGAAAGCCACAGCGTTTTCGAGAGTTCATCAAAAGGGGCAACAAATTCTGTATTAAAGGTAGAAAGGTGAAGATCCGTTACGCCAAACTCACTTAAAACAGGGGTTTCAACTTCTAATAATCCACGTTCAGTAAAGAACTGGCGAATTTCAGCTATGATTTTGGCACGCGCCAATAAATTTTTAATTGAGGCGGAAGGTTGCCATTCTGTTTTTTTATCGCTAAGTGCGGTCATTTTTTTCTCCGTTTTTCACGTCTAAAATGAATTAGGCTATTGTAAACAAGAGTGATTTTTAACTCAATAATCCGACTAAATCATTCATAAACGCAAACGGTTATCATCTAAGAAATATAAAAAAACTAACTTTTTTGAGTTAGATCACACTTTTAGTATTTTGTCCGTTTATTCCAGAAAAAAAGTTACTAATTTGTAAACAAAAATGGCAGAATGACAACATGCCCCTATTAATTTAGGGCGTTTTATTTTTTTACTTTCTATATGATTGGAGGATATCGTGCAAACGGTTAATGTCGATATTGCTATTGTTGGTGCCGGTGGCGGCGGTTTACGTGCAGCAATTGCAGCAGCAGAAGCAAACCCTAACTTAAAGATCGCATTAGTTTCTAAGGTTTATCCTATGCGTAGCCATACGGTTGCAGCAGAAGGTGGTGCGGCCGCAGTAATTAAAGAAGAAGATTCCTACGATAAACACTTCCACGATACCGTTGCCGGTGGTGACTGGTTATGTGAACAAGATGTGGTGGAATACTTCGTTGAACATTCTCCAGTGGAAATGACTCAACTTGAACGTTGGGGTTGCCCTTGGAGCCGTAAAGCAGATGGCGATGTGAACGTGCGTCGTTTCGGTGGGATGAAAATCGAACGTACTTGGTTCGCAGCAGATAAAACCGGTTTCCACTTATTACATACTCTTTTCCAAACATCCATTCAATATCCACAAATTCAGCGTTTTGATGAGCACTTCGTTTTAGACATCTTGGTTGATGATGGCCATGCTCGCGGTATGGTTGCGATGAATATGATGGAAGGCTCACTTGTTCAAATCAACGCAAATGCGGTTGTAATTGCAACTGGCGGTGGTTGTCGTGCATTTAAATTCAACACCAACGGCGGTATCGTAACTGGTGATGGTTTATCAATGGCATATCGTCACGGTGTTCCTCTTCGTGATATGGAATTCGTCCAATACCACCCAACCGGCTTACCGAACACCGGTATCTTAATGACTGAAGGTTGTCGTGGTGAAGGCGGTATCTTAGTGAATAAAAACGGCTACCGTTATTTACAAGATTATGGTCTAGGCCCTGAAACCCCAATCGGTAAACCTGAAAACAAATATATGGAACTTGGTCCGCGTGATAAAGTTTCACAAGCATTCTGGCAAGAATGGAAAAAAGGCAACACCTTAAAAACTGCAAAAGGTGTTGATGTGGTTCACCTTGACTTACGTCACTTAGGTGAAAAATATTTACATGAACGTCTTCCATTCATTTGTGAATTAGCAAGTGCTTATGAAGGTGTAAACCCAGTTAATGAACCAATTCCAGTTCGTCCGGTTGTTCACTATACCATGGGTGGTATTGAAGTGGATTTCAACAGCGAAACTCGCATTAAAGGATTATTTGCTGTGGGTGAATGTGCGTCTTCTGGTTTACACGGTGCAAACCGTTTAGGTTCTAACTCGCTTGCAGAATTAGTGGTTTTAGGCCGTGTTGCAGGTGAATATGCCGCACAACGTGCAGCAGAAGCACAACCAGCAAACCGTGCAGCAGTTGATGCACAAGCACAAGATGTTGTGGCTCGCCTTGAAGCACTTTATAACCAAGACGGTAATGAATCTTGGTCTGAAATCCGTGATGAAATGGGTACCGTCATGGAAGAAGGTTGTGGTATCTACCGTGACCAAGAAAGCATGCAAAAAGCAGTAGATAAAATTGCTGAGCTTAAAGAACGTTATAAACGTATTCGTGTTGCAGACCGTTCAAGCGTATTCAATACCGATGTGCTTTACACTGTAGAATTAGGTTACATCCTTGATGTGGCACAATCAATTGCCAACTCTGCAATTGAACGTAAAGAATCTCGTGGTGCACACCAACGCTTAGACTACACTGAACGTGATGATGTGAATTATTTAAAACACACCCTTGCTTACTACAATGGCGATGATGCACCGCGTATTGAATACAGCCCGGTGAAAATCACTAAATCTCAACCAGCAAAACGTGTTTATGGTGCTGAAGCAGAAGCGGCAGAAGCGGCTGCGAAAGCTAAGGAGCAAGCAAATGGCTAATTCACCAGTAATGACTGTAGAAGTATTACGCTACAACCCAGAAAATGATCAAGAGCCACATTTAAGCTCTTATCAAGTACCTTATGATAACCAAACTTCTCTTTTAGATGCGTTAGGTTACATTAAAGATAAACTTGAACCGTCTCTTTCTTATCGCTGGTCTTGCCGTATGGCGATCTGCGGTTCTTGTGGGATGATGGTAAATAACAAACCAAAATTGGCTTGTAAAACATTCTTACGTGATTACAGCGGCCATATGCGTATTGAACCATTAGCAAACTTCCCTATTGAACGCGACTTAGTGGTTGATTTAAGCCACTTCATCGAAAGTTTAGAGGCAATTAAACCTTATATTATTGGTAACGAAGCACCAGCATTAGATGGTAAACCACATCCATCGAAAGAGTTGCAAGTCAGCCGTACGAAACAAACGCCGGCACAGCTTGAAAAATATCGTCAATTCTCAATGTGTATCAACTGTGGTTTATGCTATGCCGCTTGTCCGCAATTTGGTTTAAATCCTGAATTCTTAGGCCCTGCAGCGATTACAATGGCACACCGTTACAACCTTGATAACCGTGACCATGGTAAAGCACAACGTATGCCATTATTAAATGGTAAAAACGGTGTTTGGAGCTGTACTTTCGTGGGTTATTGTTCTGAAGTCTGTCCAAAACACGTGGATCCAGCTTCTGCAATCAACCAAGGCAAAGTGGAAAGTGCCAAAGATTATGTTATCTCAATGCTAAAACCAAAAGGCTAAGGGGAAGAATATGTCAGTAACAGTAAGTAAACGCAAAAAATATGTTCGCCCAATGACGGCTACTTGGTGGCAAAAATTGGATTTCTACAAAGCTTATATGGTACGTGAAGCAACTTCTATCTTTGCTGTGTGGTTCTGTATCGTATTGCTTTACGGTGTACTTTGCCTTGCAAGCAATCCTGTACCAGGCTTAGGTATTGTTGATTTCATTGGCTTCTTAAGAAATCCAATTGTGGTGTTCTTAAATATCATCACATTAATTGCGACCTTATATCACACTGCAACTTATTTCGTGATGACACCAAAAGTGATGAACATCATTGTTAAAAATGAACGTTTGCCACATCACGTGTTAAGAAATGCACTTTGGGCAGTAACAGCTGTGATTAGTGTTATCGCATTAATTTTAGTTTATATGTAGGGAGAGAAAAAATGGTCGATCAAAATCCAAAACGCTCTGGTGAACCGCCAGTATGGTTGATGTTTGGTGCTGGCGGGACTGTCAGTGCGATTTTCTTCCCTGTTGTGATCTTAATTCTTGGTTTATTGTTACCATTCGGATTAATTGATCCACATAACTTAATTACATTCGCTTATTCTTGGATCGGAAAATTGGTTATCTTAGTTTTAACCATTTTCCCAATGTGGTGTGGTTTACACCGTATCCATCACGCGATGCACGATCTTAAAATCCACGTGCCAGCAGGCGGATTTATCTTCTACGGCCTCGCAACCATTTACACTGTTTGGGTGTTATTTGCCGTATTAGGTTTGTAATTTAAAAATACTAAATTGATAAATAAAAGTGCGGTCAAAAATGACCGCACTTTTTTATTCTCGACAAATAACCAAAATATTTTCTTAATCCAGAAAAACAAAAAACCCGACATAACGTCGGGTTTTCTTTTATCAAAAACTTTGATAATTATTCTGCAACAACGATAACATCTAATGTTGCAAATACTTCGCCGTGAAGTTGGAAACGAACATCGTGGTCACCAAGAGTACGGATTGGACCGTTTGGTAAACGAACTTCGCTTTTCGCAATTTCAACGCCTGCTGCAGTTACTGCTTCTGCTACATCACGAGTAGTGATTGCGCCGAATAAACGACCTTCCTCACCTGCTTTAGATGCGATAGTTACAGAACCTAATGCAGTCACTTGTGCTGCACGAGCTTGAGCTGCTGCTAAACTTGCTGCTGCCGCTGCTTCTAACTCTGCACGACGTGCTTCAAAGTGTTCAATGTTAGCTTTAGTTGCCATAACTGCTTTACCTTGTGGGATTAAGAAGTTACGAGCGAAACCTGATTTAACATTAACTTGATCACCTACGTTACCTAGGTGAACGATTTTATCTAAAAGAATTACTTGCATTTCCTAACTCCTTCTTAATTGTGATGAGAATCAGAGTAAGGTAATAACGCTAAATAACGAGCGCGTTTGATTGCGCGTGCTAATTGGCGTTGGTACTTCGCACGAGTACCGGTAATGCGGCTTGGTACAATTTTGCCGCTTTCAGAAATGTAGTTCTTTAATGTAGCGATATCTTTGTAATCGATTTCAACAACATTTTCCGCTGTGAAACGGCAGAACTTACGACGACGGAAATAACGTGCCATTTGGCTGTCTCCTAATCTATAAATTCGATTTGCTCGGCATGCAATACTAATTGCGTTAAACCATTTGAGGTTTTATGTGAAGTAATAAACCCCACCACAAGAAGTTTACTGCCGACCGTAATGCTTTGAGTTTTTTCTATTAACTGATTGCCACTAACTTGAACCGGCATCTTTAACCACGCTTGGCGTGATAAACCACTTTCGACCTGTTCGGAACGATGTTCCAGCCAAAATTGGCAATGCGCAATCCCATTAGGGCTTTTGCTTCGCTTGGGTAATTGACACACGGTGCCGATTAACGAGAAGCGATTATCAAGTTTTGAATTACTCTTCAGCATCCTCAAAATCGTTGTTTTCAACTTCAGCTAAAGGTTTACGTTCTTCTTTAGCCGCTTTCATTGGGGACGCTTCGGTTACGGCGTGCTTAGTATGGATAACAAGACTGCGTAATACAGCATCGTTATAACGGAAAGTCGTTTCTAGCTCGTCGATGACTTGTTGAGGCGCTTCTACATTCATAAGCACATAGTGTGCTTTGTGTAATTTGTTAATTGGGTACGCTAATTGACGACGACCCCAATCTTCTAGGCGATGAACTTGACCACCAGCTTCTTTAACAGAACCTGTGTAACGTTCGATCATACCTGGTACTTGCTCGCTTTGGTCCGGATGAACCATAAACACGATTTCGTAGTGACGCATTACTGCTCCTTACGGGTTAATCAGCCTTTGACGTAGATTAGCCACCAATCTGCAAAGGCAAGGAACGAAAAAATGAACGTGGCTAAGAGCGCTGATTATACAGATTTTTTTCCAGACTTCAAATAATTTGTACGCTTTTCAAACAAAAAAAGCCGATATCAACATATCGGCTTTTCTTTAATTTCTAAATTAACGGCTACGGAAAATGATACGTCCTTTGCTCAAGTCATAAGGTGTCATTTCTACAGTTACTTTATCGCCCGTTAAAATACGAATATAGTTTTTACGCATTTTGCCAGAAATATGTGCAGTCACCACGTGACCATTTTCTAACTCAACACGGAACATGGTATTTGGTAAGGTTTCCAAAATTGTGCCTTGCATTTCAATGCAATCTTCTTTTGCCATTTTATCCTCTAAAATTATGATTTTTTTGACCGCACTTCTTACGGTTATAAATGAAAAACGGGCGAATTATAGCCGTTTTTAATGTTAGACGAAAGATTAAAATGGTATTTTGTTGAAATGCACATTATTTTTTTAATAATTCGATTATAATGTTCCACTAAAATCGATTAGGTAAAGAATTTAATTTAGCATACGAGACCTAAGATGTAGCCTTATGCGGTATCACCTTTCCCAAGGTGGCACCTCTATCTAAAAAGCTAAAGCAAACTTTACTCAGATTTTTTGTATGTAAACCAATGACTTCAACCCAAGGGTTATTTATGGCTATACCTAAAATAATTGTAATTAGTTTAAAACATTCAACAAGAAGAGAAAATATTGCTAAGCGCCTTTCTGGTTTGGGGTTAGACTTTAGTTTTTTTGATGCGACAGATGGGAAAAAACTTCCCGCTTCCGTATTAGAATCTGTCGATTATGATTTCTATCCGAAACACTATTTATCACCTAAGCCCTTAACGCTCGGTGAAATTGGCTGTGCAATAAGTCATATTAAAGTTTATGAGTACATGGTAGAAAACAATATTAAAAGTGCCATTATTCTTGAAGACGATGCGATCGTTTCACAGCACTTTAAGGAAATTGTTGAAGATACGCTCAATAAAATTAATAAAAATCATGAGTTGATCTTTTTTGATCACGGAAAAGTTAAATCCCATTTCTTTAAGAAACGGATTGTGGAAGGATATAGACTTGCACATTACAAGGCACCTTCAAAAAATTCAAGAAGATGCATTATCTATGCAACCGCTTATTTAATTACACTATCAGGTGCTAAAAAATTACTTAATTACGCTTATCCAATAAGACTGCCTGCAGATTATCTAACGGGATTAATCCAAAAAACACGCGTTGATACCTATGGTATTGAACCTCCATGTGTATTTAGAGGATTAAACAGTGACTCAGAAATAGACAAAATTGAGTATCGATATGAATAAGCTAAAAGCCCTAAGGTTAAAAGTGGGGAAATGGATGCTCGATAAATCCTCAAGATCCAACAATCCCCAAAGTTTAGAACATCCTAAGAGTTTCTTATTTTTGCGACAAGATGGGAAAATTGGCGACTATATCGTGAGTTCTTTTGTTTTTCGGGAAATAAAGAAATTTAACCCCTTGATAAAGATTGGTGTCATCTGCACGAAACAAAACGCTTATCTGTTTCAAAGAAACCATAACATTGATGAGATTTATCTTGTAAAGAAAAGAAACATTCTCGACTACATCAAGACGGCACTGTTTATTAGAAAAGAAAGATACGATGTTGTCATTGATCCAACTCTTGTACTTAGAAACCGAGACTTGTTGCTATTGAGAATACTCAATGCCCGTAGTTATATCGGCTATAGAAAAGCAGATTATAATATTTTTAATATAAATATTACTAAAGACGGCCATTTTTCAGAAATTTACAAAGAAGCTTTAGCTCAGTCAAATATCAGTCTAAGTGATGATCGCTATGACATTCCACAAGATGACTTAATTAAAGAAGAAATTCTTAAGTTTATTACGGACAACAAGTTAAATAACTTTATTACCATTAACTTCTATGGAAATGGCAAAAATAGAAAGTTTGATGACTCTCACATTGTAGATTATTTAACATATATTAGAGACTCGAATAAACATCAGCTAATCTTACTTGCAACACCTGATACTTATGAGCATTTAAGTAGAATCGCTAATCAATTTAATGATGTATTTGTTTATCCAAATCCTCACACAACGATCTATCATACAATTGAGTTGATTAGAAACTGTGCTCTACTTATTTCGGTTGATACATCAACGGTTCATATCGCTTCGGGGTTAAATAAACCTATGATTTGTTTTTACTCGCAAGACAAAGAAAATTTTACGCACTGGCATCCCAATTCTAAGAATGTATGCCATATTATTCATTACTACGATAATGTTAATGAGATCTCCCCGAGAGAAATAAAACCAGAATGGCTAGATATTTAAAGATGCCTGCCACAAACTTTATCATTTATTAGATTATTTTTATGAATTCAAAAAAACACTTAGGTCATACCGCCCGTAAACGCTTTGGACAAAACTTTTTACACGACACCTCTGTCATTCAAGGGATCGTGTCGGCAATTCACCCACAACCCAATCAATTCTTAGTAGAAATTGGCCCAGGGCTTGGTGCATTAACGGAGCCTGTTGGAGAGCTTGTCGATCATCTTACGGTGGTCGAGCTTGACCGAGATCTTGCCGAACGTTTACGTCATCATCCATTTTTACATCAAAAACTGACCGTTATTGAAACAGATGCGATGCAATTTGATTTTGGTGAGCTTTATACAAAAGAGAATTTAGCAGAAAAAGGTCAGAAGTTACGCGTATTTGGTAACTTGCCTTACAACATTTCTACCCCATTGATGTTCCACTTATTTAAGTATCATGATGTGATTCAAGACATGCACTTCATGCTACAAAAAGAAGTGGTGAAACGCTTATCTGCAGGACCAAATAGCAAAGCTTACGGGCGTTTAACCATTATGGCGCAATATTTCTGCCAAGTGATGCCTGTACTTGAAGTGCCACCTTCGGCCTTCAAACCTGCACCGAAAGTAGATTCAGCAGTTGTTCGTTTAATTCCGCATAAAGAATTACCGCACCCTGTAAAAGATTTATATTGGTTGAACCGTGTTTGTTCTCAAGCTTTCAACCAACGCCGTAAAACACTGCGAAATGCGCTTTCAACATTATTTTCACCTGAAAATCTGACCGCGCTTGGTATTGATTTAAATGCACGCGCAGAAAATTTGGCTATCGCAGATTATGCGCGCTTAGCAAACTGGTTGGCAGACAATCCACCAGCTGATTTAGATGGAGATAAATTTTTAGAGTTAAGTGAAGACTAATATGAATGTCGCGTTTTCATCTGATAATAACTATGCACCATATTTAGCCGTTAGCATATTAAGTGTATTAAAAAATAATTCGAAATCTGACATTTGTTTCTATGTTTTGGATTTTGGTATTGATAATAACAATAAAGAAATTATAGAAAGTATCGTTTGCAATCATGGGAAAAGTATCAAGTTTATAAGCGTGGATAAAGATGAATTTGCTAACTTTCCCATTACAATAAATTATATTTCTTTAGCCACCTATGCTAGATTAAATATAACTCAATATATCCCTAATGTAGATAAGTTACTTTATATTGATGTTGATACGCTAACAAATGGCTCATTAGATAATTTATGGAATACTGATATCGAACAGTATTCACTTGCCGCATGTAAGGATTTTTTTATTGAAATTGAGCAAGCCGATTATAAGGCCCAAATTGGTTTAGAAAATCATCACTATTTTAACGCTGGGGTGCTTCTTATCAATATGCGAAGATGGCGAGAATTGAATGTTCTAGAGGTGAGTCTGACCTGGTTAAATAAATATAAGGATGTTATAAAGTATCAAGATCAGGATATCTTAAATGGTATTTTCAAAGACGATGTTAAATTTATAAATACAAGATTTAACTTCACGCCTTCTGAATCTGGCTATATAAAATATCGAAAAGAACGAGAAATTCAATTTCCTGCGGTGATTTACCATTATCCTGGACCAGATAAATTTTGGTCTAGCCGAAGTTCTCACTTAAAAGCTAATTTAGGGTATTCACTATTTAAGGAAATTAGCAATAGTTATCCTAGTTTTAAGGCTAATTTTGATGTTGTTGGCTTTAGAACAAAAGTAAGAAGGCTCATTAGAGAAATTAAATATAAATTTGTCTATCACATCTTTTAATTTTCTAAAATAACAACCTACTTCATTGAAGTTTAGTGTCTCATCACTTTGATTTTAAGTGTAAATCGCTTTTTACGAATAGGCTTAAGAGATTAAGCCTATATAAAGTATTTCATCAGCTTATCTACATAAAACGAACAATTTCTTTACCTTGCATTTCTTTCAGGCGTTGTTGTTCTTTCCATTTTTCTTTATTTAGCGCTCGTATAATATTTTCTTTTATCCGAGTTAGACGATGCTTCAATGTTTTCTTGGTGTGCACTGCCGTATTTTTTTTACGTTCTTGCTGCAAATCACTTACCAGTAAGCTATTCTCTTGATTTAACTGTAACTCTTGAACGCAAATAGCAGGATTAAGTTGATATACTTGATAGAGACCGACATTAATCTGTTCATTAAACATGATCTCATCAATTGCTTTGACTTCCTCTACGGCGAGTTTTTCAAATAGATTTATGAGGTACTTCGCTGCCCCATTCGAAATAATATAACCTGCTGTACCAAAGTGTTTTGATTTTAAAATATCTATGTTTCGTTCTTGGAAAGGTAAAATTTGTTGCTGATGCTCCAGCTGAACTGGCATTAAAAAGGTTTCTAAACGCAAAACAAAAATCTCTTGAAAATTGAACCGCACTTTTAGCCATTCATCATTCGCAAGAAATTGTTCAGCATTCTCACCAAGCAGAATATCATCCTCAAAAATAGAAATATAAGCTAAATTATCGTCAACACACTTTTCCATAGCATGAAGTGGCTCATCAAACATCCCTTCTCTCCTGCCGTGAGCTTTGATGTGGCTTTGACATTTGGAAGATAACGCTGTAAATGAGCGTCAAGTCGATCAGAAGGTGTAAATGCATCAAAAAATTCAAAGGGAATTTGTTTCTGACCGAATTGATCGATAATGTGATTTCGGCGTTTATCCGCCGTTGAAATACTAATCACTGCATTTTTATGTTCAATAGAATACATAGAAAAACATCATATCTGCCTTAAATTGCAGGCTATCTTACTATTTTAAGATCATGAAATGAATAGTATCTTCACAAAAAATCTGTGCTAGAATTTATAGCAAATCTTTAGCATAAAGACTGCCAGAACCTAATAACCATAATTGGAGCATTATAGAAAAAATGGCAACCTATTTCGTCGGTGATTTGCAAGGCTGTTATGATGAATTACAGCTTTTATTAGAACGTGTAGATTTTAATCCTACGCAAGATAAACTTTATCTTGTGGGGGATCTTGTGGCGCGAGGGGATAAATCACTTGAATGTCTTCGTTTTGTAAAATCACTTGGCAATGCGGCACAAACCGTACTCGGCAATCATGACTTACATTTAATTGCGACCACACTGGGGATTAAAAAAGTAAAACCTCGTGATCGTGTCGATGCCATTTTTAATGCACCTGATTTTGATGAACTGATTCATTGGTTACGTCATCAACCGTTACTTGTCCATAATGATGAATTAAACTTCCTGATGGCGCATGCAGGCATTTCGCCTGATTGGGATTTGGAAACTACGAAATCTTGTGCGGCTGAAGTTGAACTGATTTTACAGCACGGCGATTTTCATTATCTCATTGAAAATATGTATTCTGAACAGCCTGATCGCTGGTCGCCAGATTTGCAGGGCTTAGATCGCTATCGTTATATTATTAACGCTTTTACCCGAATGCGTTTTTGTTATTTAGACCATCGCTTTGATTTTGCCTGTAAATCCCCTTTAAAAGATGCACCAGCGGAGCTCACGCCTTGGTTTAATTTAGATAATCCACTTTATAAACAAATTCCAATTGTCTTTGGGCATTGGGCAAGTTTAGTGGATGAGCCTACTCCACCAGGTATTTATGCCTTAGATACAGGATGTGTGTGGAATAATCGGATGACCATGTTGCGTTGGGAAGACAAGCAGTTCTTCACACAAAGTGCGGTCAAAAATTACAGTGATTTTTAAGGAAACGCTATGCTCTCACTTACGGCTGAATCTTGCGAACTGTTCAATATTCCTTTCTATCAATTCGCCCAAATGAAGAAATTCTGCCCGGAAGATATTCCGGCAATTAAAGCTGATTACAAATTACATTGGGATAACTGGAAAGCGATTATCCAAGAAGTCGAAAAGCAGCTTGGCACACCTTTTGCGAAACCACATATTGAAAGTTGGACTAATGGCTGGCAGGTACGCGCGCATTTCTTCGCTTATTTTAAATACGAGTTTAACCAAAATTCAGCAGCAATCTTTTCTGTGCTATTAAATCGTCGCCGACTAAGAGTGTGTTTAGATTGGCATTGCTATCGTGCAGATCGCTCACAAATTAATGTGCAACAATATAATCAGTGGCTTGATCAATTTAATTTCAAACAATTTGCTGATTTTGATATTTGGCGAGAAGATGAAAGCGAATATGATGATTTTCGCCAAGTGAAAAACATTTCTGAAAAAGATCTTCTCTTGCGTTCAGAGGATGATTTTTGGTGTATTGGGAAAAGTATTGAAAAAGATCAACTAAGCCAAATTGATCCTGTTTTATTTATCACGCAAACCATCCAACAATTACAACCGCTTTACGAGCGCTGTCATCAATAAAGTGCGGTCATTTCCATTAAATTTTTTCGTCTTGTTTATTTGTTATGCTATTATTACATTAGTTTAACATTTTTAACAATTTTGCTTTTAGGAGTACTTTATGAAAAACGTCGTGATCGTTGGCGGGGGCGCCGGCGGCATAGAGTTAGCGACATTTTTAGGCGACAAATTAGGTCGCAAAAAACAAGCTAAAGTGACGCTTGTGGATCGCAATGCGACCCATTTATGGAAACCATTATTACATGAAATTGCCACAGGTGTCATGGATGATGGTATGGATTCCCTGAGCTATCGTGCACACGGGAAAAACCACCATTTTAGCTTTGAACAAGGTTCGATCACGCGCATCAATCGTGAACAGAAATATGTTGAACTTGCCCCTGTTTATGGGCAAGAAGGCGATATGCTCGTGGTTGCGCGTCGTATTCCTTATGATTACTTAGTGATTGCGATCGGTAGTAAATCGAATGATTTTAATACAAAAGGCGTGGCTGATAACTGTATTTTCTTAGACAGTTCTGATCAAGCACTTCGCTTCCAACAAAGAATGTTGGAATTATTCCTTAAATTCTCTGAAAACCGCGCGTTAGATGATATCGGAGAAGAAGAATTTAAACAAAAATTAGTGGATGAAAACAAAGTCAATATTGCGATTGTTGGCGGTGGTGCTACTGGTGTGGAATTAACTGCTGAGCTTTATCATGCGACTGAAGACTTGTCTTCTTACGGTTACGGTAAAATTGATAATTCCTGTTTACAAGTCACTTTAGTTGAAGCGGGTCCTCGATTACTGCCTGCTCTACCCGAAAATTTATCTGCAGCGGTATTAGATGAATTGCAAGAGATGGGGGCTAACGTGAAATTAAATACGATGATCACGGAAGCCCAACCAAACACGCTAATCACCAAAGATGGCGAAGAAATCAAAGCGGATCTGATTGTGTGGGCGGCAGGTGTTCGCACCTCAACAGTGACACAGCAATTCGATGGATTAGAGCTTAACCGTATCAATCAATTAGTGGTAAAAGATACCCTTCAAACTACGGTGGATGACAGTATTTTTGCCATTGGTGACTGTGCGGCATTAATGCAACCGAACGGTAAATTAGTCCCGCCAAGAGCGCAAGCAGCACATCAAATGGCAAAAGCTTGTGCGAAAAATATCTTTGCACTTTTTGAGCAAAAACCATTAAAAGCCTTCAAATACAACGATAAAGGAACTTTGGTTTCTCTTTCAAGCTTTACCGCATTAGGTAGCATTTCAAATAAATTTGGGAAAAACCCACTGACTGTTCAAGGTAAATTTGCACAGTTTGCGTATGTGTCTTTATATCGTATGCACCAACATGCTTTGCATGGATGTATTAAGATTGGCTTGATTATTTTAGTGGATAAACTTAACCACTATTTAAAACCAAGATTGAAATTACATTAAGACAAAAAGTGCGGTCAAATTTAACCGCACTTTTTTCATTTCTTAAACCAGTTGATTGTTATGCTCATAAGCGTAAAGTGTATTAAACATCAGCATGGCAACCGTCATTGGCCCTACTCCACCCGGTACTGGCGTAATATAAGCCGCTTTTTGTCGCGCCACATCGTATTCCACGTCACCCACTAATTTGCCATTGATACGGTTAATCCCCACATCAATGACTGTTGCCTCTGCTTTAATCCAATCACCCGGAATAAAACGAGGTTTGCCAACAGCCACGACTAAAATATCAGCCTGACGGATATGATGCTCTAAATCTTTGGTGAAACGGTGCGTCACTGTGACAGTAGCGCCTGCCAATAATAATTCAAGTGACATTGGACGACCCACAATATTTGATGCACCGACGATCACCGCATGCTTACCGTGCAAATCGATACCTGTGGTTTCTAATAATTTCATCACGCCATAAGGGGTGCAGGCGCGTAAAGTTGGAATACGCTGACATAAGCGTCCCACATTATAAGGATGGAAACCATCCACATCTTTTTCAGGGCTAATACGCTCAATCACTGATGTGCTATTAATTTGTTTAGGCAATGGAAGTTGCACGAGAATACCATCAATGGTTTCATCGGCATTCAATTGATCTATCAGTTGTAGTAATTCTGCCTCCGACGTTGTTTCAGGTAAATCATAGGATTTTGAAACCATCCCGATTTCCTCACAGCTTTTTCGTTTACTGCCTACATAAACTTGAGAAGCGGGATCTGCCCCCACCAAAATTACCGCAAGTCCTGGCGCACGTTTACCTTGAGCACGATAATGTTCAATTTTATTGGCAACATCCGATTTGATTTTTTTTGATAGTTCAGTACCTGAAATAATTTGAGCAGTCATGCGTTTTTTCCTCAAGATGGCATTAAGTAAACGTTTGCTATTTTAACTGACAACGCCTTATTTTACAAAGACAACAAAAGTGCGGTTGAAAAACTGGAATAATTTTGAGCAATTGAAAGAGGAATCTAAAAAATTAATTGACTGAAAAGAAAAGCTCACTATAATTGTGCTCAATCGTCGGCGAGTAGCGCAGCTTGGTAGCGCAACTGGTTTGGGACCAGTGGGTCGTAGGTTCAAATCCTATCTCGCCGACCA
>JAHZCD010000019.1 GCA_019423025.1 Haemophilus sp. | reverse complement strand
CTTTTTGTCTATATATACAGAGAAAAAAGTAAGCTATATTCTTAAATCGCTTTCGAGTTTAGGAATATTCTTTTAGTAATTAAACATTTAGAGGAAGGTTATGGTAACCATTCGTTTATCTCGTGGCGGAGCTAAAAAACGCCCATTTTATCAAATCGTAGTAGCTGACAGTCGTTCACCACGTGACGGTCGTTTCATTGAGCGTGTAGGTTTCTTCAACCCAATCGCACAAGGTAACGCAGAGCGTCTTCGTGTTGATCTTGAGCGTGTAAACCACTGGGTTGCTCAAGGTGCATCACTTTCAGACCGTGTTGCAACTTTGGTAAAAGAAGCTCAAAAAGCATAATCTCGCTTTTTGATTTAGTTCTTAAACTAAGATAGGTGAAAAATATGGAACAACAACGCATTGAAGTTGTGGGCAAATTAGGCTCAACCTACGGTATTCGTGGGTGGTTACGTATTTATTCATCAACAGAACAAGCTGAAAGCATTTTTGATTATCAACCTTGGTTTTTAAAAATCAAAGGTGAATGGCAGCCAACTGAATTAGAAAACTGGCGTCATCATAATCACGAAATCATCGTTAAATTAAAAGGCGTTGATGATCGTGAAGCTGCACAAACTTTAGCGAATGTTGAAATTGGTGTGGATTTATCTGTTTTCCCTGAACTGGAAGAGGGCGATTACTACTGGCACGATTTAATCGGTTGTTCAGTCGTAAACTTAGAAGGTTATACAATGGGAACGGTAACAGAGATGATGGAAACCGGTTCTAATGATGTGTTAGTGGTTAAAGCCAATACCAAAGATGCTTTTGGAAAACAAGAGCGGTTAATTCCGTTTTTGTATGAACAAGTAGTTAAAAGAGTCGATCTCACCACGAAAACCATTGAAGTGGATTGGGACGCTGGTTTCTAATCTCAAGTATGCACAAACGTAATGTAGTAGGCTTTTTATGTGGATAGGGGTAATTTCATTGTTCCCCGAAATGTTTAAAGCGATTACGGAATTTGGGGTTACAGGTAGAGCCGTAAAACATAATCTTCTGCAAGTGGAATGTTGGAATCCAAGAGATTTTACATTCGATAAGCATAAAACTGTGGATGACCGCCCTTATGGTGGTGGTCCGGGAATGCTGATGATGGTGCAACCTTTACGGGATGCGATTCATGCTGCAAAGGCAGCGGCAGGAGAAGGCGCAAAGGTGATTTACCTTTCGCCACAAGGACGTAAACTCGATCAAGGCGGCGTAACCGAGCTTGCTCAAAATCAGAAATTGATTTTGGTATGTGGACGTTACGAAGGTATTGATGAGCGATTGATTCAAACTGAAATTGATGAAGAATGGTCAATTGGCGATTACGTTCTGACCGGTGGGGAATTGCCGGCAATGACATTAATTGATGCTGTTGCGCGTTTTATTCCCGGTGTATTAGGCAAGCAAGCCTC
>JAHZCD010000018.1 GCA_019423025.1 Haemophilus sp. | reverse complement strand
AATCATCAAATAATTGATGTATTAACTGTAACAAGTTAGATTAAGAAGGCGTATCAAAAGATGTGCCTTTTTGTTTTTTATCAATGAATGTCGATTTTATGATAGAAAGTGCGGTCAAAAATTGTGTTGTTTTGGTATGATACAGACTCATTTTTTATATAGGTGGTTTTATGCAACAACTTCCATTTAAAGCCGTGGTTTCTGATCTTGACGGTACATTACTCAATACCAATCATGTAATTGGTGATTTCACAATTGAGATATTAAATAAATTAGAACAAAAAGGTGTTGATATTATTTTAGCGACAGGCCGTAATCACACGGATGTTTCTTCTATTTTAGGTAAGATTGGCGCGGAGCATGCTGTAATGATCACTTCTAATGGCGCGAGAGTACGTGACCTAAAAGGTAACCTTATTTATAGCAATAGTCTTCCAGAAGAAATCGTGCTTGAGTTGTATAAAATCCCTTTTGATCGTACCAAGATTTGTATCAATACTTATCAAGATGATGGTTGGTTTATCAATACTGATGTGCCTGAATTAGCAAAATATCACAAGGATTCAGGCTTCATGTATGAGGTGGTTGATTTCACAAAACATCATGGCAGAGGAACTGAGAAAGTATTTTTTATTGCTCATGATCCTAAAGATCTAATCGAACTAGAAGATTACCTTAGAACACATTTCGGAGATAAAACCACAATTGTTTATTCAGCGGTAACTTGCTTAGAGGTGATGAACAAAAATGTATCGAAAGGTGATGCATTAGCTCATCTATTAGAAAATAGAAATTATGGATTAAAAGATTGTATTGCTTTTGGCGATGGCCAGAATGATGTTGAAATGCTTTCTTGGGTTGGTAAAGGTTATGTAATGGCAAATGCTGATTCTCGTTTAAAAGAAGCTTGTCCTGAACTGGAAGAGATCGGGTTCAATAAAGACGAAGCAGTGGCCAAACATTTAGCAGAAATTTTTGGTATTAAATAGATGTTCCAGTCAATTTTTCTGATTAGTGCCGGTGCAGCGATCGGAGCCTCTTTACGCTGGGGATTAGGTCTATGGCTTAATTCCCTGTTTAGTTCACTTGCATTTGGTACACTTGTGGCTAATTTTATTGGCTGCTTTTTGATGGGGATTTTACTAGCAGCCTTTTGGACCTTCCCTCAAGTCAGTCCTGAATGGCGATTATTCTTAGTGACTGGATTTCTTGGTGCGCTCACCACATTTTCCTCTTTTTCAGGCGAAGTGATTGAACTCTTTTTTAAAGAAGAATGGGGCAATGGATTGTTCGTTTTAGTGAGTCATTTAGTTGGTTGTTTAATCTTTACAGTATTAGGTATTTATTTCTTTAGGCTCATCAGTCTTCTATTCCATTTCCGATAAAATCGCTAAATTCTTCAGAATAAAATCCATGAGAAAGCATATACTGCCAAATTTTTTGTTTGCTTTTAATTGGTTGTGGTTCTGAATAATTAGGAAACTTTTTACGTAGAACCCTTTCTGCGATTTCAGTCCAATTAATTTCACTTTCTACAAGGACTTCATTTATGACGTCTGAAGACACACCTTTTAGTTGACGTAATTCTTGTTTAATACGATTTGCACCATATCCACGTTGCGAACGTGCATGTAAATAATTTTCAGTAAACCGTTTATCATTTTGCCAGTTTTTTTTCTGACAGTGAGCAATTGTTTCATCGATCTCATCTTCTGTAAAAGCTTTTTCCTGCATTTTATTGCGTAGTTCAAATTCGCTATATTCACGTCGAGCCAGTAAATTAACAACATAGCTCAAGGCAAGAGAAGACATATAAATTCCTTGTGGTTAAATACGGTTGAAATGAAAAGTGCGGTCAAAATTGACCGCACTTTTAGTGATTAGAAATCGCTTTCTGCATCATCATTAGATTGTTCAATATCAGCCATTAATGCTTGTTCTGGGTTAGCGACTAATTCAGCACGAAGTTTCGCTTCAAGTTCGTCTGATTTTGCAGGGTTTTCATTTAGCCATTTCATCGCATTAGCTTTACCTTGACCAATTTTTTCACCGTTATATGCATACCATGCACCGGATTTTTCAACAAGTTTGTGTTTAACACCAAGTTCAATTAATTCTCCAGCTTTGGAAATCCCTTCTCCGTAAAGAATTTGGAAATCCACTTGACGGAAAGGTGCGGCTAATTTGTTTTTAACCACTTTAACACGAGTTTCGTTACCAATGATTTCATCTCCATCTTTAACTGAACCAGTACGACGGATATCTAAACGCACAGAAGAGTAGAATTTTAGCGCGTTACCACCAGTTGTGGTTTCAGGGTTACCAAACATGACACCAATTTTCATGCGAATTTGGTTAATGAAGATAACAAGGCAGTTTGCATTTTTGATTTGACCAGTTAATTTACGTAGTGCTTGAGACATTAAACGCGCTTGTAAACCCATGTGTGAATCACCCATTTCGCCTTCAATTTCAGCTTTCGGAGTGAGAGCCGCAACAGAGTCCACAATGACCACATCTACGGCACCAGAACGAACTAATGCATCACAAATTTCAAGTGCTTGTTCACCATTATCAGGTTGGGAAACTAAAAGTTCTTTCACATCAACGCCAAGTTTTGCTGCATAAATAGGATCAAGTGCATGCTCCGCATCGATAAACGCACAAGTTTTACCCACTTTTTGAGCTTGAGCGATAACAGATAAAGTTAAGGTTGTTTTACCAGAAGATTCAGGTCCAAAAATTTCAACAATACGCCCCATTGGTAAACCACCAATACCAAGAGCGACATCAAGACCTAAAGAACCCGTTGAAACAGATTCAACATCAAGGGCTTGAGTATCGCCCAATTTCATAATTGAGCCTTTACCGAATTGCTTTTCAATTTGACCAAGTGCTGCCGCGAGTGCTTTTTGCTTTTCTTCTTGAGTTGCCATATAAAACCTTCTTGAATAGAGTTATCTAAATTTGGCTAGATTATATCTGTATTGATGTACAGTATCAAGAGAAAATTTTTTCCTTGATGAAAAAATGTGAACTAGATTCCAAACTTGAGAAATAGTTTATTTAAAATCAAATTTTTAAGTATTTTTTTAGATCTTGAATTTGTGCTTCGAGAATTTTTTCACCCAGTCCATATACAGTTCTTATTTTGGTTTCATCTCGTTCTAATCGACCTATATTGAGTGATACATTTGGACGAAGCACAAAGATTTTATTTTGTTTTTCTAAGCGAATGATTTCTTCTACTTGTTCATTATAAGTGCGGTAGCGATTTTCTAAGGTTTTAACTAAGTGTGGATAGTTGCGATAAAAAAGCTTGAATAAAAAAGAAGAAGATTTTGTTTTACGGTAGTCGATCGGTTGAGTTAAAACAACGATGATTTTATCACAACCGAGCTCTTGTGCTTTTTCAAATGGAATACTATCGGCAATTCCTCCATCTAGGTACTTTTGTCCATTAATTTCTACAAACTTTGAGACAAAAGGCATCGCTGAAGTTGCTCTGAAGTATTCCATTTCTTTGAAAACATTTTCGATTTTGAAATATTCAGCTTTACCATTCTCAATGTTTGTGGCTGACAAATAGAAATCAATGTGAGATTTTTCGAACTCATCTTGATCAAAAGGATCGAGATTAAAGGGGAGATCATAGAAAGCAAAATCTTTATTGATAATGTTGCCTGTTGTAAAAAGGCTATGAAACCCCATGTACCGTTTATCTTTAAGATATTTTAGGTTATATCTCAATGCTCTTTCTTTTTGATTGGATGCATAATTTATGCCAAATAATGCCCCCGCAGAAACGCCAATAATTTTATCTATCTGAATGTTTTGTTCCATGAAGGCATCAAGAACGCCTGCTGTAAACATTCCTCTCATGCCACCGCCTTCAAGAAC
The DNA here is from genome assembly GCA_019423025.1 of Haemophilus sp. Taxonomy (GTDB): domain Bacteria; phylum Pseudomonadota; class Gammaproteobacteria; order Enterobacterales; family Pasteurellaceae; genus Haemophilus_D. The sequence continues at coordinate 1,112 of JAHZCD010000018.1, read as the reverse complement.
GAGTCCTACTGTCATTTTTACTCCTGAATTCTAAAAAATTTTAATGGTTAAATATTAAACTATAAGCTTGTTTTTTCTTATCTAGTTGTTTATCAATAAATAAATTTTGCATTTGCGATCTTTCTCACAAATTTGAAATTTTATATTCGTCACCTTTAACTAGTTATGATATAACCATTTTTGAGAAGTACTTCTTGGTATAGTCGTATGTGATTAACCTTAAGTAAGGAGGAGTTTTAAAATGAAAACTCTCATAATCCCAAATGATCATATCAGTAAAGTATGTGATTTGCTAAATCAACTTATCGGAGATGTGACAAGTAAAAATTTATTTACTGGATATGGCTTGTATCATAAAGAGAAAGATATGTTTGCGGTTTGGGCAAACAATAAGGTTTACTTACGTGCTAAGGATGAGCTTTCGATAAAATTAAAAGGACTTGGATGTAAACCTTTTGCAACAAATGAACTCAATAAACGCTTTGTATTATCTGATTATTATGCTTTAACTGAAAGTATCTTGAAAGATAATGTTTTAATGAGAACCTTGATCATTCTTTCTATTACCCAAATCAGGAAGGAGAAATTAGATTCTGCACTTTCTAAGATTGGACGAATTCGTGATTTACCGAATTTATCGGTTAAGTATGAAAGAGCATTAAAGAAAGTGGGTATTAATAATGTGGATACCTTACGGCAAATAGGTGCTGAAAATGCGATTGTCCGTTTGAAGAAAGCGGATATTGGGGCAACTGAGGCTTTTTATTGGCGGCTTCGAGGTGCTTTAGAGAACCGTAATTATGAGTTTTATACTGAAAAAGAGAAGGAAAGAGGTCTTAGTAAACTTAATGAGATACTTTCTGCAAATGGGTTTAGACGTTGTAAGCGAACCTTAAAAAAGGCTGAATAGCATTCATATAAAGGAGTTGGCGTTTAAAAAATCATCTATCGAAGAAATTTCTTAAAAAAGTGCTTGCGTGGATTTCAAAAATCCCTATAATGCACTCCACACAACGACGCGCTGTTGTGAAATATTAAAACATCCAGTGCGTCGTTATTTTTTGCTCTTTAACAATATATCAGACAATCTGTGTGGGCACTTGTTGATTGAC
>JAHZCD010000017.1 GCA_019423025.1 Haemophilus sp. | reverse complement strand
ACACAGATTGTCTGATATATTGTTAAAGAGCAAAAAACAACGACGCACTGGTTTTTCTTAAGACTCACAACAGCGCGTCGTTGTGTGGGGCGTATTATAGGCATTTCAGACACCTTTGCAAGATCTTTTTGTAAAAAAATGTAAATTTTTTCTTAGTTGAAGATCTTTTAATCAAATAGTCTAAAAAATACTATTTTTATGGTGTTTTATTCTACGAATTCAGGCTTTCTGCAAATGTCTTTACTTTTCCCCAATCGGTATATTCAATTTCTTTGGTCGTATCTGTTTCGCCATTTGTAATTTTCATAATCAATTGGATCATGACACGATCAATCCATTTATAGCGCGGATATAGCAATGCCCCTGCAAACACGCCGACTTTTTCCGGCGTCCATTTTATACGTTGAAGGAACTTACGCACATAGACATTTCCCTCTGGCGTATCTTTTCCTTCTTTTCTCGCTGTCAAATTTACGCCAAAAAAGACCGCACTTTTTGCATTCAGCAATTCATGATGGCGTTCCACAAAATGGTATAACTGTTTATTAAAATGACCATAACGAATGGATGCCCCAATAATCACCCGATCAAAAAATGGGAGATCCAGTTCCTCCGTTAACGGTGAAACCACCACTTCTCCTTCAAGATACCGAGCCATAAATTCAGCAATCTTTTTTGTTTGCCCATCGTGGCTTGAATATAAAATTAATGTTTTCATTATTCCTTCCAAAATGCCGGTGTGAAAAGCGCCAATAGTGTGAATATTTCTAAACGACCGCACACCATCGCAATAGTTAGTACCCATTTAGCACTATCTGGCATCGCTGTCATATTACTGCTTACTGAACCTAAGCCTGGTCCAAGGTTATTAATACTTGCCAACACTGCATTAAAGGCATCAAAAGGTGCAACACCGCAGGCAATCACACTTAACAAACAAATAGTGAATACCAATAGATATGCAGAGAAAAAGGCCCAAATACTTCCAATCACACGTTCATCAAGAACATTTTTACCCCATTTAATTGGATACACTAAATTTGGGTGAACAAATCGTTTTAGCTCTCTTGCACCTTGAAGGTATAACACTAAAATCCGTGCAACACGCAAACCGCCACCAACAGAGCCCGCACAGCCCCCAATAAAAGAGGCAATAATTAATAACATTGGCACAAAAGAAGGCCACTCAGCGAAATTTGATGTGGTGTAACCTGTTGTGGTTGAAATCGATACGGCTTGGAATACGACTTGCTCAAAATCTTGCCATGAGGAATCAAAATATTGATGGCTTATCATTACCAATGTACAAGCCACGATAAGCAAAATTTGAATACTCATAAAGAAGCGAAATTCTGGATCTTTTGTATAAATCTTCAAAATATTTTCTCGTCCTAAGGTCGAAAATGCTCTGAAGTGCAATGCGAAGTTACAAGCCGAAATCCACAGGAAAATGACGGTGATAAAATTAATCGCCGAACTATTAAAATAGCCGATACTAGCATCATGAGTAGAAAAGCCGCCAATAGATACGGTTGAGAAACTATGTGTAATCGCATCAAATGGTGTCATACCCGCTAGCCAGTAAGCCAAAGCACAAGACATGGTTAAAAAGAAATAAACAAACCACAATGCCTTTGCCGTTTCCGCTATCCGAGGCTGAATTTTCTGATCTTTCATTGGGCCTGACATTTCTGCACGGTATAACTGCATTCCACCAATACCTAATAAAGGAATAATCGCAATCGCAAGTACGATGATCCCCATCCCGCCTAACCATTGTAGGAATTGACGATAAAACAGAATGGCTTTCGGTAAATTATCTAATCCTGTCATGACGGTAGCACCCGTGGTTGTTAGCCCAGAAAATGCTTCAAACACGGCGGAAGCCACTGTTAAATGAGGTGAGTCAAATAATAGCAATGGCAAGGTTGCTAGACCACCCAAAACGAACCAAAATGCCACCACAATTAAGAAACCATCACGAGATCGCAATTCTTGTTTGTGGTGATGACAAGGCCACCAAAGCAACATGCCCACGGTTAAGCTCAATGCAAAAGCTTGCATAAACGCTTTACCGCCTCCATCGCCATAAATAAGCGCCACAAAGGCTGGAATCAGCATCGTGCCGGAAAAACACATGATCAAAATGCCGATAATCCGAATAATGGATAAAATATGCACAATATCTCGCTTAATTCATTTCTTCTAATTTCAACGTTCCTGCCGAACGCTCAATTAATGCTTGTTCAAAAGGTTTAATTTGATCTTCACTAATGCCTAACTGCAATGTAATCTGTACTTGAAAATCTTGTTGATAAATTTCAATTTGATGCTGTTCACATAAAATTTGGATCCAATTTAATTGTGCATAATCACAATGAACTTGGAATAACTGACGTTCTACTTTTCGTTCAGTTTCTAATAATTTTAAAGCTTGCTGCACACCATTTCCATAAGCACGAACTAAACCGCCAGTGCCTAATAAAATGCCACCATAATAACGAACAACTACGGCACTAATCTCACCGATTTGGCTACCTTGCAAAGCGGATAGCATCGGTTTCCCTGCCGTGCCAGCTGGCTCACCATCATCGGAAAAACCTAATTGCTGCGAATCCGTTGGCTTGCCGGCCACTGCAGCCCAACAATGATGGCGGGCATTAGGGTGCTGCGCTTTAATTTCTGCCCAAAAAGCTTTGGCTTGTTCAAGTCCTTCCGTATGTTGCAAATACGTGATAAATCGACTTTTCTTAATTTCTTCTTCAAAAACGACCGCACTTTTGGGGATAAGGTATTCAGCCATGGAATATTATTCAAGTAAATTTGTTGCGTAGTTTATCATTGATAGCGGATTTATCGAAATTTCCCCATAATTATTGTATGATGTAGCTCAATTCCAATAAAACTAATGAATAACCATGACTGAAATTACTGTCGATAAAACCCTTGATACCGTTGGTTTACGTTGTCCAGAACCTGTAATGCTTGTGAGAAAAAACATTCGCCACATGAATGAAGGTGAAGTTCTGCTTATTTTGGCTGACGACCCAGCCACGACTCGCGATATTCCCAGCTTCTGCCAATTTATGGAACATACTCTTTTAGCGAGTGAAACCCAAGACACCCCTTTTAAATACTGGGTGAAAAAAGGCCAATAAAAATGCGGCCAATATTGGCCGCACTTTGTTATTCTGCCGTATTACTCGAAACGGGATAATACTGTTTCTGAAGAAATTCAGGCTTCAATAACGCAGAGGCATTCCACCACTCAATCACAAGCTCCTGTGGTCCTTCTGCATAAGACGCAATTTCATACACGTTATACACAAAGTGAATCCCATCATGATCTAAATAGAAATTATCGGTCACTTCAAAAGCGTCTTTTGATGTAAATGCTTCCTCATCTTTTACCTCGCCATATCGAGTGTAACGTTCCCAAAGTAGCTCTTTTAATTTAGCTTGTTGGTTTGGTTTAAACACATCATCAAATGAGAGCAGTTTTTTCGTTTCTAAATCAATATTAAGATAATGATAACCACCAACGCCATGAGCGCCACCGCCATAGCTGTAATAATTTATTAAAAATACAGCAAGCTTACCTCTTTGGTGACTAAATGCTAACTCTAAAGTTTCATCAACACCAATTATCGGGAATTCCAACATCTCTTTTTTAGCTTCATCATATTTTTTCTGGTAATCCGTAATAAGCTGCTCGCGACTTCTTGGTTTGCCATCTGCATTTTTTGAAATTTGTTCTAAAAGTAGTGTATCTAACCATTCAATATTCGTTTTTAGTGTAGAAATGCTGTAATGAAGTTTACCTTCTACAGGCACATATTCATCTTCTTTGAGCGATTTAGGATATTTGATGGTTTCCTCTTTATCAAAAATCACATCATCTTGAGCAATAATTGCTGGAATAACCTTCTCCGCCTTTTCTTTTTCAGCTTTTAATTGCGTATTTTCTGCCGTTAGTTGTGCAATTGTCTGTGTTTGTTGCTCAATGGTTGCTTTCATTTCTTTATCTTCGCAGCCTGTTACCACAAAAAGTGCGGTTAAAATTAAGGCTGAAATCAGTGTCTTTTTCATGTATTACCTATAAATCAAATGTATCTTTATCACGTAAAATATGGTCATTGCCTTTGCGGCGTAAAAAGCCGGTACGGTCAAAATACTCCATTAACTGTACGGTCAGTTTTCGACCAAAATTAAGCTTGTCACGTAATTCATTTACCGCAATCTTACCTTCTTCACCTGCTATTTGCTTAATTAAGCGAGCATAAGCATAAATGCTCTCAGTCAGGAAAAATCGATCTTTTACGATTGGCGTAAGATAGCCCAATTTACCCGCTTTATACATAAAATTACGCATCACACTTTCATCTTGCGCCAAGGCTGTTGCCATATCACGCACCCAAATGGCTTGACCATGCGCTTTCTCAAATTCAGCAAACACCGCTTGCCATAAGCTTTGCTCTTCGGCTGAAAATTGGATTTTGTGTGAAGGCAAATGCAACCAGCCACGAGTCTGCTGCAATTGGCCTTCATCAAGCATTTCTTCAATAAAATGATAAATCAGATTTTCCGGTTGGTTTAGTGTCGCAATACGGTATAAGCGGGCCTTACTCAAACCTAGCTGATCATTATGTTGCTCATGATAGGTGGCAAGTGCGGTCAAAATTTGCTGCGTTTTTTCACGTTGATAATCGCGATTAAAACACCAATTTTGGAAACGGATATCGCCATTCTCGGCTAATACTTCAGCCAGTTGATTTTCGGTTAGTTGCTCACTCCACATTAAAGCTTGAGCTGAAATCGCCTCTTTTTGTAAGGTCAATCCGATGCGTTGTGTGGCGGTTTGAGCCTGATTAAGTTTAGCCAAGAACGCTAGACGAGCCTCTGTGCGCTTATAACGTTTTTGTGAGTGAATTTCGAGTACCTTGGCACCACCAATTAACGCTTTCGCATCACCACTACGTAAAATTAATTTATCCCCAAAAGCTAAAAATAATGGCTGTTCTAAAATGACCTCAGCCAAAGTGCGGTCATTTTTCATTGCATTTTTGCTTTCAAGTAAGGTGAGCTTACCCGTTGTACGGCTTGCCGCATGATAAATGTGTACAGGCTGACTGTCTTTCAAATTCACTTCAGGTGTAATTTCAATAGTAATACGATCGGTTGGTTCAAGCGGTTCTGAGGCTAACAACCAATCGCCACGCTGCATTGGAATACGATCTAAATCAACGTTTAAATTGAGCGCTAAACGCTGACCTGCGACACCTTTCTCACTTGGTGTGTTTTGAGCATGGATATTTTTTACGCGAACCTTTTGTCCCGTAGAAAGGAAGAGTTCATCATCAATGGCCACCGTTCCCGCAAATGCTGTCCCTGTTACCACTGTCCCCGCCCCTTTCACGCTAAAGACACGGTCGATAGCATAACGAAACGGTTTATTTATTTCGGCTAATTCCGGTAAATTGGCTAAATAATCGCGTAACGCATCAATTCCTAAGCCCGTTTGTGCCGATGTAATAAAATAATGAGATTGAGCTAAGAATGGATAATCCATCTGAATTTGTGTTTTTAGTGCCTCGATTTGCTCATCAGTTGCTCGGTCTGCCTTGGTAATCACTACCATGATTTCAGTAAATTGAAGCTGACGTAAAATCGCTAAGTGTTCTTTAGTTTGTGCGGCAATCCCTTCATCGGCTGCAACAATAAGCATGGCATAATGCACACCACCAAGCCCGGCCAACATGTTGGCGAGAAACTTTTCATGGCCAGGTACATCAATAAACCCGAGCACTTTCTCTTTTAAAGGTAAATAGGCATAGCCTAAATCAATAGTCATGCCACGTTTTTTTTCTTCCGGCAAATGGGCGGTATTCGTACCTGTCAGCGCTTTTAAAAGGGCTGTTTTACCATGATCGACGTGCCCTGATGTAACTATGATCATAATTTTTCCACCGTATCTAATAATGCCTTAAAGTCAGCCACGCTACGTAAATCTAACCAAATTTTTCCTTTCTCAACGCGGCCGATTATTGGTTGTTCTAACGCTTTGAATACCGTTAAAAGTGCGGTCAATTTTGCCTCTGTTTTTTCAGCTATCGTTACCGCAATAGAAGGAATCGTCGCCATCGGTTGAGATCCACTCCCAATCTGAGCAAAACTTTCTTCGATTTCAACCTGGTAATCTTTTAAGCGGTTTGCTAAACAGACTTTAAGTTGTTCGGCTTTTTCTTTTAATACATCCATCGATTGGGTGAGTAAATGTAAAGTTGGCAACATTTCAGTGAGTTTTTCGGGTTGGAGATAAAGGCGTAATGTTGCCTCAAGCCCGGCTAAAATCACTTTATCACAACGCAACACGCGTTTTAATGGGTGAGCTTGTAACTGAGCAATCCACTCTTTTTTACCGACGATAATACCGGCTTGTGTTCCACCCAATAATTTATCGCCTGAAAATGACACCAAGTTTACGCCCTGTGTGACTTTTTCTTGTACCGTCGGCTCATTCGGTAAATGATATTGGCTTAGATCAATCAATGCACCGCTACCCAGATCCGTAATCACTGAAATATCAAATTCTCGTCCAAGATCAACTAGCTCTTGTTCTGAAACCGAAGCGGTAAACCCACTAATATGATAGTTACTGCAATGTACTTTCATTAAGAAAGCCGTGTTTTCATTGATTGCTTGACGATAATCTTTCAAATGTGTGCGATTTGTTGTTCCGACTTCAACAAGTTTACAGCCTGCTTGAGCCATAATGTCTGGAATGCGAAATGCTCCGCCAATTTCAATCAATTCCCCGCGGGAAATAATCACTTCTTTATCTTTTGCGAAGGTTGCCAGCATCAAGAGTACGGCTGCCGCATTATTATTCACAATACATGCAGCTTCTGCACCTGTGAGTTGCGCAAGTAGTTCACTAATATAATTATCTCGATGACTGCGTTTTCCTTCTTCCAAATCATATTCCAGCGCAACATTACCTTTCATCGCATGAAGTGCCGCTTGTTGTGCACTTTCAGCCCATAATGCTCGTCCTAAATTTGTATGTAATACCGTGCCTGTTAAATTATGAACTGATTTAATTTGTACATGATTTTGTTGAGTCAATCGTTCTTGTAAATAATGCAATGTACTTAGATGATCGGCAAAAAAGTGCGGTAAATTTTGATGCTGTTTAATAAACTCGCGCCCTTCAGACAATAATTGGCGCAATTCACGCACGACAGCTGAATGACCAAATTCAGTTAAAAGCATTTCACCTTCTGGTGTTTTTAAAAATTTATCTACCGAAGGAAGTTGTTGAAAAAGTGCGGTCATTTTTAATTCCTATTTCAAAATGGCGTTGAATTGCGAACTAATTTACGCTAAAGTAACCGCAATTTCAATAACGGAAGGTCGTCATCTCCGGTGAGGTGGCAGGACTTCAAATCCTGTTGGGGACGCCAGCGTTCCCGGGTGGGTTCAACTCCCATGACCTTCCGCCACTCTTTTCTTCCAAAGAATATTTCTCTCTCCCTAACATTCACATGTTTAATTTGAACTTTCATTATAATTTCACTGAATTTTAGGCAAACAAAAAGGCGTATCTTTCGATACGCCTTCTTAATCTAACTTGTTACAGTTAATACATCAATTATTTGATGATT
>JAHZCD010000016.1 GCA_019423025.1 Haemophilus sp. | reverse complement strand
ACGACCTTGCCAAGGTCGGGGTCGCGAGTTCGAGCCTCGTTTCCCGCTCCAAATTCTCAATCCGTTGCTGAAAAGCAGCGGATTTTTTTATTGTATTTTCCCTACATATTCCCTTCAAAATACGATAAAATTCGTTAGAAACTTTAACCTAAAAAAATCACTCTAATAATGACCGAATTCACCCAATACATTCCTGATGAAGGCACGATGCTCCGTTTTGGTAAAAAACTGGCTGAAGTGCTTATAAAACAACCGAAAGATAATGCCATTGTGCTTTATTTTAATGGCGATCTTGGCGCAGGGAAAACCACCCTGACTCGTGGAATGGTGCAAGGTTTAGGCTACCAAGGCAATGTCAAAAGCCCTACTTATACTTTAGTGGAAGAATATAGCATTGCAGGGAAAATGATTTATCACTTTGATTTATATCGTCTTGCCGATCCTGAAGAATTGGAATTTATGGGCATTCGTGATTATTTCAGCCAAAATTGCATCTGCTTAATCGAATGGGCAGAAAAAGGTAAGGGCATCTTGCCTGAGGCTGATTTATTGGTGAATATTGATTATTACGACGATGCTCGCAACATTACGCTAATCGCTCAAAATTCAGTGGGTGAGCATATTTTGACGCAACTATAAAACTGACTTACATGAAAGCAAAATTTTCGTTTCTTTTTGGAATATTTTCTCTAATTTCTACTACTGTATTTGCCGCCCCACAATGGACAATTGCCATTGATCCCGGCCATGGCGGTAAAGATCCCGGTGCTATCGGAAAAAATTTAGGCATTTATGAAAAAAATGTCACCCTTTCTATCGCGCGAGAATTAAAAGCCTTATTAGATAAAGATCCTAATTTCAAAGGTGTTTTAACACGCAGTAGCGATTACTACATTTCCGTGCCAGAACGTTCTGAAATCGCACGTAAATATAAAGCAAATTTCCTTGTGTCTATCCATGCTGACTCCTCTCTCAATGCAGACCAACGTGGCGCATCTGTTTGGGTGCTATCCAATCGCCGTGCCAACGATGAAATGGGTCAATGGTTAGAAGATGATGAAAAACGCTCTGAGCTTTTAGGTGGCGCAGGAAAAGTACTTTCCAATAACAATGACAAATATTTAGATCAAACTGTACTCGACCTACAATTTGGTCACAGCCAACGTACAGGCTACGAACTTGGTAACAGCATTTTACGTCGCTTTGCTCGCGTAACCTCCTTAAGTCGCAGCACGCCACAACATGCGAGCCTTGGCGTATTGCGTTCACCCGATATTCCTTCTGTTCTGGTGGAAACAGGTTTCCTTTCCAATATGGAAGAAGAACAAAAACTGAATACCATTGCTTATCGTCGTCGTATTGCTTATATGATTTATGAAGGTTTGGTTGCTTATCGTAATGGTAATTTAAAAGCGATTGCCGTTCCACCTAGTGATGAGCAAGACAGCAAATCTACAAAATCAAACGATAAAAACAATGAAAAATCTGACCGCACTTCAGATGTCAAAGACAGCGGTATTCGCCATAAAGTGAAATCCGGTGAAAGCATTGGTAGCCTGGCTAATAAATATGATGTCAAAGTCAGCGAAATCATTGAGTTAAATAAACTGAAACGCAAAGAACTTTGGTTAAATGAAACCATTAAGATTCCTGATAATGGCAAAGGCAAAAAAGCGGAAGAGCCAACTAAACAAGAAGAGAAAAACACTGAAAAATCAGACCGCACTTCCGATGTCAAAGACAGCGGCGTACGTCATAAAGTGAAACCAGGTGAAAGCATAGGTAGCCTGGCGAACAAATATGATGTAAAAGTCAGTGAAATTATTGAATTAAATAAACTAAAACGTAAAGAACTTTGGCTGAATGAAACCATTAAAATTCCTGATAACGGCAAAGGTAAAAAGGTAGAAGAAAAACCTAAAGCAGATGATAAAGCCAAAGCCGATAATAAAGGAAAAAACAGCAAAATTGTTGAAGCTGAAAAAGCGGTTTCTAAAAAAGATCAAAAACAAGAAAAAGCTGAGAATAAAAAAGAGCCGGAGAAAAAAGGTAACGATAAAAAAGATACTTCTTCAAAAGGAAATGAGAAGAAAGATGATGGCAAGAAAGAAACCCCGCTTTACCATACTGTGAAAGCCGATCAAACTATCTATGCTATCTCTCGTGAATACAATGTACCGGTTAATCATCTTTTAAAACTGAACCCAACATTGAAAAACGGCAAAGTCGTGACTGGGCAAAAAATCAAACTTAAAGAAAAATAAGGAATCCTATGGCAATCAAAATTCTTTCTCCACAGCTGGCTAATCAGATTGCCGCCGGTGAAGTGGTCGAACGCCCTGCCTCTGTGGTGAAAGAATTGGTGGAAAACAGCCTTGATGCCGGTGCCAATAAAATTCATATTGATATTGAAAACGGCGGTGCCAGCCTGATTCGTATTCGAGATAATGGCAGTGGTATCCCTAAAGAAGAATTAAGCCTTGCCCTTGCTCGACATGCAACCAGTAAAATTGCCGATCTTGATGATCTCGAAGCCATTTTAAGTTTAGGTTTCCGCGGTGAAGCCCTTGCCAGTATCAGCTCAGTTTCTCGCCTCACACTTACCTCTCGCACAGCTGAGCAAAATGAAGCATGGCAAGTCTATGCGCAAGGGCGAGAGATGGAAACCACAATTAAACCTGCGTCTCATCCAGTCGGCACGACAGTTGAAGTAGCTAATCTCTTTTTTAACACACCAGCTCGTCGTAAATTCTTACGTACCGATAAAACAGAATTTGCTCATATTGATGAAGTCATTCGCCGAATTGCTTTAGCGAAATTTAATATTGCTTTTACGCTCACACATAACGGCAAAATTGTTCGACAATATCGTCCCGCGACAAATGAAGAACAACAACTAAAACGCGTTGCCGCTATTTGTGGCGATGATTTTGTTCAACATGCCTTACGTATTGATTGGAAACATGATGATCTGCATCTTTCTGGCTGGGTGGCGACACCTGAATTTACCCGTTCTCAGAATGATTTAAGCTATTGCTATATCAATGGACGAATGGTGCGCGATAAAGTGATCACCCACGCCATTCGTCAAGCTTATGCGGAGCATTTGCATACTGAGCAATACCCTGCATTTGTACTATTTATCGATCTCAATCCACATGATGTCGATGTCAACGTGCACCCAACAAAACACGAGGTGCGTTTCCATCAAGCGCGTTTAATTCATGATTTTATCTGCCAAGGCGTAACAAATGCGCTCAATGCCATTCCTCAAGCTGAATTGGATTTAGCGTCAACGATGAATGAGGCAAGAGAGCCTTCAGCTTCATATCAAACCCACTATGAACCAAAACCCAATCGTGCAGCGGCAGGGCAAAATATTTTCGCCTCGAATTATCATCAGCCTCGTGAAAAACAATCTGAAAATCGACCGCACTTTTCAAACCGTAGTGATTACGTTCCGTCGTATGGTTATCGTGAACAACCTACAAAGACCGAACAACGCTTATATGGTGAATTAGTACGTCCAACAGAAGCATCTCAAGTTTTAACAACACCTGTCGTTGAACAACAACTCCCACAGACAAGTGATGCAGGCTATTTACGTGCATTGGCATTAATTGAAAATAAAGCATTGCTTTTACAACAAAATCAGCAGTTTTATTTGATGTCATTAGCTAAATTGCAAACCTTAAATTATGAATTAACCTTACAGCAAGGTGAAATTCCACAACAACCATTGCTCATTCCGATTATTTTCCGTTTAGATGAAAAACAATTTGAACAATGGCAAAAACAAAAAGCTTTTTTCCAACAAAGTGGTTTTGAATTTATTGAAAATGAAGCCCAGCTACGCCTTACATTAAATAAAGTGCCTGCAATTTTACGTACACAAAATTTACAAAAATGTGTGGTGAGCCTGCTTGCTGAACATCTAGAAAATATGCCTGATTTTCTGACCGCACTTTGTCAAACGCTAGAGATGAAACCAATTCAAGTGTTAGCGGATGCAGTCAGCTTATTAAGTGAAACGGAACGCTTACTGAATAAAGCTCATCAAGAAAAATTTAATACATTACTGAAACCGATTAACTGGCAGCCTTTTTTAACTGATTTGTAATATGACACAAAAAACTGACTCCAAACCAACCGCACTTTTTCTGATGGGGCCGACGGCCTCAGGAAAAACAGATCTTGCTATTCAATTGCGTCAAAGCCTGCCAGTAGAAGTGATCAGTGTCGATTCTGCATTAATTTATAAAGGGATGGATATTGGTACGGCAAAGCCTTCTAAAGAGGAACTAGCCCTTGCCCCTCATCGCTTAATTGATATTTTAGATCCCGCTGAAAGTTATTCTGCGATGAATTTTCATGATGATGCGCTCAGAGAAATGGCTGATATTACCGCGCAAGGTAAAATTCCGCTTTTGGTTGGCGGTACCATGTTGTATTACAAAGCATTGATTGAAGGCCTTTCTCCCCTTCCATCTGCTGATGAAAAGTTACGCTTAGAGATTGAAGAAAAAGCGCAAAAACTTGGCTGGCCAGCACTTCACCAAGAATTACAAAAAATTGATCCTATTTCTGCAGAGCGTATTAATCCAAATGATTCACAGCGCATTAATCGTGCATTAGAAGTATTCTATTTAACGGGCAAATCATTAACGGAATTAACTGAACAAAAAGGCGAAGAATTGCCTTATCAATTTTTACAATTTGCTATTGCACCAGAAGATCGTGCGGTATTGCATCAACGTATCGAACAACGTTTCCATAAAATGATCGAATTAGGTTTCCAAGAAGAAGTGGAAAAACTCTATCAACGAGAAGATCTCCATCCTGATTTGCCTTCTATCCGCTGTGTGGGCTATCGCCAAATGTGGGAATATTTACGTGGTGACTATGATCATGAAGAAATGGTCTTCCGTGGCATTTGTGCGACTCGCCAATTAGCAAAACGACAAATCACCTGGCTGCGCGGCTGGAAAACACCATTAAATTGGCTAGATAGTCTGCAACCGCAACAAGCCAAAGAAATCGTACTACGCAAGATTGACGAACATTTTAAGGGGTAAATTATGGCGCTTTCACTTCCGCTTTCGACTGAAAAACTCATTCAACTTGGCGAAGTGCTTTGCCAACATTTCCCTGAAATGAATCTTGATGAAATAACCCAACAAATCGAGCGGGATGCAATAGATCTCACGACACCAATCGGACAAATAAACTATGCTATCAGTCTGTCTGATTTCTTGGAAAAAGTCTTAAAAAAACACCCGCACTTTTTAGCTCAATGGTGGCAACATCCTCCTCAATTTTCAGATTGTCAACATTACGCTAGCCGTTTAGCTGACCAACTCTCTACTATCCAAAACGAAGAACAGCTTTACAAAACGCTACGAGATTTTCGAAATCAAGAAATGGCAAAACTTAGTTTCTGTCAAAGCTTGAATCTTGCTACCGTAGAAGAAATTTTTATTCGTCTTTCTCAACTTGCTGAGAGTCTTATCATCGGAGCGAGAGATTGGCTGTATAAACAAGCTTGCGAAGAAATGGGCACTCCTTGTGATGAACATGGCATCCCTCAGCAACTCTATATTCTTGGCATGGGAAAATTAGGTGGTTTTGAGCTAAATTTCTCCTCTGATATTGATTTAATTTTTACTTACCCTTCACAGGGAGAAACCATTGGTGCAAGACGAGCCGTTGATAATGCTAAATTTTTTACTCGTTTAGGACAACGACTGATCAATGCTTTAGATCAATTCACGCCAGATGGCTTTGTCTATCGTACGGATATGCGCCTTCGCCCTTTTGGTGACAGTGGTGCACTTGCCTTAAGTTTTTCTGCAATGGAGCAATATTACCAAGATCAGGGGAGAGATTGGGAACGCTATGCCATGATCAAAGGGCGTATTTTAAGCGCTGATGCGCAAGATCCCAATGTAAAAACCTTACAACAATTACTTCGTCCTTTTGTGTATCGACGCTATATTGATTTTAGTGTGATTCAAGCTTTACGTGAAATGAAAGGTAAAATTGAGCGTGAAGTACGTCGTCGTGGCTTAAAAGACAATATTAAACTAGGCGCAGGCGGGATTCGAGAAATCGAATTTATTGTGCAAGTTTTTCAACTGATTCGTGGTGGACGTGAGATTAAGCTCCAACAACATGAATTGCTTAAACTTCTGCCCGAAATACGGGATCTCGGTTTAATTACGCCTGAACAATATCATGAATTAAGAGATGCTTATATCTTCCTTCGTCGTACTGAAAACGTACTACAAGCTATTGATGATCAACAAACGCAACTTCTTCCGACAGATGAAGAAAATCGCCTTAGATTAATGGTCGCTTGTCGAGAATACACTTACTTAGATGAGAACAGTCAGCCTACGATAACATCTTATCCAATTGAAAACTGGGATGATTTCTATCAAATACTACAAGCACACCAACAAAAAGTGCGGTCAGTTTTTGATGCATTAATTGGTGAAGAAAAAGATGAACGTACCGATGACAATAATCAGTGGATTGATTTTTTAGAAAGTGATCTTGATGACATTGAACAAATGTTGGTTGATAATCACATTGATGATGACGCAATTTCCGATATCTTAGATAAACTTATTCAATTCAAAGAGGGGCTTGCCCGCCGTGTTATTGGCTCTCGTGGTCGAGAAGTTTTAGCTCACTTATTACCAAATATCTTTACCCAAATATTTGAGCAAAAAAATTACCGCACTTTATTGCCACGCATTCTCAATATTATCGATAAAATTGCGAGTAGAACGACTTATTTGGAATTGCTCTTAGAAAATCCTCAAGCCATTAAGCAGCTTATTGAACTATGTGCGCAATCCCAGATGATTGCCGAACAAGTGGCTCGCTATCCTATTCTACTCGATGAATTATTAAATACTGAAGCGCTACGTAATCCATTACCGTTCACACAGTATCCTGATGAATTGAAACAATATATGCTGCGATTACCGCAAGATGATGAAGAACAATTTATTGACGGTTTACGCCAATTCAAACAGTCTATTTTATTACGCGTTGCAGCCGCCGATATTCTCGGCGTATTGCCTGTTATGAAAGTGAGCGATCATCTCACTTATCTGGCAGAAGCAATCATTGATGCCGTTGTCAATTTTGCTTGGCAACAAGTCAGTCAACGATTTGGGGTCCCCGAACATCTTGTAGATAAAACTGAAAAAGGCTTTTTAGTTATTGGCTACGGTAAATTAGGCGGAATTGAACTCGGATATAAATCTGATTTGGATTTAGTCTTTTTATACCAAGCTGTTGAAGGAGTGACTGTTGGAGGGAAGAAATCCATTGATAGCAATCAATTCTATTTAAGATTGGCTCAAAAAATTGTCAGCATTTTTAGCATGAATACCAGTGCAGGTGTACTTTACGATGTTGATATGCGATTACGACCTTCAGGCGATGCAGGCTTACTAGGCTGTTCGCTTCAAGCATTTGAAAACTATCAACTCAATGAAGCATGGACATGGGAGAAACAGGCACTCGTCCGCAGTCGTGCCATTTTTGGTGAAATAGAATTAAAAGCAGAATTTGAAAAAATTCGCTGTAATGTACTTTCTGCTCAAAGAGATATTAATCAGCTAAAAATTGAAGTAAGAGAAATGCGTGAAAAAATGTACGAACATCTATCTCATACAAAAGAAGGCTTTTTTAATATCAAAACAGATCGTGGTGGTATTACCGATATTGAATTTATCGCCCAGTATCTGATGCTTGCAAATGCCCCAGCTAATCCAATATTAACTAAATGGTCTGATAACGTCCGCATTTTTGATTCCATGGCAGAATATCACATTATTTCTCTAGCTGAGTGTGAAAAACTCAAATCCTGCTACGTGACACTACGTAATAAAATTCACCACCTAAACTTATTAGGAAATCCGGTCATTGTTGATGATTCGGTATTTGCAGAAGAAAGGGAATTTGTTTGTTTTTTTTGGAATAAGCTATTTTCTTAAAAGATTAAAGGAGTCTATCCCAATATATTTGGGATAAACTCCTTTTCATATATTCTCTACAGTAAAAACAGCCTAACTTTCTACCGTACTTTAACTTATCAAATTCAAATATAATAAAAATCCATAAACAAAAACCCCAAGCCATTCAGCTCGGGGTTCTACATTCAGTACCTGGCGGTGTCCTACTCTCACATGGGGAAACCCCACACTACCATCGGCGCATCGGCGTTTCACTTCTGAGTTCGGTATGGGGTC
>JAHZCD010000015.1 GCA_019423025.1 Haemophilus sp. | reverse complement strand
TAAATCATCAAATTAAGCTAGCCACTGAGGGTAGCCCTATGGCTAATAAGGTTGCTCATGCAATTTGGGGTGCGGTAGAGGCTTACTCCGCAAATCAAAATGCAGCGGCGGGAGCTGGTGGTGCTTTAGCGGGTGAGGTGATGGCTGATGTAATTGCAAAAGACCTTTATGGTAAAAAGCCTAACCAACTTAATCGAGAAGAGAAAGAGGTCGTATCTTCTGTTAGTCAAGCTGCCGGTGCTTTAGTGGGTGGAGCGGCAGCAAATAGTAGTCAAGGAATTGGTGTAGGACTAACTACGGCCAAGAATGCGGTGGAGAATAATAGTTTTACGTTAGAGTCAGTAATTAATAATCCACAAGAAGCTTGGGCAGCTAAAGCTGAAGGTGAGGCAAAACTGATAGAGGAAAAATCTAATATTGAACAAAGCTTAAGGGAAGAACATCCTATTATCATGCAGTTAGCAGATGGAACCTATGCCGTTGTAAGTACAACGGGTAAAATTATTTATACTATTGGACCGATAATTGCTGCTCCAGAGCTTTTAGCTGGACAGATCACATATAAGGTTGCAACTCAGGTTGCTTTAGGGTTAGCTGCGAATACAGGTACTCAAATAGCAAGTGGGCAGCCATTTAATTGGTATGAGCTTGCTGGAGCGGGTATGGGGGCTGTTATTTCTCCTAGATTAAAAAGTGCAAATGATGTGATTCGGGTAAATATGGGGATTGGTATGGCAACTGGATTAGCTAGTGGAAGCGATCCTATAGAGGGGGCTGGATTAGCTGGAATTGGTGCTGCAGCAGGTCTTAAAGTTAAAAACCCTTATGCTGCTTCATTTGCGTCTGAATTTATTCAGAAGATTCCAACTATTTATAGATCTTATAGAGGTGTAGGAAATGATAAAGAAGAAAAATAAATATATTAAGAGGTTGGTTAGAAACTTTTTTATTATTTTTTTTGTTAGTGAAGTAGGTATTATTTATAGTGCTTTAAAATATGATAGCTTTTCTTATTTAATGAATAACTTTGTAAAAATTAATTTTAGTTTTTTGGGTTATATACTTTCAGGGTTTGTTATTTTAAGTTTATATGACTATTTAACTAATAAAAATTAGAGTATATCTAAAATCATATTAGGCTTTCTAATGTTAGGTTTTTAGTAACTTGTGAATTGTTTGATAGGTATATAATTTAAAATATCTAGATACAAGGTGTGGTCAATTTTCAAAGGGTTTTAAAACCTCTCAAAAAATGACCGCACTTTTCGTATTTCCAACGATGCTTATTGTTAAGCAAATCTTATAATTTTACATTCAACTTCGCGTAAGCGCGCTCTACTTTTTCTAATGCTTTTTCCACAGAAATATCACGAGCGAGTAAGACACCTAAACGGCGATGGCCATTGACTTCGCCCTTACCGAAAATGCGAATATTACTATTAAACCTAAACCCTGCATTGGTGTATAGTAAAGATTAAGATAGCCAATCTAGCACAACAAAAAGTGGTATTAATACACAAAATATCATTATTAAAGATGAAGCTGAACAATTAAAACGTACAGGTAAAACGGTACAAGAAGAGATTGCGGCGATTAAAACCGATATCACTACAGAGAGTGCACCAAGTCAAAGTGGCAAATTAGAGAATCGTTTTAATAAAGATGATGTTCAAAAAGAGCTTGATTTCCAACGTGAGGTGACAGAGAAATTTGGACCAAATGTCGCGGAAGCAGGAAGTTTGCTTGCTAATAAATTTGGCGAAGAAGCGAAAGCGAAACGTAATGAAGCCGCAATTGCGTTAGAAGAAGCAGAAAAAGCCAAGGCAGAAAACAACAACGAAATTAACCAAGCTTTAGTAGAACAAGCTCGAGATAATTTTGAGACAGCGAGTCGTGAAGCCAAAGAATGGGAAACGGGTGGAAGTCAACGTCTTGTCATTGATTCGGCATTAAATGTTATCAGCACTGCTTTAGCTGGCAGACCGGCAGCGGAAGTGGTGGCTTCAGGATTATCGCCTGCGGTGAATAACCAAATTAAGAAAGCGACAACAGATGCAAAAGGCAATGTGAATACCGCTCTCAATTTGACTGCTCATGCACTTTGGGGCGCGGTAGAGGCTTATGCGGGCAATCGTAATGTTGCTGCGGGTGCGGCGGGTGCTGCGGGCGGAGAGGCTGCGGCTCATTTCCTTGCCTCGACACTTTATGATAAATCACCTGAAAAGCTTAGCGAAGAAGAAAAACGTACCGTATCGTCTTTAAGCCAAGTAGCAGCAGGTATTGTTGGTGGTAGTTTATCAGATAGCTCTGATGGAGCGATTATTGCAGCTAAAACAGCGAAAAGTGCGGTAGAGAATAATGGCATGGCAGATGATGTTCATCCTAGTGATGAGCGTAAGCAAAACATTGAAATGTATGCCAAGGTTTTATTCAATGGAGATGAGGATAAAGCTAAAGAATATCAAGAAGGTCTAGAGCTTGCAGAGGCTCAGGGTCAAATTGATAGTATTAAAGACACAGCGGATGCGGTTGTTAATTTAGATGATACCGTAGTGTCTTTATGGGAAGCAATCTCAAATCCAGGGAAGACCTATAATAATGTTGTGGTCTCGTTGAAAGATTGGGATGAGGCTTATGCGCTTGCCCTTCAAGAAAATCCAAAGCTCGCGGGAGAAATGCAAGGTTACCGCCAAGGCAAAATGAAAGGTGTTTCGACTGGAGGCGTGGTTCTAAGTGGTGCGGGATTGGCTATGGTTGAAGGGATCTCTAAGATTACAGATATAGCTAAATCAGGAAAATTAAACTTATCAAGAAAAGGCATACCTAATAGTCAAATAGGTATTCAATGGGGGAAAGGGATTTCAAATCAAGGTAAACCATGGGAAGCTTATGTTCAATCGAAGCTTCCGGATGGCTCAATAAACTTAAATGATATCAAACCTAATTTTAAAACCTTTGATCATCTTCTTCCTGATGGTACAGCAATAAGTTCAAAAACAATGGATACGGTTGGTTCAAAAACTTACCAAAATCCATCAAAAATTACTTATACATTGAATAAGTATGTTGATGATATGGTTAATTTTAGAAATGATGGTAAAAACGGAGTTATAATTAACAATTCAGATATAAAATCAAAAGAATTATATTTGGCAATTCCGGCTAAAACATCAAAAGAACAGATGAAAGCTATAGATAAATCTATAGAATATGCTAGATCGAAAGGAACTAATATTATTGTTAATAAGGTAAATTGATATGACCAAACCTAAAGCTGCTTTTGTTAGAATTAATAAAGATTTCTTATTAGTTACCTCTTTTATTAGAGGAATGATTGCAATGACAGATCCAGATCAAGATTTTATTTTTAATGAAGTTGATATTTCTGATTTAGATCTAGGAAAGTTAATTAAAGAAAAGCTTAATGAAAGTAAAGAAATTTCGTTCGAAGAGTTTCAGGCTATCTTTAATTCTGAAAAAATGAAAGGGTTGCAAAAAAGACTTGAGGAAGAGATGAAAAAACGCTATGGATACAAAAATAAAAAATCTATCTATAAGGATATGTCTTTTTTATCTTTAGAACAGGACGCTAGTTTTATAATTATAGCGCCACTTCACCAGGATTCTCTTGGTGGTTATTCAGGAATTTCACTTCCTGACAATTCACCATTAGAATTTAAATATGATAAGAATATTTCAGATGAAGAATTAGGAAAAGCTGTAAGACAAGCCTTGACGTATTGTACGAGTATTTATCGGTAAGATATTGTCCTCAAAATATAAAGTGCGGTTAATTTTAAAGAATTTTAAAACCTCTCAAAAATTGACCGCACTTTTGTATTTTCAACGATATAAGTTATTGTCAGAAAATAATCACTGGTGTTTGGTAGATAAGTCGGGAATGATAATAAAAGTGCGATCAAAAACATAAGCAATTTTGACCGCACTTTGATCTGCCCCCCAAAAGTTGGACAGGTTAGTTAACTTAAATATTGAGTTCGGTATAGCGATATTAGTTCCCGAGGTGCAGTGATTTCAGCCAATCAAATAGTGGGCAATGTGGGTGAGCTAAACAATAGCGGTGTAATAGCCGGACGGAATTTAACCCGTATTTATACTAATCAATTAGAGAACCAAGGCACGATTTTAGGCGAAACGGTTGATTTATCCGCTCAACAAAACCTGATTAACCTCGGTGGACGCATTGAGGCGGTAAAATCCCTCTCGCTGTCGGCGGGGAAAAATTTAGACATTAGCAGTACGCTGTCTTCTTCAGAAAGTGCTGACGGCAATGTTGCCCGCACGGTGTTAGACCGTCTTGCTAGCGTGAAAGTCACCGGTGCAGGCGGCCATTTGGCATTACACAGCAATGAGAACCTGACGATAAAAGCGGCCGATATTGAAAGCCAAGGCAGCTTAAGCGCAACGGCAGGGAATATGTTAAACGTGACGACATTAACGGTGAGCAATAAAGAGTATTACAACGGCGATGCGGATAACTACTATCGTTTAGCGCAACATTCGGAAGTCGGCAGTACCCTTAAAGGCAAGGATGATGTGAGTCTTGTGGCGAAAAAGGATGTCCGGATACGCCAATCGGATATCGGTAGCGAAAATGGCAACGTGCTGATTGGTTCACAACAAGGGGGTATACAGGTTGAAGTCGGGCGCGAAGAGGAACAACTGGCAAGCGCGTCAAAATCCGTGAGCAGAGGTCGCTTCGGGTTAAGTAAAACAACGGAGATACGTCGTCATGAACACGATATTGCGCAATCGGTGAGCAGTAACATTGACGGAAAAACGGTAAATCTTATTGCCGGTCAAGGGAATGTGACGGTGCAAGGCTCAAATGTGGTGGGAGAAAACGGCTTAACGGTGCAGGCGAAAAACATCGACATCAAAGAAGCGGAAAACAAATTTTATTCCGATGATTTTCACAGCAAGAAAAAATCAGGTATGTTGGGCGGAGGCCTAGGGGTTACGTTTGGTGCCCAAAAGCAAACGCTAGAAAGCGATAAAACGAAGTTTTATGCACAGGGCAGCCAAGTGGGGAGCTTAAATGGCAACGTCACCCTCATCGCAGAGAATCATTACACTCAAACGGCAAGTCTGGTGAGTGCAATCAAAGGCGGCGATGTAAATATTCTGGCTAAAAAAGTTGATATTAAAGCGGCTGATGACAAATATGAAACCAATACCAAACAAACCTTTGAACAAAAAGGTGTAACTCTTGCGATTACCTCCCCTGTTATTTCTGCTATTCAAGCAGTACAAGGCGTAGTGCAATCAACTAGACAAGTAGGTGAGAGTAAGCATGGTCGTGTGAATGCGATGGCAGCAGCTAATGCTGGTTTTGATGCTTATCGGGCAGCTCAATCAGTCGGACAAGCTGCAAATGATGTCGGAAAATTTATGAGTAACACAGGAAATGTAGATTCTGTGATTGGTGCACAAATCACTTATGGCCAACAAAAAAATGAATCTCGCACGCATACTGAAGGCAAAACCGCGGCCAAATCTCAAGTGAATGCAGACGGCAAAGTAAATATAGTGGCAACGGGTGCCAGAAAGGATTCTAATATTAATATTGAGGGTTCAGATATTTCTGGTAAACAAGGCACGTTTTTATCGGCTGATAATCAAGTGATTGTTAAAGCGGTTGAGCAGAATCATAAAGAGCGTAGTACCAATAAATCTAGTGGCTTTAATGCAGGAGTTGCTATTAAAGTTGGCAGTGGTGTAGCTGCTGGGGCTACTTTCGGCGGTAATTACGGAAAAGGCTACGGCAATGGTGATGAAACTACTTATGTTGCTAGCCATGTAGGTGATAGTCAAAGTAAAACCGTGATTAATGCAGGTGGTGATGTCACTCTTGCAGGCAGTCAAGTGAAGGGTAAACGTGTTGAATTGGATGCGGAAAACCTGAATATCGAGAGCTTGCAAGATAAATCTCGCTACCATGGTAAACAGATGAATATGCAAGGTAGTGTGACGGTAGGCTATGGTTTTGCCGCAGGTGGTAGTTTCAATAAATCAAAAATCAATGCTGATCATGAGAGTGTGAATGAACAGGCAGGAATTTTTGCAGGTAATAATGGTTATGATATCAATGTAAAAAATAAAGTTTCTTCTGTTGGCGGAGCTATCATTTCAAGTGCTGAAAAAGAGAAAAATCAAATGACAGCAGAAGATTTCGAATATTCAAATATTGAAAATTATTCTAATGCGAAATCATCTGCGATGGGATTGATGGGAGGTTTTTCTGTAGATCGTGATCAAACTTCTGATGAGGATAAAGCTTTAAATAAAATTTATCGTGGTGATGATAGAAAGGGCGAAACCTTTGAACAGGCGAATCCAAATAAAGCAAATCAATCGCTGGTAAAATTTGGTTTAGGCACAGATGATGTTCATAGTACAGATTTATACGCTGCAGCAAAAATTGGTCTAGCTAATTTAGCGAGCAATAGCAGTCAAAGTGAAAATAATCAGAGTACAACTAATGCTGTGATTAGTGATGGTAACTTTAATATTGCGAGTACGCAGGGTAAACAGAATATTGAGACTATCAAGAAATCTACTGAGCAAGAAGTAAACAAACTTGAAAAAGTAGATCATGCGAAAATGCAAAAAGAGGTTGAGCAGGATGTTGCAACGATTCAAGCGTTTGCGAAGAATGTTGGTGGTGTTACGGATGAGGCTTATCGAACAATGTTTATAGCTGAGCATCGGATGTTCACTCATAAAGTGGATGAAAAAGGAGAACGTATAAGAGATTCAAAGCTTATAGAAGATATAAATAAAGAGGCAGATGCTAAAGGTATCGATAGAGAAGTATATTTAGAACAGCAGCTAGGTAAAGGACGTAATATTTATCAATTGCATGAGTTGTCAGATCAAGAACGCAATCAATTACAAAAAGTTACTTATACTGATCCAAAAACAGGGAAAACAGAGAGTAAATATGTCGTTGCATTTAATGGCATCTTTAATGATCGTAATTCTGCCGCAAAATTTGCAGTACAAAACTATATTGCGGGCAGGGATGATAAAACAGGCAATATAGATCAAAAAATATATAAAGATGTTTATTTTGTTCACCATCCTGAAGCGAAAAATGGTTTGTCAGAGCTCTTAGTGGCGGGTTATGAGAAAATGTTTGAAACGTCTTTTGGAAATCTATTAGGTATGGATAATTCAAGTTTACAAGCGATGAATATCATGAAGCAGTATGGTAAAGATGATTTATACCTAGGTTCCCATAGTCGTGGCACATTAACATTAAGTAATGCATTAAAAGCGTTAAATACAGAAGATAACCGAGCTAAAAAGCTACTTTCAGGTACGACAATTAAAATGGTTGGTCCTGCAGCTGATGTTACAAGAGCGGATGGTTATTTAAGTCAATTGCAAACGGGTAAAGAAAGAACAACTTCAGATGGTTCAATTCGTATTGAGAATCATGCTAGTGACCCAGTAGGTAGTATGCCGATTTTATTGGGAGGCAACCCTGCAACAACATCTGAAAATAATCTGAATAAAAGCTGGTTACAGCGAACAGCAGATATGTTTAGTGATGAACGTTTATCCGTACATAATTGCCATGGCTTAGGACAACGACAATGTATTAATGACGGATATAGAACTGGAGGAGATCTTAAAATGGGTAATGAAAGAACTATTTTTGAATTAAATAAAGCGAAGGAGAAATAAAATGAAAATAAGATTTTTATTCTTAATACCCTCAATCTTATTGCTTACAAGCTGTAGTGGATGGTTTCAACCACTTCCACCACATGATCATTGGCGTTTGCATAATTCTAAGATTTTATTTCCAACCTCAGATCCTCAAAGAATTAATAAATATCTTGACAGAAGAGAAAAAGATATGTCGGATTGCGGTATGGATTATGTGGTAGGAGAAAGTGATAATCCGGAGGTCAATCTTTGTTTAGAGAAAAAAGGCTGGTATTTAGAAGGTGGACCAATCTGTGAAGAAAAAACAATGTGGAATAGACCTGCATGTATTCAATGGCGAAAAAAACATAGCAAACCTGATGCTAAGCCTTGGCAGTAATTAACAAAGGTGTTTAAAAGTGCGGTCAATATTCAGTGAATTTTAAAATCTCTTGAATATTGACCGCACTTTTCTAAAAGCAAGATCTGCGGCTAGATAACGCGCGTCTCCTGCGCGTGCTTGAATCTAACTAAAATAGACAAACTGAATAAAGTTGTAATGAAAATAGTAAAAATCTGAATTGTGAAATTGATGTTTTAGGCACGCGTTAGGAAACGTGCGCCATCGTGAGGTCCCATAGTCGTGGCACATTAACATTAAGTAATGCATTAAAAGCGTTAAATACAGAAGATAACCGAGATAAAAAGCTACTTTCAGGTACGACAATTAAAATGGTTGGTCCTGCAGCAGATGTAACAAGAGCGGATAGCTATTTAAGTCAATTGCAAACGGGTAAAGAAAGAACGGCTTCTGATGGTTCAATTCGGATTGAGAATCATGCTAGTGACCCAGTAGGTAGTATACCGATTTTATTAGGAGGAAACCCTGCAACGACATCTGAAAATAATCTCAATAAAGGTTGGATTGCACGTATTAGCGATATATTTGGTGACAATTCATCAGTACATAATTGCTATGGACTAGGGCAAAGACAATGCGTTACTGATGGATATCGAACGAAGGTAGATCTAAAAATGGGAAATGAGCAAACCATTTTTAATTTAAATAAATCAAAAGGAGAATGATATGAAGATTCTATTTTTTATATTTGGTTTGCTAACAATCAATGCTTGTTCTTTTGGTGGATTTCAACCACCACCACCACATTATCATTGGCGTTTGCATAATTCTAAGATTTTATTTCCTAACTCAGATCCTCAAGGACGTATTAATTTTCTTGAAAGAAGAAAAAAAGACATGTCGGATTGTGGTATGGATTTTGTGACAGGTGAAAGTGTTAATCCAGAAGAGAATCTTTGTTTAGAGAAAAAGGGTTGGTATCTTGAAGGTGGTCCAGTTTGTGAAGAAAGGCTAATGTGGGATAGTCCAATATGTATCCAATGGCGAAAAAAACACAGCAAGCCTGATGCTAAGCCTTGGCAGTAATTAACAAAGGTGCTTAAAAGTGCGGTCAATTTTCAGTGAATTTTAAAATCTCTTGAATATTGACCGCACTTTTTGTGTTTTAAATATAGACTTTGTAGAGTTTTTAAGCAAAATATTTGTGCAATATTATAAGTTTTATTTATAGCTTAAAAAGAGCGAATCACGTACTCATACTGAAGGAAAAACCGCAGCCAAATCTCAAGTTAATGCAGGCGGCAAGGTGAATATTGTGGCAACGGGTGCAGGAAAGGATTCAAACATTAATATTAAAGGTTCGGATATATCAGGCAAACAAGGCACGACTTTGATTGCAGGTAATCAAGTAAATATCGAGGCCGCGGAACAAAACCATCAAGAGAGTAGCACCAATAAGTCAAGTGGCTTTAATGCGGGGGTTGCTATTAAAGTTGGCAGTGGTGTTGCCGCAGGTATTACAGTAGGTGGTAATTACGGAAAAGGCTATGGCAATGGTGATGAAACCTCTTATGTTGCTAGTCATGTAGGAGATAGCCAAAGTAAAACAGTGATTAATGCCGGTGGTGATGCGAACCTCATCGGTAGCCAAGTAAAAGGCAAACGTGTAGAAGTCAATGCCCAAAACCTCAACATCGAAAGCTTGCAAGACACTGCCACATACAAAGGCAAACAAATGAACGTGAGTGGGAGTGTGACGGCGGGTTATGGCGTCTCAGCAGGGGGAAGCTACAATAAGTCCAAAGTTAACGCCGACCACGCCAGCGTTAATGAGCAAGCCGGCATCTATGCAGGGGATGAAGGTTATGATATTAATGTTAATAAGCATACCGATCTTAAAGGTGCATTGATTACGTCTACCCAAAAGGCAGAAGCAGATGGTAAAAACCATTTTAGTACCGGCAGCCTGACTCATTCAGATATTGAAAACCATTCAAACTATAGCGGTTCAAGCTTTGGTGTGAGCGGCAGTGTGGCAGCGAATTTTGACACACCGTTTGGGAAAGAGGGTCAAGCGCAAAGTAGTAAACAGGCGGTGGATGATGATGGCAATCCGATTTATAGAAACGACCGAGGAGAATTGACCACAGAAGCCAAAAATGCGCAGGGTAAAGACAACGCAAAACAACTTGCTACAGGTTGGGATTCTTTAGAAACCTCAACAGGATTTGGTATTGGGCGAGATAAAGAAAGTCAAAGTAGTGTGACAAAAAGTGGTATTAATACTGCGAATATTGAAATTAGAGACCAAGCGGAACAACTGGCGAAAACCGGTGAAACAGTTGAGCAGACGCTAGATAGCATTAAAACCGATGTGACTACGGATAATGCAGAGCAGCATTCCGGCAAGTTGGAAAATCATTTTGATAAAGACAAAGTGATGAAAGAGCTCAACATTCAAGTGAAAGTTACTCAAGATTTTCGTAAAAATGCCTTCTCAATGATTGATGCCTATGCGCTTCCGAAACAGGCTGAATTGAGAAAACAAATCAAGGAAGCTAAAACTGAAGAGGAAAAGACCGCACTTTATGGAGAAATTTATAAATTGCAATATCAAAAACGTTTGCTTGAAACCGTGGTAGGCATCGTATCGGGTTCGCCTGATGTTGCAATAACACAAGGAACTTTGCAATTAGCCGCGACGAAGATGAGAGAGGAGACTTTAGCTAATTCAAGATTATTTAAAGGTATTAAAGATGCTAAGACGGGGAAAATTCTTCGTAATGATAGTTATGATAGCGGTTATTTTGATGGAGTAAAATTAGGTGGTGTTCGAATTGATATCAATGCAATTTGTACTCAAGGAGTCGGTTCCTGTGAAAAAAATGCAGATGGGTTAGTTGTATTTAAAGGTGAAAATGGATTTTCATTGGATGATGCTATTGATCCAAAGAAAAATGAAAAAGCGAGTGGATTGTATGGAGAAACCGGTGGCTTTCAATCTGTTCAAGGTGAGTGGAATCTACATTTTACGAGAATTCCGTATAGCATCGGTTCTATCTCGGATATGGCGGTAGAATCCTTTGCCGGTACTCACGACCTGTTAGGAGGCCAAGTATGGGGCTGGTATGATAAACAAGGAAATACTGCAGAAAAAAATAAACTTACTGGTGTAGCATCAGGTGTAACAACTGTTATTGCAATACCGGTATCCGCACCATTTGCTTTATCCGATGTAATGTCATCAGATATGTTTGAACTTTTGATGAAAATAGGAGGTAAATAAAATGAGATACACCTTATTTCTTCTTTGTTTTATATTAAACGGATGTTGGTATTCAAGCGGATGTTTTTATACTCCACAAATGGTTAATTGTGTTGATAAAGGCAAATTATGGCCAGCTATAGCACATTATCAAAAGCCTTATAGTATAGGTAAAACTGATCAGCAACAGCGTTGGAAAGATGCTGTTAGCTGCGGTAGTAAATATGGAGATCAAGAACTTCACTATATCAATAAAACTGGTAAATACAAAGAATTTCAATCTTGTATGGAAAGAAAGGGATATTACCGATACTGGCCAGCTGAATGTGGCTATCAAGATCCTAAATGGGATAAGGGAAAATGTAATTTATAAAGCATTGAATTTATTATTTAAATAGAGTGCGGTCAAAAATTTTGGAGTTTTTAAATTTTAAAAACAATCTGAAAAATGACCGCGCTTTTTTTAGAGAAAGAAAATTAATTCGTCATCAAGTTAGCGTACGTTAATTGTTGGTTCACGCACCTTGCACTAGTTATGGGGATGGAAGTAATGAAATCTTTAGTTATATTCTTTATGACTATTTTTATTCAATCTTGCCTTTCATATTCTTCAGATGAGGCTTGGCATAATCTTAATAAAATGTACAAAGAGGCTAATGGAAAAAAATATGCATGAAATATAAAGGAAATGTACATGTCATGTATTATTGTGAAAATGAAAATAAAGAACAATAGCTAAAGTAGAAAGTAAAAAATACATATAATGGATGAGATTTTTTCCACCGTGTACTTTATATATATATGGTTTTTCTGCTGGTGGTAGTTTCAATAAATCGAAAATTAATGCTGATCATGCAAGTGTGAATGAACAAGCAGGAATCTATGCGGGTGATGAAGGCTATGATGTGAATGTAAAAAATCACACAGATTTAAAAGGTGCGATCATTACTTCAACTCAACAAGCTGAAAGCTTAGGAT
>JAHZCD010000014.1 GCA_019423025.1 Haemophilus sp. | reverse complement strand
CTTGCGAATTTTATACTTTTTGAGCAAACTTGCAAGTTTTCGATGAGCATTCTAATAAGTACGTTATATTCTCTTGAAAAGGTAAACATTATCATTCACATGCAATTTTGTTTTACGTATAATCTAAGAAACTCTCAAATAGTTTTAGGTCAAGTTTACGCGTTAAGCGGTATTTTATATTGATAAAATATCAGTTAAATGAGGTTTATTATGAAAATCGGTTTTCATTCTGTGTTACTTGGATTAGCGTCATGTATTGGCATTCAACAATCTGTGATAGCGAGTCCTCCTCCGTCTTCTCAACAATCAGTATCTACTGAGTCCGCTGAGGCTTTAAAACAACAATTTTCAATCGCTTTAGCCAAACAAGAAAAGCAACAAGTTTCGATTTTACAGAAAAAACTCACCGCACTTTTTTCTTTACCTCCTCAATTCCTAGATAATCAGATCCAAATAAGCGAAAAAATCCTAACTCGCATTTTTAAAACAGATAAAAATCTCACTCCTAAATTTCTTGATTACTTATACTTTGAGCCGATAAATACTGGCGATGCTAATTTAATTCAGGAAATGAAGAAAAACTTATTGGTGTCTTTTTTAGCGAATGAGCAGGCAAAAATTTATATTCGTCAAACAGATAATTCGGAGCAATTTGTTCAGGCTTTACTAGAAAGGGGAGCCAAACCAGATCAAATTATATTATTGTCTTTGGATGCTAAAGGCATATTTCAAAAAATTATTGAACAGATGCGTCAAGATTTTCCTAATCAAACAACTTTTTCTATTACTGAGAATCGAGTGAGTTTGATAACCCCTTCTTCTGAAATTAAGCCCCGCCTAGCTCTAGCCAATATGATGTTTGCTCGCCAATTTAAAGGGGTGGAGGTTGATGATTTTTCGTATTTAGATCAAGCACGTGAAAATCTTCAACACAATAACTATGCTATTCGTTATAAGACTTTCCAAGCAATGCTTGAAGGCTTAAATTAATCCGTTTACTCACAAGGAGCCATTATGTTTTTATCTAAAAAATCAGTTACCTTTGCAGTTAGTGCGTTAGCAATGCTTTGCTCAGGTGCAGCCTTTGCTAAAGAAGCGCCGCAAGCACATAAAGCTGTGGAGTTAAGTATCTTACATATTAACGACCACCATTCTTATTTGGAACCGCACGAAGCAAGAATTAATCTAAATGGTCAACAAACAAAGGTTGATATTGGCGGTTTTTCTGCTGTGAATGGAAAACTTTATGAGTTACGTAAAAAGTATAAAAATCCATTAGTGCTACATGCTGGTGATGCGATTACCGGTACGCTGTATTTCACACTTTTTGGCGGTTCCGCTGATGCGGCTGTCATGAATGCTGGTAATTTCCATTATTTTACTTTGGGTAACCATGAATTTGACGCGGGTAATGAAGGTTTATTAAAACTACTCGAGCCATTAAAAATTCCAGTACTTTCAGCCAATGTTATTCCTGATAAAAATTCAATTTTATATAACAAATGGAAACCTTACGATATTTTCACTGTGGATGGAGAAAAAATTGCCATTATCGGTTTAGATACCGTGAATAAAACGGTTAATTCATCTTCACCAGGTAAGGATGTGAAGTTCTATGATGAAATTGCTACCGCACAAATTATGGCAAATGCGCTAAAACAACAAGGCATTAATAAAATCATTTTACTTTCACATGCAGGAAGTGAAAAAAATATCGAAATTGCTCAAAAAGTAAATGATATTGATGTGATCGTTACTGGGGATTCACATTATTTATACGGAAATGATGAATTACGTGGTTTAAAACTTCCAGTAATCTATGAATATCCGCTTGAATTTAAAAATCCGAATGGCGAACCGGTATTTGTAATGGAAGGTTGGGCTTATTCTGCTGTTGTGGGTGACTTAGGTGTTAAATTCAGTCCTGAAGGTATTGCGTCTATTACTCGTAAAATTCCTCATGTGTTAATGAGTTCTCATAAACTTCAAGTGAAAAATGCGGAAGGTAAATGGACTGAATTAACAGGCGATGAACGTAAAAAAGCGCTTGATACTTTAAAGTCAATGAAGAGTATTTCACTTGATGATCATGATGCAAAAACAGACATGCTTATTTCAAAATATAAAAGTGAAAAAGATCGTTTAGCACAAGAAATTGTTGGCGTCATCACCGGTTCTGCAATGCCGGGTGGTTCAGCAAATCGTATCCCAAATAAAGCAGGCTCAAATCCAGAAGGTTCTATTGCAACGCGTTTTATTGCAGAAACAATGTATAACGAACTCAAAACAGTGGATTTAACCATTCAAAATGCAGGCGGTGTTCGTGCGGATATTTTACCAGGCAATGTAACCTTTAATGATGCTTATACTTTCTTACCTTTCGGGAATACGTTATATACCTATAAAATGGAAGGTTCGTTAGTGAAACAAGTGCTTGAAGATGCGATGCAATTTGCTTTAGTTGATGGTTCTACAGGGGCATTCCCTTATGGCGCGGGCATTCGTTACGAAGCGAATGAAATACCAAATGCGGAAGGTAAACGTTTAGTCAGCGTGGAAGTATTGAATAAACAAACCCAACAATGGGAACCAATTGATGATAATAAACGTTATCTCGTTGGTACTAATGCTTATGTAGCTAGCGGTAAAGATGGTTACAAAACTTTTGGTAAATTATTTAACGATCCGAAATATGAAGGCGTTGATACTTACTTGCCTGATGCGGAAAGTTTCATTAAATTTATGAAAAAACATCCGCACTTTGAGGCTTACACTTCATCAAATGTGAAATTTAATGCTTCTAGTGATGCGTTACCTAAAAAATAAAAGCTAAAATATATTGAAAATAGCGCGTATTTAACACTCGATTTTATACCTCAGGCAAACCCACTTTATAGACCATCTGGTAAAGGTGGGTTTATTTTTTGTCGTTTTATCTCTTTCTATTACATTTCACTTTAGATTGCCATTCAAGCAGTCAGTTTCGTAGAGTTTTTACCATTACCTCATATTAATAAAGTCTGAATTATAAAAAGCGTAAAAAAGCCCATAGCACAAGGGCATTTTCTTGATATTTTGTGCTTGCTTGCATGTGTACTTTCGACGAACCTCTGTAATGGGCATAACTATGTCTATGGTGTTGTTCTGCTTCCGTAAAGTTATGCTCAACCATTTTTGCTAGACGTTTGTAGAGTTTTTCCCTTGCTCCGATGACTTAACTGCATTGGCATTTTGAGTAGTGTAAAAGCGCATTTTGTTCAACAACGTGCCGATATTGTAGAAATGGAAGGAAAAATTTGGCTCAACCTCGCCAATCCTTTAACCTTACTTGGTGTGCATGGTTATGATGAACCTCCACACATAACCGATTGTAAAATTAAAATTTTTATTTCATCTGATTTAGATGATCAGACGTTTGATAAGCTTACTGAAGCTGCATTAAGAAATTGTTTTATCTACAACACATTAAATAAAACGTTTTCTTTTACTGTCTTGTTTGAGCAAGTTTTGTAATTCATTATATCAGTTAAAAATACGACTTAAATTAAATACCATCAATATTTTCCTAATTTGAAATAATTGGTATTTTTTTATACCATAAATGCACTTTTGGAAACAATCCACTCAAATCCTACTGAGCGTTTTCTTCAAAATCGCACTTCTCCGTGCTATCATTTGCGATGGTTCCATCTCACCATTTAGGGCTTAAGGCCTTATTTTATTTAATCTGATTTTATTTTTATTCACTTAATTTTTAAGGGGGAAGCGTTGTCTTTATCTAAATTTATGGAAAAGCAAACGTCGTTCAATCCTTTAGTGATTGGTGCAACGTTATTTTTTGTGGTGTTGCTTGTCGCGATGATTTTAATCGCACCTGAACAAACACAAACTTTATTAAATGCTGCTAAATCGGGCATTTTTGCCAACTTTAGTTGGTTTTACGTATTAGCATTCTCAGTATTTTTGGGCTTTTTAGTCATTTTATCAGTCAGTAGCCTAGGTAATATCAAATTAGGCAATGATGAAGAAGAGCCTGAATTTGGTTTTCTGTCTTGGTTGGCGATGTTATTTGCTGCCGGTATGGGGGTAGGGTTGATGTTCTTTGGTGTAGCAGAGCCATTGACGCATTACTTATCTGATATTACCACAGGCAGCGCAGAGCATAAGCAACAAGAAGCCTTGTTACACACCTTATTCCACTGGGGAATTCATGCCTGGGCGGTGTATGGCACGATTGCGTTGGCATTGGCTTACTTTGGATTCCGTTACAAATTACCTTTGGCATTACGTTCTTGTTTCTATCCGTTATTGAAAGAGCGTATTAATGGCAAGTTAGGCGATCTTATCGACATTATGGCGTTACTTGCCACCTTATTTGGTGTTATCACAACATTAGGTTTTGGTGCATCACAATTGGGTGCAGGCTTACATCAATTAGGCTGGATTAGCGAAAATAGCTTCAGCTTGCAAGTTGTCGTAATTGCCGTGGTAATGAGTTTAGCGATATTTTCCGCGATTTCTGGTGTAGGGAAAGGGGTAAAAATCTTAAGTGAGCTGAATTTAACATTAGCTTTC
Organism: Haemophilus sp.; assembly: GCA_019423025.1. Classification (GTDB taxonomy): domain Bacteria; phylum Pseudomonadota; class Gammaproteobacteria; order Enterobacterales; family Pasteurellaceae; genus Haemophilus_D. The sequence goes on along the minus strand of JAHZCD010000014.1, from coordinate 7,802 downwards.
TGTTTGTTGATTTTCGTATTAGTGGCGGGGCCAACACTTTATTTGTTATCTGCTTTTAGCGACAACATCGGAACTTATCTCAGCAACTTAGTCCAATTAAGCTTCAAAACCTATGTTTATGAACAAGAACATACTGGCTGGTTTAGCGGTTGGACCATTCTGTATTGGGCATGGTGGTGTTCTTGGGCGCCATTTGTCGGTTTATTTATTGCGCGTATCTCGAAAGGACGTACCATTCGCGAATTTATTTTCGGTGTGTTGGTGATTCCTAGCATGTTCGGCATCTTGTGGTTTACCGTATTTGGTAATACGGCCATTTGGTTGAATGATGGGGAAGCTGCAGGTACGTTAGGACAAATGATTTCCTCGCCCGAAACGTTACTCTTTAAATTCTTAGATTATTTACCGCTTTCTGGTGTGACCGGTTTAGTGAGTTTGGTGGTGATTTCTTTATTCTTTATCACCTCAGCAGACTCTGGTATTTATGTATTAAATAACATTGCATCACGCGATAAAAGCCTTGCAGCACCTCGTTGGCAGGCCGTAATGTGGGGCATATTAATGTCAGTTGTTGCCATTGTTTTAATGCAATCGGGTGGTTTGGCTAATCTACAGGCAATGACATTATTAGTGGCGTTACCTTTCGCCACGTTGATGTTGTTGATGTGTTTTAGTTTATGGAAAGGCTTGAATGCGGATAAAAAATATTTTGATACCAAAGTTAATCCAACCAGTATTTTCTGGACAGGGGATAAGTGGAAAGAACGTTTGGAACAAATGATGAACCAAACGCAAGAAAAAGATATTTTACGTTTCCTTAAACATACGGTATTACCGGCTATGCGTGAGCTACGCCAAGAGTTAATTAGTAAATATGAATTGAGTGTGCAAATTAACACGTTATTTGATCAAGATGAACCTGCAGTCGAGTTAGTCATTCAAAAAGATTTGATGCGAGACTTTATGTACGGGGTGAAATCTATCGGTCGTGAGGTGTCAGAGCAATTAATTAATGATGATAACTTGCCACATATCCAACATAGTATGACCTATGAGCCATACACTTATTTCTTTGATGGTCGAGTGGGTTATGATGTGCAATATATGGACCAAGATGAATTGATTGCCGATATGTTGAAACATTATGAACGTTACTTAAGTTTGCTAGACGATGTGGGTCAAGAATTGATGGCACACGAGCAAACAGAACTGGCTGAATAATAAGACTAAAGTGCGGTTGAAAATCCTCTTAATTTTTAACCGCACTTTTTATCTTAAAACAAATATGAAGATACAAAATACTTTCAAAGCAAATGTTATTTGGGGCAGTTTAGGTTTTAGTTTAGCGATTATTGCAGCCCTTTTATTTGATACGCAGCAAACGATATCTTATCTTGCTGCGGCGAAAGCCTTTATTTTCTCTCAATTTAGCTGGTTTTATATTTTACTGAGTGCATTTTTTCTATTCTTTTTACTTTTCTTGGCGTTAGGACGATACGGCGATATTAAACTAGGGAGTGATGAGGAAGAACCAGAGTTTAAATTAGGCTCTTGGATTGCATTACTCTTCACCTCTGGAATTGGTATTGGCATTGTTTTTCTTGGTGTAGCTGAACCGCTTTCACATTTTCTTTCACCAATAGGTGAATATGAGAAAGTTAGAACGGCATTATTTTTTAGTATTTTTCATTGGAGTATCAGTGCTTGGGCTATTTATGGATTAATTGCACTTACGATAGCTTACTTCGGATTTCGCTATAAATTACCCTTTTCTTTACGCTCTTGTTTTTATCCCTTACTGAAAGAAAAGATTAATGGAAAAGTAGGGGATGTCATTGATATTCTCGGGATTTGTACCACCTTATTTGGCGTAGTCGCAACCTTAGGTTACAGTGCGATTCGGTTGGCTGCAGCATTCCACTCAATGCATTTATTGGATAACTCACCGTATTTGGTTCCCCTTATTTTAGTGAGTGTTTTTATCATTGCTATCTTAATTTCACTGCAAGGGATTGCCAACGGGTTCCGTATTCTTAGTGAGCTAAATCTAGGCGTTACCTTTCTCTTTATGCTATTGGTTTTGCTATTCGGTCCGACAATATATTTAATTTCTGCTTTTACGGAAAATATTGGTACCTATTTAAGCGGTTTAATTAGAGTCGGCTTCAAGGCTTATGCCTATGATGTAGAACATCTAGATTGGTTTATGGATTGGACGGTTTTTTACTGGGCATGGTGGTTTTCATGGGCGCCCGGCTTTGGGATTTTTATCGCACGGATTTCTCGCGGACGAACTTTGCGGGAGTTTATTTTCGGCGTATTGATGGTGCCAAGTTTATTCTTCGTTTTGTGGTTCACGGTATTTGGTAATGGAGCAATTTGGGTGAATGAGCATCTTGCTAAGGGGGCCTTAGGTCGAGCTGTAAATGATGTGGGATCACTTCTTTTTGATTTTTTGAGTTATTTACCCTATTCCGGTTTAACTAAAACGTTAGCTTTATTTATTATCACACTCTTTTTTATTGTAACCATTAACTTTGGTATTTATACGCTTAATAATATCGCAATTGAAGACAAAAGCCAGGTTTCACCTCGTTGGCAATCTATGTTTTGGGGTGGTTTATTGTCAGCTGTTACATTTGTTCTTTATCTTTTTGGCGGTATTGAAATACTACAATCAACGATGTTGTTTTTCTCTTTACCTTTTGCTCTGTTGATGTCAGTGATGGCATGGAGTTTGTTAAAAGGTTTACGATTTGAACGTCAATATTATTCCACAGAGGTTTCAGATTTGTGGACAGGTGCAAACTGGCGTAGTCGTTTAAGACAGCTAGTGATTGAACCTAAGCGAGATGACGCCATTTCCCATTTAAAAACAACGGCACTTTTAGCAATGAGAGAGTTACGGCAGTTACTCATTGGTACCTATGGTTTAAATGTGACCTTACAGCAACATTTTGGTCGTGATAATAATCAACTGGTTCTTTCTATTGAAAATGGTTTAGCAGAAGATTTTTTTTACCAAATTACCTTGTTCGAGAAGCCTGAGCCTGAAACTGCACAAGTTCATCATGCATTAATGGTTTCAACCAATATTCAATTGGAAGGTTATCCTTTAAGTATTACAAATGAAGAGGATTTGATCGTGGACATATTGCAATGTTATGAGCGATACATGAAAGAACTGGATTTTGTTATTTCATAATTCCTGTCTCATGAGCAAACAGAACTGGCTGAATAATAAGAATAAAGTGCGGTTGAAAATAACATTATTTTTTGACCGCACTTTTAAAATTACCTCTTGAGACAAATGCATAAAAAGAGTATATTCAAGCCCAAATTTTCAATTTAATTCTAACGGAGTTTTTCTATGTTTGGTTTATCCCCAGCACAAATGATTATTTTATTAGTCGTGATTTTATTAGTATTCGGTACAAAAAAATTACGCAATGCGGGATCTGATCTTGGCGCAGCAGTAAAAGGCTTTAAAAAAGCGATGTCTGATGACGAGCCAAAAAAAGATGCGGAGTTTACTCAAATTAAAGACGGCACAACAACCGCTGAAAAAACTGAAACTGTAAAAGATAAAGAACAGGCATAACCGTGTTTGATATTGGTTTTTCCGAACTTGTTTTATTGATGCTTGTGGGCTTAGTAGTACTAGGCCCTAAGCGTTTACCTGTGGCTATCCGCACGGTAATGGGCTGGGTGAAAACGATCCGTGGGTTGGCAGCTAATGTTCAAAATGAATTAAAACAAGAGCTTAAATTGCAAGAATTGCAAGATAGCATTAAGAAAGCGGAACAACTGAATCTAAAACAGCTTTCCCCAGATTTAAGTAAAACCGTTGAAGAGCTGAAAGAGCAGGCTCAAAAAATGCGTGCAGAGCTAGAAGAAAAAGCGGCTGCAGCGGGCACAACGGTAGAAGAGCAAATTAAAGAAATTAAAAGTGCGGCTGAAAATCCTGCTAATTCTGCTGAAAAACTCGTGGTGAATTCACAAGAAACTACAGAAAAACCATCTGAAACAGCATCGATAGAGCATGTAGAGAATGAACTTGCTGAAGTTTCAGAACCTGAAAAAATAGAAGTGGATTTGACCGCACTTGAAGCCCATGAACAAGCTGAATTAACCGAGCGTTTATCTGATTACTATTCGCCGGATGATGTGGAACTGCAACCAGCACCTAAATCTGAAGCTAAGTCCTAGAGAATAATTATGAGCAATACGACGGACGATTCCCAACCGTTAATTACCCATCTTGTTGAACTCAGAAACCGCTTATTACGTTGTGTAATTTGTATTTTAGTGGTTTTTGTGGCGTTGGTTTATTTTTCTAATGATATTTATCATTTTGTCGCCGCACCTTTAACGGCAGTAATGCCAAAGGGCGCAACGATGATTGCAACCAATATTCAAACGCCTTTCTTTACGCCAATTAAATTAACCGCGATTGTATCGGTATTTATTTCGGTGCCTTATTTGCTTTATCAAATTTGGGCGTTTGTTGCACCGGCGCTATATCAACATGAAAAACGTTTAATTTATCCGTTATTATTTTCCAGTACAGTTTTATTCTATTGCGGTGTGGCATTTGCTTATTACATCGTTTTCCCTTTTGTGTTTAGTTTCTTTACTCAAACCGCACCAGAAGGGGTGGCTATCGCCACAGATATCAGTAGTTACCTTGATTTTGCTTTAGCATTATTCTTGGCATTCGGTGTGTGTTTTGAAGTACCTGTTGCTATTATTTTACTTTGTTGGACAGGTGTAACCACGACGAAAGCATTGGCTTCAAAACGTCCTTATATTGTTGTCGGTGCGTTTTTTGTCGGTATGATCTTAACGCCACCCGATGTTTTCTCACAAACGTTACTTGCCGTACCAATGTGCCTTTTATTTGAATTAGGCTTATTAGTTGCTCGTTTCTATCAACCGAAAGATGATGAAGAAGAGACAACGGATGAAGAAAGTGCGGTAGAAAATCAGGCTGATTTGAATCACAAAGATTAAGAAAATGGGCGTAGGTGATACGCCCTTTTAACATCATAAAAAACAGGAATATTATTATGACTCAACAAATTTTAGGCGGTTTCCCAACCCGTCGTCTTCGTCGCTTACGTAAACATGATTTTAGCCGCCGTTTAGTGGCAGAAAATACTTTAACCGCGAATGATTTAATTTATCCGGTATTTATTATTGAAGGTGAAAATCATCGTGAACCAGTGCCTTCTATGCCTAAAGTTGAGCGTTTAACCATCGATCAGTTATTAATTGAAGCAGGTCTTTTAGTGAAATATGGTGTGCCAGTGATCGCATTATTCCCTGTGGTTGAGCAAGATAAAAAATCTTTAATGGCAGATGAAGCGTTTAACCCAAATGGTTTAGTACAGCGTGCAGTAAAAGCATTGAAAGCCGCGTATCCAGAATTAGGCGTATTAACTGATGTAGCACTTGATCCTTATACTATTCATGGACAAGATGGCATCATTGATGAAGAAGGCTATGTCTTAAACGATATCACAACAGATATCCTGATTAAACAGGCTGTTTCACACGCTGAAGCTGGTGCTGATATTGTGGCACCGAGTGATATGATGGATGGACGTATTGGTCGTATTCGTCAGGCATTGGAAGAAAATGGTCATATCAATACGCAAATTATGGCGTACTCCGCAAAATATGCGTCTAATTATTATGGCCCATTCCGTGATGCAGTCGGTTCTGCTGGGAACCTTAAAGGTGGTGACAAGAAAACCTATCAACTTGATCCAGCCAACGGTAATGAAGGCTTGCAAGAAGTGGCTCTTGATTTACAAGAAGGAGCAGATATGGTGATGGTGAAACCAGGTATGCCATATTTAGACATGGTATATCGCGTGAAAGACTATTTTGGTGTGCCAACCTTTGCTTACCAAGTTTCTGGTGAATATGCGATGCATATGGCAGCCATTCAAAATGGTTGGTTGAAAGAAAAAGAATGCATTATGGAATCATTGCTTTGCTTTAAACGTGCGGGTGCGGATGGTATTTTGACGTATTTTGCTAAGCAAGTCGCTGAATGGCTTTATTTAGAAGGTAAAAATAAATAAGCAACTTTTTAAGTTGAAGTGCTAATCCAGGCGCTAATATTAGATCTTATTCAATAAAAACGAGAAAATATTAAATATTTTCTCGTTTTTTATTTTTTCTTCATTTTTTCTATAAAAAAACTGTTGCCTAGTTGATTTTTCTATTGTTATATTGATGACACGCCGCAACAAGACGGTGATAAATAAAATAACGTTACACACATCATATTAACTCACTACTAGAAGGAAAATCCTATGTCAGCAGTAGCATCCTTAGACGCATTTCTTGAAAAAGTGGCTCAACGTGACGGCCAGCAACCTGAATTTTTACAAGCCGTTCGTGAAGTCTTCACGTCAATCTGGCCTTTCTTGGAAGCAAATCCTAAATACCGTTCAGAAGCTTTATTAGAGCGTTTAGTTGAGCCAGAACGCGCAATCCAATTCCGTGTGGCATGGACTGATGATAAAGGCCAAGTTCAAGTAAACCGTGCTTTCCGAGTGCAATTCAACAGTGCAATTGGTCCTTTTAAAGGGGGGATGCGTTTTCATCCATCCGTTAACTTATCAATCTTAAAATTCTTAGGTTTTGAACAGATCTTTAAAAATGCCTTAACCACATTGCCGATGGGCGGTGCGAAAGGTGGCTCAGATTTTGATCCTAAAGGCAAATCAGATGCTGAAGTGATGCGTTTCTGCCAAGCATTAATGGCTGAATTGTATCGTCATGTAGGTCCAGATACCGATGTGCCAGCGGGAGATATCGGTGTAGGTGGTCGCGAAGTTGGTTATCTTGCAGGCTATATGAAAAAATTATCAAACCAAGCTGCTTGTGTGTTTACTGGTCGTGGGCTTTCATTCGGTGGAAGTTTAATTCGCCCTGAAGCGACGGGTTATGGTTTGGTTTATTTTGCCCAAGCAATGCTTGCAGAGAAAGGGGATAGCTTCCAAGGTAAAACGGTTTTAGTTTCTGGTTCAGGTAACGTGGCGCAATATGCGATTGAAAAAGCGATGGAGCTCGGTGCGAAAGTGGTGACTTGTTCTGACTCAGCAGGTTATGTGTATTTGCCAGAAGGTTTTGACCGTGAAAAATTAGCCGCGTTATTAGAACTCAAAAACGTAAAACGTGGTCGCGTAAAAGAATTTGCGGAACAGTTTGGTTTACAATATGTTGCGGGTAAACGCCCTTGGGAAGTGAAAGCGGATATCGCTCTTCCTTGTGCAACTCAAAACGAATTAGAGATTTCAGATGCCAAAGCCTTAATTGCAAATGGCGTGAAATTAGTTGCTGAAGGTGCAAACATGCCAACCACTATCGAAGCAACAGAAGCATTCTTAGAGGCTGGTGTATTATTTGGCCCAGGTAAAGCAGCTAATGCAGGTGGTGTTGCGACATCAGGCTTAGAGATGGCGCAAAGTTCACAACGTTTATACTGGACGGCTGAAGAAGTGGATAAGCAGCTTCATCGTATCATGTTAGATATTCATGCCAACTGTAAAAAATACGGTTCAGCAGAAGGCCAAGCAAACATTAACTACGTAGTTGGCGCAAACGTCGCAGGCTTTGTAAAAGTAGCTGATGCAATGTTGGCTCAAGGGGTTTATTAATCCAATAAATGAATGAAAATTTGACCGCACTTTGTGATGAAGTGCGGTCATTTTTTATGGTGAATTTCTCAAGTAGAAATAGGCTATCGGCTTGCTTTTTTGCTCAAAAAGTGTAAAATCTTCAGA
>JAHZCD010000013.1 GCA_019423025.1 Haemophilus sp. | reverse complement strand
GCGCCGATGGTAGTGTGGGGCTTCCCCATGTGAGAGTAGGACACCGCCAGGTACTTTTTATTTTATTAGTTTATTTTAAGAGTAAATTAACAAAATAAAAATTTTGGCAGCAACAGTGCAATGGTCCCACCTGAATCCATATCGAACTCAGAAGTGAAACATTGTTACGCCGATGGTAGTGTGGGGCTTCCCCATGTGAGAGTAGGTCACTGCCAATCATACCTCATTTAGCGGAGTGGTAGTTCAGCTGGTTAGAATACCTGCCTGTCACGCAGGGGGTCGCGGGTTCGAGTCCCGTCCATTCCGCCAATTCTTAATACCAATAGGGGCGTAGTTCAATTGGTAGAGCACCGGTCTCCAAAACCGGGTGTTGGGAGTTCGAGCCTCTCCGCCCCTGCCATTATTCCATATTAATTTATCTTTAATTTTTATAAGAATATTGTCTATTTTGCTATTCGTTTTATACTAATTGCATTTTAGTGTTTCAGAGATATTCTTATGCATTATTCTATTCAAGATTTTATTCAATTAATTGCACAACTACGTAATCCTAATGGCGGCTGTCCTTGGGATCTTAAACAAAATTATGATTCCATGATTCCTTGTTTAACTGAAGAAACTTATGAAGTCATTGATGCCATCCAAAAGAAAGATATTGCTAATTTAAGGGAAGAGCTTGGTGATCTTTTATTACAGGTGGTATTCTTCAGTCAGCTTGCTTCAGAGGATGGTTATTTTACATTTGATGATGTTCTTAATGATGTTTCTGAAAAGATTGTACGTCGCCATCCTCATGTATTTGGTGATGCAACAGCAGGAAATGAAGAAGAAGCGTTAGCCCGTTGGAACAGCATCAAAGCACAAGAAAAATCAACTCAAAAACAACAGTCTATTTTAGATAATGTTCCGAATGCTTTTCCTGCATTGTTAAGAGCTCAGAAAATGCAAAAACAGTGTTCAAAGATTGGATTTGATTGGAATGAACTTGAGCCTGTATTTGCTAAAGTTGAAGAAGAATTGAAGGAAGTACGAGATGAGGTCAACCAAGCACCTCGCAATCAAGAAAGAATAGAAGAAGAAATTGGGGATTTATTTTTTGCGACAGTCAATTTGTCTCGTCATCTTAAATGTAACGCAGAAGAGGCTTTACGTAAGGCGAATAATAAATTTGAACAACGTTTTCGCAAAGTCGAAGGAAAGGCCTTAGAACGAGGGGTATCACTTAAAGATCTTTCTTTAATCGAAATGGATGTTCTGTGGGATGAAGTGAAAAAAGAAGAAAAATAACCGAAATGGCAGAGGGCATTTTCCTCTGCCATTTTTATTTTATGGAATGGATAAGTAACATATAAGTGCTGATTACTAATAAAATAATGCCTAATAGTTTTTTGACTAAGTGCGGTGATAATTTACCTCGGATTTTCATTGAGAAAAATCCGGTTACAAAAGCACTTAGCACAACAATAATCACAATCGAAAAATTGACATAACCGATTTGCCAACCAAAGTGATACGTCGAGCTTTTTGAAAGATAGCCATAAAGGCTACCTAACCCTCCAATAAACATCATCGCATTGGTATAAGGCGCAATTTGATGGGCTTTAACGGATTTTAATTGTCCAATTAAAGGCGCCATAATTGAGCCACCTCCAATGCCTGTCATGCCAGCAATAAATCCACCTACCGTTGAAAGCCCTATCCCTTTAATCGTTTCATCCGCTGTAGATTGCTGAATTATTGCGCTTTCTTTACTAAAAATAGTACGAATTGCTAATAGGGAAAGTGTGATAACAAACACACTGATGATGGCAATATCGGGTACATAAAAACTGGATTCGAATCCTAGCTGCACACCAATAATCATACCCATAGACCAAATGAGCATCGCTTTGTAATTAATCGATACTTTTTGTTTGTAAAAATAAATTAAGTTAATAAAGGATGATCCCATAACAATCGTCAATGATGTTGCAGCAATCATTTGTAAAGGGAACTGTGGGAATAAGGTGTAGAGAATAGGTACCATCAATACGCCGCCACCAATGCCAAAAATAGCGGACATTATATTTGTCATCACACCACATAAAATTAAAATAAAAATTAACTGTAAACTCATTTCAAACTCCTTTTTTGTGGGAGTACGGCATTATTATTCTTTTGGATAAATAAATAATTTATGATCTTGCTCATAATTATCTATAAAAACAGACTTTATTTTAATTTTGTGATCCTTCTCACACAATCAGTATGACAATTATCATATGCTCTTTATACACCTAGCAGTAGTCTATAAATGGAATTTAATAATGGCTTCTAGAAGGAGGAGCGTATGCTATTAACAGTTTCGAGTTTCCTCATCGTAACAGCTTTGGTGGCCTATATTTCATGGCTACGGACTAAAAACGATGATTTAACCACCTAGAAAGGTTATTTCTTAGCGGGACGAGGATTAAGCGGTATTGTGATTGGTTGCTCAATGGTTTTAACTTCACTTTCTACTGAGCAATTGATTGGGGTGAATGCCGTTTCTTATCAAAACAACTTTTCTATTATTGCGTGGACAGTGCCAACGGTGATTCCGCTTTGTTTCTTGGCGCTTTATATGTTGCCGAAATATTTGCGTAATGGTTATACCACCATTCCTGAATTTTTTGAAAATCGCTTTGACCGTCAAACGCGTTTGATTATGTCTGGATTATTCTTAGTCTTCTATCTTTTAATCGTTATTCCGACCGCACTTTATACTGGAGCGATTGCCTTTAATAAAATCTTCAATCTAGAAACGATCTTCGGATTAAGCTATGCACAGGCAATTGTCTATACCGTGATTGCTATCGGTGTAGTGGGTGCGATTTATGCGATTTTTGGTGGGTTAAAAGCGGTAGCCGTTTCCGATACTATCAATGCCGTGATCTTAGTGATTGGTGCATTGCTTGTGCCTGTATTTGCATTGCTTTATTTAGGTAATGGTAGCATTTCTGAAGGCTTGAATATTATCACCACCACTCATGTTGAAAAATGGAACGCCATTGGTAGCTCAACAGATTCTACTCCTTGGCCAACAATTTTTACCGGTATTATGATTGTTCACTTCTTCTATTGGACAACGAACCAAGCTATCGTACAACGTTGTTTAGGGGCGAAGGATTTAGCATCAGGTCAAAAAGGGATTTTAATTGCAGCGCTTTTCCTACTCACATTACCGATTATTCTTAATTTACCGGGTTTATTGAGTTTCCATATTTTAGGTGAAGGCTTAAATCCAATTGATACCTCTTATCCATTGTTGGTTAATAAAGTGATGCCGACCGCATTACAGGGCTTCTTTATTGCCGCACTTTTCGGTGCAATTTTAAGTACCTTTAACTCATTCTTAAACTCTGCAGCGACCATTTATTGTAAAGACTTATTACCATCTATCAGTAAAAAACAACGTACCGATCAAGAGTTGATCGTCTATGCGAAAAAAGTCTCAACCATTATGGCAATTGTGACCATGATTATTGGCCCACTTTTGATGTTCGGTACAGATGGTATTTTCTTAATCACTAAACGCTTTGCCGGTTTTGTGAATATTCCAATCGTGGCGTTATTTGCTGTGGGTTTATTTAATAAAACTGTTTCTGGCTTGGCTGCACGTATTGCTTTACTTGTACACGTAGTACTTTATTTCAGTATTGTTTGGGTGTTCAATGTGAAAATCAATTTCGTGTATGTGATGGGCGGATTATTCGTATTTGATGTTGTTTTCATGTTGATTCTAGGTCAATTCTTAAAACGTGAACCTTATGTGGAAAATACCATCAATAAAGGCGATGTAGACTTAACCAATTGGAAATACATTAAAGTAACATCTGTTTCATTAATTCTTGGTTTAATTGCGCTTTATGCACTCTTATCACCAATTGGTATTGCTTCACCAGATGGCAATCCAATGTTAGTGTTGGAAGTGTATGCGGTATTACAACTCATTGTGTTGATTGTCTTTAGACCAAAAAATGAAAAAACAGAACATCAATTACATCTTTCTAACCAACATTAAGCAGTCGGGCGTACATCACGTACGCCCTTAAAATAGATAAGGATTGTGTATGAACATTATCTATATTTTACTCGACCAAGTGCGTAAAGATATGTTGGGGGCTTATGGTCATCAGATCGTTAAAACCCCGAATATTGACCGTCTAGCTAAAGATGGCGTGCGTTTTAATAATGCCTTTACGCCAGCTTCCGTTTGTGGGCCCGCACGGACTTCGCTCTTTACCGGTTTAATGCCATCTACCCATGGCATCATTCGTAATGGTGAAAAAGGCGGTACAGGTGAAGTGAGCGAAGCCGCCCCAAATATTGGTAAACTAGACGGTTATAACACCTATGTTGTGGGGAAATGGCACGTGGGTACAAAATCCGTACCGGAAGATTATGGTATCAAAGGGCATAACTTTGACGGCTATGGTTATCCGGGCAGTGGTGTGTATAAAAATTTAGTGTTCAACCAACCGCCGACACATTCCAATCGTTATAAAGAATGGTTAGATGAAAAAGGTTATGAAATTCCTGAAGTGAGTCGTGCTTATTTCGGGGATAACCCACATTTACGCGTGCAAGAGCTTTGCGGTTTGCTTTCAGGCACAAAAGAACAAACCATCCCGTATTTCATCATTGATGAAGCAAAAAGCTATATTAGTGAATCACTTGCTGAAAATAAACCGTTCTTTACATGGATTAATTTCTGGGGACCGCATACGCCTTGTATCGTGCCAGAACCGTATTATTCCATGTATCGCAAAGAAGATGTGGTGCTAGATGAAAGCTTCTTCAAGCCACTAGAAGGCAAACCAGGACACTATCGTACCATCTCTAAAATGTGGGGCATGTGGGAAGCGAGCGAAGATCATTGGAAAGAAGTGATCACAAAATTCTGGGGTTATATCACCTTGATTGATGATGCAATTGGTGAGCTATTTACCTTCTTAGAAAACAACGGTATTTATGACCGCACTTTTATTGTGGCAACCGCTGATCATGGTGATGCGATGGGCGCTCATCGAATGATTGAGAAAGGGGAGTTCATGTTCGATACCACCTATAACATTCCGATGATTATCAAAGACCCGAATTCAAATCGTGTTAATCAACAAGATGATAACCTTGTCTATCTCCATGATTTAACCTCAACCGTTTATGATCTCGCTAATCAGCCGATTCCTTCTGCCTTTGAAGGGGAAAGTATTTTGCCGATTGTTCGTCAACATCAAGATAATCAACGTAAAGGGATATTGGCTCAGTTAGCAGGGCATTTCGTTTACTTTGAACAACGCATGTGGCACCGTAAAGACTATAAATTAGTGTTTAATGCTTCGGATATTTGTGAGCTTTATGATGTGAAAAACGATCCGGCTGAAATGCATAATTTGTTCTACAAGCCAGAATATGAGGCGGTCAAAAAAGAGATGTTGGAAGAAATGCGCCAAGAAATGAAACGCTTAAATGATCCGTTAGAAAACTGGGTATATCGGATTATAAACGAAGTGTAAAACCAATAAAAAATTGACCGCACTTTTTAAGGGACGATTATGGAAAATTGCGCAATCAAGCCTACTGAATTATCACATTGTCAGTTTACTGAGCTGCATCACTTGCCGAAAGGTTCCTTCTTGTATCAACAAGGTGAAGCAGCACATGAGTTTTATTATGTGCAAGCAGGCTTGGTTGGCTTATTTCATACCCTTGAAAATGGCAAGGAAAGCTTAGTGCGATTATATTCCAAGGGCGATTATTTTGGTTTTCGAACTTTGTTTTCGATGGCAGATAAACATTATCATTGCAATGCAAAAGTCTTAATTGATGCGGAGATTACTCGCATCAAACCTAATGTAGTGAGCGAATTTTTTACACACAATACAGTGATGAGCCAATGTTTATTACAGATTTTGGCAGATGAACTACGCGAAGCAGAGGAACGTTTGGCAAAAAGTGCCTATTTGCGTACTTTAGATCGCGTGATGGATAGTTTGTATTTTCTCAAACAACATTTTCCTGATTATAATTGGACATATCGTGAAATTGCAGAATATGCCGGCTGTGAAACTGAAACCGCGATTCGTATTGCAAAAGAACTCAAACAAAATGGCGCATTAGACCGAATATCAGGTCACAAATGATGTTGTAACAAAGGATGGTTGATGTCTGTTTTTCCACCACAAGCTCATTTTCACTTAATGGCAAAACCAAGCAGTTTTCACTGTAACATTCAGTGTGAATATTGCTTTTATTTGGACAAATCAGAACAGTTTGGGCAACATGCGCCTTTTATGTCGAAAGACACCTTAAAACATTATGTCAAAAACTATATCCAATCTCATGCCGGTAATGTGGTTGAATTTGCTTGGCAAGGGGGGGAGCCGACTCTTTTAGGCCTAGATTTTTATAAACAAGCCGTTGAATATCAGCAGGAATTTGCCCAAGGCAAACAGATCACAAACGCCTTTCAAACCAATGGCATTGCTCTTAATCATCAATGGGCCGCATTTTTCAAACAACATCATTTTCTCATTGGGCTTTCTATTGACGGTTTAAGTGCTGTGCATAATCGTTATCGTATTTCGGGTAATGGTAATCCCACTTTTGAAAAAGTCGTCAAAGCGTTAAATCTGCTACAAGAATATGGCGTGGAATTTAACACCTTAACCGTCATTAATGATCAAAATTGGCAAAAAGGAAGAGAAACCTATTTAGCGCTCAAACAGCTTGGTTCGACTTATATGCAGTTTATTCCTATTGTCGAACGTCATACCAAAACACAATCAGTAGCCGATTTCTCAGTACCATCAGAAGGTTATGGACAATTTCTCGTGGATGTCTTTCATGAATGGTATGCTCATGATGTGGGAAAAATTTATGTGTCGCAGTTTGATAATTTGCTAGGACAATGGCTCGGTTATCCTTCTACAACTTGTGTTCATCAACCCACTTGCGGTCAATCTCTTGTGGCGGAAGCCAATGGTGATGTATATGCTTGCGACCATTTTGTGTACCCCGAATATAAGGTCGGCAATTTAACTCAGCAACCTTTAACGGAGATTGTGCTTTCCAGCAGACAGCAACAATTTGGTTTAGAAAAATCACAAAAATTGACCGCACTTTGTCGGCGTTGCGAGTTTCGTAAACTCTGTTATGGCGGCTGCACGAAACATCGTTTTATTTCTCTCGAAAATGAACCTAATCCACATAATTATTTATGTGCCTCTTACCGTTATTTCTTTGAGCAAACGGCGTCTTATATGCAAGCCATGGCTCGTCAAATTCGATTACATCCATCCGCCGCTTAAGGTAGAATAGAGCTTTTCTATTTTACTGTTTGATTGATATGAATCCTTGGACATTACTCGCTATCTCTATTTGCCTTGAAATCGTGGCAACGAATTTATTAAAAGTCAGTGATGGCTTTACCAAACTTTTACCCACCGTTGGCTCATTGGCGCTATATGCCATTTCGTTTTATTTTGTCTCCATCGTTTTCCGAACACTTCCCGTGGGCTTGGTTTACGCCATTTGGTCGGGCGTTGGTATTGTTCTGACCGCCATTGTGGCATATTTCGCATTTGGTCAGAAAATTGATACCGCTGGGCTGATAGGTATGGCATTGATTATCTGTGGCGTTTTAGTGATTAACTTGTTTTCTCAAACAGGGCATTAATCCTCCAAATGAAATGTGATTAAGCTCACAAATTTTATTTTTCTTCAAAATAAAATTATGTAAGCAATCGATTCACCGCTATAATTCTCCGGCATTTTTAACCGCACTTTGTGCAACTTTAAAGGAAATTCTATGAAAAAATTACTTTGCTCATTATTTGCGCTTTCTGCTGTTAGCACAGCAATGGCACAAGAAGTGAATATTAAATTATTAGGGACCTCAGATGTTCACGGTCGTATCGTACCTTGGAGTTATGGTGCAGACGTAGAGGACAAATCTGGTTCTTATGCACAAATTGCAACTTATGTGAAAGATGTGCGTAAAAATAATAAGAACGTGGTGTTAGTGGAAGTCGGTGATGCGATCCAAGATAACCAAATCGATGTGTTCGCAAAAGATAAAAAATATTACAAAGATCACCCAATTCCAAAAGTATTAAACGAAATGAATTATGATATTTTCGTATTGGGTAACCACGAGTTTAACTTTGGGATGAAAGCATTAGATGAAATCCTAAAAGATATCAAAGCGAAAAAATTAACCGCAAACTTCTATCATAAGAAAAATGACAAACGTTATATCGATGCGACAACCATCATCGAAAAAGATGGCGTGAAGTTAGGGATTATTGGTTTAAGTACCCCAATGTCAGCAAAATTTGAAGAAGATACGGGCAACTTAAAAGACATGAAATTTACTTCACCGACAGAAGAAGCGCGTACACAAGTTGAGAAATTAAAAGCAAAAGGCGTGGATGCGATTATTGCGGTGACCCACATGGGTATCGATAATGAAAACAATATTCCTGATACCGGTATGCGTGATGTCATCAATGCAGTAGATGGTATTGATGTGGTTATCGCGGGTCACATGCACAAAGATGTACCAAGTGAAACCATTAAAAACACACTAATCACTGAACCACACCGTTACGGTACCGTGGTATCTGAAGTGGATCTCACTTTTGATATCAACGATAAAAAAGAAGTGAAATTAGTGAAGAAAGAATCTAAAACGGTTCCAGTTAAAGCACTTGAAGCAGATAAGAAAATTGTGGAAATCTACAAACCTTATCACGAGAAATTACGTGAATTAAACAACGTAGTAATCGGTCAAACAGCGAATGAAATGGTACCTCAAGAAACTAAACACGGTGTATCTGCTGCATTCTCAAAAGATACTGGTCTATCTTCATTCATTAATGATGTTGAACAACATTACAGCGGTGCAGATGTGGTGACTTTCTCTTTCGACCATCAAAAAGCACGTATGGATAAAGGCGATATCAAGAAAAAAGACATCATCTTTAACTATCGTTATGCAGGCGGTGATGTCACCGTTTATGAATTGACCGGTAAACAATTGAAAGAATATATGGAATGGTCTGCGAACTACTTCGATACCATCCAACCGGGCGACACTGAATACCGTTACAATGCGGAACGTAAAAAATCAAAATATGTGACTTACGACATTTTTGGTGGCGTAAATTACAAAATTGACTTACGTAATCCAAAAGGTAGCAAAATTGTTGATTTAACCCTTGCTGACGGCAAACCGGTAACTGATGATATGAAATTAAAAGTGGGTATGAACTCATATCGTTTCGCTCAATTAAACGGTAAAGGTGGTATTTGGGAAGGTCAAAAAATTCCGGTACTTTGGGAATCTAAAGTCGCAATGGGCCGCGAAAAAGGCACAATCCAAAATATGATGATCGATTACATCACCAACGTGAAAAAAGGTAAAATCGATGGTCAATCTCACAACCGTTGGGAAATCATTGGATTAAACTAATCGCTCATTTTAAAATACGATAAAAAACAACCGCACTTTGAGGTAATTGAATCAAGTGCGGTTATTTTTTTCTTTGTTTTCAGCTAAAACTTGTAAATAATCAAGGTAAAATTAGGCCTAACGTAGTAAACTACAAAGACTTTTATCCTTTAGGAGATGACAAATGAAACCTTATTTAATCGCCCCTTCTATCCTTTCTGCAGATCTTGCTCGTCTTGGTGATGATGTGCAAAACGTGTTGAATGCTGGTGCGGATGTGATTCATTTTGATGTAATGGATAATCACTATGTGCCGAATTTAACCTTTGGCCCAGCTGTGTGTAAAGCTTTGCGTGATTATGGCATTAAAGCCCCCATTGACGTGCATTTGATGGTAAAACCGGTCGATCGTATTATTCCTGATTTTGCCAAAGCGGGTGCGGATTACATTACGTTTCATCCTGAAGCCAGTGAACATATTGACCGTTCTTTACAGCTCATTCGTGATCATGGCTGTAAAGCGGGTTTAGTGTTTAATCCTGCCACACCATTAAGTTATTTAGATTATGTATTAGATAAGGTAGATGTGATTTTGTTAATGTCCGTGAATCCAGGATTTGGTGGACAATCCTTTTTACCTTCAACATTGAAAAAATTACAACAGGCACGTCGTCTAATTGATGAAAGCGGTTTAGATCTCCGTTTAGAAGTTGATGGTGGGGTAAAAGTGGATAATATTGCAGAAATCGCCGCCGCCGGTGCAGATATGTTTGTGGCAGGCTCAGCGATTTTTGGTAAACCAGATTATAAACAAATCATTGATCAAATGCGCGCGCAGTTAGCTTCAGTTAAATAGATGGTAGTAAGAATGAAGACTCAATTTAAAGTTATCGGTTTTGATTTAGACGGTACGCTCGTGAATAGCTTGCCAGATTTAGCGTTGTCTGTGAACTCTGCTTTAGCAGACTTTGGTTTACCTCAAGCACCAGAAGAGTTAGTGTTAACTTGGATTGGTAATGGGGCACCTGTATTGATTGCACGAGCTTTAAAATGGACGGAAGAGCAAACGGGTAAAACATTCTCTGAGGCTGAAATCGAGCAAGTGAAAGAGCGCTTTAATGTGCATTATGCTGAAAATCTTTGCAATGTGAGTCGTTTATATCCAAATGTAAAAGAAACATTGGAAACTTTGAAAGCTCGAGGTTATACCTTAGCGGTGGTAACAAATAAACCAACTCGTCACGTTCAGCCAGTATTGGCGGCATTTGGTATCGATCATCTATTCAGTGAAATGCTTGGTGGACAGTCATTACCCGCGATTAAACCACATCCCGGCCCATTGTATTATTTATGCGGTAAATTTGGCGTAGAACCTCGCCAAGTGTTGTTTGTAGGTGACTCTCGAAATGACATTCTCGCCGCACATTCAGCAGGTTGCCCGGTTGTGGGATTAACTTACGGATACAATTACAACATTCCGATTGCTGAATCAAACCCAGATTGGGTGTTTGATGACTTTGCGAGGTTATTAGAGATTCTTTAATCTATCTTAAAGCGTAAAGTGCGGTCAAAATGACCGCACTTTTTTCTTAAACCTCCCACCAAATCAACGCCCATTTGCGTTGTCCGTGTTTTATCGGTTCATTGTTTATTTGTTTTTGTTGATAGAATTGAGACAAACTTTGTTTTTCTTTTTCGGTGAGATTGCCGAGAGAAAACTCTACAGAATTTAATAAATCTTCAAAGGTGTCGCCTTGGAAATGGCCTGATTCGGTTTCAATAAAACTCACATTCGCGTGAATGCCTTTTTGGTAAAGGCGATTAACTAAATAAATATAAGTTGGGAAGCCTACATCATCACGGCCAATGGCTTCAAATACCCCTTCGTCGAGAAAATGGCGTTGTGTCACCGAGGTTAAAAAGACGCGTTTTTTTGCCTTACCTTGCAGCTTTTCAATCATGTCATCCAAATCATCCACAAGCGTCGAGCGAGAGGCGAGTATAACATCCGCTTGAGGCACATCATCCCAGTTATCCGACCATGATTTATGTAGAAGCGTAATATTATTCAGTTGATGCTTTTCTTTATATTGCTGCACCATATCCAACATGCCTTGGCTGTAATCGAGGGCATACACAGCTTGGCACTGTTGGGCTAAAGGAATCACAAAGGTGCCGGGGCCACAGCCGATATCTAATACGGTTTCATTGGGTTGCACATTCATGGCTTTGAGCAAGGTTTCGTTATAGCGGCTTGGCTTGCCCACTAAATTCTCAGCCATTTTAGGGGCTTTTTTATCCCATTTTGTCGGTGGAAGATTATAGTGATTACAGGCTTTTAGATGCTGTTGATAGAGATCGTTGAAATTGATGTCATTGATGATCATAGTGACGCCTCAAAGTGCGGTTAGTTTTTGGATTGTTTTGAATTGCTTGCTGATTATATGCTTTCTCTCACTGAAAATCATTTGAAAATGATTGACGCAAACGTTTTCGTTTTACTGCATTTTCCTTTATAATAGCCCGCGATTTTCATCTCAAACACAACTCAAAGGTACCCGTATGTTTCAAACTTTTCGAGGCTCACCCGCCCTTTCTGAATTCCGTATTCAAGGCTTAATGCAAAAATTCCAACAAAATCAATTACCGGTAAAATCGGTTTACGCGGAATATTTGCATTTTGTGGAATTAAATCGACCGCTTGTTAGCGAGCAGGAAGCAAAATTAAAAGCGTTGTTACATTACGGTCCAACCTTGGCAGAACACGATGCCAAAGGCGAAACCTTTATTGTGATTCCACGCGTCGGCACGATTTCTTCTTGGTCTTCTAAAGCGACCGATATTGCGCATAACTGTGGTTTAAGTGAAGTGGAGCGTATTGAGCGTGGTTTGGCGTATTATTTTGAGTTAAGCCAACCGCTTGATGAAAAAACAACAGAAAAATTGACCGCAATTTTACACGACCGAATGATGGAAACCGTAGTGCGCAATCCGCAAGATGCGGAGGTTTTATTCCGTCATCAAGATCCGAAACCGTTCAAAACCGTGGATATTTTAAAAGGTGGACGCGAAGCCTTGGTCACTGCCAATGTAGAATTAGGTTTGGCATTAGCTGAAGATGAAATTGATTATTTGGTGGAAAACTTCACCCAATTAGGGCGCAATCCGCACGATATTGAACTTTATATGTTCGCCCAAGCTAACTCTGAGCACTGTCGTCATAAAATCTTTAATGCGGATTGGATTATTGACGGCAAAAAACAGGATAAATCCCTGTTTAAGATGATTAAAAATACCTTTGAGAAAACCCCTGATTTCGTGCTTTCAGCCTATAAAGATAATGCTGCAGTAATGGAAGGCTCAAAAGTCGGCCGTTTCTTTGCGGATCAAGATGGGCAATATCGCTATCACAATGAAGATGCACATATCTTAATGAAAGTGGAAACCCACAACCACCCAACCGCAATTTCGCCATTCCCAGGTGCCGCAACGGGTTCGGGCGGTGAAATTCGTGATGAAGGCGCAACGGGTCGTGGTGCAAAACCAAAAGCAGGTTTAACCGGTTTCTCTGTATCAAACCTTATCATTCCAAACTTTGAACAACCTTGGGAAAATCCACTTTCCAAACCAAACCGTATCGCTTCAGCCTTAGATATTATGATTGAAGGCCCATTAGGTGGCGCAGCATTTAACAATGAATTTGGTCGCCCTGCATTATTGGGCTATTTCCGTACCTATGAAGAGAAAGTCAACAGTTTCAATGGTGAAGAAGTGCGTGGTTATCACAAGCCGATTATGTTAGCGGGCGGTATCGGTAATATTCGTGGCGAACACGTTCAAAAAGGCGAAATTCCCGTTGGCGCGAAATTGATCGTATTAGGCGGCCCAGCTATGAACATCGGCTTAGGCGGTGGGGCAGCGTCTTCGATGGACAGCGGAAAATCAAAAGAAGATTTAGATTTTGCTTCCGTTCAACGTGAAAACCCAGAAATGGAACGCCGCTGCCAAGAGGTGATTGACCGCTGCTGGCAATTAGGTGATGAAAACCCAATTCTCTTTATTCACGATGTGGGCGCGGGTGGTTTATCCAACGCGATGCCTGAATTGGTCCACGATGGCGAACGTGGCGGTAAATTTGATTTACGCTCAATTCTTTGCGATGAAAAAGGCATGTCGCCATTGGAAATTTGGTGTAACGAATCGCAAGAACGTTATGTCTTAGCGGTTGCACCAGAAAAACTCGAATTATTTACCGCACTTTGTGAACGCGAGCGTGCGCCGTTTGCGGTCATTGGTGAGGCAACGGAAGAGAAACATTTAACCTTACACGATAGCCATTTCGGCAATAATCCAATTGATTTACCAATGAATGTGTTATTAGGCAAAACCCCGAAAATGACACGTGAGGTTTCGTCAAAAACTGTCGAAAATCGACCGCTTGCAACGGAAAATATTCAATTAAAAGAAGCCTTCCATCGTGTATTACGTTTACCGGTGGTGGCAGAAAAAACTTTCTTAATTACCATTGGTGACCGTTCGGTAACGGGTATGGTGGCGCGCGATCAAATGGTCGGTCCATGGCAAATTCCAGTGTCTGATGTGGCCGTGACAACTGCATCATTAGATAGCTATCACGGTGAAGCTATGGCAATGGGTGAGCGTGCACCGGTGGCATTATTAGATTTTGGTGCTTCTGCACGTTTAGCGGTGGCTGAATCCATTACCAATATTGCGGGTACCAACATTGGCGATATTAAACGTATCAAACTGTCTGCAAACTGGATGTCTGCAGCGGGTCACGGTGGTGAAGATGCTGGATTATATGAAGCGGTAAAAGCAGTGGGTGAAGAACTTTGCCCTGCGTTAGGCATTACCATTCCAGTGGGTAAAGACTCTATGTCAATGAAAACCACTTGGGAAGAAAATGGTGAGAAAAAATCCGTCACCGCACCACTTTCTTTAGTGATTTCATCTTTTGCTCGCGTGGAAGATGTACGCAAAACCGTGACACCTCAATTGCGCACAGACAAAGGTGCAAGCCGTTTATTATTGATTGATTTAGGTGAAAGAAAAAATCGCTTAGGTGCGACCGCACTTGCGCAAGTGTATAAACAATTAGGTGATAAACCAGCCGATGTGGTAAACGTAGCTAAACTGAAAAATTTCTTCGACGCAATGCAAGCATTGGTGGCAGAACGTAAATTATTGGCTTACCACGACCGTTCAGACGGTGGTTTAATTACTACGCTTGCAGAAATGGCATTTGCGGGTAACTGTGGCGTGGATGTGGATATTTCTGCATTAGGCGATAATGATTTAGCTGTGTTATTCAACGAAGAATTAGGTGCGGTAATCCAAGTATCAGAAAGTGAATTAAGCGCCGTGCGTGAGGTATTAAAAGCCCATGACTTGCTTGGTTTAACTTATGAACTCGGTTCTGTAAGCTCAGAAGATCGTTTTGAAATCACACGTGGTAGCAAAAAACTATTAAGCGAAAAACGCTCTGAATTACGCGGTATTTGGGCAGAACTCACTCACCAAATGCAACGCTTACGTGATAACCCAGAATGTGCAGACCAAGAATTTGAAGCGAAAAAAGCAACAGACAACAAAGGCTTATCGGCTTGCTTAACCTATGATGTAAATGAAGATATTGCTGCGCCTTACATCAGCAAAGGCGTGAAACCCAAAGTAGCCGTATTACGTGAACAAGGCGTAAACAGCCACGTTGAAATGGCAGCCGCTTTTGATCGTGCAGGCTTTGCGGCGATTGATGTTCACATGAGCGATTTAATGGTAGGCCGTTACAACTTAAACGACTTCAACGCGATGGTAGCCTGTGGTGGATTCTCTTACGGTGACGTATTAGGCGCGGGCGGCGGCTGGGCAAAATCCATTTTATTCAACCCACAATTACGCGATCAATTCAGCCAATTTTTCGCCAATGAAAACACTCTTTCATTAGGCGTATGTAACGGCTGTCAATTTATCTCCACCCTTGCGGAAATTATTCCTGGTGCAGAAAATTGGCCACGTTTCGTGCGTAATAAATCAGAACGTTTTGAAGCGCGTGCTGCGATGGTGAAAATCAACGACACCAACTCATTGTGGTTTAAAGGCATGGCAGGTTCACATATGCCGATTGCCGTTTCTCACGGTGAAGGTCGCGTCGAATTCAAAACACCTGAGAATTTGACCGCACTTCAAGCGCAAAACTTGATTGTGGCGCAATATATCGACAGCCATTTAAACGTGACGGAAACCTATCCTGCCAACCCGAATGGTTCGGTATTAGGGATTACTGCCATTTCTAACGTCGATGGTCGTATTGCTGCGATGATGCCACACCCAGAGCGTGTATTCCGTGCCGTGAGCAATTCATGGTATCCAGAAGATTGGTCTGAAGATGGCGCATGGATGCGAATTTTTAGAAATGCGAGAGTAAATTTCAAATAATGTGAAATTGGTCACGGAAAATTAATTAAAAATAAGAGATACTAAGAAATTGGTATCTCTTTTTTTATTGCATAAATCTTAGCAATAAAAAAATACCAACAATATTAGAGAGTAATATTGTTAATAATTTATATAAATATTTTATATGAAAATTCTTGGGCATTATGCCCGTTATATCCATTGAACTATATAAGGAGTTCTTAATGAGTAGTTTAGTTACATTGCTAGCTAATATTGTTGCGCCATTGCAACGTCAATTTATTAACTTTATCCGCATTGCGATTTGTGTTGTGATGGTTTGGATTGGAGGTTTAAAAGTTTGCCAATATGAGGCAGATGGTATTGCACACTTTGTGTCAAATAGTCCTTTCTTAAGTTTCCTTTACAAAAACGGTGCAAATGAAGTGACAAATGATAAGGGTGTTTTAGTGAAAGAATATACCCTATATAAAAACCCTGAAGGCAAAATGGTCGCAAAAAATATCGAATGGCATAAAGCCAATGGTACCTACACCGCTTCTTATATTATTGGCGCAATCATTGTGACAATTGGTATTTTAGTCTTAGCGGGGATTTGGTCTCCAACATTAGGTTTATTCGGAGGCTTACTCACCTTTGGTATGTCGATAGTCACGCTGTCGTTCCTGATATTTACGCCAGAAACCTGGGTGCCGAATTTAGGTGGGGACTTCCCAACACCTAATTATGGCTTCCCATATCTCTCAGGTGCCGGCCGACTCGTGATTAAAGATATTATTATGATGGCGGGGGGCTTAGTTGCCGCAGCAGAATGTGCGAAGCGCTATTTAGATAATAAAAAGCAATTTGCGTAGTAAATAGGTTTTAAAAGGCTTGCTGGGATAAACAGCAAGTCTTTTTCTGTTAAAATGGAAAAACTTAATAACAAAGAATGAATTAATAACATTCATAAGCGAATTGTCATGATGAGACCAAACACTAGAAAGTGTATTCCGAGCAATGAGCACTAATGATATCCAGAAGATTGCCCTGAAGATGCTACTTTGAACAGAATTTTTAGAAATTCTAAAGTAAAATTTAATTAGTGGAAGAATAATAGATAATTAATTTATCTTCTATTTTGTTTTGTCTATAAATTTAAATTGATATTATTATGGTTGATAAGTATAAATCCAATGCTAAAAAAAGAAATATCTTTAAGTTTTTTTATGATAAATGGTCAATATTTGCTGTGCTTTTATCATTTTCTGGTTTTTTGTATATTTTCATTTATTTAAAAAATATAGGTAAACTAGGTGTTTTTACACAGATTAGTTTTTATCCTCATGTAGTATTTTCTATAGTTATATACTTTTTTTTATTGTTTTTTTTATGTATTTCATCAGTATGTTTTTTTGGTTTTTTGTTAAGACTTTCCTTTAATAGAGGGGATGGTTTTTTTATATTTGTTGAAAGTAATAAAGCGATATATACGGTATTGCAACCAATTTCAGTGTTAGCTTTCTGGAGTATTATTTTCCTTTCCGGCCCTGGTGAATTAGATAATGAATCAAAAATAATTGTTTCTTATTTATTAGTTTCTTTGTATTTTTTAGTTGGTTTTTGTTTTTATTCTTTTAATAGTGTTTCATCTGTTAAAAATAAAATTATTTTGTTAGTTTATTCAATTCTTCATTTTTTGTCACCTTTTCTTGTTGTTGTTTGTATTTTTATTTTCTCTGATTCATTAAGTGATAGTTATTTATTGTTTTGCATTTTGGTTTTTTGTTTTTTGCTATTTCTAATGTTTGGGAATTTTGTCTCTATAGGTATGTGTGATTTAGATTGGAAAAGCTATTTATCATTTTTGTGTATGCTTTATATTTTACTGTTTTTATTACTATCTGCTGTAGGAAATAAATTTAATTTACAACGGATTATGTTGAAGCCTATAGGCATAGCTCAAACTTCATCAGAAAATGGATGGTATTTAGTAAAAAATAAAGATATTTTAGATTTCTTTAATGCTGATTATTCTATTAAAATTCATAAGAATATAGCTGGCATAGAAAATTATTATATCAATGGATATCTTATATTTAATATTGGGGATGTAAGAGTAATCTGCCCAGATAATTTTGAAAAGATAGGTGACCGAAGTTCTAATAATCATGAATTGGATTTTTCTAAATGCTTAAATTTGACATCTGAAGATATCAAATTTATGGGAAAAAAAGCTCCCTTTGAACTATAGGTTAAATGAAAAGAGCGGTCAAAAATCACAACAAATTTTGACCGCTCTTTTTATTACTTTTACTTACGTATTATTTTTGTTTTTTCAAAAACTCAACGCCAGTATCTGGGAAGTCGGTGAATACACCAGTTGCACCAGATTTATTCAATAACGCATCGTACATTTGATTTACATCAGTGAAGAATTCAGGTAACGCATCTTTACGCACGGTGTATGGGTGTAACTCCACTTTGTATTGTGCAAGTTCTTTCACTAATGGGGTGTATACGATATTGCCTGGTTTAGATTTTTCTTTATCCACTAACATGTACCAGCCTGGACCAACACCATCAGCATATTTTACCACTTCTGCCATTGCGCCTGGTTTGAACATCCAATCGTAATCGTAGTTCACCCATTTGCCTTTCGCATCTTTTTCTTCAGTTTCATGCCAGTCGGTGTATGCCACTAATTGAACAAGTTTTAAATCCATGCCCATTTTTGGTAGCAATTCGTTTTTGATACGTTTTAACTCATTGAAGTCGAAGGTTTGTAAGTAAACCATGTCAGATTTCTTGTCGTAACCGTATTTTTTCAACACTTTAAGGGTTTCAACTGCAATGTCTTTGCCGTTTTGGTGGTGGAACCAAGGTGCTTTGATTTCAGGGTAGATACCGACTTTTTTACCAGTTGATTTTTCTAAACCTTGAATAAATTCTAACTCATCTTCAAAAGTATGGATTTTGAAGTGTGATTTCCAAAGTGGGAAACGGCCCGGATATACTGCAACTTGTTTACCGTCTTTAGTTTCAAAGTTTTCAGTCATATTTAAACTTTGAATTTCTTTTAAGGTGAAGTCGATTACATAGTAACGACCATCTTTACGATGACGATTAGGGAATTTTTTCGCGACATCAGTTAAGCCGTCTAAGAAGTGGTCATGGATAACAACTAAACGACCATCTTTTGTCATCGCTAAGTCTTGTTCTAAGTAGTCTGCGTGTTGTGCAAATGCAAGCGCTTTAGATTCAAGCGTATGCTCTGGTAAGTAACCACTTGCACCACGGTGAGCAATGATAATTTTGTCTGATTTCATAGTGTCCACAGAAGAGTGTGCGCTACATCCTGCAAGTACGCCTGCAGCTAATAAAGAAAGCGCTAAAGTTTTGAGTTTCATGGTGTGTTCTCCTTGAAAGTGCGGTTAAAAATTCAGTTGTTTTTTGTAATAAAAAAGGCGGCAAGCCTTCGCCTGTCGCCTTTAATTTATGGATTATTTAGTACCGTAGGTATCGCCTAATCTTGCTTTGTGTTTGCCTTCTTCAACCATTACGATGAAGAGTAATAATACCGCTAAGACACCACCACCGATCATGACGTAGAAACCGCCGTCCCAGCCGTAATGTTGTGCTGCCCAACCGATAACAGCTGAAGCTGACACAGTACCACCTAAGTAACCGAATAAACCGGTGAAACCTGCTGCTGTACCTGCTGCTTTTTTCGGTGCAAGCTCAAGAGCGTGTAAGCCGATTAACATTACAGGACCGTAGATTAAGAAACCGATTAAGGTCATTAAGATGAAGTCAGTTAATTGATATGGGTTTTCATACCAAGCTGAGTAGTTTGCAAGCTCTGCTTCAGGTGTAGCTGGGTTCATCCAGTATGCTACAACTGCGGCTGTAGTTAAGATCATGAAGATGAAACCGGTTAAACCACGTTTACCTTTGAAGACTTTATCTGATACCCAACCACATAATAATGTACCTGGAACTGCTGCTAATTCATAGATTGTGTAAGCCCATGCGGTACCTTTGATGTTGAAGTGTTTTACTTCACTTAAGTAAACCGGAGACCATTTTAATACGCCGTAGCGGATTAAGTATACGAATACGTTAGCAATCGCGATGTACCATAACAATTTGTTTTTCAATACATAAGTTACGAAGATTTCTTTTGTGCTTAAATCGTTTTCGTAAGTTTTTTCGTTATAGTCATCTGGGTAGTCATTACGCCATTTTTCGATTGATGGTAAACCACAAGATTGTGGAGTATCACGCATCACGAAGTAAACTGGAATTGCACAGATCATTGCAGCAATACCCGGATAGTAGAGGGATTGTTGCCAAATATCTTTTGCTTGTGCTTCGACACCATGAGTGCTGAAGAAGACGGCACTCGCTAATAGCACCATTGCACCCGGCATCATACCACCGATGTTGTGCGCGGTATTCCAGATAGATACGATAGTACCGCGTTCTGATTTAGACCACCAGTGTACCATTGTACGACCACATGGAGGCCAACCCATACCTTGGAACCAACCATTTAAGAAGATCATTACCCACATGATGGCAACGCCAGAGGTTGCCCATGGGAATAAACCCATCATGGTCATACAAAGACCAGAAAGCAATAAACCAAATGGTAAGAATACGCGAGGGTTCGAACGGTCAGACATACCTGCCATGACGAACTTAGATAAACCGTAGGCAAGACCAGCCGCTGAGCCGATAACACCTAGTTGCGCTTTAGTGTACAAGCCCTGTTGAATTAAACCGGGTTGTGCTAAGTCAAAGTTTGCACGTACAAAATAGTAAGCAGCATAACCAAAGAAGATCCCTGCAAACACTTGCCAACGTAAGCGTTTATACGTGGAATCAATTTTCTCCGCTGGAAGTTCCGCAATATGCGGAGCGGGTTTAAATGGTCCAAACATAATTTCTCTCCAATATCATTTTAATTATGAGTCCACCCCCATGCTGGGGATAGCGTGCATAATAAAATAAAAATAGAAATTAAAAAGGGAAATAATTCAAAAATGTGATGCGTTTCACAAAATATTTTTTAACAAATGAGCGAATTCGAAAATTGTGTGATCTGTCTCACAAAACAGCTTTCTTTTTCGCTCAAAATGTTGTGAATTTAACCGCTCTCCCATACAATAGCCATGGAATTTGTAACAGTTTTTACGTTTCTTTTTATTAATATTTTGGCTTTGGGGGTAACAATGGGATTATCGCCTAATATGTATCGTGATGTGGGTGATTTTTCACCTATCTCGACGGATGTGATTATCATTGGTGGCGGTGCAACAGGTGCGGGGATTGCTCGTGACTGTGCATTGCGTGGAATTAACTGTATTTTATTAGAGCGTCGTGATATTGCGACAGGCGCAACAGGTCGTAACCACGGTTTGTTACATAGTGGTGCGCGTTATGCCGTGAACGATCAGGAATCAGCAGAAGAATGTATTAAAGAAAATAAAATTCTGCGCAATATCGCTCGTCACTGCGTGGATGAAACAGAAGGTTTATTTATCACCTTACCTGAAGATTCCCTTGATTATCAAAAAACGTTCATCGAAAGTTGTACCAAATCCGGTATTGAAGCGGTCGCCATTGATCCTAAACTTGCCCAAATTATGGAGCCATCGGTAAACCCAGATTTAGTCGGTGCAGTAGTTGTGCCAGATGGTTCAATCGATCCTTTCCGTTTAACCGCCTCCAACGTGATGGACGCGACTGAAAACGGTGCAAAAATGTTCACTTATTGCGAAGTGAAAAACTTAATTCGCGAAGGTGGCAAAGTAATCGGTGTAGATGTTTACGATCACAAAAATCGTGTAAACCGTAAATTCTTTGCGCCATTAGTTGTTAATGCAGGCGGTATTTGGGGACAAGGCATCGCAGAATATGCGGATCTCAAAATCAAAATGTTCCCAGCAAAAGGCGCATTACTTGTCATGGGGCACCGTATCAACAAAATGGTGATTAACCGCTGTCGTAAACCGGCGGATGCGGACATTCTTGTGCCAGGTGATACCATTTGTGTTATCGGTACAACCTCTAGCCGTATTCCTTACGATCAAATTGATAACATGGAAGTGACCCCAGAAGAAGTGGATATTCTTTTCCGTGAAGGGGAAAAACTCGCACCAAGCTTGCGTCATACTCGCGTATTACGTGCTTATGCAGGGGTTCGTCCATTGGTAGCAACAGATGATGACCCATCTGGTCGTAACGTAAGTCGTGGTATCGTGTTACTTGACCACGCAGAACGTGATGGCTTAGATGGCTTTATCACCATCACTGGCGGTAAATTAATGACTTACCGCTTAATGGCAGAATGGGCAACGGATCTCGTTTGTAAAAAGCTCAACAAAACAGCACGTTGTACGACTGCAGAGCGTCCATTACCGGGTTCAAGTGAAAGCCGTGCAGAAACCAATCAGAAAGTCATTTCACTTCCAAGTCCGATTCGTTATTCAGCGGTGTATCGTCATGGTTCTCGTGCCACTCGTTTATTAGATAAAGAACGTCTTGATCGTTCAATGGTGTGTGAATGTGAAGCCGTGACAGCGGGTGAAGTACGTTATGCTGTTGATGAATTAAATGTGAATAACTTAGTGGATTTACGTCGCCGTACTCGTGTGGGTATGGGGACTTGCCAAGCTGAGCTTTGCGCATGCCGTGCGGCGGGTTTAATGAACCGTTTTGAAGTGGCAACACCTCGCCAATCTACCATACAATTAACCTCTTTCATGGAAGAGCGTTGGCGCGGTATTGAGCCTATTGCATGGGGTGAAGCGATTCGTGAAGCGGAATTTACTTCATGGATGTATGGCAGTGTGTTGGGCTTAAACGATGTTCAACCGCTTGAAACTGACAAACAGCAAGGGACGGATAACAATGAATTTTGATGTAGTGATTATTGGTGGCGGCCTTGCAGGTTTAACTTGCGGCATCGCTCTACAAGAACAAGGCAAACATTGTGTCATTATCAATAACGGCCAAGCAGCGATTGATTTTGCATCCGGCTCATTAGATTTATTAAGCCGTTTACCAAATGGTGCGTTTGTTAAAAATATTCCTGAAAATTTGACCGCACTTGCAGCTCAATTACCACAACACCCTTATAGCATTATGGGGGCTGAACGTGTATTAGCGAAAGCACAAGATTTCGAAAAATTAGCGGAATCGTTGAATTTAGATTTAATTGGCTCAAGTGCAGAAAATCATTTTCGCGTAACGGGTTTAGGTAGCTTGCGTGGTGCATGGCTTTCACCAAATAGCGTGCCAACCGTACAAGGCGAAACTGCATTCCCGTATAAAAAAATTGCGGTTTTAGGCATTGAAGGCTATCACGATTTTCAACCAGAATTATTGGCGGATAACCTTACGCTCAATCCACAATTCGCTCATTGTGAAGTGAAAACGGGCTTTTTAAATATTCCTGAACTGGATCAGTTACGAGCCAATTCCCGTGAATTCCGCAGTGTGAACATTGCACAAGTTTTAGAATATAAACTGAAATTTGATGATCTTGTGGCTGAAATGAAAGAAGCAGCGAAAGGCACTGAAGCAATTTTCTTACCAGCTTGTTTCGGTTTAGAAAATCAAGAGTTTATGGAGTCACTTCGTAAAGCAACTGGCTTGCCATTATTTGAATTGCCAACTTTACCGCCTTCTTTATTAGGTATGCGTCAACGTATTCAATTACGCCATCGTTTTGAGAAATTAGGCGGACTCATGATGAATGGTGATAGCGCATTAAAAGCACATTTTCATGGCAACAAAGTTCGTGCTATTCAAACGCGTTTGCACGAAGAGGAAGAAATCACGGCAGAACATTTCGTCTTAGCTTCTGGCAGTTTCTTCAGTAAAGGTTTAGTCTCTGAATTCGATAAAATCTACGAACCCGTATTCCATTCTGACATCATCGGTGTGGAAGGTTTTAACGATACGGATCGCTTTACTTGGACAGATCATCGTTT
This sequence comes from Haemophilus sp., assembly GCA_019423025.1. GTDB lineage: Bacteria > Pseudomonadota > Gammaproteobacteria > Enterobacterales > Pasteurellaceae > Haemophilus_D. The sequence goes on along the minus strand of JAHZCD010000013.1, from coordinate 14,251 downwards.
CTCTAATCCACAACCGTATCAATCTGCAGGTGTAGCGATTAATGCGCAATGCCAAGTGCAAAAGGGCGGTCAATTTTTAACGAATTTATATGCAGTGGGTAATGTGATTGGTGGTTTCAATGCACTAGAACTCGGTTGTGGTTCTGGCGTGGCAGTGGTAACAGCGCTTGCTGTTGCGGATGAAATTCTTCAAAACACACATTAAGGAGGCGTTATGAACATTCAACAATTAATTGAAAATGCAAAACAATCCCTTAATGCACCACAACATCATCATGCGTTTGATGAAAGCTTTGAGAGCTGCATTAAATGTACGGCTTGTACAGCAGTGTGTCCGGTTTCGCGTCAAAATCCAAACTATCCAGGTCCAAAACAATCTGGCCCAGATGGTGAGCGTTTACGCTTAAAATCAGCCGAGCTTTATGATGAAGCATTGAAATACTGTACCAACTGTAAACGTTGTGAAATTGCCTGTCCGTCTGATGTAAAAATTGGTGATATTATTGTTCGCGCAAGAAACAAATACATTGCTCAACAACACAAGCCAGCAGTGCAAAAATTACGTGATGCGATTTTAAGTAACACCGATATTATGGGTTCACTTAATACACCACTTGCGCCGATTGTGAATACGATTACAGGTTTGAAAGCGACAAAATTTGTGTTGGAAAAAGCATTAAAAATTAGCCGTCATCGTACGTTACCAAAATATTCTTTTGGTACGTTCCGCAGCTGGTATATGAAAAAAATGGTGGAAAGCCAACAAAAATTCGAACGCAAAGTGGCGTATTATCACGGCTGTTATGTGAACTACAATAATCCACAATTGGGTAAAGAATTTATCCAAGTGTTTAATGCCATGGATATTGGCGTGGTGTTATTGGAAAAAGAAAAATGCTGTGGCTTGCCATTGAGCGTGAACCAATTCCCAGAACGAGCGAAGAAAATCGCACAATTTAACACCGATTACATCAGCAAAATGGTGGATGAAAATGGCTTAGATGTGATCAGCGAAGCATCAAGTTGTGCCTTAAATTTACGTGATGAATATCATCATATTTTAGGTATCGACAATGCGAAGGTTCGTCCGCATATTCACATGGTGACACCATTCTTATATCAACTCTTTAAAGAAGGTAAAACCTTACCACTTAAACCACTCAAATTGCGTGTGGCTTATCACACCGCATGTCACGTGGATAAAGCAGGTTGGGCACCATACACCTTGGAAGTGTTAAAACAAATTCCAGGTTTAGAAGTGGTGATGTTACCATCACAATGTTGTGGTATTGCAGGAACATACGGTTTCAAAGAAGAAAACTACGAGGTTTCCCAATCTATCGGTAAAAACTTATTCGATAACATCAATGCAGGTGGATTTGATTACGTGATTTCTGAATGCCAAACTTGTAAATGGCAGATCGATATGTCATCTAACGTGACTTGTATCCATCCATTGACATTATTGTGTATGTCGATGAATCAAGCTTAGTGAAAAGAGCGGAAACTGATAAAAAAGTGACCGCTCTTTTTGTTATTCAATCCAATATGGAGAATTAATTATGCAAAAAATCTTCAAGGTTTCTTTACTTGCCGTGCTTTCATCTCTTGCAGTAAACAGCTTCGCCAGCACGGCAGAAGTGAAAGTGCTTGAGCCTCAATTAAATTATCAACAACTTCTTACTCAAAGACAGGTTGTGGATGAGTTGCTTGAACAAGCGGTGAAAATCCAAAACTCGCCCGCTCGTGTTTCAAATGCAGGTTTTACCGCGAAACTTCCTTCCAATATGGAGCGTATTGCGGATCTTTTATTAGAAGCGTACAAGCTCGAGCCTTATCGTGTGGATTTTTTATTTGGTGCAGCGAATGCCAATATTTATAACGGTAATACAGATAAAGCGATTGAGCTTTACCAAAAAGTGCTTGATGTGGCGCCAGATGATGTGAAAGCACACACTTACTTGGCCGCATGGAATCGTTTTAAAGGCGATCAAGCGGAAGCGACAAAACATTTAGAACGCTTAAAACAACTTTCACCTGAAAGTGCGAGCAAATTAGAGAAAGTTTTTGCGGTGATTGATAAAGCAGCTAATCAACCAATTACCGACAAACTCGAAACCAAGTTACCGGCACAATCCGCAATTATTACGTTGGGCTATGCGTTAAATCCAGACGGCAGCATGCATGATATTTTAGTGCAACGTTTAGAAAAAACCTTAGAAATTGCGAATCAAAATCCCGATGCGTTAATTATTGTGACAGGCGGTGTACCGCAAAACAATAAAACCGAAGGGGATTTAATGAAGCAATGGTTAATTGAGAAAGGCGTGGATGCAAGCCGTATTTATTCGGACAACTATGCACGTTCAACAGTCGAAAATGCGCTTTTCTCTCGTTACTCTTTAGCAAAACATAAAATCAAACATGCTGTGTTGATTAGTTCGGGTAGTCATGTTCGTCGTGGACAGGCATTATTTGAAATTGCCACACAAGAATCCGGTCCACAAGGTCTTGTGATTGAAACGGTCGCCGCATTAGATAAACCGTTAGATCAGTTACAAAAAATTACGGAGAAAGACTTGCTTGGTATCTATCGTGACAGCTTAAAAACCATGGGGTTGCCAATGTTTAATAGCGGTCCATTACAAGATTAATTAATCTTTTCAAAAAAACAAAAGTGCGGTGAAATTTCACCGCACTTTTTTATTTTCTCTTTCGATTAAAGAATATGTTGATATTGTTCTAACATTTCTTTTGGCCATACGCTTGATTGCACTTCACCAATGTGTTTTTTGTGAAGTAAAAGCATTGCCATACGAGATTGACCGATACCACCACCGATGGTGAGAGGTAATTTGCCGTTTAATAAATCTTGGTGCCAATCCATTTTTAAGCGATCTTCATCACCGGTTAAACCAACTTGTAAACGTAATGCTGATTCATCCACACGAATACCCATTGAAGAAAGCTCAAACGCTTTACCTAACTCAGCGTTCCACACCAAAATATCACCGTTTAAACCTTTGTAGCCGTTTTCTGATTCAGTTGTCCAGTCATCGTAGTCTGGTGCACGGCCATCATGTGGTTTACCGTCTGATAATTTGCCACCGATACCGACTAAGAAGACCGCGCCATATTCTTTACAAATGGCGTTTTCACGTTCTTTACTGCTTAAATCCGGGTAGCGTTTCACTAAATCTTCGCTGTGAACGAAGGTGATTTCTTTCGGTAAGCTTGATGGAATATCAAAGCGAGCTTCTACCGCTAATTCAGTTAAACGGATTGCACGATAGATAGAACGCACCGTTTCTTTTAAATAAGCAAAGTTACGACGACCTTCAGGAATCACTTTTTCCCAGTCCCATTGGTCCACATAAACAGAGTGAGTTTGATCCAATGAATCTTCATCTGGACGTAATGCTTTCATATGAACAAATAAGCCTTCCCCTTCTTTGAAGTGGAAACGAGCGAGAGTATGGCGTTTCCATTTAGCTAATGAGTGAACCACTTCATAAACCGCATTTGGGATACATTTCACGTTTACTTGAACCGCTTTCTCAATGCCTGATAAGTTATCTTGCATACCATTGCCAACCTCACTAAGGATTGGACCTTGTACTTCGATGATGCCAAGTTGTTCAATCAAGTTTTGAGTAAAGGTGTTCTTCACAAAGCTAATTTCTTGTTGTTGTAAAATAAACGTCTTTTTCATATTTATCCTTCTTTTTATAATAACTGGTAAGATTTGTTGTGCATTATTCAATAAAATTGCAATTTGTTTCAAGTAATTTCTTTACATTGTTTTGAATGTTGAATATTATCAAAAATAAAGAAGATATTTTGAAAAAGATCTAATAAGGAGTGTTTTATGAACAATATCGATACACTTGATCGACAAATTCTCCGTGTACTGACTAAAGATGCACGTACACCTTATGCTGAAATGGCAAAAAACTTTGGCGTGAGCCCTGGTACGATTCATGTTCGCGTAGAGAAAATGCGTCAGTCTGGTTTGATTGAAGGCACAAAAGCGATTATTGATGAGCGTAAACTGGGTTATGATGTGTGCTGCTTTATTGGCATTATTTTGAAAAGCGCAAAAGATTACGAAAAAGTGATTAAAAAGCTAGAGACCTTTGATGAAGTGGTGGAAGCCTATTACACCACGGGAAACTATTCTATTTTTATCAAAGTGATGACACACACCATTGCTGAATTACATTCCGTGTTGGCGACTAAGATCCAGTTAATTGATGAAATTCAATCAACGGAAACCTTGATTTCCATGCAAAATCCTATTTTACGAGACATTAAACCTTAAATGTCATCGAAATAATAAAGGCGTGTTTGATACACGCCTTTGCTTTTTTTGATTAACGATAACGATCGAGGAATTTGTAATAGAGTACACCGATCTTGGTGGCTAAGTTTTTGAGGGATTTTCCACCGTAAAATGAAGGCACTTTCAACCCTTCAAAAATTCTCAAACGTTCGTCATTACCTAAAATTGCTTCTGCAATAATGCGTCCTGCAAGTCCAGTGAGAGCGACACCGTGTCCAGAATAGCCCTGCGCAAAATAAATATGCGGTGAGATACGCCCGAAATGTGGGGTAGCGTTCATTGTCATATCAATCGGTCCTGCCCAACCATAATCAATTTTGACATTTTCTAATTGTGGGAAAACATGCAGCATATTGCGGCGCATAATTTGCACCATATCTTTTTCGGAGCTTGAATCACTACCAAATAACAAACGGTTATCCGCACTCAATCGGTAGTAATCGAGCAAGATATTGTTATCGCAAACAGACATGCCATTGTTGATCACTGAGTCGGCCGTGGCTTGATCTAAAGGTTCGGTCGCAATAATAAAGCTCTCGACCGGTAAAATTTTGCGATTAATACCGTGATGAATGGATTTCGGTAGTGCATCAATATAAGCGTTGGTGGCTAAAATAACGTCTTGAGAAATGACCGCACTTTTATCGGTTTTGACTTCAATGCAGCCTGATTTTTCCACTAAATCCACAACAGGCGATTGTTCATAAATCTGCACGCCTAAATCCAAGCAAGCTTTTGCTAAGCCTAAGCAATAGTTTAATGGGTGTAAGTGGCCTGAGTTGCTATCGTATAAGCCGCCTACATAAATATCGCTGCCTAGATGTTGTTTAAGTTTGGCTTTATCCCAAAGTTGCATTTTGTCGTAGCCAAAAGTCGCGTGGCTGGCTTTTTCCATTTCAATGAGATCATCCATACGACGTTCATTTAACGCCAATGTGGCATAGCCTTTTTTCCAATCGCATTGAATGCCATATTTCGCAATGCGTTCATCAATAATATCAATGGCTTCTAGCGACATATCCCAAAGTTTTTTCGCTTTATCAAAGCCTACTTGAGCAATATATTCATCAATGCCTTCTTCAAAACCGTTGATGGCTTGACCGCCACTTCTACCAGATGCACCAAATCCGACTCGCGCGCCTTCTAACACAATGACTTTCTTGCCTTTTTCTGCTAATTCAAGGGCGGCTGATAAACCGAAGAAACCCGCACCAATAACACAAACATCCGCTTCTTCTTGCTGAGTGAGAGGCGGCAATTCGAAGGCTTGGTTTCGGCTGTCGAAATAATAAGATTTGATATGTTCTTGATGAGCGAATTCGAGCATGATTGATGCCTAATTTATTAACATAAAATTGAAATTGAGGGAATCTTACCCTGATGGGAAAATATGTCAAACCTTTTGCTAAAAAGGTGCTATACTCCCCCAAGTTTATACAAGTAAACGATTACTTAAGGTTTATTTTGATTGTCCTGAGGAGGTCAATAAATTGAAAAAAAATGCTGTTCAATACATCAAATCACTTTGTCTTTCTGCCGTTGCATTTGCTGCAACTTCTGCTGCATTTGCTGCTGAAAAACTGTATGTTTACAACTGGACTGACTATGTGCCATCCAATTTGGTTGCAGAATTTACCAAAGAAACCGGCATTGAAGTGATTTATTCTACGTTTGAAAGTAATGAAGAAATGTATGCTAAATTGAAACTGACCTCCAGTACAGGCAGTGGTTATGATTTAGTTTTCCCATCAAGCTATTACGTCAATAAAATGGCGAAAGAAGACATGTTACAAGAGCTTGATCACAGCAAATTAAGTAATTTTAAACAAATTCCAGCAAATTTATTAAACAAGGAATTTGACCCAAATAACAAATATTCTTTACCTTACGTTTATGGCTTAACTGGTATCGGCGTGAATGCAGATGATATTGATCCAAGCAAAATCACAAGCTGGGCTGACTTATGGAACCCTGAATACAAAGGTAAAGTATTATTAACCAGTGATGCGCGTGAAGTGTTCCACATTGCATTACTTTTAGATGGTAAATCACCAAACACCACGAATGAAGAGGACATCAAAGCGGCTTATGAGCGCTTAGTGAAATTGTTACCAAATGTGGTGACCTTTAACTCTGACTCGCCAGAAGTTCCGTTTGTTCAAGGTGAAGCCTCTATTGGTATGTTATGGAATGGTTCGGCTTATTTAGCCCACAAAGAAAATCCAAGTATCCAATTTGTGTATCCAAAAGAAGGGGCGATTTTCTGGATGGATAACTACGCGATTCCAAAAGGTGCGAATAATACAGAGGGCGCTTATAAATTTATCGACTTCTTACTTCGCCCTGAAAATGCAAAATTAGTCGTTGAAAAAATGGGTTTCTCTATGCCAAATGAAGGCGTGAAAGCGTTACTTTCACCAGAAATGGCGAATAACCCAACCTTGTTCCCATCAGCTGAAAATATTGAAAAAGGCATTATGCAAGGCGATGTGGGTGAAGCAGTGGATATTTACGAAAAATATTGGAATAAATTAAAAACCAATTAATCCAAATATTGATGAAAAGTGCGGTGAATTTGACCGCACTTTTTCTTTGTAAAGGATGACAAATGAGTTTTCTTGAGCGACTTTTTCACGCAATCTTGTTTGAAACCACGGTTGTGTTGCTTTCCGTTTTCGCTTTGTATTTCTTTACAGAAGAAAGTGTGTCTATTCTCTTTGGTTCCATGGTGCTGGTTTCCTTAACAGCCATGCTATGGAATCTCATCTTTAATTATTTCCTTGATAAAGTATTTACGGGGCCGCGAGAAAAGCGAGGCGTCATATTTCGTACTTTACATGCCATTTCATTTGAAGGTGGTTTGCTTATTTTCACTGTGCCGATCATTGCTTACTTTTTAAAAGTGGATTGGATTACAGCTTTTATGATGGATTTCAGTTTAACGGTGATGGTGACAGTTTATACCTTTATTTTTAATTGGGTGTATGATCACGCACGATTGCTATTTATTAAGCGTGAATGATGAAACGGGAAATAGTAAAAAAAGAATAAAAAGTGCGGTCAAAATCTCTAGTGTTTTTGACCGCACTTTGATTTTTTTAGGGCATAAAAAGATGCTCTTTTATTTATTAAAGTTTTTCTACTAACTCAATAGCTGCACCGATGTAGGTGGCAGGGGTGAGTTGTTGTAAACGTGCTTTTTCATCAGCTGGAATATCCAGTTTTTCGATGAATTCACGCATTGCTTTTTCATCAACGCGTTTACCACGAGTGAGCTCTTTTAATTTTTCGTATGGTTTTTCAATACCATAGCGACGCATCACCGTTTGAATTGGCTCAGCTAAAACTTCCCAGTTTTGGTTGAGTTCATCACGGAGATGTTGTTCGTTCACTTCTAATTTGCTGATACCTTTACGCGTTGCAGCATACGCAATTAAACAATAACCTAAACCCACACCTAAGTTACGTAATACAGTAGAGTCGGTTAAGTCACGCTGCCAGCGAGAAATGGGTAATTTTTGACCAAGGTGAGTCATCACTGCATTGGCTAAACCTAAGTTACCTTCTGAGTTTTCGAAGTCAATTGGATTCACTTTATGCGGCATGGTGGATGAACCAATTTCACCCGCGATAGTGCGTTGTTTAAAGTGATTTAATGCAATGTAGCCCCATAAATCACGGTCGAAGTCGATGATGATAGTATTAAAACGTACCACGGCATCAAAGTATTCAGCAATGTAATCGTGAGGTTCAATTTGCGTGGTGTATGGGTTCCAATCTAAACCTAATGAGGTGACAAACTCTTCGCTAAATTTGTGCCAGTTGATATTTGGATAAGCCGATAAATGCGCATTGTAGTTACCTACTGCACCGTTAATTTTACCCAAGATTTCATTTTGTTGGAGTTGTTTGAATTGGCGTTTTAAACGGTAAACCACGTTCGCCATTTCTTTACCCACAGTACTTGGTGAGGCAGGTTGCCCGTGTGTACGAGAAAGTAATGGAATGGTTTTGTATTCGTTCGCTAAACGGGTGATTTCATCAATCAGTTTTTGCCATTCAGGTAAGATTACTTCTTCACGTGCTGTTTTTAACATTAAAGCGTGAGAAAGGTTGTTAATATCTTCAGAGGTACAAGCAAAGTGAATAAATTCAGAGACTTTGGCTAATTCTGGTAAAGCTTCACTTTTTTCTTTTAAGAAATACTCAACCGCTTTGACGTCATGATTCGTGGTGCGCTCAATTTCTTTAATGCGTTCAGCATCTTGAAGACTGAATTCTTCCACAATTTTATTGAGGTAATCGTTTGCTTCTTTAGACAAAGAAGAAACTTCTTGGATTTCAGCGGTCGCCGCCAATTTCTGTAACCAACGTACCTCCACGGTGACACGGAATTTGAGCAAGCCAAATTCACTGAAAATACCACGCAATGCGGTGGCTTTATCTTGATAACGACCGTCAATCGGGGAAAGAGCGGTTAATGCGGAAAGTTGCATAAGAGTTCTCCAAGGATTAATTTAAAGTTGAGTAGAGTTGTCGTGCCGCTTGCACTAATTTTTTACGATGAAATAACAGTTGCCATTTGCTGCCACCTACTTGACGCCACAAAACGGCAGAACGAATGCCGGCAAGCAAACACGCACGAATTTTGTCTTGTACATTTTGTTGCTGTAAATGATATGCCGAACCAATAATATGAATGCGTTTGCCTAAAGGACTAATTGTATCGACATAAATGTTTGCCATGATTGAAAACATCTCATCATCAAATTGATTGTCGTGATAAGAAAGTTGTTCTGGTAAACGGGCAATTCGGCGGCCAAGTTCTTGTTTGATTTCAGGTTGCTTGTTTAATTTGCTCTCTAACGCTAACAAGCTGCCCCAATAATTCAACAAATTTTTGTCGTTTAATTGAGTGAGTTGCTCGATAAGTGTGTTTAATCCCACTTTAAGATGTTGAACATCTCCGCCAAATACGGCTAATGTATCTTCGGGTTGAGTAATGAGAAGAGAATGAATGGTGGTTTGAAATGCATCTTGATGATCAACTTCGCCTTTTTGTGCTAATTGACTGATTAATAAGACAGATTGACAAACACCGGCAAGTGCCAGAGCCATATCATTATAATTTTTCATTGGGATTATAGATTGTAAGCTGTAGAAATTTTGGGCGTAATATAGCATTTTTACACATTGTTTTGAACTCAATCATTAAAAAACGCCCTATCTTTTGTTATCATAGCGCCAATTCAGTTTACAGAATGAAAGGATAACCAATGACAAAACCAATTGTATTCAGTGGCGTGCAGCCTTCCGGCGAATTAACTATCGGGAATTATTTAGGCGCACTTCGCAACTGGGTGAAAATGCAAGAAGATTATGAGTGTATTTTCTGCGTGGTGGATTTACATGCCATCACTGTACGTCAAGATCCTGTAGCACTTCGCAAAGCCACCCTTGATGTGCTCGCCCTTTACTTGGCTTGTGGCATTGATCCGAATAAAAGCACGATCTTCGTGCAATCTCATGTACCAGAACATACTCAACTAAGCTGGGTATTAAACTGCTACACCTATTTTGGTGAGATGAGCCGTATGACTCAATTTAAAGATAAATCAGCACGTTATGCCGAAAATATTAACGTGGGTTTATTTGATTATCCGGTTTTAATGGCAGCAGATATCTTACTTTACCAAGCGAAAAGCGTGCCGGTAGGGGATGACCAAAAACAACATTTAGAAATCACTCGCGATATTGCCGCTCGTTTTAATGCTCTTTATGGTGATATTTTCACGATCCCTGAAATTTTCTTAGGCAAAGCGGGTGCGCGCATTATGTCTTTGCAAGATCCTGATAAAAAAATGTCAAAATCAGATGATAACCGTAATAACGTGGTGACCTTGCTTGAAGATCCAAAATCGGTGGCGAAAAAAATTAAACGTGCGGTAACAGATTCTGATGAACCACCTGTTGTACGTTATGACGTGAAAAACAAAGCGGGTGTGTCTAACTTATTAGATATCCTTTCTGCAGTAACCGATAAATCTGTGGCAGAACTTGAAAAAGAATTTGAAGGCAAAATGTACGGCCACTTAAAAACAGCCGTTGCAGATGAAGTGTCAAACTTACTTGCTGGTTTACAAGAACGTTTCTATCAATATCGTAATGATGAAGCACTTTTAGACGAGATTTTACGTCAAGGTGCGGAAAAAGCCCGCGCAAGAGCAAAAGCAACCCTTGATAAAGTGTACGAAGCCGTCGGCTTTGTTGCAGCAAAATAATTTTAAACTTAATAAGCCGTGTTCTATCACGGCTTTTTTAGATAAGGAGAAAAAGATGGCCATTCAAACTGAAAAACCAATTGAATGTGTAGGTTGTAATACTTTCGATATGAAATCATTGTTTGATAACAGTGATTGTAGTTTACCTATCGAGCAGTTTTACGCGACTCGTCAAGATGCAGAAGGCGCATTGCAATATTTCACGTTAAAAGCACGTGATGTAGAAAGTGAACCTTGTCAAATTCAGTCTGAAATTCAACAGGTTGAAGAGGGGTATGTACTTAAAGCGGTTTTCACATTCTGCTGCCAAGCGGAATTAGTGATTTTCCAAATGAAGCTTGTGTAAGTGATAACTTATTCTAGAAAACAACGTTTTTTGTGACCGCACTTTCTGATATTTATGTTCCCCTGCATCGTATTATTCCTTTTTCTAATGTAGAAGGGCAGGGGAATCGTACCAGTATTTTCTTGCAAGGTTGTAAGTTAAACTGCCTTTATTGCCATAATCCAGAAACCATTCCTCGTTATGCGGAAGGCGCTCATCAAGTCAGTCTGCAGTATTTGTATGAGCAAGTGATGGAGGCGGTACCTTTCATTCGTGGTGTAACGGTTTCTGGCGGGGAACCCACCATTCATCATAAAAAGCTCGTACCATTGTTTCAAAAACTACGTGAGGAAGGGCTAACTTGCTATTTAGATAGTAGCGGCTTCTTTGAGTTTGAAGCAATTCGACCTTTAATTGATGTGACAGACAAATTTCTCTTTGACCTGAAAGGAGAAGGGCTTGGCTTACAAAGTTTGTGCTTTGATAGACAAAATCGCCAAGGCATTGTCTCTCAAAATATCATTCCTACTCATCAACATATCAAGCAAGAAAATTTAGATCGCAATTTGAAGAACTTGGCGCAATTATTGCCATTAAATAAAGTGGAAGAAGTGCGGTTAGTTTATGTGGCGAATTTTTTTGATGCAGAAAAGTTGGTGGAAAAAGTCGCTTCCTTATTGAAAGATTATCCGGATGTTTTGTTCAAAATTATTCGAATGCACACAAAAGGTGCTCGAGACGCTGAAGGGCTCAGCCCTTATGTCCCAACAGTTGAGCAGACCCAAGAACTTGAAAACTATGCGAAATCTTGTGGTCTGACCAAAATTGTGACCATTTTATAAGCAAACATATCGAAAAGTAGCAAAAATATTCCGACTTTTTACCGAAAAACAAGTAGAATAGGACAATTTTATTCACTTACTTATCTAACCAACCTAGGGGAAAAAAATGGGTATTTTAGGTAGCGTTTTAGGCATTGTCGTATTACTGGTCATTGCCGTATTATTTTCAAATAATCGTAAGGCGATTAATTTACGTACTGTATTAGGGGCTTTGGCGATTCAAATCGGATTTGCGGCCCTTATTTTGTATGTGCCGTTTGGTCGAGATGCATTACAAGCGACGGCAAATGGTGTATCAAATGTTATCGCCTATGGTAATGAAGGGATTAACTTCGTCTTTGGTGGATTATCGGATCCTTCAAATGCCGGCTTTATCTTTGCGGTGAAAGTGTTACCAATCATCGTCTTTTTCTCTGGTTTAATTTCTGTGCTTTATTACTTAGGCATTATGCAAGTTGTCATCAAAGTGATTGGTGGTGCATTGCAAGCCGCATTAGGCACATCTAAAGCAGAATCAATGTCTGCAGCAGCGAATATTTTTGTTGGCCAAACTGAAGCACCTTTAGTGGTTCGTCCTTATATTAAAAATATGACCCAATCTGAATTGTTCGCTATTATGGCGGGTGGTACAGCTTCTATCGCGGGTTCAGTGATGGCGGGTTATGCAGGAATGGGCGTCCCGTTGACTTACTTAATCGCAGCCTCTTTCATGGCTGCACCAGCAGGTTTATTATTTGCGAAAATTTTATTCCCGCAAACTGAACAATTTACCGATAAACAACCTGAAACGGATGATAGCGAAAAACCGACTAACGTGCTTGAAGCAATGGCAGGTGGTGCGAGTGCCGGTATGCAATTAGCGTTAAACGTAGGTGCGATGTTACTCGCTTTCGTGGGTTTAATTGCTTTAATTAACGGTATTTTAGGGGGCGTAGGCGGCTGGTTCGGTTACGGTGATTTAACGTTACAATCAATCTTTGGTTGGATCTTCAAACCATTAGCTTACTTAATCGGTGTATCTTGGGATGAATCTGCAATTGCGGGTCAAATGATTGGTATGAAATTAGCGGTGAACGAATTCGTGGGTTACTTAGAGTTCGCTAAATACTTACAACCAGATACAGCGGTGGTATTAAGTGAAAAAACCAAAGCCATCATTACTTTCGCATTATGTGGTTTCGCTAACTTCAGCTCTATCGCAATCTTAATCGGCGGTATTGGTGGTATGGCACCAAATCGTCGTGGTGATGTGGCTCGCTTAGGGTTAAAAGCAGTTGTCGCAGGTACATTAGCTAACTTAATGAGTGCGACTATCGCAGGTTTATTCATCGAGTTAAGCGGCGTAGCAATGTAATTAAAATGTGGTGAATTTTGACCGCACTTTATCTCTCAACACCACGAATCATTCGTGGTGTTGTACTTTAAAGCAAGCGAAAACGTTTGCTTAAATGACTTTTTATTTATCAACAAGAGGAAAAAACAATGACTCCACATATTAACGCTCCTGAAGGCGCATTTGCAGATGTTGTATTAATGCCAGGCGATCCGCTTCGTGCAAAATATATTGCTGAAACATTCTTAGAAAATGCGAAAGAAGTGACTAACGTTCGCAATATGTTGGGTTATACCGGTACTTATAAAGGTCGTCGTATCTCTGTTATGGGTCACGGTATGGGTATCCCATCTTGCTCAATTTATGCAAAAGAATTAATTACTGAATACGGCGTGAAAAAAATCATCCGTGTTGGTTCTTGTGGTGCCGTACGTATGGACGTTAAAGTACGTGATGTTATCATCGGCCTTGGTGCATGTACTGATTCAAAAGTAAACCGTATCCGTTTCAAAGATAACGATTTTGCTGCAATTGCTGATTTTGATATGGCACAAGCAGCGGTTCAAGCTGCGAAAGAAAAAGGTAAGCAAGTTCGCGTAGGAAATCTTTTCTCTGCAGACCTATTCTACACGCCAGATTTCGAAATGTTTGATGTGATGGAAAAATACGGCATTTTAGGCGTAGAAATGGAAGCAGCTGGTATCTATGGCGTAGCAGCAGAATATGGTGTAAAAGCACTTTGTATCTGTACCGTTTCAGACCATATTCGTACACACGAACAAACTACTGCAGAAGAACGTCAATTAACCTTCAATGATATGATTGAAATTGCGTTAGAGTCTGTATTAATTGGTGATAAAGCATAATTTATCTGATTGATAGAATAAAAAAGAGCGGTCAATTTTGACTGCTCTTTTGTTTTTCTACTTCGCTATTTTTCATACCAAATTCGGTTCACATAGAGCACCACTTTACCAGAGGGTGTTTCCACGTGGATTTCATCATCAACGCCTTTTCCAATTAAGGCACGTGCGACGGGAGAATCAATGGAAATCCAGTTTTTAGCGGGATCGAATTCATCGCAGCCAACAAGGCGATATTGCTTCACTTCACCTTCTTCATCTTCTA
>JAHZCD010000012.1 GCA_019423025.1 Haemophilus sp. | reverse complement strand
TAAATCATCAAATTAAGCTAGCCACTGAGGGTAGCCCTATGGCTAATAAGGTTGCCCATGCAGTTTGGGGCGCGGTGGAAGCTTACTCCGCAAATCAAAATGCAGCAGCGGGAGCTGGCGGTGCTTTAGCGGGTGAGGTGATGGCTGATGTAATTGCAAAAGAGCTTTATGGTAAAAAGCCGAACCAACTTAATCGAGAAGAAAAAGAAGTCGTATCTTCTGTTAGTCAAGCAGCCGGTGCTTTAGTGGGCGGAGCGGCAGCAAATAGTAGCCAAGGAATTGGTGTAGGACTAACTACAGCTAAGAATGCCGTGGAGAATAATTTCTTGAGTGATGCATCAAGAGCGAGATTAAATGCCTTAAAAACAAAATATCATCGTGGAGAAAAATTAACAAACAAAGAAAAATTGGAGTTTAGAGATTTAATTGAATCAGATCAGCGTAGTGACATTCTCTTGGATAAATTTAGAAAAGATCCAAATTCCTTAAATAGCAAGGAAAGAGAGGCATTTTTAAGCTATGTAGATCGTTATTATATAGAAACTGTTACGGGGAATACCGCATCTGGTTATAAATTGGCATCACCAACATCACTGGTTAATGCTCAAAATCGTTTTGAATCAGAATATTTAATAAACGATCCTGTACCAAAACGAGATTATGGTCATTTCCCTTTTGCTGGTACGGATGCGCAAAGATTGCAAGCAGTGAATACTTTGCCAGAAGAGAGTAAGAACTGGCTAGGATGGCGTTCTGAAAAACATTCTCGTGATGAAGATATGTATTATACTGTCAAGAACGAACTTGATGCTTCTGAGAATTATAAAAATTCAGCGAATGGGAAAATAGCTTATTCAGTTAAGGATGGGTTGGAGGCAGGCTCTATGTTTGCTTTAGGTAGTGGAACTGCTGTTGTAAGAAGTGTTGCCCTCATGGAGAAAGCCGCCGCAACAGTTGGAGGTGAGGCTATTACTCTAGCTAATAAAGGGGGGCAAGTGTTACGTCTTGGCAAAGATGCGGCAACAAAAGCTTACATTGATGGTCAGATAAGATATGTTAATTTAGTTGATAAGGGAATTAAAGCCTACAATACCACTTTAACAAAAGCAGCAAATGCCTATATCAACGGACAGCTTGCGTATGCGGATGCTATTGCGAAAGGAGTTAATACAGCTAAAATAGCGGCACGAGAAGGTATTGAAGGAACTCGGGAATTAGTGAGTCAAGGGATTTATTATTCTTATCGACCAGCTGAGTTGGTTGTTGATACTGGGAAAGCTATAGCTTCAATGCCTAAACCATATAAGACAGCACTTGGTGTCAGTACTGGTGCAGGGGTCGCAGGTGAATCGTTTTATTATATGGATGGCTCGAAAAGTTTATCTAATCCAGCAGATGTTTTGGGCTCTGTATATAATGTTGGTGTAAATGCAGCTTATGATTCCGCTTTTTATACGGCAAACCCATTGCAATCTTTAGGACTTGATACATTGAAAGGGATTGCTAAAGATGGTAAAGGTGCTAACGATGCTTTTTATGATTCTGGTAAATCTAATAGCATATCAATGAGCATTGAGGGGTTAGGTAAAAAATTTGGTTTGAGTGATACAATGACTAAATTTATATCTTCATCAGTTAATAATGCTGTTGATTATAATAAAGAAAGCATAAATAGAGATAAGCCTTCTAAAGGAGAATAATGAAATTTATTATTACACTAATAAAAGTAGCTATAGTTTCTTTTTTAGCTACATCAATTTTTTATTTATTTGAATATATAGAATATGGAGGAGTACAGGATTTCTTCTCTTTTATAAAAAAATTTTATTTATATATACTTTTTATTGTTATATTAGGAATCTTAGGTAGGGAAAAAATAGATCATTGAATTTTAATGGATAGGTATTTCAGTAATATATCCAAAAGATTAAGTTTTCTGACGTTAGGTTTTTATTGGCTTTTAAATTTTTAGCTACCTAAAAGGTATATAATTTAAAATATCTAGATATAAAGTGCGGTCAATTTCCAAAGGGTTTTAAAACCTCTTAAAAATTGACTGCACTTTTTATTTTCAACGATATTTAAGTTGAGCAAACTTTATAATTTCACATCCAACTTCGCGTAAGCGCGCTCTACTTTTTCTAATGCTTTTTCTACGGAAACATCACGAGCAAGTAAGACACCTAAACGGCGATGGCCATTGACTTCGACTTTGCCGAAAATGCGAATATTGGTGTGCGGTTCAGCCAATACTTCGGTGATATTGCCAAATTGCACGTTTTTCGATTGACCTTCTACCACAATGGCTTTGGAAGCGGATGGGCTAATTAAGGTGATTTCTGGGATAGGTAAGCCTAAAATTGCACGGGCGTGTAAGGCAAATTCAGATAATTCTTGAGAAATTAGCGTGACCATACCAGTATCATGTGGTCGAGGGGAAACTTCATTGAAGATAACCTCATCACCACACACAAACATTTCCACGCCGAAAATACCGCGACCACCTAATGAAGTGGTGATTTTTTCTGCGACCTCTTGTGCTTTTTTCAAGGCTGCATCAGACATGGCTTGTGGTTGCCACGATTCACGATAGTCGCCATCTTCTTGACGATGGCCGATTGGCGCTAAGAAGCTGGTGCCATTAATGTGGCGAACGGTGAGTAAGGTGATTTCATAATCGAATTTAACAAACCCTTCTACAATCACGCGTCCTGCGCCTGCGCGACCACCTTGTTGCGCGTAATCCCACGCTTTTTGTAAGTCGTCTTTGGATTTTAAAATACTTTGACCGTGGCCAGAAGAGGACATAATCGGTTTCACTACGCAAGGAATACCGATTTTTTCAATCGCACTTTGGAAGTCAGCAAAGTTATCGACAAATTGATAAGGTGAGGTTGGCAAGCCAAGCTCTTCGGCAGCTAAACGGCGAATACCTTCGCGATTCATCGTAAGCTTGGTGGCTTTGGCGGTAGGTACAACATTAAAACCTGCTTGTTCTAATTCCACTAGCGTATCAGTCGCGATGGCTTCCACTTCCGGCACAATGTAATCTGGGCGCTCTTTTTCCACTAAGGCTTTGAGTGCTGCACCATCTAGCATGGAAATCGTATAAGCACGATGTGCCACTTGTTGTGCTGGGGCGTTTTCATAACGATCGACGGCAATTACTTCCACGCCTAAACGTTGTAATTCAATCACCACCTCTTTGCCCAGTTCACCAGAGCCAAGCATCATCACTTTGATAGCATTCGGGGTTAATGCTGTACCTAGGGTTGTCATGTTGTGTCCTTATTTTAAGAAAGATTCATCAAGTGCTAAATCGTCATTTTTATTAATCCCCACACCGCGAGCAATCACATTTTTAGCAATATCATGTGCTTCTTCTAAAGAATGCTCGGTGTAAGTCCCACATTGGTATTCGTTCAATTCTGGAATTTGGTTTTGATCTTGCACGGTTAAAATATCTTTCATGGAAGCTAACCATGCATCAGCCACTTGTTGCTCGTTTGGTGTGCCAATTAATGACATGTAAAAACCTGTACGACAGCCCATTGGGGAAATATCGATGATTTCTACATTGTCATTGTTTAAATGGTCACGCATGAAGCCTGCAAATAAATGCTCAAGGGTGTGAATCCCTTTTGGTGGAAGAATTTCTTTGTTTGGAATGCAAAAACGAAGATCGAAAACAGTGATATCATCGCCCTTTGGGGTACGCATCGTTTTGGCTACACGCACGGCTGGGGCATTCATACGGGTGTGATCTACTTTAAAACTATCGAGTAATGGCATATTTATTTCCTTGAAAATCAGTGGTTTGTAAATTAATTGCAAGTTTTTGTAAATTTTTTTACATTTTTTTACAATTTCTTTGAACTTTTCTTTTTAGTGTCGGTCTTATAGAACAAGCAACTTGCAGTTGTTTTAATAAAATTGGTTCCTTAGGTTATTTGCCCCTTACTTGATAAGGGGCGTTTTTTTATCTGTTGAATATTAATTCGTCTTTATTCTAGCCCACAACTACGTTATGCACAAAGTCTATTCTCGGCTATGACACGAAAGGTAAACTGAAAAAGAGCAAGGCAATATAACGTAGCCCTTTTCCAATCGTCATAAAAATCAAACAACTTAGCCAATTCAATCGAAGCCAACCGGCTACCGCACAAAACACATCTCCGATAATAGGCAACCAACTCAATAATAAAGTGATGGCACCATAGCGTTGTATTTTGTTTATCGCCCATAAAGTGCGGTCATTTTTGCTGTCAATTTTCGGGAACCATCGACCAATCCAATAAGTGGTGAGGCTGCCAAGTGTATTGCCTGCGGTTGCCAGAAAAACAAGCCAAAAAATATCCGCACTTAATAATGAACCGACCAATACTTTTGGCGCAGCCAGGGAAACAAACACAATTTCTGAATTACCCGGCAAGATGGTGGCACTTAAGAAAGCGCTGAAAAACATCAGCCATAAGCCATGAGTTTGCCAAAAATCAGCCCAAAAGCTGAAAGAGAAAATATCCCACATTAGGCTCTAATAATCTCTCGCGTTCTGACATCAAACACGTCCATCCCTGCACTTAGTCCTGCTTGCACGCCAAGATCGGCATCTTCAAACACGATACAACGTGATGGTTCGGCTTTTGCTAATTCTGCACAGCGTAAAAAGGTCTCAGGATGCGGTTTGTGCTCTTTCACATCATCAGCACTCACAATGGCATTAAAGTAATGTTTGATATCTAATTTTTGCATCAACATATCAATAATTTGGCGATTTGAACCTGAGCCGAGCGCAATTGGCTTTTGTTGATAGTAATGACGCACCACGTCAAAGGTCGGGAGTAATTTTGATTCGGTTGGAATCAATTCATAGGAAAGTTTGCGTTTCGCTTGTATGACTTCATTTAAACGTTCTTGTGGCATACCGGCATCTTGCATAATGGCTGAGGCAATAGTGCTCACGGTTGCGCCACCTAAATCATACATAATTTGGCTATTAAAACGATAACCGAATTGTTCCCCTACTAGGTTCCATGCGCGTGCATGCACTGGCATGGTGTCGATTAAGGTGCCATCCATATCAAAAATCAAGCCATCATATTTTTCAAAAAGTCTGTTATCTATCATTTATTGCTTTCCTAGTTCGTAAATTTTTTCACTTTGTTTCAATTTTGTGATCTGTGCACTGGTAATTTTATGAAATAGCGGTAAAGTTATCCTATCTCAAAAAGGAATGTTATGTCGTTACTCAAACAATTAACCCGTTGGAAAATTCGCGGTCAGATTGATCAGGAAGTTATTGATATTATTCTGACTTTGCAAAGTCGCCTAGAGCATCATTGGCGCATTGATGTGTCTATTCCGACTGTCATCACACTCTTATTGCATATTGCCAACAGCCTTGCCCGCTTAAAACGAGGCGGTTGCGTTTCCCCGCTTCATCAATCCTTTTATGATGAAATGCAAAGTGCGGTCATTTTCCCTGATGTTTTGGAAATTCACCGCGATTTGCTTTCTTTTATTCCGCAAGATATTCCAGAAGCCGAACAGAGCTATTATCTCGCCAATATTTATAGTTTGCTGTTGGAGCAAGATAAAAAATAAGGGCATGAAAGCCCTTATTCTATCAGTTAAAAATCAAACTGAGTTCTAAATCTTTGAGTAAATTGCTTTCTAAGCGCAATTCATTCCACACTAATGGATTATTATCCAAATAATGTTTTTCAAAGGTCAGTTCCCAAGTCTGTAAAGAGCGGTCAATTCTGAGATTAATTTTATCCGTGCTATCTGTTGCTTGGCGAGATTTATTTAAAATTACCGAAATGCGTAAAAGAAGCAGTAAAACAAGGACATCTTCATCCGCATAACGAGCAAAAATCGGTAAATCATTCTTTTTAAATGCACCAGTGTGATAACGAACTAAATTCACCAACAAGCGTTGTTGTTCACGATCAAAACCCGGTAATTCCATATTTTGCAGAATATAAGCGGAATGTTTTTGTACATTGCGATGATTAATGACAATACCGACTTCTAATAAGCGTGCCGCCCAAATCAACAGATTTTTCATTTCATCAGCAAGATGAGGCTTTTGCCAATGGGTGTATTGGTCAATCAAAGTTTTCGTACTATTGGCTACGCGATCGGCTTGCGCCAAATCTAAGTTAAATTGTTCGGCAAGTCCTAACGCGGTGCGTGTACGGATATCTGACACTTGGAAGTTTTGTTCCAAGCTGTAAATCACCCCTTCACGCAAAGCGCCGTCAGAATAGCGCATATTTTCTAAGCCAAAAACGTCAAAAACGGCGCTTAAAATGGCTAAGCCTGGCACAAAGACATCCACGCGATCAGGGTTTAATCCCGCAATATTGAGTTCTTCAAAATGGGAAGCTTGTAAGGTTCGCTCGATTAAATTTTGTAAGCGTTCAGCGGTGATGATACCGTTCGGATCAAGCGTTGCAGTAATCACTTGATAGACGGTTTTGATGGTGCCCGATGAGCCTAACACTGATTGCCACCCGAGCTTGCGATATTCCCAGCTTAAATCTTCAATTTTATTGACCGCACTTTGGCGAGCTTGCTCGAAGTTTTCTTTTGAAATTTCGCCATTCGGAAAGAATTTTTTGGCAAAGCTCACACAGCCCATGTGACGACTTTCTGCCACTAAGGGGGTGAAATCATCACCGATGATCATTTCGGTCGAGCCACCACCAATATCGATGACCAGTTTACGTCCGCTTTCTGGTTGAGTGTGGCAAACACCCGCATAAATGGTTTTGGCTTCCGTTTGACCGCTGATGATATTAATCGGATAAGGAAAGACAGTGGCAGCCTGACGTAAAAATTCGTCATTATTGACCGCTCTTCGTAAGGTATAGGTGCCTACGACATTCACATCTTCTGGTGCAAAACCTTGTAAGCGTTCAGCAAAAAGTGCAAGGCAATTTACACCGCGCTCAATGGCTTCTTGGCTTAATACATTGTGCTCATCTAAGCCGTCGGCGAGCCTCACTTTTTGTTTTAAACGAGAAAGCACCTGAATCGAACCATTGATAATGCGCGCCACAATCATGTGGAAGCTGTTTGAGCCTAAATCAATGGCGGCAATCTCCCGGGCCTCACCTCGGTGATGAGGTTCTACGAGTTGAGCCAGTTGCTTGTCGTTATGCATGTCCTTTCCTAAAATTCAAATTTATACAATAAATCAAAAACTTGGTTTGTGCTGGTTACTGATTGGAAATAAAGTTGTGGCATTAAGCGGTAACGTAAGGTCACTTCGGCTAAGCCATCAAACAATCCTACACCATATTTCACTTGTAAGCGTTTACCAATATTACCACTAACTTGTACTTTGGAGCTATCCCCAACACCGGCAGTGCCTAAGTTTAAGTCTTGAATACCAAAGGCTTCACCAATACCGCCGACGACTTTACCACTTTTCGCTAAACCTAAGCCAAGTAATGCCGCACCCACAGAACCACTGGAACCTGCTTCACCGCTGTTTTCTAATGAGCGACCGGTTAATAAATAAGAAAGTGCCTGGTCTTGAGATTTGGCTGGATCAGAGAAAATCGTGACTTGTGGGCTAGACGCCATACCAATCACTTTTACCCCCGCGGTCACTTTACTGTCTTCCATAGCCTCAGGGTTACGAATCGCTTCAATATTCAACATCGGCTGTGAAGGTAAACCAGAGAAGCTGATTTGTCCTTTACGAATTAATAAATCCTGTCCAAAAGAGGCATAACGACCATTTTTTAGGTTAATTTGACCAAATAATCCTAGCTTACCTTTATCCTGTTTCACCGAAAGTAAACCATCCAAATTCGTTTTTAAACCATAGGCATCTAAATGCACATCATCACCGATTTTAATTTTTAAATCAGATTGAATTTGCATACCGGATTTGGTTTCTGAAGCAAATTGGCGATTAATGAGCTCTTCTTCACTTTTTCTTGGGCCATTTAAAATCACTTCATCTTCACTCACCGGTTCAGCATTGTCCGGTAAGCTTTCAATGGCAATTCTTGCCCACGGAATATCCACATTACCACTCAAATCTAAGCGTTTTGGTGACGCTTTGACAACCACATTTGGGCTGACTTTTAATTTCGCCATGGATGGAATATCAACTTTGAAATTATCCGCTTGCGCTCTGACTTCTGCCGTCCAGTTATTCATGTGCGCCCAGTTAGCTTGTCCATTAATATTGAGTTTGCTATCAGGTGTTTGAACATGACCATTTAAGGTTGAAGAGGTGCCATTAAAGCGAATTGCCACTTGGCCATCAGTCACATCAAAAGGCAGGCTTTTCAGTTTCGTTTTCACATTTCGAATATCAAAATTGCCGTTTAATAATGGTTTTTCTAAATTACCACCGAAACTTAAGCGTGAGACCACTTCACCATCTATGCTTTCACCGCTGGAGAAAAGTTGATTGGCTAAGGATAAGCGTAAACCTTCAATGGTAAAGGTACCGACTAATTGACGACCTTTACTTAAATCATTAATTTTTAAATCTGTGCCGATTCGACCTTGATTCTGAACGTTAATGTCTGATTTCAAGGTTAAATTGTTATTTTGAATATCGGCATTCACACTTAATTTAGGAATATCTAGCTTAAAGGTGCGGTAGTCTAATTTTTGTGCCACACCAATGTTATTACCTTCCACTGCCACATTCAGTTGTAACGGTTTATCTGTGAACCATGCCACTTTACCTCGGCTTTGTAACTGGCCTTTGAGCGTGTCTTGTCCCATCAATCTATTCACTAAATCTAAATTAATGTGTTTAAGCTCAAAAGGGATTTCGCCGTTTTGCCCTGCCGTAAATTGTTGTGGGAAACACAAATCTAAATCTTGGTTAACCCAACAGTGTGACCCAATGGTGGCTTGGATTTTTTTATTGTCATAAGTCACCGGAATAGTTTGATTCACTTTAAAATCGCCGATAGGTGAGTTTAGACTCACTTGGCTTAAATTGCCTTTCCATTGCTGAGAAGAGCGGTCAAAATTACCCGCGATTTGTAAATCAGCTGCAACAGGTTCACCTTTGGATTTTAAGGTAAGCGTATGATGTTTTTCATCACCCGATACATTCAAATCAATATTATGCAATTTAATGCTGTCGTCATAGCGGAAGTTTTCCGCTTTGACGTTAAGTTCACCTTTCACTTGCGGTTCACTCACAACATTACCTTTAATTAAGGCTTTGGATAAGTCTAACCCTTCGAAGTGTAAGCCTTGTACGGTTAAATCGGTATTAATGGTTGGCGCAGTAAGTTTGCCTAAAATCTGTGCTTTGCCTACCACGGAGCCCGCTAAATCTTGCCACAGACCACGTAAGCTTGGTGCGTTGATATCTAAATCTAGGTTTGATTTATCACCTAATATCCCTTTTGCCGCAATGCGGTTATCGCCATAGTTCAGCAATAAATTTGGAATGTTTAATAAGGTTTCATTACTTAAAAAGACACTACCTTTTAAGCTTAATGGGCGAGAAGAGAGACTACCTGTTAAATCCACAGCTGGCACATCTACTTTCCAATGATTAGAATCAGCGGAACCTTTTGAGCTCACTTTGCCCGATAATACGGCTGGCATGGCTGGCACATAAGGGCGAATGTTCATTTTGTTTAAATCAGCGGTCACATCCCATTGTGCGCCATCTTTCCAGTTTGAGGAACCGGTTAAACGTGCCGTACCATCGAGGGCAGCAAGTTTTAATTCGTTGAGGGTGACCTCATAGAGTTTACCGTCTGCATTTAAATCAACGTGAGTATGAGGGATATGATCCATCCCCTCCACGCCACCGACAACCTCTGCGTGATAATTCAATAAATCGCCCGTGAGTTTGATATCGACATCGTTAATTTTGAGTGGTGCAAGGCTATCTGCAAAAGCGTATTGACCTTTTTTCGCTTTTAACTGCAGATTTAATGGCATTTTATCTTCGGCTAGTTTCACGTCACCCGTTAAGGTGGCATCAAGCACACCCTGTGTGGTTAACGAAAGTGCGGTCGTTTTTTTCAATGAACCCGATACTTTGAGATCAACTTTGCTAGCAGGTAGAATAGTTTTATCTTTTGATTTAAAGGCTTGGAGATCCGATTTTAATGTGAGATCAACCGGGAACTCGTTATTGAGTTGAAGTTGTCCTTGGCTCGAAAGTGTGCCAAGAGAGCTGTCAATGTCGAGTTTTTGTAATTTCACTAAATGATCGGTGGCATCCGCTTGCAATTCCACTTTAGGCACAGAGATTTTTTGGGTTTCTTCGCCTTTTTCATTGAGCGATTGATATTGCCAGTTTGTACCCGAAACACTTGGAATGTGCATATCAAAAGGCAAGTTCACCGCATTTAAATTACCTAAAAAAGCCGGTGTGAGTGTTTGCTCAATTTGCGCCCAATCAACGGGTTTAGCGGGTTCTTTTTTCTCGGGCTGAGGGGGATTCGGTTGAGTTTGGGTGACCGTTGAGAAAAGCACATCTGAAAGCGTGGTAGGCTCAAGGGTAAGGCCAGATTCATTGTTTAAACTGACAGCACTTTGAAATGATGAAAAGGTAATATTGCTTTGATCGAGTTTCATATCAAAGTCAGTGACCGCCACATTTTTCACTTGCACAGAAACTGGTAAATGGATTTTTTCCATTGGACCACTTTCCGTTTGTTTCTCTTCAGAAGGTGGCATTACACTGGTATCAATGGCAATTTTCGGCTGCGTTAAGCTGAGATCATCAACAATAATATCACCCGACAGTAAACGAGCTAAATTCAGTTGCAAGCGCGTTTTAGGAAGAGCTACATCTACGCCGGTTGTTTGAAAACGTAAATTTTCTAAGACTAAACCATCTTGTAAGCCACCGCTTACTTGCTCAATAGATAAGCTATCGAGCATTTTATCGGCGAGTTGAATAAGTGCACGTTGTCCACTATCAAAAGACAGTGCTGTGACTAAGCCTAAAACAGGAATAAAAATGACCGCACTTCCGACACATAAAATTTTACGGCAGGTCTTTTTCTTTTTAACGGGTTGTGTGGTTTGGTTATCTGGTTGTTTTTCTTGTTCAGACATAGTCATACCCTAAATTTCAGCCCCTAAGCCAATGTAAAATTGAATGTTTTTGCTGTTATCTTTATCTCGAATTGGCGTTGCAATATCAAATTTGATGGCGCCAACTGGCGATGCCCAACGTACACCGAAACCTGCGCCGTAGCGTAACTCATTTGCTTTGTAAGCATCTGCGGCTAAGCCTGTATCTGCAAACACGGCACCCCACCAGTTAGGGTAAACTTGATATTGATATTCAAGGCTACCTGTTACTAAGCGAGAGCCGCCGACTAATTTCCCGTCTTTATTTTTCGGTGAAATTTTCTTATAGCCATAACCTCGCACACTGCGATCGCCCCCCGCAAAGAAACGTAATGCAGGTGGAATTTTACGAATATCCGCGGTATTTAAATAACCAATTTCTGCACGGGTAATAAAACGGTGATTTTCTGCATAAGTACGAATCCAGGCGGTAGAAGCTTGTACTTTAAAGAAATTGGCCTCGGACATCCAAAGCTTATTCCCTAAATCAACTGTGATTTTTTGGGTATCTCCCCATGTTGGGAATTGGCCACCTCTTAAACGGGTACGGTTAAAGCCCCCAGTTGGATAAACCAGGAAGGTTTTATCGGTGAAATCAGCTTGTGTGTAGCTGTCATAACGGACACGAAGACCCGCAAAATATTGCCAACCCTCGCTATTATTCCAATAACGTAATGCAGCGAAAGTGAGGGCTTTGGTGTCCGTATCGTTTTTATTTTCTTTTTCATAACCGGTTGAAAATTCATAATAATAATTTAATGGATTTTTCAACAATGGCATTTTATAGGTGGCTTCAAAGTTTTGTTTTGGCGCAGAGACGTAAAGATTTGTACGGAAACTATGACCTCGGCTATTAATCCAAGGTTTTGTCCAACCAATTTGGACATGAGGGCCCGTATCGGTTGCAAAACCGACCCCGAGCTCCATTGCGTTTTTCTTGCGTGGATAAAGCAACAGTTCGATATCCACTAATTTTTCTTCTTCGCGGACATGAGGCTGTAAAAGCACTGAGCTAAACCAGTTGGTAGAAGAAAAATCGTTAGTTAATTCAGATAAATCGCTGACTAAATAAGGATCGCCCGATTTAATGTTGAGCATATTTTGCAAATAGTCTTCGCGAATTTGGGAATGGTTGAATGTGATGTTGCCGTAATGATAACGCACGCCACTATCAAACAGCATACGCCACCATGCTTCATGGGTTTCAGGGCTGATTTCTAAGCGAGAAATTTGGAATTTTCCGTCAAGATAACCACGAGCAAGGGCAAGGTTTGAAATGCTGCTTTTATAGTCATCGTATTTTTGATGCTCAACTAACTCACCTTGTTTTGGCAAGTTTTTACGGAGTGCTGTGAAGTTTTCGTCTTCTGCCGCTTCGCCTATAATTTCAACTTCTGTTCCGGCAATTTTGCTTGGTTCACCGGGTTTTACATTGGCGATAAGTAAGTCTCGTTGACCTTTGCGTTTTTTCAATTCAAAGGTGACTGAAGAACCATAATAACCGAAGACTCGAAGGCCTTTATCGACAGCATCTGAAACTAATTGTTTATACCGATCTGAGCCGTCCATCTCACCTTTATCAATGAGTTTGACATTCATATCAGTATTGCGAATGGCACGTTCACCCTTGATACCGCGGATCTCAATATCTACGGTTTGTTCTGCAAGGGCTGAAAAACTCATCCATCCAAGCAAAAGAGCGGTTGTTTTTAACGAAATTTTTTTCATTTTATTACAAGCTAAACTTTAAGAAGATCCACATCAAACCGCCTTAGTTTACCTATAAAATAAAGGGATTACCAATGCAATTATGGATGGGATTTGAAATTGTTATATGCATTTGAGCGTTAATACGACAATGGGATCAAAGAAAGAGTTTCCTTTGCTTTGAAAAAAATAGTGATTGTTCTCTTTATTCAGACATTTAACCAAAATGTAACCGGACCATCATTGGTTAGCGTTACTTGCATATCTGCTGCAAATTGTCCGTTAGCAACCGCGACTTTTTCTGCACATTTTTGTGAAAAATACTCATACAATTCGTTAGCCAATGCTGGTGCGGCACCTTTTGAGAAACTTGGTCGTAGCCCTTTTTGCGTGTCTGCAGCTAGGGTGAATTGTGATACCACAAGCACTTCGCCACCGATTTGTTGAACATTTAAATTCATTTTGTCATTTTCATCGCTGAAAATACGGTAATTTAATACTTTCTCGGCAAGTTTATCCGCCTTGGCTTGGTCATCTTCTTTTTCCACGCCTAATAAGACCAATAATCCCTTGCCGATTTGTCCCACAATTTGACCTTCAACTTCCACTTTAGCCTGTGTTACACGCTGGATTAATGCAATCATTTTACTTCCTCTAAATTTGTTTGATTCGTTGACCGCACTTCTGCCAGTACTGCGGCTAATTGCGCACCCAATAACACTACTGTCCAGCTGATTTGAATCCACAATAACATGATTGGCAGTGTCGCCATGGCACCATAAATTAATTGATAAGACGGGAAGGTGGCGATGTACCAAGTAAAGGCTTGTTTTCCTAAGGTAAAGAAAATTGCCGCAATTAATGCGCCTGCTGCAGAGTGTTTGATGCTCACTTTCTTATTTGGCACGACCATATAAATGAGCGTGAAAATAAACCAAGTAGAAAGAAATGGCACAAAACTGAGGAGTTTTAAGCCAAAAGAGAGCGTTTCCGATTGCTCGAACATAGCTTTGACGTAGGAACTCGCCGCAATGCTAGTACCGATTAAAAGCGGACCGAGCGTTAAAATGAGCCAATAAATAGCAAATGACGTAAAAATCGGGCGATTACTAGTGTCTTGCCAAATACCATTGAGTGTACGGTCAATGGAGTTAATCAGCATTAATGCCACTAAAATCAAACTCACAATCCCCACGGCGCTCATTTTCTTTGAATTATAGACGAATTCATCAATATATTGTCCCACAACATCACTCGCGGAAGGAGCGAAATTGGTGAAGATGAATTCTTTCAATGCGCCAGTTACTTCGTTAAAAACGGGAAAGGCGGAGAAAATTGAAAACACCACCATAATTAATGGCACGATAGCGAGCATGGTGCTGTAAGTGAGTGAACCGGCGGCTTGCGTTAATTTATTTTCTTGAGAACGCTGCCAGAATAATGCGAGAAAAGACGTTAAGGTCATTAGAGCAAGCCTCCGCAACAATGTTTAAATTTCTTCCCTGAGCCACAAACACAAGGCTGTTTATTGCTTGGGAGCGGTACAGTGGGATCAACAAAATACCAACGACCATCAATTTTTACAAAAAGAGAATATTCGTGATGCACTTGCGGCTGTTCGCTGCCTTGAAAATGTGCTTTAAATTCAACCGCACTTTGTGTTTTGGTTAAGGTTTCGGCTTTGACAATCTCTAAACCGAGCCATTGCGTTTCATCAGCCCAATCTTGCAGGGCTTTTTCATCTAATAAGGTTTGTTGGCTTGGCACAGTGGTTTGCACGATATAAGGAATATTTTTGAGTACAAACGCTGAATAGCGGGAACGCATAAGTTGTTCCGCTGTTTCTGGAAACATATTGCCTGAATGAAAGCGTCCGCAACAATCTTCGTAAGAAAGCGAAGATTGGCACGGACAAAGTGCGGTCGTTTTAGCCGACATTTTAGGCCGCCTGCTGTAAATTACGTAATTGCGAGTTAACAGAACGTTTAAACGCTGGTGCTAATTCCTCAATGGCTAAGGCTTCTTCTAATTCTGCGACACTTGAAGGAGCAGAAAGTAGTGTGTTTAAACGACGAATAGTCCATTCTGGATAAGGACGGTGTTGCAAGATGAGTTCATCGCCTTGATGAATTTCACCTTCTTCGATCACGCGAATATACCAACCTGTCCAGCCAGACTGACGAATTACCTCTCTTGTATTCTCATTCTTGGTATTATGAGATAAACGTTCGCAAGGTTTACGTGGTTGAGACACTTCTAAAAGCGTGGTGCCAATTTTGTAACGATCGCCTACACAAACATTATCTTCATGTAAGCCTGATACCACAAAGTTTTCACCGTAAATCGCACTGCCGTGGAAATCAAACTTTTCACCAAGTAGCTCGTTTAAAGCAGGGAAAGACACATCAGACATGAAAAACAAGGCTTTATCTACGCCACCATGATGCGCTTTTAAACCGACATCATTGCCTTCTGCGCCAAGCGTGTGTACTTTTACCATGGGTACCGGTTTTTTACGGATGGCACTTTCATATGAGCTACCATCAGAGAATGTTAAGGTTTCTATCAATCCTGTTTTAATAATAAGAATTTTTGCGTTTGACATCTATTTTTCCTGCTTTGAGTTAGTTTTGAGAAATTATACCGTAAAATCACTTAAATTTTGACCGCACTTCGTTTTTTCCTTATTATTCGTTTAAATAAAACCAACAAAACAAAGGAATCTTTATGCAATATTCTCTCGCGCGTACCGAACAAGGTCAAACCCTTGGTATTACCGCAAAAATGGCAAACCGTCATGGTCTGATCGCCGGGGCAACAGGGACGGGTAAAACTGTCACACTACGTAAAATGGCAGAAGCGTTCAGTGATGATGGCGTGCCAGTCTTTTTAGTCGATGTTAAAGGCGATTTGTCCGGTTTAGTCAAAGCGGGCACATTTAGTGGAAAAGTGGCAGAACGCATTGAGCAATTTGATTTAGGTGGCGAGAGTTATTTAAATGGCTATCCTGTGTCATTTTGGGATGTATTCGGTGAAACCGGTATTCCGCTTCGTACCACGATTTCTGAAATGGGGCCATTATTACTTTCCCGTCTATTAAATTTAAACGCAACCCAAGAAGGCTTATTAAATCTCGTATTTCGTGTGGCAGATGATAAAGGCTTGCTACTCATTGACTTAAAAGATTTACGTGCCATGCTTAAATTTGTGGCAGAGAATGCAAAAACCTTCCAAGTAGAATACGGTAATGTTTCAGCTGCAAGTGTGGGTGCGATTCAACGTGCTTTACTGACACTTGAAAATGAAGGGGCGACAAATCTTTTTGGTGAGCCAGCATTAAATCTTGAAGATTGGTTACAAACTCGTGATGGTCGTGGTGTGATCAATGTTTTAAATTCTGAAAAATTAATTAATTCCCCAAGAATGTATAGTGCGTTCTTGCTTTGGTTGATGTCTGAATTATTTGAGCAATTGCCGGAAGTAGGCGATCCAGATAAACCAAAATTTGTGATGTTCTTTGATGAAGCTCACTTACTCTTTGATGGCGCACCGAGTGTGTTGGTAGACAAAGTGGAACAAGTGGTTCGTTTGATTCGTTCTAAAGGTGTAGGGATTTATTTTGTAACCCAAAACCCATTAGATTTACCAGATACCGTGTTAGGGCAATTGGGTAACCGTGTCCAGCATGCGTTACGTGCTTTTACACCACGCGATCAAAAAGCAGTGAAATCTGCGGCAGAAACATTTCGTTCTAACCCCGCTGTCAATGTGGTTGAAACCATTTCAACTTTAGGTGTGGGCCAAGCATTGATTTCATTCTTAGATGAAAAAGGCATGCCAACGCCTGTTGAAGTGGCTTATGTTTACCCGCCGAAAAGCCAACTTGCCCCGATTACTGAAGAAGAGCGAGCTGCTTGGGTGAAAGACGATGATCTTTATGCCTTCTATAAAGATTACGTGGATAATGAGTCCGCTTTCGAAGTATTAAATGCGCAAGCGGATTTAGCGGCAGTGCAACAAAAACAAGCCGAACAAGCGCAGCAAGAGGAAGAAAGTGGTTTATTCGGTAGCTTAAGCCGTATGATTTTTGGAACACAAAAACGCGGGGATAAACTTTCCCCAACAGAACAAATTGTGAATAGTGTGGCAAAATCAGTGGGTCGCAATATTCGTAATGAAGTGACCAAACAAATCATGCGTGGTATTTTAGGCGCATTGAAAAAATAACGAAAATTTGACCGCACTTTGCGGCAAGAATGAAAAAGGAGATTATTATGTCTGATGTATTTCACTTAAACCTGACTAAAGCACAATTAAAAGGTGCTACACTCGCTATCGTACCAGGGGATCCTGCGCGTAGCGAACGTATTGCTAAAAAACTTGATAATCCTGAGTTTCTTGCAAGTACACGTGAATTCACTTCTTGGTTAGGTTATTTAAATGGTCAACCGGTGGTGGTGTGTTCAACCGGTATTGGTGGCCCTTCTACATCTATCTGTGTGGAAGAGCTGGCTCAGCTTGGTGTGCGTACATTTTTACGTATTGGCACAACAGGTGCGATTCAACCGCATATTAATGTGGGCGATATTCTTGTTACAACGGGTTCAGTTCGTCTTGATGGTGCAAGCCGTCACTTTGCGCCAATTGAATATCCAGCGGTAGCAAATTTTGAATGTACCACTGCACTTTACAATGCAGCTAAAGAAAAAGGTATTGAGCCATTTGTAGGAATTACAGCTTCTTCAGATACCTTCTACCCAGGTCAAGAACGTTATGATACCTATAGCGGCAAAGTGTATCGCGATTACCAAGGCTTGCTAAAACAATGGCAAGATCTCAATGTGATGAACTATGAGATGGAATCAGCCACATTATTTACGATGTGTAATGCTCTTGGCTTACGAGCAGGTATGGTGGCAGGTGTGATTGTGAACCGTACGCAACAAGAAATTCCAAATGAAGCCACCATGAAAGATACAGAAGATAAAGCAGTATCAGTGGTAGTGGAAGCAGCAAGAAAATTGTTAGCGTAAAACGCCGATAAAAAGAACCGCACTTTTTAAAAGTGCGGTTTATTTTTTAACTGTTTTTTCGAGCAAAATCTGCAGCTTCGGCGATTAATTGGTCATCAGGTCGAATGCCTGTGTAGAGCTCAAATTGTTCAACGGCTTGTAGCACAATCACTTCTGCACCAGAAATCGTTTGTTTCCCTTGCTGTTGAGCAAATTGGATAAATGGTGTTTCAGCAGGAATCGCCACCACATCAAAAGCGGTTTGAGCTTGTTGAATAAGATTTTCAGGAAAGGCGAGATCAAATTCTTCTTTTCCACCTTTCATCCCAATTGGCGTAACGTTGACTAAAATGTCTGCCGATTGATTATCCAAAGATGGGATATATTCATAGCCATAAAGTGCGGCTAAATTTTTACCTGTTTTTTCATTTCGAGCAAAAATCTTCAGATGCTCAAATCCACTGTTTTTAAAGGCCGCGACGACGGCTTTAGCCATGCCACCACTACCTCGTACAATCACGCGATTCTTTTTATCTAATTGATATTCTTCGATAAGTTTAACAATGGCAATATAGTCGGTGTTGTAAGCACGAAGAAAACCTTGATCATTCACAATAGTATTCACAGACTGAATGGCTTGCGCAGAAGGTGAGATTTCATCTAAAAATGGCATGCAGCTTTCTTTAAAAGGCATCGAAACGGCACAACCTCGAATACCAAGTGCACGAATGCCCTTGACTGCACTTTCAATATCCGTAGTCGTAAAGGCTTTATAGATAAAATTAAGCCCGAGTTTTTGATATAGATAGTTATGGAATGTTGTGCCAAAATTGCCCGGTCTGCCAGAAAGGGACATACAAAGTTGGGTGTCTTTGTTAATCATATCGATTCCTTAAATATTTAGATTTATATCATCATCGATAAAATATTGGTTCATTTCAAAGGCCGGTTTTGCTTCTTTGTCTTTGCCGACAATACGAGCGGGTACACCTGCAGCAGTGGCATATTCAGGCACAGGTTGAAGTACAACAGAATTAGCGCCGATTTTGGCATATTTGCCCACTTCGATATTGCCGAGAATTTTTGCCCCAGCCCCAATCATCACGCCTTCTCGTACTTTTGGATGGCGATCGCCAGATTCTTTACCTGTACCACCAAGGGTGACGCCTTGCAAGATAGACACATCATTTTCAATTACCGAGGTTTCGCCCACGACAATACCGGTGGCATGGTCAAACATAATGCCGTGCCCAATTTTGGCGGCAGGGTGAATATCCACATCGAAAGCTACTGAAATTTGATTTTGTAAATAAAGTGCGAGTGCTTTTCGATTTTGGTTCCACAAATAATGGGTAATGCGATAGCTTTGAATGGCGTGAAAACCTTTTAAATAAAGCAATGGTGTGGACCATAATTCCACGGCAGGATCGCGGTGGCGCACGGCTTTAATATCACAAGCAGCACAATCAATGATATTGGGCTCTGCTTGATAGGCTTCTTCAATAATTTCACGCAGCGAAATTGCCGGCATGATCGGGTTAGCCAGTTTATTTGCAAGTAAATAACTCAAGGCACTGCCAAGATTTTGATGTTTTAAAATAGTGGAATGGAAAAAGCTGGCGAGCATTGGTTCGCATTCTGCTAATTCTTTTGCCTCTTGGCGAATGTGTTGCCATACTTCTAACGTCATTTTTTCTCCTTATTCGCCTTTTCGTTCGCGACCCAATAAGCTCAGTGCGACTTCTTGTGCACTTTTACCACAAAAGAGCATTTGGTAAATTTGTTCTGTAATCGGCATTTCCACGCCTTGTCGTTGTGCTAATAAATAGGTTTCTTTGGTGTTATAAAAACCTTCTACCACTTGACCAATTTCATCCATGGCTTGTTGGCTATCGGTACCTTTACCAAGCATTAAACCAAATCGGCGGTTACGAGATTGGTTATCAGTACAAGTGAGCACTAAATCACCCAAACCAGACATGCCCATAAAGGTTTGTGTATTCGCTCCCATGGCTACACCTAAGCGAGTAATTTCCGCAATCCCACGGGTAATCAATGCCGTTCTGGCATTGGCACCAAATCCCATGCCATCTGAAATACCTGCGCCAATCGCAATTACGTTTTTAATGGCGCCACCTAATTGAACACCGATCATATCTTGGTTTACATAAACCCGAAAATGCTGGCTGCAATGAATTCTCGCTTGAAACTCTAAGGCAAACTTTTCATTACGAGAGGCAAGGGTAATCGCTGTTGGCAAACCTTGAGCCAATTCTTTCGCAAAAGTGGGACCTGAAAGCACTGCGGTCGGAATTGCTCTACCTAAGGTTTCTTCCACTACTTCTTGTAGTAATCGACCAGTGTTGCGTTCTAATCCTTTGGTTGCCCAAATTAAACGATGATCAGGTTTTAAGTGCGGTCGAATTTTTAACAGAATTTCACCAAAAGCATGGCTTGGCACCACAATTAAAATATCTTTAGCTTGATCAAGGGCTGTTTTCAAATCTAATTCTAAATGCAAACTTTCTGGAAATTCAATATCTGGCAGAAAACGGCGATTTTGACGTTCTTGTTGCATTTGATGAATGTGATCGGGATTGTGCCCCCAAAGATAGGTTGGAGAACCATTGCGAGAAAATGAGATAGCGAGCGCTGTTCCATAAGAACCGCAACCAAGAATGGTAATTGGAGATTGGGATGGGTTCATTTCAATCACCTTTAAAATAAAAGGGCAGACGATATCGCCTGCCCTCATCACAATTAATGTTGGGTTTCCTGATTTTCTTCTGCTTCCGCTGCTGCTTGCTGCTTGTTCATGTAATCAATGAACAGCGCATCGAAGTTTACCGGAGAAAGGTTTAATGCCGGGAATGTACCACGATTTACTAAGTTAGAAATCAATTCACGAGCATAAGGGAACAGCATATTTGGGCATTGAGATGTTAAGCAGTGTGCCATTTGAACATCTTCTAAACCGCTGATTGTAAATACGCCAGCTTGTTTCACTTCACAAATAAATGCCACATCACCAGAGTCTTCCATGGTGGTTTCTACGTTGATATTTAAAGTGACTTCGTATAAATCTTCACCCACTTGAACCGCTTCAGTGCTTAAGTCGAAGCCGAGTTTTGGTTTCCATTCTTGGTGGAAAATATGAGGAAGATTTGGTGCTTCAAAAGAAACATCTTTTACATAAATACGTTGAATTTGAAGTACTGCTTCTTGTTGCTCTTCAGCCGCTACTTCAGGTTGTTGATTTTGTTCAGACATAGAGGATCCTTACTTATGTTTTTTTACTAATGGTAAATTTGCACCCGCCCAAGCCGCTAAGCCGTCTTTTAACACATAAACTTTTTCAAAGCCTTGTTTGGTTAAAAGTTCTGCAGACGTAGCAGAAGAAACACCGTTAACATCCACAATGATAAGCGGTTTTTCTTTGTGATGTTCAATTTTGCCTACATTTTGATTTTTAATTTCAGTTGGAAGCAAGTTTACGCTACCAATGATATGGCCACGTTGGAATTCATCAATAGGGCGTAAATCAATCACCACGGCTTCTTCGTCGTTCATTAAGCGAACTGCTTCAGGGTTGGTGATGACGCGATATTTTTGTGTCGCACTTTTAAAAAAGGTGAAAAGTGTCATAAAAAGGACAGCAAACCATGCGATCGTTAAAAAAGTGTGTTTTTGAGCAAATTCAATTGCTTGAGGCATAAATTCTTGCATGTTGTTCTCAACTTAATTTTGATAATGAATAAGAGTTTATCTTCAGATGAAATAAGGGTTTAAGTATAACCGTACTTTGGTTATCTTTCAAAAAAATTATCAAGGAAACGCAACGTTGGCGAAAGCTTATACAATCGGATCGATAAAAATGTGATCGGGATCATAAATATCTTATCTTTGTGTTTATTCTACACCTAATTAAGTAGAGAATAGCCAAACTTAGATTATAAAACGTGAAAGGAGACGCGCATGAAATTAAAAAAATTAACGGCACTTATGATGCTCGGATTCGGTTTTTCGGTCGCACAAGCTGCGGAATTACCTAATATTACAATTTTAGCAACAGGTGGCACGATTGCCGGAAGTGGCGAAACTGCCGTTTCTTCTGCTTATAAAGCAGGACAACTCAATGTTGATGCACTAATTGATGCGGTGCCCGAAATTAAGCAGCTTGCAAATATAAAAGGTGAGCAAATTGTAAAAATTGG
Organism: Haemophilus sp.; assembly: GCA_019423025.1. Lineage (GTDB taxonomy): Bacteria > Pseudomonadota > Gammaproteobacteria > Enterobacterales > Pasteurellaceae > Haemophilus_D. The sequence continues at coordinate 29,236 of JAHZCD010000012.1, read as the reverse complement.
TTCACAAGATATGAGCGATGATGTGTGGTTAAAATTAGCGAAAGCGATTAATGCACAGTGTAAAGATACCGATGGTTTCGTGATTACTCATGGAACCGATACCATGGAAGAAACCGCTTATTTCTTAGATCTTACCGCAAAATGCGAAAAACCAATTGTATTAGTGGGTGCAATGCGTCCTGCGACAGAAAAAAGTGCGGATGGTCCGTTAAACCTTTATAACGCCGTCGTCGTGGCAACCGATAAAAAATCATCTGGTCGTGGTGTGTTAGTGGCGATGAATGGTGAAGTACTAGGTGCGCGTGATGTGACCAAAATGAGTACCACTGCAGTACAAACATTCCATTCACCAAACTATGGTACCTTGGGTTATATCCATAACAGTAAAGTAGATTACGAGCGTTCACCTGAAAGCAAACACACTGTGAACACACCATTTAACGTAGATAAATTAGACAGCTTACCGAAAGTAGGCATTGTTTATGCTTATTCTAATGCTCCAATTGAGCCGTTAAATTCACTATTGGATGCGGGCTATCAAGGCATTGTTTCTGCAGGTGTGGGTAATGGTAACGTGAATGCAGCACATTTAGAACGTTTAGAAAAAGCGGCGAAAGATGGTGTTGTGGTGGTACGTTCATCTCGTGTGCCAACGGGTTACACAACACGTGATGCTGAAGTGGATGATTCTAAATATGGTTTTGTGGCTTCAGGTACATTGAATCCGCAAAAAGCACGTGTGTTATTACAATTAGCCTTAACACAAACAAAAGATCCAAAAGTGATTCAACAATACTTTGAGGATTTCTAGGAAAGTCATTGAAAGTGCGGTCAGAATTTGAATCAAATTTTAACCGCACTTTCGGATAAAATAGACTAATCTAAGTAATAAATATAGATAATGCACTAGTTTGTTGTTAATATATGTTCCGGAATTATTTTTAAAATTAATATGGAGAAAATATTATGATTTGGGCTCAACTTTTAGTCGTCCTACTCTTTATTTACCTAGGGGCTAGATTAGGCGGTATTGGTATCGGTTTCATGGGGGGTATGGGTGTTGTTGCACTTTCACTACTTGGCTTAAAACCGGGCGCCATTCCGTTTGATGTAATTTCAGTTATTATGTCTGTAATCATGGCGATTGCGGCAATGCAAGTTGCGGGTGGTATGGATTTCTTAGTAAAAATGGCTGAAAAAATCCTACGTAAAAATCCAAAATACATCACTTTCCTTGCGCCAACTGTGACTTATTTTATGACTGTACTTGCGGGTACTGGTCACACAGCGTTCTCAACACTTCCAGTGATTGCTGAAGTGGCAAAAGAACAAGGTATCCGTCCTTCACGTCCACTTTCTATTGCGGTTATCGCTTCACAAATTGCGATTACAGCCTCTCCAATTTCTGCTGCGGTGGTTTTCCTTTCTGCTGAATTAGAGAAAAACTTTGGTTTAAGTTACTTACAATTATTAGGTATTTGGATCCCAACTACTTACGCAGCATGTATGATTACTGCGGTGATTTGTAACTTCCTTGGTAAAGATTTGAAAGATGATGAAGTTTACCAAGATCGTCTAGCAAAAGGTTTAATTACTATGCGTGGTGAAATGCAAATTGAGATCAAACCTTATGCAAAACGTTCTGTTGCAATTTTCCTTATTGCGATTTTAGTGGTCATGCTTTATGCAACTGCAATCAGTAAAACTGTTGGTTTAATTCAAAATCCAATTCTTTCTCGTGATAACGCCATTATCTCTTTCATGCTTGCGACAGCAGCCATTATCACTATGGCATGTAAAGTGGATACCGCAAAAATTACCAATGCAGCAACCTTTAAATCAGGTATGTCAGCAGTAATTTGTGTGCTTGGCGTAGCATGGTTAGGTAATACTTTCGTTGAAGGTCATATCGATCAAATCAAAGCGGTATCAGCTGAGTTTTTACAACAATATCCTTGGAGTTTAGCGGTAATCTTGTTCTTTGCGAGTACCTTACTTTACTCACAAGCTGCAACTGCAAAAGCATTATATCCAACTGCAATTTTATTAGGTGTTTCTCCGGAAGCCGCGATTGCAGCATTTGCCGCAGTATCAGCATTATTTATCCTTCCTACTTACCCAACCTTAATTGCGGCAGTAGAAATGGATGACACTGGTTCAACTCGTATCGGTAAATATGTATTCAACCACCCATTCTTAGTGCCGGGTGTGATTGCAATCAGTTTATCTGTATTATTCGGTTTCTTAATGGCGGGTGCAGTTTTATAATCTCCCATTAAGCTAACATAAATGAAAACCATCTTGTCAGCGGATAAGATGGTTTTTTAATGGGGAACTTCTTCTCGCTGTGATACTCTAAAAGGCAACCTATTTTTACATATAAGGACAACCGATGAAGTTATTTAAAATCCTTTTTGCTGCATTAATTGCTTATGTACCAACAGCATGGTCTGCGGTGGATTATAATATTAAATACAGTTCCAACTATTTAATGCCGGCGTATGTGCATTTTAAAGCTGATGGTTCACAGTATTCAGTCAATGCGAAAATTAATATTCCGTTGTACAACATTGTGTTTACTTCTCGTGGTTCACAAAACGCGAGTCAATTTAAAATGGTGAATTACCAAGATGTGCGTAATGGTAAAACGTATGCCATTTCTAAAATTTCGCCAACAACCATTGAATACGGTAAAGTGAAAAATGGGTTAGAAACTGAACCGTTAACATTACCGACTTTTGACTTATTCACCATGGCATTTCAGTTGAGCTATTACGATAAACTGCCAACCAGTTTCCAAATTACAAATGGTAAAAAACTTTACCCAATGGAAAATGTGAATGTGAAGAAAGTGGAAAAACAGATCCAATATAACAAGCAAACTGTCACTGAAATCACCTACTCATTTAAAACAGGTAATAAGGACATTATGGTGAAGAAATTCTCAGGTGAACAATTTCCACGTTATATCAAATACACCAGAGATGGTGATGATTATGAGTTAGAGTTTGATGAGTTTGTCAAATAACATCAGTGATAAAAAGAAGCCACGCAATCTTGCGTGGCTTTTTATTTTATTGCTTATTGTGCATACATAAATACTTGAGTGAGGAGAAGTATTGATGAGATAACAAATTGACAGCCCACGATAGGCATGACAAATTTCAACCATTTATTGAATGGAATACCAAGCATTTGTAGCGTGACAAGGACTAATCCTGTTGGCGCAAGGAACAACATAATATATTGTCCCCAGTTATAAGCCGATACTACGATATCTCTTGGAATGCCAACAGTATCAGCCAGCGGTGCCATAATTGGCATGGCGAGTACGGCAAGGCCTGAAGAGGAAGGTACAACCAATCCTAAGAAAATGAAGACAATGAGCTGACCAATAATAAAGACACCACCATTCATTCCACCAACAAGATGAGTCATATAATCGAGAATCGTGTCTGAAATCATTCCTTGCTCTAGAATGATATTAACTGCTCGAGCAAGTCCGATAATTAATGCGACGCCGACTAATTCAGAAGCACCATGAGTAAACCCGTTTATGACATCTTTTTCAGGCAATCCACTGATAAACATAATAATGATGGTAATAGCTAGGAAGGAAGCAGCCATTTGAGGGAACCACCAGCCTCCGAACATCACCCCCCATACCATGATAGGAAAGGCACCACTAAATAGAATCAGAATGAGTTTTCTTCTAAAGGTAAATTCAACGGTTGCATTGGGATCGATATCTTTCATATAGAGATCATAGAAGGCTTGGCGATCGTCATAGGTATAAGAAAATTCAGGATTAGCACGCAGTTTTTTACAGTACCAATACATATAGGCTATTACACAGGTTCCACCAAGAATAAGTCCCAGTGTGCGAAATCCCATCCCTTCAGTAAATGGAATCCCTGCCGCGTTTGAGGCAATAACAACGGAGAATGGATTGATTGTAGAGAAGGCTGTACCCATTGATGCGGCAAGGAATATGGCACCAACACAGACAATAGAATCATAACCTAAGGCTAAAAAGACAGGAACAAGAATTGGGTAGAAGGCCACGGCTTCTTCTTCAATACCACAAGCCGTACCGCCTAGCAGCATCAACACGCAGACAGCAAAGACAACAGAGAATTCATTTCCTTTTGTTTTTTTGGTGAGAGACATTAATCCGGCATTGAATGCTCCTGTTTTGTTTATCACACCAATCATTCCACCGAGTATGAAGATAAAAATCATAATATCCGCGACTTCAATGGTGCCATCCACCATAGCGTTAATCATATCAGTAATGCCTTTTTCGTGTTGTTCAATGCGTTGATAGGTATCGGGAATAGCAATCGGCTTTTTGATAATGCCGTTGGTGAAATGAGAAAGTTGAATTTTGATATTGAGTTGATTCAGGGTTTGTTCTGTTGCTGGATAGCTTTGATCGGGAATTCCGTGGGTTTTGACAATAAAATGATTTTCGGTGCTGTCGTAGGAAAGTTTTGAGTAGGACCCTGAGGGAATAAGCCAAGTAAGACCAATAGCAATAAGAAGAATAATAAAGAGAATGCTAAATGCGGAAGGGAATTTCATCTTTTTCTTTGATGCTTCCATTATGGAGAACTCCTTGTGTTCGGATTAATCAATAAGCCGAGCGCGTATTCTACACAAAAAGAACAAAAATGCAAAGGGTGATTTTCGAAAGAATGCAATAATAGCAGGGTTGGCAATCGTTTACTTAAACCGGGCTTAATTGTAATTAAACCTGGCTTAAGTCTATTTTATTTAGGAAAATTGAGTAATTTTTTCACTCAAATCATCTAACATTTCATAACGTTTTCGGTACATGGAGCGTTTTTTGCTGGCAATTTCTTCCAGTGGTTTGCGGGCGCTTTCAAGCGGTAATTGCCAATATTGACCATTTAATTGACCTTGGTTTTCCTGCCAGAATTCATCGTAATTGAATAGAATTTTACTGCGAGCAGATAGGCGATATTTACCTTGTGAAGTGTGAGGAATGCCGATTAATTCACATTGCCATTTTTCAGCTAATAAGCGGAAAACATTTATCAACATAAACATCGGGCGAACACCGTGTAATTCTTTTGTGGCTTGTTTCACAGCTTCTTGCGCCTCTTCATAAGAAGGACCTTGAATTGAGGCAATGAGTAATTTATTTGGCTTTAAAAAGGTGAAAGAAGCATCATAAATGCTACGCCCATCATTGTCTTTTAAGTTAATGGAAAAATAACCTTCAAAAGGGTCAATCTGGTTGATGTTGAAATAAATACCAAGTTGATCCGTTAATTGTGCTAATAAAAGGGATTTTTCTTGGAGTAGTTTTTTACAAAATTCTACGCCCATTTTTTCTTCAAGCATGAGCAGATTATTAGTAATGGCATTGAGTCGAGCGGTTGCAGAAAAACGTTTGTCACAATAGGTCGCGAGCAATGCATTAAAACGATATGGATTTTGTTGAAAAAGTGGAATCCAGGTTTGATGAGTATTTAAGAAATCAACCAGTGCATCACATTGTTTTTTAAATAAAAATTTGCGTCCGTAATAACGGGCTTTATCCCTTAATTGTTTTTTTAATGGATGATTACAAGAATCGGGTAGTAATTCTTGAAAGGTCGCGAAAGTAATAGTTTGTTTTGCTGTCATAATGGATAAAGTGCGGTTATTTTTTCAAACGTTTTTTATTGGGTAAAATCATGCTGATTTTTGACCGCACTTATTGTACCTGTATTCCATAGTTTTTCCAATTAAGCATCAATAAAGGTGGTTCTTTACTTGCCTATTTTTCGATTTCTCCTTAATATGCCAAATCCTACCTTGAATTTATGCAACTCATCCCCATATTCAATGAAATTATAGAATTGATGTAAGAGAGATAATTATGAACGCCAAAAGAACTCAACAACGTACACTTCCTGTATTGCCATTACGGGATGTTGTCGTTTTCCCTTATATGGTGATGCCACTTTTTGTTGGGCGCGCAAAATCCATTAGTGCCCTTGATGAAGCCATGAATGAGGGCAAACAATTATTATTGGTGTCACAAAAACAAGCTGATTTAGAAGAACCTACCGTTGATGATGTATTCGATGTCGGGACGATTGCCAATATTATTCAATTATTAAAATTGCCAGACGGCACAGTGAAAGTGTTGGTGGAAGGTCAACAACGCGCAAAAATCAATCAATTAAATGATGGTGAAGATCATTTTGCTGCGGAAGTCACGCCGATTGAAACTACGTTTGGTGATGAAAAAGAATTAGATGTGGTGAAGGCAGCCGTTTTAAATGAATTTGAAAGCTATCTGCAACTTAATAAAAAAATCCCTGCAGATGTTTTAGGCGCACTTCAACGCATTGATGATGCCGATCGTTTAGCAGATACCATGGCTGCGCATATTCCAGTGACTGTTCGCCATAAACAAAGCGTGTTAGAACTGGCAGACGTGCAAGAGCGTTTAGAATACTTGCTCGGCATGATGGAATCTGAAGCGGATATTCTTCAAGTTGAAAAACGCATCCGTGGCCGTGTTAAAAAACAAATGGAGAAAAGCCAGCGTAACTATTATCTTAGCGAACAAATCAAAGCGATTCGCAAAGAAATGGACGAAGGTGAAAGTGAAGATACCATTGATGAAGTTGAACAACTTCGTCAAAAGGTTGAAGCTGCAGGTATGCCGGCAGATGTGCGCGAAAAAGTAGAGAGTGAGTTACAAAAACTTAAAATGATGTCAGCGATGTCTGCGGAAGCAACAGTGGTGCGTAGCTATGTTGAGTGGATGCTTCAAGTACCATGGCATAAACGTACTAAAGTGAAGAAAGATATCGCAAAAGCACAACAAGTCTTAGATGCGGATCACTACGGTTTAGAACGTGTGAAAGAACGCATTTTAGAATACCTTGCAGTGCAAGCACGTCTAAACAAAATCAAAGGTCCAATCCTTTGCTTAGTCGGGCCACCAGGGGTAGGTAAAACCTCACTAGGTCAATCTATTGCCAATGCAACAGGTCGTAAATATGTGCGTATGGCATTAGGTGGAGTACGTGATGAAGCAGAAATCCGTGGTCACCGTAAAACCTATATTGGTGCATTGCCGGGTAAATTGATTCAAAAAATGGCAAAAGTTGGCGTGAAAAACCCACTCTTCTTGCTTGATGAGATCGATAAAATGTCTTCGGATATGCGTGGTGATCCTGCGTCAGCCTTGTTAGAAGTGCTTGATCCAGAACAAAATACCACCTTCAATGATCACTATCTTGAAGTGGACTACGATTTGTCTGATGTGATGTTTGTGGCAACCTCAAACTCCATGAATATTCCTGGTCCATTGTTAGATCGTATGGAAGTCATTCGTCTTTCTGGTTATACCGAAGATGAGAAACTCAATATTGCGATGCAACATTTGTTACAAAAACAAATTGAACGTAATGGATTGAAAAAAGGCGAATTAACCATCGAAGAAAATGCCATTTTAGATATTATCCGTTATTACACCCGTGAAGCCGGTGTGCGTGGATTAGAGCGTGAGATTTCTAAAATCTGTCGTAAAGCGGTGAAGAATTTATTGGTCAATCCAAAAGTAAAATCCATTACCGTTAATTCAGACAACTTGCATGACTATCTTGGTGTGAAACGTTTTGAATTTGGCAAAGCGGATACGCAAAACCGTGTGGGCGAAGTAACAGGCCTTGCGTGGACTGAAGTGGGCGGTGACTTACTGACCATTGAAACTGCTTCAGTAGTGGGTAAAGGTAAATTAACCTTCACTGGTTCATTAGGCGATGTGATGAAAGAATCTATCCAAGCAGCGATGACCGTAGTCCGTGCACGTGCGGAGAAATTGGGTATCAATTCTGAATTCCATGAAAAACGTGATATTCACATTCACGTACCAGATGGTGCTACACCAAAAGATGGCCCAAGTGCAGGTATCGCAATGTGTACTGCATTGGTTTCTTGCTTAACGGGTAACCCAGTGCGTGCTGATGTCGCGATGACTGGTGAAATCAGCCTACGCGGTAAAGTATTACCAATTGGCGGATTGAAAGAAAAATTACTTGCGGCACATCGCGGTGGCATTAAAACTGTATTGATTCCAAAAGATAACGTGAAAGATTTGGAAGAAATTCCAGATAACGTGAAAGAAAATCTTGCGATTCATGCGGTAGAAACCATTGATGAAGTGTTAGGCTTAGCGTTAGAGAATCCGCCGGAAGGCATTGAATTCGTGAAAGTAGAAACAAAAGCGAAAGCACCACGCCGTAAAGCTGCGACTAAAACAGCAAGAGCGGTCAATTAATGACTCATTTTTAGGGCTTGTGAAAACAAGCCCTTTTGACTTTTAATTATGCAAAAATTTCCCCCTCTTTCCCTTTATGTGCATATTCCTTGGTGTGTGCAGAAATGCCCTTATTGTGATTTCAATTCACATGCACAGAAAGGCACAATTCCTGAACAAGAATATGTGCAACATCTGATCGCTGATCTTGAGACAGACTTAGAGAAATATCAGGCTAGTATTCAAAATCGTCCACTTCATTCAATTTTTATTGGTGGTGGCACGCCGAGTTTATTTTCAGCAGAAAGTATCAAGTTGTTATTGGCAGAAATTCAACGTTGCATTCCTTTTTCAGAGAATATTGAAATCACTATGGAAGCCAATCCTGGCACCGTGGAAGCAGAGCGTTTTAAAGGTTATGTGGAAGCTGGTGTAACACGTATTTCTATGGGCATCCAAAGTTTTAATGACGATAAATTACAACGTTTAGGGCGTATTCATAATGCGGCGGAAGCTAAAAGTGCGGTCAGTTTGGCGAAAGTTTCTGGGTTAAAAAGTTTCAATCTGGATTTAATGCACGGCTTGCCAAACCAAACACTTGAGGAAGCTCTAGATGATTTACGACAAGCTATTGAGCTTGCTCCACCACACCTTTCTTGGTATCAACTCACGATTGAACCCAATACCATGTTTGCTTATCGTCCGCCTATGTTGCCGGATGATGATGAGCTTTGGGATATTTTTGAGCAAGGCCACCAGCTTTTAACCGAAGCAGGTTATCAACAATATGAAACATCTGCTTATGCAAAACCGGGCTTTCAATGTCAGCACAATCTGAATTATTGGCGATTCGGGGATTATTTGGCGATAGGCTGTGGTGCACATGGGAAACTCACTTTCTCAGATAGAAAAATTTTACGTTTTTCTAAAACAAAGCATCCAAAAGGCTATTTGCGTGGTGAATATCTTTATGAAGAAAAAAACGTGGAAAAAAATGACCGCGCTTTTGAGTTCTTTATGAATCGTTTTCGTTTATTGGAAGCCGTGTCAAAACAAGAGTTTGAGTATTACACGGGGCTTTCGCAAAGTGCGGTCAAAAATCAAATTGATTTTGCCATTCAACAAAATTATATCGTGGAAACACCTGATTATTGGCAGATCACCGAACACGGCAAATTGTTTTTGAATGAGCTGTTAGCGCTTTTTTTAGATGAATAAAATTTTTTCATCATCACGAATAAATTTTTACACTTGTTTATTTAATAGGGTCGTATTAAAGTAAAGCAAACGTTTACGTTATTATTCAAAATTTAAAAGGGACAGAGAAATGGATCAGTTAGAAATGAAAAAATTAGCTGCGCGTGCAGCGTTAAAATACGTTAAACCCGATACCATTGTTGGTGTAGGAAGTGGTTCAACAGTGAATTGTTTTATTGAAGCCTTAGGTGAATTAAAAGATCAAATTCAAGGCGCGGTAGCAGCATCTAAAGCCTCAGAAGAATTGTTACGCAAACAGGGTATTGAAGTGTTTAGTGCTAACGATGTATCCAGTTTAGATATTTATGTGGATGGCGCAGATGAAATCAATCCACAAAAAATGATGATCAAAGGCGGCGGTGCGGCACTGACTCGCGAAAAAATTGTGGCCGCTTTAGCGAAAAAATTTATTTGTATTGTGGATGCTAGTAAACAAGTGGATGTGTTAGGTAGCACGTTCCCATTGCCAGTAGAAGTGATTCCAATGGCTCGCTCACAAGTCGGTCGTAAATTAGTCTCTCTTGGTGGCGCACCTGAATATCGTGAAGGCGTGGTAACGGATAACGGCAACGTGATTTTAGATGTACATAACTTCGCAATTTTAAATCCAGTGGAAATGGAAAAAGAATTGAATAATGTCGCAGGTGTAGTAACAAATGGTATTTTTGCCTTACGTGGGGCGGATATTGTGATTGTCGGTACACCAGACGGCGCAAAAATTATTGATTAATAAAAATAAGGAAGCAAACATGACAAACAAAGTCTCACTCGACAAATCAAAAATTAAATTTGTGCTATTAGAAGGCGTGCACCAAAGTGCATTAGATACCTTGCATGCGGCGGGCTACACCAACATCGACTTTTACAAAAAAGCCTTAGATGGTAATGAGCTAAAAGAAGCCATTAAAGATGCGCATTTTATCGGCTTACGTTCACGTACCCAATTAACTGCAGAAATGATTGAAGCTGCACCGAAGCTTATTGCTATTGGCTGTTTCTGTATCGGTACCAACCAAGTGGATCTTAATGCAGCAAAAATGCGTGGGATTCCAGTATTTAATGCACCGTTCTCTAATACACGTTCTGTGGCTGAATTAGTGTTGGGTGAGATTTTGCTCTTAATGCGCAATATTCCTCAAGCGAATGCCGATGTGCATCGTGGTTTATGGAATAAATCGGCAGTGGGTTCTCATGAAGTACGTGGCAAAAAATTAGGTATCGTGGGTTACGGCCATATCGGTTCGCAATTAAGTATTATTGCGGAGTCTCTAGGGATGGAAGTATATTTCTACGATATTGAAAATAAATTGCCATTGGGTAATGCAAAACAATTACACACACTTGAAGAGTTATTAGGTTCTTGTGATGTGATTTCGCTTCATGTACCAGATTTACCTTCAACTCGTAATTTAATGAGCGCTGAACGTATTGCGCAATTAAAACAAGATTCTATTTTGATCAATGCAGCACGTGGTACGGTAGTGGATATTGATGCTTTAGCAGCTGCGCTTGAACAAGGTAAAGTTCGTGGTGCAGCGGTTGACGTATTCCCTGTTGAGCCTGCATCAATCAATGAAGAGTTTGTTTCTCCACTACGTAAATTTGATAATGTGATCTTAACCCCGCATATTGGTGGTTCGACTGCGGAAGCCCAAGAAAACATTGGTTTTGAAGTCGCGGGTAAATTTGTGAAATATTCTGATAATGGTTCAACTCTTTCTTCAGTGAACTTCCCTGAAGTATCTTTACCAGAACACGTTGGCACAAAACGCTTACTTCATATTCACGAAAACCGTCCGGGTGTATTAAACAAATTGAACCAAATTTTCGTTGAAGCTAATCTCAATATTGCGGCGCAATTTTTACAAACTGATCCGAAAATTGGTTATGTCGTCGTTGATATCGAAACAGATGATGCATCACCATTATTGGCTAAACTTCGTGAAATTGAAGGCACAATCAAAGCACGTGTGTTGTATTAATTTGAAAAATTAAGCAAAAATTGACCGCACTTTGTGTGGGATGGAAAGCAAAATGGGCAAAGTAAGTTATTTTACTTTGCCCATTTTTATTAACTGTTTGCAGATAACATTTATTTGATCATCGCCTTAAATAGATTACGTCGATCAGAATTAAATGTCGGCTGTGCGGTTGGGATGGATAAAACCATACGCAAACAATCTTGTGTGAGTTGAACTGCTTGCTCGTTAGTCAGATTTGGGTCGAGTGGTGAATGTAAGGAACAACTTAAATATTGCGGTACATTTTCAAGACTACTAACGGTGAAAGTGAGTGCTTTGTAAGGCAGTTGCACAGTGAGTTTATCACCTAATTCACGTGGTTCCCATTGTTGTTGAGGACCAGGTAGAATCACCACACTCATCATCCACGGGGTTAATACTGTGCCGATCCATTGATCTTCGAATAAAACAAATTTAGGGCAGAAACACTCGATGCCTTTGTGATAAAAAGGGAGATCTTGCATTTCAGGTACAATGTTTTGCATTTCGGCAAGGAAAATCTCCGTTGGGTTTTCTTCAAAGCCAGTAACAGAGGTTAAAAGTGCGGTCGAATTTTTACTCGTAAATCCTGAAGATTTACTCGCTCCTTCGGAGCCGTTGGCAAAGCCAACGTTCAAAAAGCTTTGCTTTTTGTCAGGTGTTTTTTCGTGTCGATACATGGTTTATTTTTCAATATTAATAAGATTAAAGAATTCTGGAGAAACCTTAAAGAAAATTCCCCTCTTTCGTAAAGAGGGGTTAGGGGAGATTTAACACTTGTCTCGATTAATTAAGTCAAATCTCCCCCAGCCCCTCTTTTCTAAAGAGGGGAGTCTAGATTTAAGCCGTATTCCTTAATGACTTGATTTAACGTTTCAAAAACCTTTGGTAACACATTTTGTATCGTTTCAGTCAAGCCAATTCCAGATTCTAGTGATTCTGGTTGGATGCCGATGAGACAAAGGTGTTTGGGGAATTCGTCCGTTAATTTCATTGCAGAAAGTACATCACAAATGCCGAGTTGGTGTGGCGAAATTTTGCGAGAGAAAAAGGTGGGCACTTGCTCGTCATGTAACACGACAATCTCACCCGGCTGTTTGTTAGCAAGCACGGCATCGACAATAATCAAATGCTCGCGATTTGCCATCGCATCCAGTAATTCCATGCCACAAGTACCACCATCGATGATGTCAAAGTGCGGTTGAATTTCAGGGCGTTTTTCAAGCTCCTGCACCACGCGCACACCGACACCTTCATCGCTTAACAAAATATTGCCAACGCCAAGAATTAACGGCTTCATTACAACACCTTCACTTCAGTCACTTCGCCGTTTTCGGTATTAACTACGTGTACGGCACAGGACATACAAGGGTCGAAAGAGTGAATGGTTCTGACCACTTCTAACGGTTTAGTTGGGTCAGCCACCGGTGTACCAATAATGGAAAGCTCATAAGGACCCATTTGGTCTTGTTCATTACGCGGCCCCGCATTCCATGTAGATGGTACAACGGCTTGGTAGTTTTCAATGCGACCGTCTTTGATGACAACCCAGTGAGAAAGCATACCACGTGGTACCTCACCGAAACCAACACCACGGAATTCACCGCTTGCTGGAATATCTGTTTTGATATACGCCGTCATATCACCTTTAGCGATATTATCAATGAGCATTTGCCATTGAGCACTTAAAATATCATTGATCGCACAGCAATGCACGGTACGACCGATAATACGTCCAAGGGTAGAATGTAATTGATCGGTAGTTAACGTGTTACCAGTCAATTTTTCATAAATGCCTTTTAATTCATTGAAGTGGTTGACAGTTGGCGTGTCATTCGCAGCCAAACCACACATTAAATAGGCGAGAGGACCCACTTCAACGACTTTACCGTAGAAGGTTGGTGCTTTTACCCAAGAGTATTTACCATCATCTTGCCAGCCGGTATATTTCGGGCGAGTTAAGCCAGCCCAAGGTTCTAATGGCTCATCATCTTCGTACCAAGCGTGTTTACCACTCTCTTTAATGCCTTTTACAACGAACTCATCTTTTTGTTGGTCGATTGCACGGAAAGTTGATAAATCGCCGTTTTCGATATAACCACCTTTCAACATGAATTTAGAGTTATCTGCATCAATTGGGTATTCAGGTACAGATAAGTAGTTGCCTGATGTTTTACCTAAGCTTAACCATTCAGGATAGTAAGCCGCAAATACTGCCGCATCTACTTTATACACTTGGTTAATGAAGTCAGTTAAGCGATCGATACAAGCTTTCACGAACATGAGACGTTCTTGGTTTAGTACCGCTTGGGAATCTAAGTTAATTGGGTTTGCTACGCCACCAATCGCCAAGTTTTGAATATGTGGTGTTTTACTACCGAGTAATGCCACTACGCGGTTAGCATCACGTTGACATTCAAGGGCTTGCAAATAGTGTGCGACGGCAATGAGGTTTACTTCTGGTGGAAGTTTCATTGCTGCATGACCAAAATAACCGTTAGCGAAAATACCAAGTTGTCCGCTGTCCACTAATGCTTGGATTTTTTTCTGTACGTTGCGGAATTCGTTAGCACTATTTAATGACCATGTAGAGACACCTTTTAGCATATCTGCCGCTTTTTCAGGATCTGCTTTTAGTGCAGCGGTGATATCCACCCAGTCCATCGCGGAGAGTTGATAGAAATGTACGATATGGTCGTGAATGCTGTGGGCAGCAAGAATCATGTTACGAATATACTGTGCATTGACGGGAACTTTAGCGCCGATAGCATCTTCTACAGCACGTACGCTGATAATCGCGTGTACTGTAGTACATACGCCACAGATACGTTGCATAATCATCCATGCATCACGTGGGTCGGCACCTTTTACGATATTTTCCATACCGCGCCACATGGTACCAGAAGACCAAGCATTGGTGACAACACCGTTTTCAATTTCGCAATCAATACGTAAATGACCCTCAATACGGGTAATTGGGTCAATTGAGATACGTTTTTTTTCTGACATTATTCTGCTCCGCTAACTTTTTTGCTGAATGCCGCTTTTTCGGCAATAATTTTTTCTGAGTCTTCGGTATGTTTTTCTTTAAATACCGGTAATACAGGGAATAAACGAATGATTAAAATATAGGCACATACTTCAATAGATACGAAACCGATTGAAATAAGCAATTCTTCCGCAGATGGGAAATATTGATAGCCGTTGCCCGGATTATACATGATAAGCGAATAGTTCATACGCCATAATGCTGCACCGAGTAACATGCTTAATGCCGAAATAAATAACCAACGGGAATCTGATTTTTTCTCCCCAAGGAATAGGGTCAGCAATGGTAATACCATCAACCAAACTTCCATCCAGAACATCCATGCTTCAAATTTAGTTAATTTATCGAAACCCATAACCATTTGCAGTTTGTCGTGATAAATCAACTCACCAAAACGCACCGCTAAGAAACAGAAAATTAATCCTGCGGTAACTCGTGCCAATTGAGTAAATAAATGACGTTCATCTGGTGTTTTTCCTGCAAGACCCGCTTTAACTAAAGAACCCTCAAAAATCACAATAGAGAAGCCCATAATGAAAGCTGTCAGCAAGGAGAGAATTGGTAGCGCTTCATAGCTTTGCCATACCGGATGGACTTTGTGACCAGCTACAATCATCAAGGAACCCATTGAAGATTGGTGCATCATTGGTAACAAGGCACCCAAGGCAATAATGAAAAACATGATTTTATTTAGTTTATTAAACCATTTTTTCAAGCCGAAGAAACCAAGCCATACAGGGGCGAACTCTAGGGTCACCACGATGATATACACCGTCATACAAAATGCTGTTTCAAATAGAACAGAGTTCGTGTTGAACTGCCCTGGAATGTAGAAATACGGTAAATGCCAATAACGTCCCATATCAATAGTGATAGATAAACCACCAAGGGAATAGCCGAATAAACTTGCAAGCAATGCTGGGCGAACAAGAGCGTGATATTTCCCTTTATTGAAAATATATACGGTCCAAGCAAGAGCCCAACCGCCACAGGCAAATCCTGTACCGACAAGTAAGTCAAAGGCAATCCATAAACCCCAAGGATAACCGCCATTAAGTGCGGTCACAGAACCAATACCGAAAACCAAACGTTTTAAAATTAATAAAACGCAAAGCACAGCAAGTGGTGCAAAAAAGAGAATTGCGGCAGAAACAAGGCGACCGCCTACCGGACGTGGATTACTCATGATGCTCATCCTCCGCTTCTTCGATTTCCTTGCGTGCCTGACGCATGGCTTCTTTTTGTGCTGCAATACGCTCAGCGATTTTATCGCCATGCATATTTTTGTAAGTCATAAAGGTTAAACCGGCAAGTGCAACTAATGGCAATGCTAAACCGCGATACAAGAAGTGTTGTAAATGCGCCGCACGAGAACCTGTTGCGACTTCATCTAAGTCCGGTAAACCAAGGTTAGCAAAAGGCACACCACTTAAGGCGAGTACCTGTGTACCACCACCTTCTTTTTCACCGTAGATGTGATATTGATATGCCGGCACGGTAGCACGGTATTTATCTGTACTATTAACGTGTTGACGTGGGTAATCATATTCGGTACCACGTAATAAGCTTAAACGACGTTTAGCCTCAGCTAATAATTCTTCACGTGTACCAAAAATAATGGCACCAGTTGGACAAACATGACAGCAACCAGGTAATTCGCCTTTATCTAAACGTTCAACACCTTTTTGGTTACAGAGTTCACATTTGCTGATTTCACCGAATGGATTGTCATAGTCGTATTTTGGTACATCAAAAGGACAACCCACCATGCAATAACGGCAACCAGTACAAATATCGGGATCATATTTTACGATACCCGTTTTTGGATCTTTGGTGAGTGCTTGAACAGGACAAACGGCAACGCAGTTAGGGTCAACGCAATGCATACATTGTTTTTTCACATAAGCATAACCGTTTTCTGTTTTGTCTTTATTTGTGCCGTCGCCATCGCTCCATACTTGAATCACGTTACGAGTAAATGGCGTGAGCTTATCGTTATTTGACCAAGTTTGATCACCTTTTGGATTAACGGGTGTGTGGTTCACGTTTTGACATTCAGCCACGCATGCTTGACAACCTACACAAAGGGTAGAGTCATAAAGCATTCCTAGTGCGCCGGGAATAGGCTCAACCGCTTCCGATGCCTGCACATTTGGTACAGGCAAAGTAGATGCGATTCCGCCAAGCATACCCGCTTTTAGAAATTTTCGTCTATCCATTATTATTTACCTGTATGTTCTTCTTTCTCTGCAGCTTTAGCTTCAGAACGGGCTTTATGTTGAGCGCTTAATTCGCGCAAGGTCACAACACTCACGCCTGCTAGGATTGCAGCTGCACCGCCCAATAAACCAATAGCCGTCATGGTTGCACCTGAACCTTCGGTGTTGTTGACGTCTGGTTTTTCAACGCGTGGTGTTGGATTTTCTACGCCCGCTAATTGGAAAATACCTTTGGTAAAGCCGACGCCTTTTTCGTTACAACCATAGCAAGGGTGCCCGATACCGACCGGCCAGTTATTACCACCGACATCGCAGAATTCTAAGGTAGAGCAGTTGCCGTAAGTTTCTGGCCCTTTACAACCAAGATGATATAAACACCAACCGTTGCGGTGACCGTAATCACCGTATTCTTTAGCGAAACGTCCAGCATCGAAGTGCGGACGACGATAGCAGTTTTCGTGAATTAAGCGATCGTAAGCGAATAATGGACGATTTAATTTGTCCATTGCTGGCAGTTTCTTATAAGTAAGAATATAAGCAACGGTTGCAAGGAAGTTGTGTGGATTTGGTGGACAACCCGGAATATTAATCACCGGTGTGCCTTTTGGTAAGACTTCAGATAAGCTACTTGCACCAGTTGGGTTGCCACCGCTAGAAGGTACGCCACCCCATGCAGCACAAGAACCGATCGCAATAATCGCCGCAGCTCCTTTAGCGGCTTCTTGGATGTGTTCTACAATCGGTTTACCTGCTACCATACAATAAACGCCGCCGTCTTTCACCGGAATAGATCCATCTACGACTAAAACATATTTTCCATAATACTGTTTAATTGCATTGTGTTTGTTATCTTCAGCTTGTTCCCCGAAGGCTGCAGAAAGGGTTTCGTGGTATTCTAAGGAAATCATTTCCAATACCAAGTTTTCTACTGTTGGGTGGGTGGCGCGTAGCAAGGATTCAGTACAACCCGTACATTCTTGCGCACCAATCCATAATACTGGTGGACGTTTAGGTTCGGTTAAAGCAGCAGTCATTTCTGCCCCCGCTTTTGAACTTAACCCCATAGTCGCCGCAAGTGCGGTACATAACTTCATAAAATCCCGACGGGAAACTTCTGCTAAAGCAGAAAATAATCCATCACTTCGTTGCATATAATCACTCCAATTGGCACGTTACTTGTATGGTTAATCTAACTATGATATGCCTTGATGCGGGAAATTTATTTGATCGTAATCAAAAATACCCTTATTTTCCTTACAAAATAAGTGGGTAAGTGATTGTTTTCACTTGATTATTGAGAATGATTGTTATTTATTGGCGCTACATTCACTTGGAGTCCATTTTTTGTACACTAAATCATAATAATAAAGTAAAAATTTGGGCTCAGAAAAACTTCGTGAATATTGACCGCACTTCTGGCTAATATGAATGGGGGAAGTGGATAAAACTAAATTCTTGGTTTTATTGATTTTTATCAACAAAATATTGTCTAAGCGAATAGATTTTATTGTGCTTTTCCCTATACTGAGTAGGGAAAATTTTCTATGGAGAAATAATGATGAATATAGTTGTAGGTATTGTCCTTCTCGGTTTAGCTTTCACTATTTCAATGTATAACAAATTGATTAGAAAACGTAATCAGGTGAGTAGTGTTGAAGCCAGTGTGGATGTTCAGTTAAAGCGTCGTTATGATTTGTTGCCAAACCTTGTCGCCACCGCCAAGGAATATATGTCGCATGAGCGTAGCCTGCTTGAGCGTATCGTGACGTTACGCGAAAGTGCTAAATCAGCCCATTCTACAAGTGAAAAATTCCAACTCAATAATGAGATTTCGGGGTTATTGCGTAATTTACAGGTTCGTCTAGAAAATTATCCGGATCTCAAAGCCAATCAAAATCTTTTGCAAATTCAGACCACACTTAGTGATGTGGAAGAGCAAATTTCTGCAGCAAGACGTACTTATAATTCAGCAGTTGAAGAGTATAACAATGCGGTGGAAATGTTCCCGTCAAATTTAATTGCAAACTTGTTTAATTTCCAGAAAGGAACATTTTTTGATATTCCTCAGAATGAAGCTGAAGTGCCTAATGTGGGTAATTTATTTAAACAATAAGTGGAAAAACCATGAATACACCAAAAGAAATTGAAGGGATTCGTTTTCTTGGATTGGAAAAGTTAGATGAGGAACGTTTAGCCATAAAATCGCTTATTAACAAATCGATAATAGGGTTGTTTTTTGGGTTATTTTTGCTTCTCGGTGCGATAGGGAGTGAGAATCTATTAAGTACGGCATTGATTCTTGGTGTGCTCATTTATTGTTTTCGTCGCTTATTTTTTAGATACAAACGCTTTATCGCAGAATTTAAAACTCGGGTGATTAACACAATTGTTCAGGAGCTTGGTTTCCATTTTAGAGCAGATAGAGGTCTTCATATTGCTGATTTTCTCTCAGTTTATGATACGGGACCCGCTACTTTCCGTAGTGAGGATTTAATTTTTGGTGAATTCAACCAGACTGAAGTTGAAATCTGTGATTTTTCAGCATTTAACATGGAGTTGAGGGAAAAAACGGTTAAATCATTAGGGATTAAGAACTTTCAAGGCATTTTATTCAAAGCAACTTTTCCTAAAGAACTAGCCCATTGGGTTTATGTTTGCGATAAGAAAGAAGCGGGTTTAAGAAAAGAAGGTGAGATTGCATTGATGGATAATCCGTCTTTTAATCGTTACTTTGATGTCTTTACTGAAGATCAAATCTTAGCAAGATATGTCTTATCGCCTAAGTTAATGGAACGCTTTTGTGGATTGAAAGAGAAATTTAATAGCCCTATTTCGATGGTGCTTCGTGATCGAGAAGTGATTATTGCGGTTAATTTAGGAAAGAATAGTTTTGAACCATCCTTTGAAAAGTCATTGTTGGAAGACAATACGATCCGTGATTATATTTCGAGTATCAAAGGTTTCACAGATATGGTGAAAGAACTCGGGTTAAATAACCATATTTGGAAATAAGTGTTAATACAATAAAAAAGACGAGTTTAGATAAAACTCGTCTTTTTTTATTTTATGCATTGTTTACTGCTTGTGCTTTTTTACGTTCTAAACGTAACACACCTAAATGTGTCATATAGCAACAGAAAATACAGCCTACTACAGCGAATAATAATAGGTAGAAACCTGCATCCCAACCGAATTTATCAGCCAAAATACCAAATAATGCAGTACCAGAAAAACTACCTAAAATGTAACTTAATAAGCCACGTAAACCCGTTGCTGAACCTGCTGCGAAAGAAGGAACTAGCTCGATAGTTTGAAGTGAAGATAAGAACATTGGAACATAAATTAAGCATCCAATAATACCTGCACCGATGGTTACAGTTATTAAGTCACTACCACCCCAATAAACGAACATTGCTGCACCCACACCAAATAAGGTGATGATAGCAAGTGGCATACGGCGACCTTTGAAATAAGTATCAGTTAACCAACCTGCTAATAGCGTAGAAGGAATGGCTGCCCATTCAAAGATAGCAAATGCTGTACCCATTTGAGCTTTAGTGAAACCTTTAGTTTCTAGTAAATAAAGTGGTAGCCAGGTTAATACGCCAAAACGGATCATGTAAGTGAATACGTCAATGAAAGAAACAAACCATACATTAATGTCTTTCATAATGTAATCACGGAAGATTTCCCATGTGGTTAAGTTGACGTTTTCTTCTTTTGTGACAACTAACTCTTCATTCTCATTTTCAAGAATTTTACCAACTGGTGGTAAACCCTCGTTGTAAGTACGACCCGCACCGAAAATGTAGAAAATAATCGCAACAATAGTAGCAATTGCTACAGGTACAACAAAATGTGCGGCTTGCCAATGCTCTTGACCTAACCAAGCGATACTTGCACCCGCAATTGGTGCAACTAAACCACCACCTACGTTGTGAGAGATATTGAAGATAGCTGTTGTTACACCACGAGATTTACGCGGGAACCAGCTTGCTAGTACGATGTAAGCTGGACCAGCCCCCATCCCTTGGAAGATACCATTAAGTACACAAAGGAATAAGAATGCCCAGAATGATGCACTAAAGCCCATCATTAAGTTTACTGCTGCCGACATCATTAAGCCGAAAATCATAAAGTGTTTCGGATTTGATTTATCTGCGATTGCAGACATGAAACCTTTACTTAAACCATAAATAATTAACATGGTACCGGAAATAAAACCGATATCTTTTTTAGTGAAACCAAAATCGCTAATTAATTCAGGAGAAGAAAGAAGGAAGTTATTACGTAAAATATAGAATGCCGCGTAACCGATAAAGATGCCAAATAATGCATGCCATCTTAAGCGATTATAACGTTCTCTAATTTCTGCATCAGGAACAGGCGTACCTGGATTAGATTTTAGGAATGAAATCATTTAATGATCCTTAAATTTTTAATACAACAAAACTCATTTCTATACAAAAAATGAGGTGGTTAATATAAGGGGAAAAATAGAGATGTCAAATAGTAAATAAAAAATAACAAAAATTTTGACCGCACTTTTATTTCGCAAAATAGTCAGTTTTTTGCTATAATTCCGCACAATTTTCATTACAAAATAGAGAAAAACTATGTCAGAAACACCGGTTACAGAAAATGCTTATGGTGCATCAAGTATTAAAGTCTTAAAAGGGCTTGATGCGGTTCGGAAACGTCCGGGCATGTATATTGGGGATACCGATGATGGAACAGGCCTACACCATATGGTGTTTGAGGTGGTGGATAACGCGATCGATGAAGCCCTTGCGGGTCATTGTTCCGATATTATCGTCACCATTCATGATGATAATTCTGTTTCCGTACAAGATGATGGCCGTGGTATTCCAGTGGATATTCACCCAGAAGAAGGTGTTTCTGCAGCAGAAGTAATCATGACAGTGCTTCACGCGGGCGGTAAATTCGATGATAACTCTTATAAAGTATCAGGTGGTTTGCACGGCGTGGGTGTTTCGGTAGTAAATGCGCTTTCTGATAAATTACAATTAACCATTCGTCGTCAAGGTCATGTGCATGAGCAATTCTATCACTTAGGTGAGCCTCAAGGACCTTTAACTGTTATCGGTGAAACTCAAGCGACGGGTACAACGGTACGTTTCTGGCCAAGTCCAGAAATCTTTGCAATTACAACTTTCGATTACAAAATTTTAGCAAAACGCTTACGTGAGCTTTCATTCTTAAACTCTGGTGTATCGATTCGTTTAATCGATAAACGTGATGGCACAGAAGATCACTTCCATTACGAAGGTGGTATTCAAGCGTTCGTTGAATATTTAAATAAAAATAAAAATCCAATTCACCCTAAACCATTCTATTTTTCAGCTGAAAAAGACGGCATTGGCGTGGAAGTCGCATTGCAATGGAATGATGGCGTAAACGAAAACGTTTATTGCTTTACCAATAACATTCCACAGCGTGATGGTGGTACTCACTTAGCCGGTTTCCGTGGCGCATTAACCCGTAGCTTAAATAACTACATGGAAAGCGAAGGGTTACTGAAAAAAGAGAAAGTGAGCACTTCAGGTGACGATGCGCGTGAAGGTTTGGTGGCAATTATTTCGGTGAAAGTGCCCGATCCTAAATTCTCTTCACAAACAAAAGACAAATTAGTGTCTTCTGAAGTGAAAAGTGCGGTTGAATCTGCCATGAATGAGCGTATGCAGGAATATTTATTAGAAAATCCAGCCGATGCGAAAATCATTGTAAATCAAATTATTACGGCTGCGCGTGCACGTGAAGCTGCACGTAAAGCACGTGAAATGACCCGTCGCAAAGGCGCATTAGATATTGCTGGTCTTCCGGGTAAATTAGCTGACTGCCAAGAAAAAGATCCAGCTCTTTCAGAACTTTACCTCGTGGAGGGGGATTCTGCGGGTGGTTCGGCAAAATCAGGTCGTGATCGTAAAACTCAAGCAATTTTACCGTTAAAAGGGAAGATTCTTAACGTTGAAAAAGCACGTTTCGACAAAATGCTTTCTTCTCAAGAAGTGGGCACTTTAATTACAGCACTTGGCTGTGGTATTGGTCGCGATGAATATAATCCGGATAAATTACGTTATCATCACATCATTATCATGACCGATGCGGACGTGGACGGTTCACATATTCGTACTTTATTATTGACCTTCTTCTATCGTCAAATGCCGGAATTAATTGAGCGTGGTTACGTGTATATTGCTCAGCCGCCACTTTATAAAGTGAAAAAAGGTAAACAAGAGCGTTATATCAAAGATAACGACGAAATGGTGCAATATGAATTAATGCTTGCGTTAGATAGTGCAGCGTTACATATCAGTGCTAATGCACCAGCAATGAATGATTTAGTGTTTGAGAAATTAGTAGGCGAATATAACAATGTTCAGAAATTAATTACTCGTTTAAGTCGTTACTATCCTGAGCCATTATTACAAGGCTTGGTTTACCAACCACAATTAACCGTTGATTTAATGCGTAATGAAAGTGCGGTTGAAAATTGGGCGAATGCTTTTGTTGCGTACTTAACCGAAAAAGAAACGGAAGCCCATTTATATTCAGCAAGAACCCAATTTAACAGCGAACGCCAAGTATATGAAGCAGTCATTACCGTTCGTAAACACGGTATTGATACCGATTACTTCATCAACTTTGATTTTGTGACGGGTAATGAATTTGCGAAGATTTCAACATTTGGTCAGCAAGTCAATGGCTTGCTAGAAGAGGGCGCTTACGTCACTCGTGGTGAAAAAACGCAACCTGTTCAGTCATTTGAACAAGCTGTTGAATGGTTGATGAAAGAATCTCGCCGCGGCCTAGAAATCCAACGTTATAAAGGGTTAGGTGAAATGAACGCTGAGCAACTTTGGGAAACCACCATGGATCCAAATGCTCGCCGTATGTTAAAAGTATCGATTAAAGATGCTGTCGCAGCAGATCAACTCTTCACCACATTGATGGGGGATGAAGTTGAACCTCGTCGTGAATTTATCGAAATGAATGCGTTGCGAGCAAACCTAGACGTTTAGTCTAATACTCAAAAATACCCTTAAAAATGACCGCGCTTTGGGAAACCGAGTGCGGTATTTTTTTACTTAAAACATAAATAAAAATAATTTTCAATTAGATCTGTTATTTGTTTATATTCTTGACTATAATTTTCACGATTTTTATCGCTTAAGGACAATAATACGAAATAGACTCGTTTTTAGTTGTTAGATTGATAACAAAGTACGCATAGTAATGTGCGTACTTCTTTTTTGTTTTTAGGAGCAATCATTATGATGATAGATAAACGCCTAATTAACACGGTGGCCGACAGTAAAAAATGGATTGGCATCACGGTGTTATGGAATTGGGTAGCGTTAATTGGTGGGATTATTAGTGCTGTCGTGTTTTCTTATATTTTACAGGCGGCTTATTTTAATGAATTGGGCCCGATAAGTGCGGTCATTTTTGGCATTGTTTTGGTTGCTGCTTTGGTATTGCGTGCCTTTGCGGGTAAAAAATCGGTGCAGGCTTCTTATTTTGCCAGTACAAAAGTCAAACATGAGCTGCGTAGCCTCATCTATCGTAAATTGGCTTCAATGCCACTTAACCAAGTGAATCAACAATCTACTTCAAGTATTATCCAAGTGGCTTCAGAAGGCGTAGAACAACTTGAAATCTATTTCGGACGTTATTTGCCACAGCTTTTTTATAGCTTGCTTGCACCGCTTACACTCTTCGCTTTTCTGATCTTTTTCAGTTTTAAAACAGCGGTAATTTTGTTGATTTGTGTACCGCTGATTCCAATGTCGATTATTGCGGTGAATAAAATTGCGAAAAAACTCCTGGCAAAATATTGGTCCATTTATGTAGGGTTAGGCAGCAGTTTCTTGGATAACCTACAAGGTTTAATTACGCTGAAAATCTATCAAGATGATGCTTATAAAGCGAAAGCAATGGATGAAGAAGCAGAACATTTCCGCAAAATTACCATGAAAGTGCTCACCATGCAGCTTAACTCGGTATCGCTGATGGATTTACTTGCTTACGGTGGTGCGGCAATCGGGATTTTAACGGCGTTATTGCAATTCCAAGCGGATCAATTAACCGTATTAGGTGTCATTTTATTTATTCTGCTTTCTTCTGAATTCTTTATTCCACTTCGTTTATTGGGTTCTTTCTTCCATGTGGCGATGAATGGTAAAGCGGCATCAGATAAGATATTCACATTGTTAGATACGCCAGTGGAAACTCAAACACAAGCGGTCGATTTTGCAGCGAAAAATGCCATTCACGTGGATATTCAAAATCTGCATTTTGCTTACAGCGAAGAGAAGCCTGCGATTGTTGGCTTAGATTTAAGCATCTTACCAAATCAGCTTACGGTATTTGTGGGTAAAAGTGGTTGTGGTAAATCCACTTTGGTTTCGTTGCTAATGGGCTTTAATAAAGCGCAACAAGGCAAAATTCTATTCAATGGCCAAGATATTCAATCTATTGATCGTCATTCGTTTTATGAAAAAGTTTCTCTAGTGAGCCACAGCAGTTATGTATTTAAAGGCTCATTACGTGAAAATATGACAATGGCGAAAATTGATACCACAGATGAGCAAATTTATTCGTGTTTAGAGCAAGTCAATCTGGCACAATTCGTTCGAGATAATGGTGGATTAGATATGCAGCTATTAAGCCGTGGCGCAAATTTATCCGGCGGTCAAATTCAACGTTTAGCCTTAGCACGCGCGTTATTACACAATGCGGCGCTTTATATTTTTGATGAAGCGACCAGTAACATTGACGTGGAAAGCGAAGAAATTATTTTGCAGTTCATTCAGCAATTTAAACAACAAAAAACGATTGTGATGATTTCCCATCGCTTGGCGAATGCCGTGAATGCCGACTGCATTAATGTGCTTGAGCAAGGCAAATTGATTGAGCAAGGCACACATAAAGAGCTTATGGCAAAACAAGGTGCGTATGCTGAAATGTTCCAACAACAAAAAGATTTAGAACAAATTAGAGAGGTGGCAAATGCGTAAAAATGGTTTTGTTGTAATGGGGCATTTGTTGAAATTAGTGACCCCACTGTCGCATATCATGGCGTTTACTATCACCATGGGAACGCTCGGTTTCTTGGCTGCCATCTTTATTATGGTGCTTGGTGCGATGGGGTTAGTGAATCTTCTTAACTTTGACACCCATTTAAGTTTTTCTGGCATTTTGACCGCACTTATCGTGTTAGCGGTGGCTCGTGGCGTGTTGCGTTATTTAGAGCAAATGTCAGGGCACTATATTGCTTTTAAATTATTGGCATTATTGCGAGATAAAGTATTTTCTTCCTTACGCCGTTTGGCTTTTGTGAAGTTGCAAGACAAACAAGCGGGGCAATTAGTGTCCTTGGTGACTAATGATATCGAATTGCTCGAAGTGTTCTATGCGCACACCATTGCACCAATTATGATCGCGTTTTTTACTTCTGCGATTTTATTGTTGGTCTTTGGGCATCTTTCAGGTTGGTTTGTGCTTGTGGCATTAGCCGCTTATTTAACGGTGGGTGTGATTCTACCCATTATTACCACCAAATTGGCGCGTGAAGATGGCAGACGCTATCGTGAGTTGGTTGGTGAAATGAATGATTTCTTCCTCGATAGTGTGCGTGGTATGAAAGAGATCCAACTTTTCGGCTATGCGAAACAGCGCTTAGATGAAATTCAACAACGCAGCCAAAAAATCGATACCGCTTTTGAGCGCATTAAAGACCAAGAAGCAAAAGTACGTGTTTACACTGAAGTGGCGGTATCCGTGTTTAACATCATTATGTTATTCACCGGCTTAATTTTGTTTAGTCTAGATAAGATTGATTTTTCTGCCTTTTTAATTGGCGTGATTTTATTGATGTCGAGCTATGGCCCCGTTATTGCATTAAGTAACCTTTCAAGCAACTTGTTACAAACCTTGGCTTCAGGTGAGCGTGTATTGAGCTTGCTAGCAGAAGAACCCGAATTAAAAGACGTAGAAAGTGCGGTTGATTTGAAGGATGTTTCTCGCATTGATGTTGAGAACGTAAGTTTTGCTTATGGTGAAGAACAAATTTTATCGGATGTTAGCTTGTCTGTGAAAAAGGGTGAAATCTTAGGGATTCATGGCAGAAGTGGTAGCGGTAAAAGCACCTTGTTAAAACTGCTGATGCGTTTTTACGATCCTAAATCGGGTAGCATTAAAATTAATGGCGAAATCTTACCGAATATCAACACCCGTAGTTTGCGAGACAATATGGCGTACATTACCCAGCAAACCTATATTTTCAACGAAACCATCGAGGAAAATATTCGCCTTGCGCGTCGTGATGCAACACTAGACGAAATTATGGAAGCTGCGAAGAAAGCGTCAATTCATGATTTCATTTTGAGTTTGCCCGAAGGTTATCAAACGAAAATGACCGAATTAGGCGGTAACCTTTCTGATGGTGAAAAACAGCGTATCGGTATTGCTCGTGCATTCCTACACAACGCACCGATTATTTTACTCGATGAACCGACCAGTAATTTGGATAGCTTAAACGAAGCGATGATTTTGAAATCATTGTTGAACGTGAAAGCAGAAAAATTGATTATTCTCGTGAGTCATCGCCAATCTACCATGGCGATTTGCGATCAGGTGATTGGCATTGAGAATGGAAGAATGTCGTAAGGCAGTGATAAAAAGAGCGGTCAAATTGACCGCTCTTTTTTTATTTTCTTAATTTCACTAATTCAACTTCGTGATTTTCACCTTTTCTAAGAATTAGATTGGCGCGTTCACGAGTCGGCAGAATGTTTTGTTTTAAATTCAATCCGTTAATGTTATCCCAAATGTTGCTGGCTGTTTCAATGGCTTCTTGCTCAGAGAGATTAGCATAATGTTTAAAATAGGAATCCGGATTGGTGAAAGCACTTTGACGGAATTTTAAGAATCGTTTGATGTACCATTCTTTGAGTAAGTTCTCATCAGCATCAACATAAATAGAAAAATCCACAAAATCAGACACGAAGGTTTGATTGGCTTTATTTGAACCTGTTTGAAGAACGTTTAGTCCTTCTAAAATTAAAATATCCGGTTGATCGACAATATCGAACTTATCAGGAACGATATCGTAAGTCAGATGAGAATAAATGGGCGATTTCACCGATGGTTTACCTGATTTGATATCAGCTAAAAAACGAATTAATTTGGCCGTGTCATAAGAAATAGGGAAGCCTTTCTTCTGTAGCAAATCGTCTTTTTTTAGTTTTTCTAATGGATAGAGAAAACCATCAGTAGTAATCAGATCAACTTTTCGTTCGGTAGGCCAGTGGGTTAGCAAAGATTGCAAAATACGTGCTGATGTACTTTTTCCAACAGCAACGCTACCCGCGATACTAATGATGTAAGGGACTTTAGGGCTCTGTCCGCCAAGAAAACGATTTAAAACGGTTTGGCGGCGAAGGTTTTCGTCAATGTAGTAGTTAATAAGACGTGCAAGTGGCAGGTAAATGGTGCTCACTTCATCAAGAGAAAGCTCTTCATTAAAACCTAAAAGTGGTTTGAGATCTTGCTCCGTTAATTTTAGCGGAACGGATTTTCTTAATTCGGCCCATTGTTGACGGCTAAAGTTCAGAAAGGGCGTGAGTTGTTCGGTAATTTCCACGGTGCTTTATATCTAGAGTGAAAAAATTGGACAAAATATACCCTATAAATGAGTTGTGATCATCGTTTTTTATTAAAAGTGGTGAGTTTTAAAGCAAGAATGTGGCTTTTTGCTTGTAAATTAGACGAATAGTTAAAAAAAACGCATTTTTCATAAAAAAAACTTGTCAGGCATAAAATTTTCCATATAATACGCCTCACTTGCTTACAACACGCCGACTTAGCTCAGTAGGTAGAGCAACTGACTTGTAATCAGTAGGTCACCAGTTCGATTCCGGTAGTCGGCACCATCCTTTAGTAAACAAGTATTCATTTAGCGTGGAGGGGTTCCCGAGCGGCCAAAGGGGGCAGACTGTAAATCTGTTGGCTCAGCCTTCGAAGGTTCGAATCCTTCTCCCTCCACCATTTTCTAAATGAATTCTGATGGGACAGATGAATTTAGGACTGCGGGCATCGTATAATGGCTATTACCTTAGCCTTCCAAGCTAATGATGCGGGTTCGATTCCCGCTGCCCGCTCCAAACGCTGATATAGCTCAGTTGGTAGAGCGCACCCTTGGTAAGGGTGAGGTCGGCGGTTCAAATCCGCCTATCAGCACCAGCCTTCCAAATTCCTCTTTCCTTTATTAAATAGTAATGATTTTATTGGTTAATGTGGTTTAATTTACCCATCGATAACCGTGTCTATTTAGAGGGACTCTTTAAATGTCTAAAGAAAAATTTGAACGTACAAAACCGCACGTAAACGTGGGTACAAT
>JAHZCD010000011.1:53947-63582 GCA_019423025.1 Haemophilus sp. | reverse complement strand
AATTCATCGCAGCCAACAAGGCGATATTGCTTCACTTCACCTTCTTCATCTTCTAACTCAACCCAGGCACCGAAAAACACTTTGCCTTCTTGTTTCGGATGGTAATCCACGATTTGTAGCACTTCTAATCGTTTGGAAAGAAAACGCACGCGGCGATCAATTTCACGTAAGCGACGTTTGCCATAAATATATTCTGCGTTTTCACTGCGGTCACCAAGCGCCGCGGCATCTGAAACCGCTTGGGTAACTTTGGGGCGTTCTTCTTTCCACAAAAATTTAAGTTCTTGGTCAAGCGCAAGCCAGCCTTGACGGGTAATGTAATTTGATTTTGCCATAATAAAAATAAAAGAAATTTTTTTGAATTATATTTGAGCCTGTTGTCTAAAACCAGTATTCTATTCCCGTTTTTCTTGAATCCTTTAATAACAAAGAAGTATGACAATGTTAAATCAACAAATTAGCCAAATTATTGCAGCAGAATTAACCGTTCAACCCCAACAAATCCTCGCTGCCATTCAATTATTAGATGATGGCAACACCATTCCATTTATCGCCCGTTATCGTAAAGAAGCCACAGGTGGCTTAGATGACACCCAACTTCGTCATTTTGAAACTCGTTTAATTTATTTACGTGAATTAGAAGATCGTCGTCAAACCATTTTGAAATCTATTGAAGAGCAAGGGAAATTGACCGATGAATTGCGTGAAAAAATCCATGCAACACAAAGTAAAACCGAATTAGAAGATTTGTATTTGCCATACAAACCGAAACGCCGTACGAAAGGGCAAATTGCGATTGAAGCCGGTCTTGAGCCATTGGCTGATTTACTTTGGAACGAGCCGAAGAATGATCCTGAAACGGCAGCCGCTGAATTTGTAAATGCTGATAAAGGTGTAACAGACACCAAAGTCGCACTTGATGGCGCTCGCTATATTTTAATGGAGCGTTTTGCTGAAGATGCGGGCTTATTAGCGAAAGTCCGTGATTATTTAGCAAAAAATGCCGTTATTGTATCCAAAGTGATCGAAGGCAAAGAGACGGAAGGTGCAAAATTCCAAGATTATTTCGACCATCAAGAATTATTGAAAAATGTGCCTTCTCACCGTGCATTAGCCATGTTCCGTGGACGTAATGAGGGCATTTTACAATTAAGCTTAAATGCGGATCCTGATGCAGAAGAGGGAAGTCGCCAAAGTTATTGTGAAGAGATTATTCGTGATTATTTAGATGTCCGTTTTACGGGGCAGCCTGCAGATAAATGGCGTGAGCAAGTGATTGCGTGGACGTGGAAAATCAAAGTTTCGTTACATTTAGAAACGGAATTAATGGCAAGTTTACGTGAAAAAGCGGAAGAAGAAGCTATTGATGTTTTTGCTCGAAATCTGACCGCTCTTTTAATGGCTGCGCCGGCTGGCGCGAAAAGCACTATGGGCTTGGACCCGGGCTTGCGTACGGGAGTGAAAGTCGCGGTGGTGGATAACACAGGTAAATTATTAGATACCACAACCATTTATCCACACACGGGGCGTGAAGCTGAAGCACAAGTGGCGATTTTCAGCTTGATCCGCAAACATAACGTAGAATTAATTGCCATTGGTAACGGTACAGCTTCTCGTGAAACAGAACGTTTTACGAAAGAAGTGATTAAAGAAATTAAAGAAAATAAACCGCAAACCGTTGTGGTGAGCGAAGCGGGCGCATCCGTTTATTCCGCCTCTGAATTTGCGGCAAATGAATTCCCGAACTTAGATGTGTCTTTACGTGGTGCAGTATCTATCGCCCGTCGTTTACAAGATCCATTGGCGGAATTAGTGAAAATCGAACCGAAAGCCATTGGTGTCGGGCAATATCAGCACGATGTAAACCAAACCCAACTTGCGCGTAAACTTGATGCGGTGGTGGAAGACTGTGTAAACGCAGTAGGTGTAGATTTGAATACAGCATCCACGCCATTGCTTGCTCGCGTAGCTGGGATGACGAAAACCTTAGCGCAAAACATTGTGGAATATCGTGATGAAAATGGTCGTTTTGAAAGCCGTAGTGAATTGAAAAAAGTGCCTCGTTTAGGACCAAAAGCCTTTGAGCAGTGTGCAGGCTTTATGCGTATTGCAGGCGGGAAAAATCCACTTGATGCTTCAGGTGTCCACCCAGAAGCTTACCCTGTGGTCGAAAAAATCTTGCAAGCGACAGCACAATCTATTCAAGATTTAATGGGCAATGCGGGTGTGGTTCGTCAGCTTGATGCGAAACAATTTATTGATGAACAATTTGGTTTACCAACCGTTCAAGATATTTTCAAAGAACTAGAAAAACCGGGGCGCGATCCGCGTGGTGAGTTTAAAACTGCCGTATTCGCAGAAGGCGTGGAAGAAATCACCGATTTAAAACCAGGTATGATTTTAGAAGGTACCGTCACCAATGTGACTAACTTCGGTGCATTTGTGGATATTGGTGTTCACCAAGACGGTTTAGTACATATTTCATCATTAAGTGATAAATTCGTAGAAGATCCACATCAAGTGGTGAAAACTGGCGATATCGTGAAAGTGAAAGTCTTAGAAGTGGATGTGCCGCGTAAACGTATTGCATTAACGATGCGATTAGATGAAAGTGCGGTCAAAAATGACGGCAAATCTGACCGCACTTTAAGTGCAAAACCAAGAAGTAATGCACCTCGCCAAGATCGTAATCCTAGAGGAAATAGTGCAATGGGTAATGCCTTTGCCGATGCGTTAAAAAATTGGAAAAAATAATTTCGTCATTTAGATGAAAATTGTGGCCAAATAGGCGTACAATGAAGGGGATCTGGTCAATCATCCAATCCCCTTTTTTATTTCAACGAAAGGAATATTCTTATGGAAAAAGGTATTCTTGGGCCGCATGAAGGCAAGGAGCTGGAATTAATGTTAAGGGGCGAAAAGCAAGTGGCATTATTCAATCAGGAGCTCGGTATTCCTGACGCCTTTCTCCCTTATCTTGAGCTAGGAATGCTTCATTCAAAAACGGTGCAACGTCATGTAAATGATGTTTGCTTAACTGATTTTATTGTCTATTTACCTCAATCTCTTGCACTCGCTGAACAAATGGAAGTGCTACTTCCAGCAAGCACTGTGAATGGTTTTGATCCAAAAGTGGAACGTGAAATCGGCCGAATTCTTGGCTACCCAGAAAAAGATATCGAATACTACATTCAGCATTTTCAAGATAATTTAGAGAAGTATCGGCAGCAGTATAGTTAATAGATAAAATAAAAAGTGCGGTCAAAAACACAAGCGATTTTGACCGCACTTTATTATTGGCGAAGATGGATTATTCTGCGTCTTCTTTTGCCCATTCTAATGAGCGTTTAACGGCTTTTTTCCAACCTTTATAACGACGCTCACGTTTTTCTTCATCGTTATCTGGTGTGAAGGTACGTTCTACACGTGCTTTGTCGTGAAGTTCGTCTAAATCTTTCCAGAAACCAACCGCAAGACCTGCAAGGTAAGCTGCACCAAGTGCGGTTACTTCTTTCACGACTGGACGTTCTACGTTCACATCTAAAATATCCGCTTGGAATTGCATTAAGAAGTTATTGTTGGTTGCGCCGCCATCAACACGTAAATATTGTAAGCGTTGGCCAGAGTCAGATTGCATTGCTTCTAATACGTCACGGGTTTGGTAAGCAATAGATTCAAGGGTCGCACGTACAATATGGTTGCGGTTAGAACCACGAGAAAGACCGAAAATTGCACCACGTGCATACGGATCCCAATAAGGTGCACCTAAACCGGTGAAAGCTGGAACAACGTACACGCCATTGCTGTCAGGAACTTTTTGTGCGAAGTATTCGGAGTCATGGCTGTCATGTACGATTTTGAGTTCATCACGTAACCATTGGATTGAAGCACCAGCGATAAATACCGAACCTTCAAGCGCGTATTCAGGTTCACCTTTGGCGTTACACGCGATGGTGGTTAATAGGCCATTTTTAGAGGTAATGGCTTTATCACCGGTGTGAAGCAACATAAAGCAGCCTGTACCATAGGTATTTTTTGCTTGGCCTGCGCGTGTGCATAGATGACCGTAAAGTGCCGCTTGTTGGTCGCCCGCGATACCTGCAACTGGAATACGTACACCGCCTTTACCCCCGATGTTGGTTTGGCCATACACTTCGGAAGAATTACGCACTTCAGGCAACATAGAGCGTGGAATATTTAATAATTCCAACATTTTGTCATCCCATTTTTTCGTATGGATGTTAAATAACATGGTACGGGATGCGTTAGTGTAATCCGTTACGTGAACACGGCCTTGGGTTAATTTCCATACAAGCCAGGTATCTACGGTACCAAATAGAAGCTCACCGCGTTCCGCTTTTTCACGAGCACCTTCTACATTGTCTAAAATCCATTTCACTTTTGTACCGGAGAAGTATGGGTCCACCACTAACCCTGTGGTGTTGCGGATATATTCTTCGTGACCATCCGCTTTAAGTTTGTCTGTAATATCTGCGGTACGACGACATTGCCACACAATCGCATTATAAACCGGTGTGCCGGTTGCTTTTTCCCACACAATGGTGGTTTCACGTTGGTTAGTAATACCAATTGCTGCAATTTCATCTGAGGTAATGCCTGCTTTTGCAACCACTTCGTTTAATGTTGAACTTTGTGTTGCCCAAATTTCCATTGGATTATGTTCCACCCAGCCTGTGCGTGGATAAATTTGTGTAAATTCACGTTGGGCGATTTCGACAACATTCGCATTGTGATCTAATAATACTGCACGAGAGCTTGTGGTACCTTGGTCCAAAGCGATGATGTATTTTTTGTCTGTCATGGTTCTATTCCTTAGAGTGCTCGGCACTCTCATTAAATGAATGAAGAAATTTTGAGCTTAAACGAACAAATTGCGAGCTTAACTTAATTGAATTCGAATCTAATTGGAATAAGCAATGTTGGGTTTTGTGATTGCTATCACAGATTTTCCCCTTAAAAAATATGGATACTCGTATTAACGCACAAAATAACGTGATCATTGTCTCATTTCTAGAAAATAGATCGGTTTTATCTATTGAATTAATTGGTTAAAACTAGATAATGAAGCCACTCACTTTGAGTATCTCAATATTTGATCAAACAACGAAACAAATTGCAAAGCAAGATTTCTTCAATGAAATCATTAAGTTAATCATTATTTGGAGATTCTCTTATGAATGCCTATTTTGCAGAATTTTTTGGCACAGCACTTTTAATCCTGTTAGGTAACGGTGTGGTGGCCAACGTATGTTTAAATAAAACGAAAGGGCAAAGTTCTGGTTGGATTGTGATTACTACCGCGTGG
This sequence comes from Haemophilus sp., assembly GCA_019423025.1. Taxonomy (GTDB): domain Bacteria; phylum Pseudomonadota; class Gammaproteobacteria; order Enterobacterales; family Pasteurellaceae; genus Haemophilus_D. The sequence goes on along the minus strand of JAHZCD010000011.1, from coordinate 58,256 downwards.
GCATTTGCAGTGTATGTGGCCGTTGTTGTGACAGGCCCTTACAGTGGGGCGCACTTAAATCCAGCGGTAACACTTGGCGTGGCAATGAAAGGGGCATTTGCTTGGGAACTGGTCCCTGGCTATATTGCGGCACAAGTGGTGGGGGGCATGGTAGGTGCGTTGTTGGTTTACATTATGTATAAAGATCACTTTGCAGCCACCGAAGAAGAGGGTTTAAAACGCGCTTGTTTCTGTACCGAACCTGCTATTCGTAACTATCCAATCAACTTAGTGAACGAAATTGTGGGTACCTTCGTGCTTGTTTTCGTGATTTTCTACCTTGCGGGGGCAAATATCACTTTACCTGGCACAGCAGAAAGCACACCAATTGGTTTAGGCTCTATCGGGGCATTACCAGTAGCGATTTTAGTTTGGGCAATTGGTTTGAGCTTAGGTGGAACAACCGGTTATGCGATCAACCCTGCTCGAGATCTTGGTCCGCGTTTAACCTTAGGTCTTTTCCTGGGTGGTACATTAAAAACTAAAGCTGACTGGGGATACAGTTGGGTGCCGGTTGTCGGTCCATTTATCGGGGCGGCTTTAGCAGCAGTATTCTACAACGCAATTATGTAATTTATTCAAATAGAAAGAGCGGTCAAAATTCATGATGTTTTTTGACCGCTCTTTTTATATTTAGAGGTTTGATTAAATACAATAATCTTCGAATACCATTGGCATTTTAGCTTGCAATAAGAATTGTTTGGTGCGTTCTTGCTGTGGATGACTGAAGAATTCAGCCGCGGTATTTTGTTCAACGACCTGACCATTTTCCATGAGAATCACGCGATCTGCCACATCTTTGGCAAAATTCAATTCATGGGTGACGATAATCATTGTCCAACCTTCTTGCGCGAGCATTTTGAGCGCTTGTAACACTTCACCGACGAGTTCAGGGTCAAGAGCGGAAGTAGGCTCATCTAACAAGATAATATCGGGTTTAACCGCTAAGGCTCGGGCGATCCCGACACGTTGCTGTTGACCACCAGAAAGTTGAGAGGGATATAAATCCGCTTTCGCTTTTAAACCAACTTTTTCCAATAATGCTAAGGCTTTTTCACGCGCAATCTCTTTCGCTTGTTTTTGCACAACGACCATGCCTTCCATCACATTTTCAAGTGCTGTGCGATGGGGAAATAGATTGTATTGTTGGAATACCATTGAAGAACGACGACGCAATTTTAGTTCATCGGATTTGCTGATCTTCTTGCTGAAATCAATAGTTAAGCTTCCATCAGTAAATGCTAATACACCTTTTTCTGGGCGTTCGAGCAAATTTAAACAGCGTAAAAAAGTCGTTTTGCCTGAACCTGATGGACCCAGAATGGCAACCACTTCACCTTTATTAATTTCAAAATCAATGCCTTTTAATACATGGTGGCCATTAAAACTTTTCTGAATATTCGTGACTTTTAACATAACCAGTCCTTATAAATGGCGAGAAAGGCGTTTTTCTAAGCGGGTTTGCCCCATTGACAGCACAAAACAGAATACCCAATAAATGAGAGCCGCTTCGCTGTAAATTAAAATAAACTCATAGTTTTCAGCCGTGATGTTTTGTGCCACACGAAATAATTCCGCAATCCAAACGAGCGAAGCGAGAGACGTATCTTTCACTGTGCTAATGAAGGTGTTTGATAGCGAAGGGACGGAAATACGTAACGCTTGCGGCATAATGGTACGCATGAACGCTTGTGTGTAATTCATGCCTATCGCATAAGAGGCTTCCCATTGACCTTTAGGAATCGCAAGAATGGAGGCCCTCACCGTTTCTGCTGCATAAGCACCAATATTAATGGAGAACGCAATAATTGCGGTTGGGAAAGGCTCAAGTTTGATGCCAACTTCAGGTAAACCGTAGAAGATAATGAAGATCTGCACCAACATTGGCGTGCCGCGAATAATTGAAATATAGGTGCGGCAAATGCCTTGCAGAATTTTGGTCATTAAATTGGGATATGGCAATGTGCAAATCACAGCCACGATAACCGCAATGAATAAACCGCAAAAGAAGGAAATGACCGCAAGGGGGATCGTATATAAAATTGCCCCTTCCATCATAGGCCAAAACGAGCTGATTACATAATCAGCTCGTTCTGCGGTCATAAATGGAAGGCTGGCTAACCAATTATTGAGTAATGTCATCGCCAAACCATTTGATTGAAAGTTGTTTTAACGTTCCGTCTTTGCGTAGTTCTTCAAGTGCTTGGTTCACTTTTGCAATAAGCGGTTCTTCACCTTTCAAGAAAGCAAAACCGGTTGGGATTTTTTTATCACTTTCTACAGCAATTTTTAAGCCTGCATTAGGTTGTTTTTTGAAGTAATCTAATACTGCAAGCTTATCGTTTACTGTTGCATCAACACGACCTTGTTTTACCGCCTCAAGGTTTTGAGCCAAGCTATCTACAGTCACGATAATTGCACCATTATCACGTGCGTCTTTGCTCCAGTTACTGGTTGCAGATTGTGCAGATTTTTTACCTTTTAAATCAGGGAATGATTTAATGCTATCGTTATCGGCTTTCGTCACGATTACGCCAGCAGAGTAGTTGTAAGGTGCACTGTAATCATATTTTTTTAAACGTTCTGGGCTTGGATTGGTTTGGTTCGCAATAACATCAAAGCGTTTTGCGTTCAAACCTGCATACATGCCATCCCAAGCGGTTTCTTTAAATTCAACTTTCCAGCCTAATTTTTGTGCAACTTTTTCGATAATTTCTACATCGAAACCGGTTAACTTGCCATCTTTATCGTGGAAAGTAAATGGTGCGTAAGTACCCTCAGTACCGACTAATAAGGTTTTAGTTTGTTCAACGCGATCAGCAATTTCACCGGCGTTAGCAAAAGTAGAAAGGGCTAATCCTGCCGCTAAAAGTGCGGTACTAAAAAATGATTTTTTCATAAGTGTTCCTTTTTTAGATAAATAACGAAAGTGAAATAAATTATAAGAAGCGAAAAAGAAAAGAAAAGTATTATTTATTTATGAATTATTTCCTTTAGTTATATCAAATAAAATTTGTTTAATTAATAAACAAAAAAGGTCTGTAAAAACAGACCTTAGATAAAATGAATTCAATCAATAGATTAAGCTTCAATACCTTCGAATAATGCTGTACTTAAATAACGTTCTGATGCAGAAGGTAGGATTGCAACGATTAATTTATCTTGGAATTCAGGTAGTTTTGCTAAGCGGTCAGCCGCTGCCACTGCAGCACCTGAAGAAATACCCGCAAGAATACCTTCTTCAGCCATTAAGCGACGAGCGGTAGCAATTGCCGTATCGCTATCTACAGTTTCCACGCGATCAATTAATGATAAATCTAAGTTTTTCGGAATGAAGCCGGCACCGATACCTTGAATTTTGTGTGGACCTGGTTTCACTTCTTGACCTGCAAGGGTTTGGCTAATAACAGGTGATTCTGTTGGTTCAACCGCCACAGAGGTAATTTTTTTACCGTGATCTAATTTGATTGCACGAGAAATACCGGTAATTGTACCACCGGTACCCACACCGGCAACTACGACATCAACTTTACCTTCAGTATCTTTCCAGATTTCTTCACCAGTAGTTTGACGGTGAATGTCCGGGTTAGCCGGGTTTTCAAATTGTTTTAGCATCACATAATGATTTGGGTTAGACGCCACAATTTCTTCAGCTTTGGCAATCGCACCTTTCATCCCTTTTGAGCCTTCAGTGAGCACAAGATTCACGCCTAAACCACGTAATAAACGTTTACGTTCAAGACTCATGGTTTCAGGCATGGTTAAGGTGATTTTGTAACCGCGCGCTGCTGCTACATAAGCTAAAGCAATACCGGTGTTACCGCTGGTTGCATCTACAATTTCTTTACCCGCTGTTAAAATGCCGTCTTTTTCTGCTTGCCAAATCATATTGGCACCAATACGGCATTTCACGCTAAAGCTTGGGTTGCGACCTTCAATTTTTACGACAACGTTACCATTGTGTCCGAAGTGTTTTAAACGAACTAATGGAGTATTACCGATTGAGTATGAGTTATCTGCATAAATTGTCATTTTACTGTCCTTTTATATTTTGGAATGAGTTGATGCAGTAGTTATAACACCGGTTTTTATATAAAAAAAATAGTTAATAGCTATATTTTATAACTAAATGCTATTTATTCACGATGTTATTTCCTGAAGGCTTAATTTCTGTACTCGTAGAACGTGTCACAATTTGTGTTGAACCGGAAGTGCGGTCAAAATTCATATCAAATTTTAATTGTGAGCGATAATTTTCGACCCACATTAC
>JAHZCD010000011.1:0-53847 GCA_019423025.1 Haemophilus sp. | reverse complement strand
CCTTTTTGCGTAATGAAATGCCAACCCATCACGAAATGATTGAAAGCAGATTTTATTTCATTTTGATCGATCATCATTGTTCCTTTAAATTAAAAAGTAAAAAATACAAAATGTCACAGAAAGACAATATTTTTTGAGAAAAATTCCATCTCATCCCTTTTAATCTCTTGTTTGCTTTCCTATTTTTTCACCTGTGGAAATGTGATAGGATTAGTAAAAATCATTGCGTTAAGGAGCAACAAAAATGGACTTAAATACCATTTTGATTATTTTAGGGGTAATTGCTTTAATTGCCTTAGTGGTACACGGATTATGGTCAAATCGCCGTGAGAAATCAAAATATTTTAAAAGTGCGAATACATTTAACCGCACTTCTAAAAACGGTGAGGTCAATCCTTTTTCGCAAGCTGCTGATCCTAATGCGGATATTCGTTTAACACATCGTGCTCAAGCGGCGCAGCCAGTACAACAACATGTTCAACCTAAAGTGGCACCGCAGGCGGCAAACCAACAGCAATTTAATTTTGATGAGCAACGAACTCAAGTGGATGCGCGTCAAATAGAAAAAAGCGTGGATGATATTAAAATCTCTTTACCAAATCAGCCAGTTTATGAGATGAATACTACGCAACTTGCTCCAGCGCCAGCTCCACAACCTGAACCCGTGGTTTATCCTGAAACGAATGTACAACCAAAACCGCGTGTAGCAGAAATGACAATTGAAGAATTAGAAGCACAAAGCAATGATTTTGACGGTGTGAATTCTTCTTCGCCTGAACTGCGTGAGCAGTTGGCCGAGATGTCATTAAATCCAACTCAAGAACCTGCTCATGAGAACGTGCATTTTAACTATCACGAACCAGTAGAGGTTGAAAAACCAAAACAAACTACTGGCTTTGTTCAACTTTATGTGATTTCGAATCAGAATCGTGAATTTTATGGACCACAATTATCTCAATCTTTAGAAAACTTGGGATTCATTTTTGGTGAGCGTCAAATGTATCATCGCCACTTTGATTTAAGTGTGGCAAGCCCAGTGCTATTTAGCGTGGCAAACATTGAACAACCAGGTACGTTTGATTATTACAATATGGCCGAGTTTTCAACCATGGGGGTGGTGCTCTTTATGCAGTTGCCATCACCAGGTAATAATTTGGCAAACTTACGTATGATGATTCGTGCAGCGAAAACCATCGCGGAAGATTTAGGTGGCGTGGTATTGACTGATCAGCAAGAAATTTTTGATGATATGGCTGAGCAGGATTACTTATCTCGTATCGCATAAAACGCACGAAAAAATAACCGCACTTTGGGCGAGCCGATGGTTCGCCCATTTTAATTCAATGAGCAAACTGTTAGAGAACATTATGAGCCTTCAGCAACAAATTGATACATTACGTCAGGATCTTCGTCGTTATGAATATGAATATCATGTGTTGGATAATCCAACGATTCCTGATGCGGAATATGACCGTTTATTCCACCAACTTAAAGCCTTAGAAGCCGCCCATCCGGAACTCATTACGGCAGATTCACCTACTCAACGTGTGGGCGCAAAACCGCTTTCTGGCTTTGCACAAGTTCGTCATGAAATTCCAATGTTATCTTTAGATAATGCCTTTTCAGACGAGGAATTTTATGCATTCGTAAAACGTATTGAAGATCGTCTTATTCGTTTGCCTGAACCACTTACTTTCTGCTGTGAGCCGAAATTAGATGGTTTAGCGGTGAGTATTTTGTATGTGAATGGCGTACTGACTCAAGCCGCAACCCGTGGTGATGGGACAACAGGGGAGGATATTACCGCGAATATCCGTACAATTCGAAATATTCCCTTGCAACTTTTAATGGACAATCCACCTGCTCGTTTAGAAGTGCGCGGTGAAGTGTTTATGCCACATGAAGGCTTTGAGCGTTTAAATCAACAGGCTTTAGAGAAAGGCGAGAAAACCTTTGCTAACCCACGTAATGCAGCGGCAGGATCGTTGCGTCAGCTTGATCCTAAAATTACGAGTAAACGTCCATTGGTATTGAATGCTTATGGTATTGGTATTGCAGAAGGGGTGGATTTACCGAATACGCATTATGATCGTTTGCAATGGTTGAAGTCTATTGGGATTCCGGTAAACCCAGAAATCCGTTTATGTAACGGCACAGATGAAGTGTTGGATTTTTATCGTGATATTCAAAATAAACGCAGTTCTCTTGGCTATGATATAGATGGTACCGTACTGAAAATCAATGATATTGCGTTACAAGAGAAATTAGGTTTTATTTCCAAAGCGCCACGTTGGGCGATTGCTTATAAATTCCCTGCACAAGAAGAATTAACTCGCCTAAATGATGTGGAATTCCAAGTGGGCAGAACAGGGGCAATTACCCCAGTGGCTAAATTGGAACCGGTATTTGTGGCTGGTGTCACGGTGAGTAATGCCACATTGCATAACGGTGATGAAATTGAACGCTTGGATATTGCGATTGGCGATACGGTAGTGATTCGTCGTGCGGGAGATGTGATCCCACAAATTATCGGCGTATTACACGACCGTCGCCCAGCAGATGCGAGACCGATCATTTTCCCTGAGACTTGTCCTGTATGTGATTCGGCCATTGTTCGTATTGAAGGTGAAGCCGTAGCACGTTGTACAGGCGGTTTGTTCTGTGCAGCACAGCGTAAAGAAGCGCTTAAACATTTCGTTTCTCGCAAGGCCATGGATATTGATGGCGTAGGGGGGAAATTAATCGAGCAGTTGGTGGATCGTGAGTTAATTCATACACCCGCCGATTTATTTAAGTTAGATTTAACCACGCTGACTCGCTTGGAAAGAATGGGTACAAAATCAGCTGAAAATGCGTTAGCGAGCCTTGAAAAAGCAAAAAATACGACGTTAGCACGTTTTATTTTTGCTTTAGGGATTCGTGAAGTGGGTGAAGCAACGGCATTGAATTTAGCGAATCATTTTAAAACCCTGGAAGCCTTGCAAAATGCAGATTTAGAAGCCTTACAGCAAGTGCCTGATGTGGGCGAAGTGGTGGCAAATCGTATTTTGGCGTTTTGGCATGAACCACATAATGTGGCAGTAGTGAATGATTTAATCGCTCAAGGCGTACATTGGGAAACCGTGGAAACTAAAGAGGTCACAGAAAACCGCTTTAAAGGCAAAACGGTTGTGTTAACCGGAACCTTAACTCAAATGGGACGTAATGAAGCTAAAGCCTTATTACAAGACATGGGCGCGAAAGTGAGCGGTTCGGTTTCAGCGAAAACGGATTTCGTGATTGCAGGAGATGCGGCGGGTTCTAAGCTCACAAAGGCACAGGAATTAGGTGTTACTGTGCTAACGGAAGAAGAATTTTTAGCTCAGATTTAATCGTCTTAATCGAAAAAATACTAAAAAATGACCGCACTTCATCTCATCTCAAGATTAAGTGCGGTTTAACTTTTCTTCTTAATAAACAATAGCGGACATTTTAAGCTCTTAATTTACTGGCTCCGCGTTCCAGTTGTGTCGCCAAGCATTCTTTGGAGGCAATAATTTGTTTACCAAAACGTTTATATAAACGTTGTTTTAATTTTGCTAACCCTTTCACTTTAGCACTTTTTTCTGCCCCAAATAGCTGCTTAATATGGAGTGTCACCTGGCCAATCTCTTGTAAGGCTATACCTGTTTTGGCTTTTAATTCGTTTAATTGGAACGTGATTTTTTCCTGTACATGCTGTTCCAATCGTTGCGTTAATTCTGTCGTATCGGCGGTTTCATTTTGACACAACTGTTCAAATTCGGCGATTTCTGTACTGAAATCTAGCTGTAACCCTTGTTCCAGTTCAATTAATACTGCCGTGCCGTATTCCAATTGTGACGTTAATTGCTGTTGGCTTTGAACTAATTGATTTTGAATGGCTTCACTTTGCTCAATACATTCATTTAATGACTGTTTCATTTCTGTCTGTTGCTGCATGGCAGAGGCTTTTAGTGAATCAATTCGTTGTTGAATTTGCTGCATAAGATCTGACATTGTTTTCACGTTTTCCATTTTCTTCTCCTTTGGGATTTTTAACCGCACTTAAGAAAAGTGCGGTCATTTTGTTATTTATTGTTTGATGATTTGTTTCACATCAATATCTGTTTTATTCCATTCTTTATCGACTTTACCGATAATTTGAATGTTATCTTGAGGTGCTATCGTTTGACCATTCCATGCTTTTTTGCTGACTTCAATTTGGATTTCTTTTCCACTTGCATCTTTAAATAAGAAATCCTTTTTACCAATTTGTTTTACAATTTGTCCGTCTAAACGAACTGGAGTGTTATCATTGGCATTTAATGCATCAGCGACGGTTTTCACAATGACGCTTTCATCTACAAAACCTTGTTGAGTGACTTGATTCTTGCCATCATTAAATCCTTGCGCCATTGCGGTGTTATATACGGCAACAGAAGATAATGCGATAGCTGCAACAGTAAGTAATTTTTTCATAGTTTGTTCTCCTAAATAAGATAATCATAAAGTAAGTTGAAAGTTTTGCTTTCAGATGTATTAAATCATTCAAATCTTAATCTTTTCTTAAGTGATTAACATTTTTCAGATTTATTTATCGATTGGGTTGTTTGCCTTTCGATGAGTGTATTTAAACAAGAGAATCTTAAGGAAAGATTAAGAGAGGTAAAAAAAATGAAAACTTTTTGAAAATAAAAAAATAGGGCGTTTAAGCCCTACTTTTTATAAGAAAAATGCCTTGAAAATCTACCGCACTTTAGCCTGCTACTGCCGGTAGGTAACCCGCTTGAATTAAGAATGGCACGATCATAATTGCTATACCAATGATTAATGCTATCACTAAAGTCACATTACCACCGATTACACGATAAGGCAGATTTGGATTTGTTTGACGTGTTTTCCAAGCTAGTCCAATAGGTAAAATCAAGCAATAGAATGCACAGAGTAAGCCTGCATAGCTTAATGCGGCAATAAAACCTTCAGGATAATACAAGGCAAACGCAAGCGGTGGGGTGAAGGCGGCGATAGTGAGTGTCAAACGGTTGTGTGGCAATTTGTAACGTTTAAATAAATCGCCTAAACCTTCAAATACCCCTAGCATCACACCTAGGAAAGAAGTGATTAATGCAAGTGCAGAGAACACACGAACGATTTCGCCCATGATGTGGGAGTTCGTGATTTGACGTGTTGCATTGACCAAGCCGTTAAGGGTTGGATCCGCTTGTAACACTTGCACGAATTCATTTTGACTTAATACACCGTGAGTTGCTAATTGCCATACTAAATAAGCCACAAGTGGAATCGCTGTACCAATTAAAATCGCTTTACGGAATTGGGTAACACTACCATCTAAATAGCTGTTTACGCTGCCCATAATGATGTGGAAGCCAAAGGAGGTAAAGAAAATTGGTGCCGCAGAGATCACGAAAGCATAATTTAAAGGCAAGGCCATCAGGTTATCGACAGACACTTTGGGTAACATCATGAATAACACGAAAGCAAAGGCAATTAATTTACCAATGAACAGAATGCGAGTGGCACCATCAACGCCTCTTGTACCTACAACCACAAAGGCACCGAGTACGACGGTAAATAGAATGATCGAAAGTTGGGAGGAAAGACTTTCAAATCCAAAAGCGGTTGGTAAGCCAGATAATAATGAACCGCCACCAGTGATGTAAGCTGCTGAAAGCGCATAAAGTAAAATGAGTAAGCTAAAAGTCGCTAAGACACGCCCTGTGATGCCGAAGTATTTCTCCGCGAGAGTCGCCACGCCATCATTCAAGCGATCTGCAGTTTGATACACTTCAACAAAAAGCAAACCGCTGTAAACCAAAAGTGCCCATAAGCCGACTAATAAGAAAACGGTGTAACCAAAACCAATACCGGCAGAGGTTAATGGCATCGCGAGCATCCCCGCCCCGATGGTTGTGCCGGCAATGATTAAGGCACTGCCGAATGTTTTGTTTTTTAGCATAAAATTGTTCTCCGAGTATAAAATTGAAAAACGAGGTTAAAGCTGACCGCACTTTTCTTTGTAATGATAGCGGCAAACCGAAAGATAAGAGTCGTTACCACCAATTTGGATTTGTTCCCCTTCCTTAATGACTTCACCTTGTTCATTTAAACGTAAAACGAAATTGGCTTTACGTCCACAATAACAGATAGTTTTTAATTCTTCTAGTTGATCTGCCCAAGCAAGTAAATACTTACTGCCTTCAAATAACTCTGCTTGGAAGTCGGTACGCAAGCCATAACAAAGCACAGGAATCTTCAGTTTATCCACGACATCACTTAATTGATAGACTTGTTGTTTCGTTAAAAACTGGGCTTCATCAACTAAAACACAATGAATTTTTTCTTGTTGTAAACGTTGGCTCACTTCAGCAAAGAGGTCCGTTGTCGATGTAAATAAATTCGCCTCTTCGTGAATACCAATACGCGATGTGACTTTGCCGACACCAAAGCGGTCATCAATCGCTGCCGTATAAACCATGGTGTTCATATTGCGTTCACGATAGTTATAGGAAGACTGCAGTAAAGTAGTTGATTTGCCCGCATTCATCGTCGAGTAGTAAAAATAGAGTTTTGCCATTATTTAATCACCCATTTCCAGAAATAATAGGCGATGAATCCTGCAACAGGTGGACAGGCAGCTAACATAAAGGTCCCGTAAGTGGCACCGCCTCCTACCATTTTTCCTGCTTCAGCAAGAGCGTCAACAATATCACTGCTTGGCGTGGTAAAAATCCATGCACCAATAATCGCGAGCATCAAAAAACAAGCGATACCGGCTGCACGCATGGCTCTTACTTTAATCATATTTTCCATATTTTTTCCTTAAATTGCAGGGAGTTCGGCCATTGCCCAACGAGGTTTGACATCAATGGCGAGATCGCTGTGCTGACCTTGTTTTAAACGTAAAAAGCCCGTATAGGCAATCATGGCGCCGTTATCGGTACAAAATTGAGGTTGAGGATAAAACACTTCACCGCCAAGATTTTTCATCATAGTGCCAAGGGTTTCACGTAATTTTTTGTTTGCACTCACGCCGCCAGCAATGACTAAACGCTTATAGCCGGTTTCTTTTAAGGCACGTTTACATTTAATGGCGAGTGTATCGACGACGGAATCTTGGAAGGCAAAGGCAATATCAGCTTTGGTTTGTTCGGTTAATTCACCTTCTTGTTTGATCGCCTGATTAATGGTGTTTGCCGCTGAAGTTTTTAAACCTGAAAAGCTAAAATCAAGTCCAGGGCGATCCGTCATTGGTCGAGGGAACACAAAGCGATCTTTTGATCCTTTTTCGGCTAAACGTGAAAGTGCCGCACCACCAGGATAATCTAACCCTAATAATTTCGCGGTTTTATCAAAGGCTTCGCCTGCCGCATCATCAATGGATTCGCCAATGACTTCATATTTTCCTACGCCATCAACGCGCACTAATTGTGTGTGCCCACCAGAAACTAAGAGGGCAATGAATGGAAAGTGCGGTCGGTTTTCATCAAGCATTGGAGCAAGTAGATGACCTTCCATGTGGTGTACGCCAATAGCGGGCACATTCCAGGCATAAGCCAGTGAACGCGCGATCGTTGCGCCCACTAATAATGCGCCCACTAAACCAGGACCGCTTGTATAGGCGATACCATCAATTTGATCAGCGGTTAAATTGGCTTCTTCTAATGCGGCTTTAATTAATGGTGCTGTTTTGCGAATGTGATCGCGAGAAGCCAGTTCTGGCACCACACCGCCGTAATCCGCATGCAAGGCAATTTGCGTGTAGAGTTGATTAGCAATTAAGCCTTTGTCTTCATCATAAATCGCGACACCTGTTTCATCACAGGAGGTTTCGATTCCTAAAATACGCATTTTCTTCTCATTTTATTAAAAAAATTGGCAAAGATTTTACCTTGTTTGGCCCGTTTAAACCAGTTTAAACGCCAAATTTTCAGCAAATAGGCGATCTTTCCTTTGCTTTTGCAGGGAAGATCGATTAGAATTGCGTCCTTTATTGAATTTGCCGTTCATTCGGCAGTAATAAAAATTTAAAATTGCAATTAAATTAAACTCATTGAGGTGATTGGCTTATGCCTGTAATTAAAGTACGTGAAAACGAATCATTCGACGTAGCTTTACGTCGTTTCAAACGCTCTTGCGAAAAAGCTGGTATTTTAGCAGAAGTTCGCGCTCGTGAATTCTATGAAAAACCAACTACAATCCGTAAACGTGAAAAAGCAACACTTGCTAAACGTCACGCTAAACGTAACGCTCGCGAAAACGCGCGCAATACCCGTTTATACTAATTTGTAGTATTTTCTAACTCGAGTTAAGACAAACCGTGAAACCTTTTGGGTATCACGGTTTTGTTGCTTTAAACTCATCGGAAAAAGTCACGCAAAATCAACCGCACTTTCGCATCGTATTCAAGGAGGCAAGGCAATGAAAGGCTCAATTCCACGCCAGTTTATTGATGATCTGCTCACAAAATCGAATATTGTCGATGTGATTAATGCACGCGTGAAACTCAAAAAAGCGGGACGAGATTATCAAGCTTGCTGTCCGTTTCATCACGAAAAAACACCCTCCTTCACAGTAAGTGAAAAAAAACAATTCTATTATTGCTTTGGTTGTGGTGCGAAAGGCAATGCGATTTCATTTTTAATGGATTATGACAAATTAGAATTTGTTGAAGCCGTTGAAGAACTTGCTGCTTCGGCAGGAATTGAAGTGCCTTATGAAAAACGCCCAAATCAATTCGGCAATAAACCGGATGTGAGTTATCAGACAAAACGTAATTTATACGATTTGATGCAAGAGATTGCGTCGTTTTATCAAGCGCAACTCCCACTAAATATTCCGGCTCAAAGCTATCTTCAGCAACGTGGTTTATCGCCAGAAATTATTGCTCGTTTTCAAATTGGTTATGTACCCAATGCGATGGATACGGTGTTACGTCAATTCGGCAAAAATCGAGAAGAACAGAAAAAGCTGTTTGATTTAGGTATGCTTTCTCGCAACGATCGTGGAAATGTGTACGATAAATTCCGTAATCGCATCATGTTTCCGATTCGAGATAAACGTGGTCGTACGGTCGCCTTTGGTGGACGTGTTTTAACGGATGAAAAACCCAAGTATTTGAACTCCCCCGAAACCATTACATACCATAAAGGTAATGAACTTTATGGCTTGTATGAAGCCTTACAAATCAATGATGAGCCAGAAAAATTACTGGTGGTTGAAGGCTACATGGACGTGGTGGCATTAGCGCAATTTGGTGTGAATTATGCAGTGGCTTCTCTTGGTACATCGACGACCTCGGAACAAATTCAATTATTGTTCCGTTCAACAGAGCAAGTCATTTGCTGCTACGATGGCGATAGAGCAGGGCGTGATGCTGCTTGGCGTGCACTTGAAAACGCCTTGCCTTATCTGGAGGATGGACGACAAATTAAGTTTATTTTCCTGCCAGATGGAGAAGATCCGGATACTTATATTCGTCAATATGGTAAAGAAAAGTTTGAAGAATATATCGATCAAGCTCAGTCTCTCACAGAATTTTTATTCGCGCATTTAAGTCCACAGGTGGATTTTTCGACGCAAGAAGGACGAGGTAAATTAGTAGCACTCGCAGCACCTTTAATTAGTCAAATTCCTGGTGATATGTTGCGTTTGTCATTACGCAATATGTTGGCGCAAAAGCTTGGGATCTTTGATCAATCACAGCTTGAAAGCTTGATCCCAAATCAAATAGACAAGGCTGAACTAAAACCTAAAACGCCACAAAAAACCATTAAGAAAACACCAATGCGCGTGGTGATTTCTCTGTTATTACAGAATTCACAATTAGTGAATCGTATTTCGGATATCGGTTTACAAGCCTTAAAGCATGAAGCGGGTTACGAATTGCTCGAAAAATTAACCGCACTTTGCCGTGAACGAGAAGGCATTACAACAGGGCAAATCTTAGAATATTTTCGTGATACAGAATTCAGCAAGCCCCTTGAAATATTAGCCTCTTGGGATCATCTATTAGATGACTTAGAAATCATTAATGCATTCTCTCAAAACTATCGTCGATTGAATATTCAAGCGATTGAACGAGATATTGAAATGCTGATTGCAAAAGAAAGGGCGGAAGGATTAACTGATCAAGAGCGAGCAATTTTAGTGAATTTGCTCAAGGGAAAAGAAGAGCAGAAAAAACAGTTAGTTAATCCGTCATAACAATGGTAAAATCTCCTGTTCAAAACAAGGGCTTTTATCTTCCAAAAATAACGCAAAACGGGAATAAAAATGGAACAAAATCAACAATCTACCGCAGAGCAATATTCAGAACAAATTGAACAGCTTATGGAATTGGGTCGTACGCAAGGTTATTTAACCTATGCGGAGATTAATGACTTACTTCCGGAAGATGTGATCGATCCAGAGTATTACGATAAGTTGTTGCAGACTTTACAGCATGATGCGGGTATTCCGGTTCTTGATGAAGCGCCGGAAAGTGACGAAATGATGTTGAATGACACGATTCCGGATGAAGATGCAGTGGAAGAAGCAACACAGATTTTGTCCAATGTGGAATCTGAAATCGGCCGTACAACCGATCCTGTGCGTATGTATATGCGTGAAATGGGAACGGTTGATCTTCTTACCCGTGAAGATGAAATCAGCATTGCAAAACGTATTGAGGAAGGGATTGATGAAGTTCAAACAGCAATTGCGGCATACCCAGAAGCGTTAACTGAATTATTAGATAATTATGACCAAGTTGAAGCAGGCAATTATCGTTTGGCTGATTTAATCACAGGCTTTGTGGATCCAAATGTTCCTGAAGAGGAAACGGCGGACATTGATGAAAATTTTGCTGATGAAGATGAAAGTGCCGAATCTGCTGCAGACGTTGATGATGAGAGCGATGAGGAAGATGAAAGCGATAACAGCTCAAGTTCTGATGACAGTGATTCAGATAACAGCATCGATCCTGAAGTAGCGCGTGAAAGATTTGCTGCATTAAGAGAGCAACATACTAAAACATTGGCGACCATAGCAAAACACGGTCGTAGTGGTAAACGTGCAAAAGATCAAATTGCTCAACTCGCCGATATTTTTAAACAATTCCGTTTAGTGCCAAAACAATTTGATGTACTTGTTTTATCAATGAAGAATATGATGAAACGTGTACGTGCAGAAGAGCGTCAACTACAAAAAGTATTAGTTGATATTGCAGGTATGCCAAAAGATGAATTTGAGGCGCTTATTGTTGCGAATGGCAGCAGTGATGCATGGGTAGCAAAAGCATTAAAATCAACGAAAGCTTGGGCAAAACGTTTACCAAAATATGAAGAACGTATCCGTTTATCTTTAGATAACTTAGCGAATATTGAGCAAAATACTAATCTGACCATCCAACAAATGCGTGAGATTTGTGATGCGGTATCTCGTGGTGAACAAAAAGCTCGTCGTGCGAAAAAAGA
Source organism: Haemophilus sp. (assembly GCA_019423025.1). Lineage (GTDB taxonomy): Bacteria > Pseudomonadota > Gammaproteobacteria > Enterobacterales > Pasteurellaceae > Haemophilus_D. The sequence continues at coordinate 42,373 of JAHZCD010000011.1, read as the reverse complement.
AATGGTTGAAGCTAACTTACGTTTGGTCATTTCTATTGCGAAAAAATATACCAACCGTGGTTTACAATTCTTGGATTTAATTCAAGAAGGGAATATTGGTTTGATGAAAGCGGTAGATAAATTTGAATACCGTCGTGGTTATAAATTCTCTACCTATGCAACTTGGTGGATTCGTCAGGCAATTACTCGTTCAATTGCAGACCAAGCGCGTACAATCCGTATCCCGGTTCATATGATTGAAACGATTAACAAATTAAATCGTATTTCTCGTCAAATGCTACAAGAAATGGGACGTGAAGCTACACCAGAAGAGCTTGCTGAACGCATGGGGATGCCAGAAGATAAAATCCGTAAAGTGCTTAAGATTGCAAAAGAGCCAATTTCAATGGAAACCCCAATCGGTGATGACGATGATTCACATTTAGGTGACTTCATCGAGGATTCAACTCTTGAGTTACCATTAGATTCTGCCACTGCACAAAGCTTGAAAGTGGCGACTCATGAAGTGTTAGAAGGGTTAACCCCTCGTGAAGCAAAAGTATTACGTATGCGTTTTGGTATTGATATGAATACCGACCACACGCTTGAAGAAGTGGGTAAACAATTTGATGTAACCCGTGAGCGTATTCGTCAGATTGAAGCGAAAGCATTGCGTAAATTACGTCATCCAAGTCGTTCTGAAACCTTAAGAAGTTTCTTAGATGAGTAATTATTCATTCATATAAAAAAGAAAAGGCAGAAATATCTGTCTTTTTTATTTGATTAAATTTGGCTATTTACCACCAAATCACATTCCTTTAAAATATGCACCTTTCATCATTTTAAAAAACAAAAAAGGAACTTTATGGAAGAATCTCAAGAACTAGAAAAGCTGCCTAGAGTAGTGACTAGTGTATTAAAAGTAATATTAAGTTTTTCACTTATTGCTTTGGCTTTAGTGTTGATTATTGCTTTAGCTAAAATCACCTATACCTTAGCAATTATGGTGTTCAATACATCAAGCGTAGTGCCTTATGATGTTGCTGAACAAGCCGTGATGTTTTTCTTATATTTCGGTTTTATTGGCCTAATCGTGCAATATTTTAAAAGCGGCTATCACTTTCCTTTGCGTTATTTTATTTACGCGGGGATTACCGCTATGTTGCGCCTGATTATTGTGAATCATGAGAGCTCAGTTGATACTATCTTATTCGCCGGCGCGATTTTGATTATGGTTATTGCACTTTGTTTAGTGTTGTATTCCAATAAAATTAAAATTTAAAAGTGCGGTCGTTTTGACCGAGGTTTTGGAATGGATTATTCCGGCACAATCCATTCCACTGTCCAACTTCCCGTGCCTTCTGGAACGAGCGTTTGAGTCAAATAAGGCAAAATAGACTTCATTTGTTGTTCTAATTGCCAAGGTGGATTAATCACTACCATTCCACTTGCGGTCATACCACGTTGATCGCTATCAGGGCGAACAGCCAATTCAATTTTCAAAATTTTACGAATTCCCGTTGCCACTAATCCTTTAAAAATGCGTTTTGTTTGTTGGCGTAGAACCACTGGATACCAAATGGCATAAGTGCCTGTCGCAAAGCGTTTATAACCTTCTTCGATCGCTTTCACCACCAAATCATAATCCTCTTTTAATTCATAAGGCGGATCAATAAGCACTAAGCCGCGGCGTTCTTTTGGCGGAAGTGTCGCTTTGAGTTGTTGGAAACCATTTTCTGATTTTGTGGTGATATTCTTAAATTCTTTAAAGTTATTGCGTAATAATGGAAAATCGCTCGGGTGTAATTCTGTCAATAATGCACGATCTTGAGGACGCAATAATTGTGCGGCAATCATTGGAGACCCGGCATAATAACGTAATTCTTTACCGCCATAATTGAGTTTTTTAATGAGATCCACGTAGCGAGCCACTTCTTCGGGTAAATCCGTTCTTTCCCAAAGTCTCCCAATTCCCTCTTTGTATTCACCGGTTTTTTCTGATTCGTTAGAACTTAAACGATAACGACCAACACCAGAGTGGGTATCGAGATAGTAGAAGCCTTTTTCTTTCAGCGAAAGATTTTCCAAAATCAGCATTAACACAATGTGTTTTAACACATCGGCATGGTTGCCGGCATGGAAACTGTGACGATAACTTAACATGCTTTGTCCTTTGATGAGAAAAAGTGAGCTCAAAATTGGTGGTATTATTTTGCTGTAGCATAAAAATATTACCACTTGAAGTATTAAAATCTTCGCTAGGCATTGAACTCAAAAAGGGTGTCTATTATGGCAGAATTTTTTCTAGCTTAGCAACTTATGTGAAAGTAAGTATATGGTTTAAATTATTATAGTTACTGCTCAAATTAGTTTTAGAGAACTAAACAAAAAAGTCTAAACTAAAGTTAATGTCATTTTTCTATTGTTTTATTCTACATTGAGATATAGAATCTATCCAAATTTAGTCGGGGTGCCACAAGATGGCTGAGATGATACCCGTGAACCTGAAACAGTTAGCACTGACGTAGGAAACTAATATGCCAAAATACTTTCTCATTCTTCATACCTCTTTTCATTCCTTTTCTGTCGTTACCTTTAGTCATTAATCCTTAGGTTAATGCAATGGTGAATATTCAGGATCTTAGTCTTGCTTTTGGTGGGCAAGTAGTATTTGAACACCTTGATTTAACGCTTTTACCTAATGAATGGGTCAGTTTACTTGGCTGCTCTGGTGTAGGTAAATCAACGCTTTTAAGATTAATTGCAGGGCTTGATACACAAGGGAAAATCCAAGGCAATATCATCTTTCATCCTAATATTCGAGTAGCATGGCTACCACAAAAAGATACCCTTTATCCCTGGCTTTCAATTGTTGATAACGTCCAATTAGAAAACATACTATTTGGGAAGAAATCCACAAAAACAACTCTTCAAGCAAAAGTACTACTTGAACAAGTAGGCATGTCAGAACATCTTCATAAAAGCTGCGCTCAATTATCTGGAGGACAGAAACAAAGAGTGGCTCTCGCTCGAGTATTAATGCAAAACGCTAATTTAGTTTTACTTGATGAATCTTTCTCTGCCCTTGACGCAATTAGTCGTTACCAATTACAAAACTTGGCCTATGAACTATTAAAAGATAAATCAGTGTTATTGGTTACCCATGATCCTCAAGAAGCATTACGCTTAAGCCAGCGTATTTTTGTATTACGTTCACCGCTGCCTAATCAACCCGCATTATCTGATGTTATAAAATCTGAAGGTAAAGCACCACGAGAACTTAACCAAGAAAATTTGTGGATACTCCAACAGCAATTATTAAATGAGTTATTAGAGGGAAAAAGATGAAACTTAGCCTTCTTAAACCACTCTTTATTGGAATTATATTGCTGTGTCTCTGGCAACTTATTGGCGTATTAGGTGATTTTCCTCATTACATATTTCCTTCTCCACAAGCCGTGTGGCTGCAATTGACTTCCAATGCAGAACTACTTTGGCAGCATACACAAATCACCTTAATTGAAATTGGCTTAGGGTTATTGTTGGGGTTTATTTTCGGATTGTCATCAGCCCTGTTACTCTCTTTTTCACCTAAAACATCATCATTACTGTTACCAATTTTAGTCATTTCTCAAGCAATTCCTGTTTTTGCCATCGCCCCAATACTCATACTTTGGCTGGGTTATGGCATGCCATCAAAAATTCTGATGGCCATACTCATTATCTATTTTCCTGTAACAGCAGCTTGTTACGATGGATTACGCAATACACCTCAAGCTTGGCTCGACCTCGCCAAAACGTTAAAACCTTCCCCTTTGCGTTTATTACTTAAAGTGCGATTACCTGCTGCATTGCCTGCATTTGCATCGGGGTTTCGTATTGCCGTTTCAGTCGCCCCAATTGGCGCTGTAATCGGAGAATGGGTGGGTTCATCTGAAGGGCTTGGCTATTTAATGATCCACGCCAACGCTCGTATGCAGGTGGATTTAATGTTTGCCGCGTTGCTGATATTAGTGGCAATTTCACTTTGTTTATATTTCAGCATCGATTGGCTACTACGTCGTTTTATTTGGCACGTTTAACATTTCATGACAAAAGGAGACAAAAATGAAGAAAATCATCCGTTATTTCAGCCTTGTAATTGGACTCACCACTAGCTTTTCCAGCTTGGCAAAAGAGAAAATCAGCTTAATGCTTGATTGGTATGTGAATCCTGACCACGCAGCAATCATCGTGGCACAACAAAAAGGCTTTTTTGAAAAAAATAACTTAGAGGTCGAGATTATCGAACCAGCCGATCCATCATTACCGCCTAAATTGGTTGCCGCAGGAAAAGTGGACTTAGCTATTAATTATCAACCTCAACTTTATCAACAAGTTTCAGAAGGATTACCTTTAGTAAGAGTGGGATCTCTCATTTCTAGTCCATTAAATAGCGTTGTGGTGCTCAAAAATAGCAACATCAAAACACTTGCCGATCTGAAAGGCAAAAAAGTAGGCTATTCAGTTAGTGGTTTTGAAGATGTATTGCTCGACACAATGCTTCGCTCTATTGGACTCAGCAATCAAGACGTAAAATTAGTAAATGTGAATTGGTCACTTTCCCCTTCTCTTTTAACGGGACAAGTCGATGCTGTCATCGGAGTATTCCGTAATTTCGAACTGAATCAGATCCATTTAGAAAAACAAGAAGGCCTAGCATTTTTCCCAGAACAATATGGTGTGCCGGCTTATGATGAATTGATTTTAGTGGCTAACAAAAACAGTCTTGCTTCTAAAAAAATTTCCGATTTTTTGACCGCACTTGAACAAGCTACAACCTACCTACAAAACAACCCAAATGACGCATGGCAAGCATTTGTGAGCTATAAACCAAAAGAACTTAATACGGAATTAAATCAATTAGCATGGAAAGATACCCTACCTTTATTAGCAACGAAACCTCGTCAATTGGATGCCAAACGTTATCAACAAATGGCGGAATTTATGCATCAAAAAGGCTTGATTCCAAAAGCACTTGAATTGAAAGACTATGCCATCGAATTACAGTAAGGGAAAATGATGATTGAACAACTCATTCAGCAAGCACAACCTTATTGGAAGCAATATGTTGAGCATGAAATTGTGCAACAACTCGCAAAAGGCACCTTGCCCAAAGCTTGTTTTCAGCACTACTTAAAGCAAGATTACATCTATCTTTTCCATTACAGCCGTGCTTTTGCCTTGGGCGTCTTTAAGGCAAAAAATTTCACTGAGATGGAAATGCCACGTAAAACGCTCGACATTCTTTGCCAAGAAATCCAATTACATTTGGATTACTGTCGTCAATGGGAAATTAGTGAGCAGGAAATATTCCAAACACCAGAAAGTGCGGCATGCATTTCCTATACACGCTACTTGCTTGATTGTGGAATGACGGGTGGCTTACCAGAGCTATATGCAGCCGTTACGCCTTGTGCTTTAGGTTATGCTCAAGTAGCAGGTTACATTACAGAAAATTATCCAAAGCTATTAAGCAATCCTTATCAAGCCTGGATTGACACATATTCATCGCCTGAATATCAACAAGCGGCACAAGAAACGGTTGATTTTCTTACCACACTTTGTGAACCACTTAATGATGCCCAATTCGCTCATATCCAACAAATTTTTACTACGGCTACCCGAATGGAAATCGGATTTTGGCAAATGGGATTGGATTTATCATAAAAATAAAGGCGTGAAATGAAATCTATTTATTTATCAAAAATTCGTGAGCAAAACCCGCTTATTCATAACATAACCAACATTGTTGCGGCAAATTTTAGTGCCAATGGTTTACTTGCATTAGGTGCATCACCATTGATGTCAGCCAACATAGAGGAAATGGTTGAAGTGCCCAAAATCAGCCAAGCATTGGTAATCAATATCGGCACGCTTATCGGTAAAGAACGAGAGGCTATGTTATTAGCAGGTAAAACCGCTAATTCAATAGGCATTCCTGTCGTGCTTGATCCTGTAGGAGTGGGTGCCACTAGCTACCGACGAGAAACTATCCGTCAGTTACTGTCTGAAGTGAAATTTGCCTTAATTCGTGGTAATGCAGGTGAGCTAGCTACGATTGCTGGTGAAGACTGGCAAGCAAAAGGCGTGGATGCAGGACAAGGTAAAACGAATCTACAAGAAGTCGCTCAACGTGTTGCTCAACGCTATGGTTGCACAGTATTAATTAGTGGAGAGGTCGATATCATCAGCGATGGACAACAAACTGTCACAGTCAATAATGGTACACCGCTATTTCCAAAAGTCACTGCATCGGGTTGTTTATTAAGTGCAGTATGTGCAGCATTTTTAGCCGTTGATGAAGGTAATCATTTTTCTGCGACAGTCGAAGCCTGTGCCGCTTACACCGTTGCAGGGGAGCTTGCGGCTAAAAACTTAACCACGCAAGTCGGTAAATTCCAAATTCGCTTACTTGATGAATTGGCAGCCTTAACACCTGATTTAATAGAACAAAACGCGGAGGTGAAATATGTCTAACATTCCACAAACATTGACTATTGCTGGTTCGGACAGTGGCGGCGGCGCTGGCATTCAAGCAGATTTGAAAACCTTTCAAATGCAAGGTGTATTTGGAACCTCAGTGATTACTGCAGTAACTGCACAAAACACGCTTGGGGTATTTGATATTCACCTCATTCCACTGAAAACAATTCAGGCACAGCTAGAAGCGGTAAAAAATGACTTTCAGATTGCAAGTGCCAAAATTGGTATGCTTGGTACAGCAGATATTATTGAATGCGTTGCTGATTTCTTAAAAAATCGTCCATTCGGCACATTGGTTATCGATCCTGTCATGATTGCGAAAGGTGGGGCCCCTTTATTGCAACAACAAGCGGTTTCCGCACTAAGCAAATATTTATTGCCACTTGCCGATGTGATTACGCCAAATATTCCTGAGGCAGAAGCTTTAACTGGTTTTAAGATTTCTGATACAGCCAGCATTCAACAAGCCGCGTTAGACTTGCAAAAACAAGGTGCGAAGAATGTGATTATTAAAGGCGGGCATTCACTCAATTCACAAAGTGAGCAATGCCAAGATTGGATCCTTTTACAAAATGGTGAACATTTTGTTTTGGAAAGTGCACGTTTCAATACCCCACATACTCATGGCACAGGTTGTACTTTTTCAGCTTGCTTAACGGCAGAATTAGCCAAAGGGGCACCTCTAAAAAGTGCGGTCAAAACAGCCAAAGATTTTATTACGGCAGCTATTTCTCACCCATTGAATATTGGTCATGGACATGGACCGACTAATCATTGGGCTTACAGTCGCCTTTAAGGATTCCAAAATGAACAATATTCAAGAAATTTTACCGCTCTATTTTGTAGCAGGCACACAAGATTGCCGACATTTAGGTGATAATCCAGCTGATAACTTGCTTTCTGTTCTTAGACAAGCTTTAGAAGGTGGCATTACCTGTTTTCAATTTCGCGATAAAGGCAAATTCTCATTAGAAAATTCTCCAACAGAACAACGAGCCTTAGCCATTAAGTGCAGAGACTTATGTCGTCGATATAATGTGCCATTTATTGTCGATGATAACGTTGATTTAGCTTTAGAAATTGAAGCGGATGGTATTCACGTTGGGCAAAGTGATACGCCCGTAAAAACGATTCGAGCAAGAACCCATAAACCACTCATTATTGGTTGGTCAGTCAACCGTTTAGACGAAGCCAAAATCGGAGAGGAATTATCTGAAATCGATTATTTCGGTATTGGTCCAATTTTTCCGACTCAGTCAAAAGAAAATCCTAAACCTACTCTAGGAATGGCGTTTATTCAAACCTTGAGAAAAGCAGGTATCACAAAACCACTTGTAGCTATTGGTGGCGTGAAATTGGAGCATGTGAAAACGTTGCGAAAATACGGCGCAGATGGTATCGCGGTAATAACCGCAATTAGTCAAGCCAAAGATATAAAGGCAAGCACCAAAGCATTAAAGGAAGCAAGCGGATGCAACCACTGAATAAGCCAAATAGTTTGAAACGTGTAGCAATGGCAACAATGATTGGCACCGCTATTGAATATTTCGATAACTATATTTATACCATGGCTGCAGTGCTCGTTTTCAATCATCAATTTTTCCACGCTGCTGACCCACTTTCGATCCAAATTGCTGCACTTTCCACACTAGCACTGACTTTTATTGCTCGTCCTCTGGGGGCCGTATTATTCGGACATTTTGGCGATCGCTTAGGAAGAAAAAATACCTTTGTTATGAGCCTGTTAGTAATGGGAATCTCAACTGTAGTAATTGGCTTATTACCGACTTACGACCGTATCGGAATATGGGCAACCATCTTACTTTGCTTGTGCCGTATTGGGCAGGGAATCGGTTTAGGTGGCGAATGGGGCGGCGCTGCATTAGTGGCAATCGAAAATGCACCTGAAGGGAAACGTGGTTGGTATGGCACTTTTCCACAATTAGGCGCTCCTCTAGGATTACTACTTGCCAATGGTGTCTTTTTACTCATTACCGCGCTTTTTGGACAAGCCGCAATGACTGACTGGGCATGGCGAATTCCATTTCTTTCCTCTTTTGTATTAGTTGCTATTGGGTTGTATGTTCGATTAAAACTTACTGAAGCGACAATATTTATTGCAGCACTTAACAAGCCTAAACCTAAAGCTTTACCGATGGTGGAAGTGATCGTTACTCATTTCAAACCATTTTTCTTAGGCATGTTGATCTGCATTGCAGGCTATGTGCTCTTTTATATTATGATCGCTTTCAGCCAAATTTATGCAAAATCTACCCCAACCGTATCGGAAGCCGGTTATGCAATGGGATTAGGTTTCTCACCACAAATTTTTACTGCTTTATTAATGTGCAGTGCGATTTCATTAGCCATTACAATTGCTATTTCAGGCAAATATATCGATATCATTGGACGAAGAATTTGGTTAATTTGGACAACCTTTGGCGTGGCTATTTTCGGCTTAGCCTTACCATATTTTCTCGATAATGGAACAACTACCAGTTTATTTTGGTTCTTGATGATAGGAATGGGATTAATTGGCATGGGATACGGCCCCCTTGCGAGTTTATTACCTGAATTATTTCCAACACATGCTCGTTATTCTGGTGCATCGTTGACCTACAATATTTCAGGCTTATTCGGTGCCAGTGTAGCAGCAATTATTACATTGCCACTGAATGCCAATTACGGTCTAAAAGGCGTTGGAATTTATCTAACCTTAAATGCAATTGTGAGTTTAATTGGGTTGTGGTTTATTGCAGAAACAAGGGATAATCGACTGCTATAGATGTATTTATCAAATTTAAAATTTCATTAATATAGATAAATATTAGGGGTAAAAGAATGCCTTTCGTGAATTTGATTCGGAAAGGCATTAAAATTAACCGCACTTTTAGTATTTAAATCAGGGTTAGAATAATTCTTCTGGTTGCGTTGCTGGAATCGCGTCTTTGGTTTTGCCGGTTCCACCATTTAAGCGTTGTTGCAACTCTGGTGGAACATAATAACCGCGCTCTTGCATTTCTGCAACATAAGTGCGTTTAGGCTCGGTACCAACGATAAAGTATTCTTTACGTCCACCACCTTCAGAAAGTAAACCAGAGTTACTATCAATGGTTTTTTCCATGATGTTTGGAGGAAGCTCAAGTTGACGTTCTGGAACATCAGAAAGTGCAGCTTTCATATAAGTGACCCACGCAGGCATTGCGGTTTTCGCACCCGCTTCCCCTCTACCTAATACGCGTTTATTATCATCAAAACCGACATAGGTCGTGGTCACTAAGTTTGCACCAAAACCTGCATACCAAGCAACTTTCGCGCTATTGGTTGTACCGGTTTTACCGCCAATATCACTACGCTTAATACTTTGCGCGATACGCCAGCTGGTACCTTTCCAACCGAGACCTTGTTCACCATAAATTGCTGTATTTAATGCACTGCGAATTAAGAAGGCTAATTCGCCGCTAATCACACGAGGCGCGTACTCTTGTTTTGCAGCACCGTCTTTCGCATCCGCCATTAAATCAACAGAACCGTCATTTAATGCTGATGTTTGAAGCTCTGGCAAGTCTGGTACATTCTCAGGTTGCTGATCACCCTCACCTTCATCTGTATCGGTGTTGCTATTACCTTTAGCAGATTTTAGATTGTCAGGATTAGCCACTTCTGCAACATCTTTAAAACCATCAATTTTATCTTTGGTTTCACCATAAATCACAGGAATGTCGTTACAGGTAATACAAGCAATTTTCGGGTTCGCAATAAATAAATCTTTACCGGTATTATCTTGAATTTTTTCGATAAGGTAAGGATCAATTAAGAAACCACCATTATCAAATACCGCGTAAGCACGCGCCATTTCCAATGGAGTGAAGGATGCCGCACCTAATGCAAGCGCTTCACTGGCAAAATATTGGTCACGTTTGAATCCAAAACGTTGTAAGAAGTCAGCCGTAAAGCCAACACCTGCGGTTTGTAGGGCTCGGATGGCAATCATGTTTTTAGATTGACCTAAACCCACACGTAAACGCATTGGACCGTCATAACGATCAGGTGAGTTTTTCGGTTGCCACAAAGGTTGTCCTGGTTTTTGAATAGAGATAGGACTGTCTTGCAATACGCTTGAAAGCGTTAAACCTTTCTCTAATGCAGCTGCATAGATAAATGGTTTAATCGAAGAACCGACTTGCACTAAAGATTGGGTTGCTCGGTTAAATTTACTTTGTTCGTAGCTAAAACCACCCACCATGGCCTCAATAGCACCATTATCAGAGTTTAATGAAACTAATGCAGAGTTAGCCGCTGGAATTTGACCTAAAATCCATTCACCGTTATCACGTTTACGAATCCAAATCTGGTCACCCACTTTAACCGGTGCTCTTCCCGCCCAACGCATTGCGTTTGAAGAAAGCGTCATCGTTTCATTATTGGCTAAAAGTAATTCTGCACCATTCTTACCTAATGCAGTTACCGCTGCCGGAATGAATGGTTCTGAATCAGGTAATTTTTTCAAGAAAGCGACAATGCGTTCATTATCCCATGGGGCTTCATCTTTTTTCCAAAGTGGTGCACCGCCACGCCAGCCATGACGCATATCATAATCGATCAAGTTATTACGTACGGCTTTTTGAGCTTCCGCTTGATCTTTTGAAAGTACAGTTGTGAAGACTTTATAACCTTTGGTGTAAGCATCTTCTTCACCAAAACGTTTTACCATTTCTTGACGAACCATTTCAGTCACATAGTCTGCACGAAACTCAAATTTAGCACCGTGATAACTCGCAACGATTGGCTCTTTGATGGCTGCATCATATTCTGCTTTGGTGATTTTGTTTTCATCCAACATGCGGCCCAATACCACATTACGGCGTTCTTCCGCACGTTTTGGTGAATATAATGGGTTCATTGTTGAAGGTGCTTTTGGTAATCCTGCAATCACAGCCATTTCAGAGAGCGTTAATTCATCTAAGTTTTTACCAAAGTAGGTTTGAGCAGCGGCTGCAACGCCATAAGAGCGATACCCTAAGAAAATTTTATTCAAATAAAGCTCTAAAATTTCCTGTTTGCTTAGAGCATTTTCAATTTCAACCGCTAATACCGCTTCACGTACTTTACGAATGATGGTTTTCTCTGGGGTTAAGAAGAAGTTACGTGCAAGCTGTTGTGTAATGGTACTTGCCCCTTGAGATGCACCACCATTGTTGACAGCAACAAAAATCGCACGAGCAATACCGACAGGGTCTAAACCGTGATGGTCATAAAAACGGCTATCTTCCGTCGCTAAGAAAGCATCTTGCAGACGCTGAGGCACATTTTCTAATTTCACTGGAATACGGCGTTGTTCACCGACTTCACCGATCAATTTGCCATCAGCCGTATAAATTTGCATCGGTTGTTGTAACTCGACGGTTTTTAGGCTTTCTACCGATGGTAAGGAGGATTTTAAGTGAAAATACAGTACACCACCGGCGACTAACCCCAGTATACATATCGTAAATAGGGTACTTAATATTAATTTTGCGATCCGCATCGTAAAATTCTCTCTGGTTTAATGAATATTCAAAAAATCAAAATTATGATTTTGGCTGCTAAGTATAAAAGATTAATCCCTTAAAGAATAGGAAAGAATATGGGAATAGCCAATAGAAAGCAGCGAAAACAACAAATTGGTGTGAGCAAACAACAAGATAACCTCTATTTTGTTTGGCTAGATGAATTACACAAAGTTCAATCTATTTGTTTAAATGCACAACAAAAAGATATTTTTTCCCAGTTATTGCCTCATTTGCCACAAAAAAACAGTCAATGCTGTTTTATTGGCGCCATTTCGCCCCACTTAACTTGGTCTAAAACCCTTATTCTACCACAAACACTCAATGCCCAGGAATGTGAACAACAATGTCGTTTTATTTTGCAAAAAGAATTACCGATCCCTTTGGATGAATTATGGTTTGATTATCTGACTACGCCATTAAAACAAGGTTTTCGGTTGGATATCACGGCGATTCGACAAGAAAGTGCCAATGCAGAATTGGCAAAATATTTACCGTTAAAATTGACCGCACTTGATTTACTGAATCACAGTGTTTTACGTGCATTTTATGCCATTTTAGGTCAAGAGCCGATTAACACTTTATTTTTATATCAAGATCAACAAGGATGTCTCGCCGTTTGTGAACGCTTACAACAACGACAAGTTTTGCAATCTCAAGGTGATTTATCTGAGCTTTATCAACAATTTATCCAGCGTTTTCCTGAAACGATAGAACAGATTTATGTGTATCAAACGCCCGATATGTTGAATTCACACACAATCGAATTACAGCCTAAGGATTGGCAGCGTATCGAAACAGATCTTCCTTTCATTGCTTTAGGTAATGCACTTTGGCAAACCGATTTAAAGCTAGTGAATTTATCTTTAAAACCACCCGCACTTTTGCCTTTAGTTAATCGGGAGAGTGGTGATGTTTAGCCTTAATTTATTGCCTTGGCGCTTAGAACAACATCAAAAGGCTTTTCGTCGTTTTATGTGGCAAGGTTTAATTTGGCTAGCTTGCTCTGTTTTGATTGTCATTGGATTGAACCAACTCAATGAGCAACAAGGGCAAGCCCTAAGTCAGACAAAAGAAAAACTGACACAAATAACCAATCAAGTCCATCAGAAACGCATTCAGGTTCAGCAACTACAAAGTAGTCTGAAAGAAATGAATGAGCTGACAGAAATGGATACAGAATATGTGTATCGCCTGCTTAATTTATTAACAGAGTTCCCATTACAACAGGGTGAGTTAGATGAATTTACGCTCAATGCGAAGCAAGCTGTCCTTTCAGGCGCGGCAGAAAGCCAGCAAGAGTTTGAGGAGATACATCAATTTCTCAAACGTCATTTTACAGAGGTTAACTTAACTAAGTTTCAGCCAGTGCAACAGCAGTTATTTTTTCAATTTGATATTCATTTATCGGAGTCTGTGCAATGAGGGACTTTATCAATGAGCTTGTTCAAAAAAGTGCACAAAGTTGGTTTGGGAGATGGCTTCGATTACCTCAAATGGTCCATGCTGCCTTTTGGTTGAGTGCATTAAGTGCGGTCATCTTTTTACCTGTTTTTCGTTACGTTGAAAATAGCAACGAACGACATCGACTTGACGCAGAATTGAGTTTGCAGCAGCAAGAGTGGGATAAACAGGAAAAGATTTTACAAACCTTAAGGCAAAAGTCAGACAGCCGACAACTTTCTCCAGAATTAGCTAATTCTGTGTTGCCGATTAATCACCATGTACAGGCGTTGTTAAATGGGCGACTTCGAGCGTTGGATTTACGTTGGGATTTTTCTCAACATACGTTGTTGCATTTGTCATTGCAAGGCTATTTTATCGATTTGCAGCAATTTTTGACCGCACTTTTAAACGATGTTCCTACACTTTCTTTAACTCAATTAAACATTGAGAAATTAGATGAAGAGGAAAATGCTTCTATTACATGTGAGTTAATTTTCCAATTAAATAAGGACAAATAATGAAAAAGCTTTTCTTAATCTTGATAGCGTTTTTTTCTGTATCAGTATTTTCGCAAGATCCTTTTGATCGTAAACAAAGAGAACAAACCGAATATCCAAAAGAGGGGCTCACCCTACCGCCGGTGTCGGCTTGCGTGTATTCGGAGCCGAGACTGGCGGAGGAACGCCCATTGGCTCAGCTACATATTGTGGGAGTCGTGCAATATGGTAAACAGGCAGAAGTGTTATTTAATGATAATGGGCATATTCTGTCTGCTCAAGTCGGGCAGAGGATCGGAAAGGAAGGCTATTTAGTCGAAAAAGTGAGTAAAAACAGCATGACGCTTCAAGGTTATAAAGCTGGGCAATGTGAACAAACGACCTCAATCATAATGAGATTTTAAAATGATAAAGCAGAAAATAAAAACAAAGTACGGTCAGTTTTTAATGTGTTTTTTGCTCCTATGGACAACTTACTCAGCGGCAGAAAATCGCGTGTTTTCACTTCGCTTAAAACAGGCGCCAATGGTTGCAACTCTACAACAACTCGCCCTTGAGCAAAATGCCAATTTAATGATTGATGATGAGCTAGAAGGAACGCTTTCATTGCAATTAGATAACGTAGATTTTGATCGTTTATTACGTTCTGTGGCAAAAATCAAAGGGCTCTCTTTTTATCAAGAAAATGATATTTATTATTTGGGTAAGCCTTCTCAACATGAACAATATGCAGAGAAAATGACAGAACCTATGGCGATTAGCGGAGAAAGTTTGCCTAGTGAAACGCCACTTGTGAGTACAACGGTTAAACTGCATTTTGCCAAGGCCTCTGATGTGATGAAATCTTTAACAACTGGTAGTGGTTCTTTGCTTTCACCTAGCGGCACAATTACATTTGATGATCGAAGCAATGTATTACTGATTCAGGATGATGCACGTTCTGTCAAAAATATTAAAAAATTGATTGCAGAGCTGGATAAACCCATTGAGCAAATTGTCATTGAAGCACGTATTGTGACGATTACAGATGAAAGCCTAAAAGAATTAGGTGTGCGTTGGGGAATTTTTAATCCTACTGAGGCAGCCCATCGAGTGAGTGGCAGTCTAGATGCGAATGGCTTTAGTAATATCAGTAATAATTTAAACGTGAATTTTGCGACAACGGTCACGCCAGCTGGCTCATTAGCACTTCAAGTGGCTAAAATTAATGGTCGATTATTAGACTTAGAATTAACCGCACTTGAACGTGAAAATAACGTAGAAATTATTGCGAGCCCTCGCTTACTCACGACTAATAAGAAAAGCGCAAGCATTAAACAAGGGACAGAAATTCCTTATGTGGTGACGAATGGAAAAAATGATACTCAATCAGTGGAATTTCGAGAAGCGGTGTTGGGATTAGAAGTGACACCACATATTTCGAAGGATAATAATATCTTATTGGATTTATTAGTCAGTCAAAATTCCCCAGGAAATCGCGTGGCTTACGGGCAAAATGAAGTCGTATCCATTGATAAACAAGAAATCAATACACAAGTTTTTGCCAAAGATGGGGAAACAATTGTATTGGGTGGTGTATTCCACGATACGATCACGAAAGGTGTCGATAAAGTGCCATTATTGGGCGATATTCCTGGTATTAAGCGCTTATTTAGTAAGGAAAGTGAACGTCATCAAAAACGAGAGCTTGTGATTTTTGTGACCCCTCATATTTTGAAACAAGGTGAAAGAATGGAAATGGCTAAGAAAGAAAAGCATTTTAAGCAAGTTGAAAAAGCGAAAAAATAAAGTGCGGTCAATTTCTTTTATGTTTTCCCATTTTTTTCAGTTTAGCTGTGTGTATTGCAAGCGATCTATTCATCTTGGTCGAAACGGGTTGTGTAGTCGATGTCAGAAGCAAATTAAAACTTTCCCTTATTGTGGGCGATGTGGTTCACCCTTGCAGCATTATGCAATGAGCTGTGGACATTGTTTGAAAAATGAACCCGCTTGGGATCGTATTGTGATTATTGGGCATTACCTTGAACCACTTTCTTCACTTATTCATCGTTTTAAATTCCAAAAACAGTTTTGGTTAGATCGCAGTTTATCGCGTTTGCTTTATCTTGCAGTGCGAGAGGCGAGACGAACACATGGGCTCTCTCTGCCACAGGCGATTATTCCCGTACCGTTATATCATTTTCGACAATGGCAACGGGGCTACAACCAAGCTGATTTATTAGCTAATTGGCTAAGTCGCTGGTGTGATGCGCCTAACTGCCATCATGTGGTGAAACGGATTAAACATACTCACACTCAGCGAGGTTTAACGGCGAAAGATCGACGACAAAACCTTAAAAATGCTTTTACAGTGAATACCCAAAAGCCTTTTCCTTATGAACGCGTTGCGTTGGTAGATGATGTGATTACAACTGGTTCAACGTTAGCAGAGATAACCAAACAACTTCGAAAATTAGGTGTAAAAGAAATTCAAGTATGGGGCTTAGCGCGAGCTTAAATTCTGGTAAAGATAGGATTTACCTATATCTATAAAAATAGGAATAAATGTAGAAAAAATTGCCGTATAGGAGTATCATTCCCGATATATTGCATCAAGTATTAGGACTTTATTTATGGAACAAATTTTTATTTCAGATGCTGCACAAGCACATTTTCGGAAACTTTTAGATACACAAGAAGAAGGTACAAATATTCGTATTTTTGTCGTGAATCCGGGTACTCCTGGAGCAGAATGTGGCGTGTCTTATTGTCCGCCAAATTCAGTTGAAGCGACAGATACTGAAATGAAATACGATACTTTTTCAGCATTTGTAGATGAAATCAGTTTACCGTTTTTAGAAGATGCGGAAATTGATTATGTAACCGAAGAGCTTGGCGCTCAACTGACTTTAAAAGCACCTAACGCTAAAATGCGTAAAGTTGCAGATGATGCGCCTTTAATTGAGCGCGTAGAGTACGTGATCCAAACACAAATTAACCCACAATTAGCCAGCCATGGCGGTAAAATTACGTTAATTGAGATTACTGATGATGGTTATGCAGTTCTACAATTCGGCGGTGGCTGTAACGGTTGTTCAATGGTTGATGTCACCTTAAAAGACGGGGTAGAAAAACAGTTAGTTTCGCTCTTCCCGAATGAATTAAAAGGTGCGCGAGACGTAACAGAACACCAACGTGGTGAACATTCTTATTATTAAGCATAGAAGATAAATAAGGGCGAATCATTCGCCCTTTTATTTTTTAAGCAGCAGATAATTTCTGTAACAACCGATCCATCGCCCTATATCCTAGCGCTTCTGCTAAATGAGGTTGTTGTATTTCTTTTTCGCCATTTAAATCGGCAATTGTGCGTGAGACTTTTAAAATCCGATGGTAGGCTCTAACAGAAAGCCCGAGTTTATTTAAAGCATTCTCCAGAAATAATGCATCTTTATCTTGTAATTTACAGTCTCGTTCAATTTCTTTGCTTGAAAGATAAGCATTGATTTTACCGGCTCGAGCAAGTTGAATTTCTCTCACTTTTAACACTTTTTCTCGTACTTGTTGGCTTGTTTCGCCTCTATCACCCGTATTCTGTAGGCTACCTTGCGGCAGAAGGGGGACTTCAATAGATAAATCAAAACGATCTAAAAACGGCCCAGAAAGGCGATTTAAATAACGCATCACTTGCTGCGGTGAGGTGCGGTTATGTGTTCCGGTATAATGCCCGGTTGGACTTGGGTTCATCGCAGCAACTAATTGAAAGCGAGCAGGGAATTGGATTTTCGCATTGGCACGAGAAATAATAATTTCTCCACTTTCTAAGGGCTGACGAAGCGCATCCAGTACTTTTCGCTCAAACTCAGGTAGTTCATCAAGAAAAAGTACGCCATTATGTGCGAGCGATATTTCGCCTGGTTTGGGAATGGTTCCTCCGCCAACTAAGGCAGGCAAAGAAGCACTATGATGTGGCGCTCGAAACGGACGTTGTTTCCAGTTATGAAAATTTAATTCATTTTGTACTAAGCTCGTAACTGAAGCCGTTTCAATGGCTTCTAAATCGGTCATTTCAGGGAGCAATGCAGTGAGACGACTAGCCAACATGGTTTTACCTGTACCGGGAGGACCTAAAAAGAGTAGGTTGTGCTGGCCTGCGGCTGCAATCGTCAGAGCTCGTTTGGCGTGTTGCTGACCAATAATATCCGTCAAATCTAAGTGATTTTTAGCTGAAAATCCGACCGCACTTTCTTGTGCAAGTAATGAGGCCAAAGGTAATTTTTCTTGATTATTTAAGAATTGCACGACTTCCAAAAGGTTTTTAGCGAAATAAGTTTCTTGCTCTGAGACAAGTGAGGCTTCATTGGCATTTTGATAAGCGATAATGGGGGCGCGTTTCGCTTTTTGTGCCGCTAAAATGGCAGGAATAACACCGTGTACACCACGTAATTCACCTGTTAATGCAAGCTCACCAACGAATTCAAACTGTTTTAAACGGCTACCGTCGAGTTGATCTGATGCAGCTAAAATACCGATTGCAATAGGTAAATCAAATCGTCCCCCTTCTTTGGGCAAATCGGCTGGTGCAAGGTTGACGGTGATGCGTTTAGCAGGATATTTGAACTGGGCATTCATTAATGCACTTCTGACACGATCTTGCGCTTCTTTTACGGTTTTTTCGGGTAGACCAACTAAGGTAAATCCAGGCTTTCCGTTACTTAAGTGTACCTCAATGGTAACAAGAGGAGCTTGTACGCCCATTGAGGCACGGCTATAAACAATGGCAAGAGACATTCAGATTCCTTAAAGTGCGGTCAAAATAATTAGATTTTCGCACTATAAAAAAAAGCACAGAATGAAATCATGCATCCTGTGCTTTTTTTGCGATCTTGATCGCAGAAATCATTTTTTTCTTGATAAAAAGCTACACAAAAAGTGGGGCAAACCAACTATCTAGTTTGGCCGCTAATTTATCAATGCCAATCTTATTTTGTGCAGAAAAGGCTTCGACTTGAATATCACCTTGGAAGGGCAAAATAGCTTCACGTACCATTTTGACTTGTTTGCTACGCGCACTTTGACTGAGCTTATCCGCTTTAGTTAAAAGTAACATAACCGGTAAATCAGCAGAAACAGCCCATTCAATCATTTGTTGGTCGAGATCTTTTAAAGGATGGCGAATATCCATTAAAACAACAAGTCCGCCTAAACATTCGCGTTTTTGCAAATATTCCCCGAGGGATTTTTGCCATTCAATTTTCATTTTCTCAGGAACAGCAGCATAGCCATAGCCAGGTAAATCCACTAGTTTACAATTCGGCTCTACCTCAAAAAGGTTGATGAGCTGCGTACGACCAGGTGTTTTAGAAGTTCTGGCTAAGCTTTTCTGATTGGTTAATGCATTAAGTGCGGTTGATTTTCCTGCATTTGAGCGTCCCGCAAAAGCAATTTCAATCCCTGTATCTTCTGGGATTGAACGAATATTGGGGGCACTCGTGAGAAAATGCGTTTTATGATAATTCAGTTTAATTTCAGACATAATTGTTCCTTTCATCAATTGGCCCTAGCATACCACAAATAGAAAAATTGCTGAAATTGTGAGAGAATGCGCGCTTTGCGTGATTTAAAGCCTCTTTAATTATATTAATAACTATGGAATCTCAAGAGAATCAATATCGCTGGCCAAAAGCGGAAGCCGTTTATCCCGATAGACCAGGGCGTTCTTATGCGCTTAAGCGTTTACGTTATCGTCTTCGCGCTTTTTCACACCGTGGATTAATTGCTCAATTTGAGCAATTTATTAATCAGCATCCTTTCCTTGTGAAATTATTAAATGAACATGCAGATTATAGTTATCCGTTAGTTTATCGCTTTTTAGATAAACGTTTTAACCGTAAGCAGCGTTTCCAAGCTATCTGCGATAATCTACGTTTTTTACCTGAAAAATTGACCGCACTTTCAACACCCATTTATAAAACGCCATTAAGTTTTGGGGTGGTAATTCCTGATTTTGAAATGACATTGTCGATGACCACACACCAACCAATGGAAGGCTATTGGGTATTGGAGTTATGGCATAAACCACGTAATGAATTAGTGTATTTACCCACTTTTGCCAAACTTGGCGAGTCATTGCTTATTTCTGTAGTGCAGGGGCCCAATTTTGAAGGTTCTAAAGAGATGGTCAAGCAACTCACAAAAACTTGTTATGGTTTGCGCCCCGCTTATTTGATGGTGGAAACGATGAAAGCATTGACGAAAGTGTTGGGCTTTAATCAATTGTTAGGTATTCCTCAAAAATATCAAAATAAATCGCGTTTTATTCAAAGCTCTCATTATGTTGTAGATTATGATGCGATTTTTGCTGAATCAGGTGGACAGTTGAAAGATTATTGGGAATTGCCTTTAGAAATAGATAGAAATCTTGATGATGTGCCGAGTAAAAAGCGCTCCATGTATCGCAAGCGTTATGCGATGCTAGATGATTTGGCTAAATTAATCGAAGAAAAGTTAGGATTGTAAAAGTAAAAAGTGCGGTGAATTTTGACCGCACTTTTTGTTTTATAAGACTTTCAAACAAGCCACAAAATGGCTGTTGTTTTGGCTGGTGAAAGATGGTTTTTGTTTCGCACAATTTTCATCAGCTTTCAGACAGCGAGTACGGAACACGCAACCAGACGGTGGATTAATTGGCGAAGGCAAATCACCTTCAAGCAATTCGATGGATTTATTGCGTTCCAATTTTGGATCGGGAATCGGAACTGCAGACATTAAGGCTTTGGTATAAGGATGTTTGGTATTGTTATATACCTCCTCATCACTGCCTAATTCCATGGCATTGCCTAAATACATCACTAACACGCGGTCAGAAATATGTTTTACCACCGCTAAATCATGGGCGATGAAAATTAAGGAAAGCCCCATTTCTTTTTGCAGGGATTTCAATAGATTCACCACCTGTGCCTGAATCGATACATCTAACGCAGAAACGGGTTCATCACAAATGATCATTTTCGGCTCAATGATTAACGCGCGAGCAATACCGATACGCTGACATTGGCCACCAGAAAACTCATGCGGATAGCGGTTAATCAAGTTCGGTAAAAGCCCAACTTTCAACATCATTGCTTGTACTTTTTCTTTCACTTCAACAGCACTTAAGTGAGGCTGGTAGATTTTTAATGGCTCAGCAATGATTTCGCCAATGTTCATGCGAGGATTGAGAGAGGCGAGTGGATCTTGGAAAATCATTTGAATATCTTTACGCGTTTCTTTCCATTGTTTCGCTGATTGTTTTCGTAAATTTTTACCAAGCCACAAGATTTCCCCTTCACTCGCTTCGACTAAACCGATAATAGCGCGTGCAAGTGTGGATTTACCGCAACCAGATTCACCTACTACGCCAAGGGTTTCACCTGCATAAAGTTTAAAGGATACATCCTTTACCGCTTTTAAGGTTTGCGGTTTGGCGAAGAAAAGGGATTTCTCATTTTTAATTTTAAAACTAACGCCTAAGTGATTGACTTCAAGGAGTAATTCTTTGTTGTTTGAGACTGTCATAGGGTAAATTTCTCCTCGGGTAACCAACAATTACGTAATTGACTGTGATTAAATGTAGTCAGTTTGGGCGCAGTTTGGCATTGTTCGGTAGCAAATTGGCAACGTGGTGAGAATGGACAACCTTTTGGCAAATGTAACAAATTTGGTGGATTGCCAGGAATGGTGACCAAGTGTTCCTCATTGCCGTCTAAGCGAGGAATTGCATCCATTAAGCCAATGGAATAAGGATGAGTCGGATGATAGAAAATTTGTTCCGCTGTGCCGTATTCCATGGTTCGTCCAGCATACATCACCATGACTTGATCGCAAATACCTGCTACCACACCAAGATCATGGGTAATCATAATAATTGCGGTATTAAATTCACGTTTTAACTCATTTAATAAAGTCATGATTTGCGCTTGAACGGTCACATCTAAAGCGGTGGTGGGCTCATCGGCAATAAGTAGTTTTGGACGGCATAATAAGGCCATCGCAATCATCACGCGTTGACGCATACCGCCTGAAAACTCGTGCGGATACATGCCCATACGTTTTTTTGCTTCCGGCATTTTAACGGCATCTAACATTTTCACGGATTCGGCAAAGGCAGTTTGTTTATCATAACCTTTATGCAATTGCAGCACTTCCATGAGTTGTTCACCGATTTTCATGTAAGGATTTAGCGACGTCATTGGATCTTGGAAAATCATGGAAATTTGCTCGGCGCGGATTTTATTCAATTCAGCATTCGGTAAATTAACTAATTCTTTCCCTTGAAAAATGGCTGAACCTTCCACTTCACCGTTGGCTGCTAATAAACCCATTAAAGCAAAGGCCGTTTGTGACTTGCCTGAACCACTTTCACCTACAATACCGAGCGTGCTCCCCGCATTGAGCGTGAAGTTTAAGTCATTTACTGCTGTGACAACGCCATCAGGTGTTTTGAAGCGAACGTAGAGATTTTTTACATCTAATAAAGGATTCATGATTCGCTCCTATCTATCTTTCGGATCGAGTGCATCACGCAACCCGTCACCGATAAAGTTAAAACAAAATAGGGTAAGGCAAAGGAAAAATGCCGGGAAAATTAATAGCCAAGGCGACACTTCCATTTGCGCAGCCCCATCACTTAATAGCGCGCCCCAACTGCTCATCGGTTCTTGTGTACCTAATCCTAAGAAGCTTAAGAATGATTCAAATAGGATGAGTCCAGGTACTTCAAGTGAGGCATACACTGCTACTAAGCCTAATACATTCGGAATAATGTGTTTCAAAATGATTTGGCGACGTGGCACGCCACAAACGATGGCGGCTTCGACAAATTCTTTATTTTTTAGACTGAGCGTTTGTCCACGCACGATACGTGCAAGGCCAAGCCAAGCAATGGCTCCGATTGCGATAAAAATTAAGAAAATGTTTTGACCAAAAAGGGTCACTAACAAAATGACGAAGAACATAAATGGAAATGAGCTAAGAATTTCCAAAAAGCGCATCATCAACATATCCGTTTTACCGCCCACATATCCGGAAATTGCCCCATAAATTGTGCCGATAGTCACGGAAATGAAAGCGCCAGCGATACCGACTAATAATGAAATACGTCCTCCAATAGCGGTACGTACCAGTAAGTCTCGCCCCGAGGCATCGGTACCGAAGAAGTGATAGCCTTCCATTGTTGGTGCGGCACTCATCATATTCCAATCGGTATCTTCATAGGTAAAGGGGAAGAACCAAGGCGCTACGGTGATAAATATAATAATAAACGCCAAAATAATCAGACTGGCAACGGCTGCTTTGTTACGGAAAAAACGGCGTTTCGCATCTTGCCATAGGCTGCGGCCTTCCAGTTGCATTTCTTCAATACGGTCAGCCACTTGCTCCACAAAATCCGCATTTTTCTGATTAATCGGCTGAGTACGATAATCTGTCATAACTTATCCTTAATAACGAATTTTTGGATCGATGATGGCGTATAAAATATCCACAATCGCATTAAATAAAATGGTTAATGTCCCCACTAAAATGGTGAGGCTTAAAACTAAAGAATAATCACGGTTTAATGCGCCGTTTACAAATAATAACCCCATGCCAGGTAAACCAAATACACTTTCGATGACCATTGAGCCGGTAATAATCCCTACGAAAGCAGGTCCTAAATAGGTAATCACAGGTAAAAGGGCTGGGCGCAAAGCATGTTTTAAAATGATTCTCGACGTGGAAAGTCCTTTAGCTTTGGCAGTTCGAATAAAGTTGGAATGCAACACTTCAATCATCGAGCCACGCATGATACGCGCAATCCCTGCAACATAAGCGATAGTTAAGGAAGCTACAGGTAAAATAATGTACATTGCTGAACCGCCGTTCCAACCACCAGCTGGCAGCCACCCTAAATAAATGGCGAAAATCAGCACCAAGACTGGTGCGAAGACAAAGCTTGGCATAATGACCCCAAGCATCGAGAAACTCATCAAAATATAATCCCAACGGCTATTTTGATTAAGTGCAGCGAGCGTACCCGCTGTTACCCCTAGCACGACTGCAAAGGCGAAGGCCACCATTCCCAATTTTATGGAAACAGGGAAAGCTGACGCGATTAAATCATTGACTGATTGGTCTTTATATTTAAAAGATGGACCAAAATCGCCTTTGGAAAGATTTTCTAAATAAAGGAAATATTGTTTATATAATGGTTCATTTAAATGATACTTTGCTTCGATATTAGCCATGACTTCTGGCGGATAAGCGCGTTCAGAAGTGAACGGGCTGCCAGGGGCGAGACGCATCAGAAAGAAAGAAAAAGTAATCAAAATAAACAGCGTTGGCAAGGCTTCCAACAGCCGTTTAAAAATAAACTTGAGCATAACAACTCCAACCAAAATGGGCGAAAAGTGCGGTCAAAAAACACGATAATTTTTAACCGCACTTAAATACGAGCAACGAATTAATGTTTAATAATATAAAGGTTGCGTAAGTAAATGTGATCTTGTGGATCTTTGCCTGAATAGCCTTTTACGTAAGGTTTCACTAAGCGAGGATTTACATAGTTAAAGATTGGCACGATACCGAAATCTTTTGCAAGAATTTCTTCGGCTTTCGCGTAGGCCTTTGCACGTCCTTCCGCATCCGTTGCGACATAAGATTCAGCAATGGCTTTATCGTATTCAGGGTTCGCATATTTCGCGGTATTGTTACTCGAATTAGATAAGAAATAGTTGCCGAATGTGGTTGCTTGGTTGTAATCCGCATTCCAGCCTGCACGTGCCGCATCGTAACGACCTGCACGACGGCTATCAATGTAAGTTTTCCACTCTTGGTTTTCTAATTTCACATCAATCAAACCTTTGGTGTTCGCTTTCCACATAGATGCTGCAGCAATCGCCACTTTTTTGTGGTTTTCATTGGTATTGTAAAGAATGGTGAATTTCAACGGATTCGCTTTGCTGTAACCAGCTTCTTCTAAGAGTTTAATGGCTTCTTCATTACGTTGTGCCATCGGTTCTTTTGAATAAGCAGGTTGTTGAATGAGATGACCTTCTTCGATGTAAGTCGGGGTAAACACATAGGTTGGTGTTTGACCTTGGCCCAATACTTTATCGGTGATTACATTACGATCAAGGGATAAGTTCAAGGCTTTACGAACATTCACGTTATCAAAAGGCGCTTTTTTATTGTTTAATTCATAAGAATAAGTTGCTAGGGTACGAGTAATGTATACTTCGCCTGGCAATTCTTTTTGTAATTTAGCGAATTGTTCTGGCGGCAAACCATAACTGGTCATGTCTAAATCGCCCGCACGATAACGCGCTACATCGGTACTTGGGTTCTCAATAGCGAGGAATGTCGCGCTATTGATTACGGTTTCTTTATCATTCCAATAAAGTGGGTTACGTTCAAATTCGATTTTTTCGTTAATGATGTGGTTAGCCAGTTTATACGCACCGTTACCCACGTAGTTTTCTTTTTTCACCCATGCATCACCCAATTTTTCGACGACTTTTTGTGGTAATGGCAATAAAGATTGGTGAGTCGTTAAACTAACCGCATAAGGCACAGGATTGGTCGCATGAACCACAAAAGTGTAATCATCTTTTGCTTCCACGCCTAATTCAGCCGGTTTTTTCTTACCGTCAATAATGTCTTGCGCATTTTCTACTTGTAAATAGCTTAAGTAACTCGCGTAAGGTGCAGCAGTTGCAGGATCCACTAAACGACGCCACGCAAACACGAAATCGTGCGCAGTAACGGGATCACCGTTTGACCATTTAGCATCTTTACGTAAATGGAATGTCCAAGTTTTGAAGTCAGGTGTATTTTCCCAGCTTTCAGCTACACCCGGTTGAAGTTTACCTTCAGAGTCTGAGGTGACTAAGCCTTCAAGTAATTGATAGGCAACGTTAGATTCTGGCACACCTTCGGTTTTTTGTGGGTCAAAACTTTGTGGTTCTGCCCCATTATTGAGCACGATATGCTGTTTTTCATCTAATTGTGTTCCCTCAGGCACTATAACTGCTTGCGCAGAATAGGAAAGAGCAAGAGCGATTGCAGAGAAGAGTAGTTTGTGTTGCATTTGAGCCTCCTTGTCATTAGGCGATATTTTTATAAAGAGTCTTCCACTTATTAGCTCAAAAATTCATTTTTGTAAAGATTTGTCAGGAAATTATTTGAAGAAAAATTGAGTTTTGTGATTTGTGTCTAATAAATCGCTCAAAAAATTGCTAAAAGTGATGATGTGAGAGAGGAAATCGAGAATGTATTGGTTTTTCCTATCGTAAATATTTTCCTGGACGAATTACCCTTTTAAAGCTAATTATGCTATCGTAAGGCAGTTGAATTCAAACAAATCCATTCAAGGAGAATATAATGACAACTCAGTTAGATTCACTTCGTAGTATGACCGTCGTCGTGGCTGATACGGGCGATATTGATGCAATTAAAAAATACCAACCACAAGATGCAACAACAAATCCATCTTTAATTCTAAGTGCTTCCGCATTACCACAATACGCCCCATTAATTGATGAAGCGGTTGCTTATGCAAAAGCACAAAGCTCAGATAAAGCGCAACAATTAATTGATGCAGAAGATAAATTAGCGGTAAACATCGGCTTAGAAATTTTAAAAATTGTCCCAGGACGCATTTCAACTGAAGTAGATGCACGTCTCTCTTACGATACCCAAGCAACCGTTGAAAAAGCACGTAAACTTATCGCACTTTATAATGCGGCAGGTGTTTCAAATGATCGTATTTTGATCAAAATTGCTTCAACCTGGCAAGGTATTCGTGCAGCAGAAATTCTTGAAAAAGAAGGCATTAACTGTAACTTAACCTTATTATTCTCCGAAGCGCAAGCACGTGCGTGTGCTGAAGCGGGTGTTTATTTAATTTCACCATTCGTCGGTCGTATCTTAGACTGGTACAAAGCAAATACCGATAAAAAAGAATATGCTCCAGCAGAAGACCCTGGTGTTATTTCTGTAACTAAAATTTATAACTACTACAAAGAATACGGTTATAAAACAGTGGTAATGGGTGCAAGTTTCCGTAATGTCGGTGAAATTATTGAATTAGCAGGTTGTGACCGTTTAACTATTGCGCCTGCTTTACTTAAAGAATTACAAGAAAACACAACTCCACTTGTGCGTAAATTAGAGTACAAAGGTGAAGTAAAAGCGAAACCTCAACCGTTAACTGAAGCAGAGTTCTACTGGCAACATAACAGCGATGCGATGGCTGTAGAAAAATTAGCAGATGGTATTCGTAAATTTGCAGTAGACCAAGAGAAATTAGAAGCAATGCTTTCAGCAAAACTTTAATTTGATAGAGAAGAAAGTGCGGTTAGAAATAACCGCACTTTTTGTTTATGCAGGGAACAAAAGTGATTTTTTGAAAACTAAAAAATACGATTTCAATAATGGCTAACAGAAAGAGTAATCTCAAGGCTTAAATAAATTCTTTTGTAGTTATCTTTCAAGTTGGTTAGAATAAAGACAATTTTTTGTAATAGGAAAGTGGAATGAAAAAAGCACCTTTACTTGCGGTAGGCTTAATGGCAACGGCTGTTTTAACAGGTTGTGCAACTAAAGCTGATGGTGAACGCAATGATAAATTAGAAGGTTTTAACCGTACGATGTTTGATTTTAACTATAAAGTCATGGATCGTTATGTGTTGGAACCTGCAGCAAAAGGCTGGCGTGATTACGTGCCGACACCGGTCACAAAAGGTTTATCCAATGTAGCAAACAACTTGGATGAGCCAGTGAGCTTTGTAAACCGTTTATTAGAAGGTGAGCCGAAAAAAGCCTTTGTTCACTTCAACCGTTTTTGGATTAACTCAACCTTTGGTATTGGTGGCTTATTTGACTTTGCAAGTGCAAGTAAAGAATTACAGGTTTATGATCAACGTAGCTTTGGTGAAACATTGGGCACCTACGGTGTAGATGCGGGAGCCTATATTGTATTGCCTATCTATAATGCGACGACACCTCGTCAATTAACGGGGGCAGTAGTTGATGCAGCTTATACCTATCCGTTCTGGAATTGGGTAGGTGGCCCGTGGTCACTTGTGAAATACGGTGTGCAAGCGGTAGATAAACGCTCGAAAACATTGGACCAAACCGAGTTGCTAAATCAAGCACAAGATCCTTATGTTACTTTCCGCGAAGCTTACTATCAGAATTTAGAATTTAAAGTAAATGATGGCAAAGTAAAAGAAAGTTCACAGAAAGAATTGTCTGATGATGTATTAAAAGAGATTGATTAAGAATACTCGTATAAGCGATAAAATCACTTATATGTTAGGATAGCAAGCGTATTTATGCGTCAATATTAAAGGAGAATATCATGACTAAAATCATTCATACAGAAAAAGCCCCAGCCGCAATCGGTCCTTATGTTCAAGCGGTAGATTTAGGTAATTTAGTTTTAACATCAGGTCAAATCCCGGTTAATCCAGCAACGGGTGAAGTGCCAAAAGATATTGTAGCTCAGGCGCGTCAATCGTTAGAAAACGTAAAAGCTATTATTGAACAGGCTGGTTTGAAAGTGGGTGATATTGTGAAAACCACTGTGTTTGTGAAAGATCTTAATGATTTTGCAGCAGTAAATGCAGAGTATGAGAAATTCTTTAAAGAAAATAATCACCCGCATTTCCCTGCTCGTTCTTGCGTAGAAGTTGCTCGCTTACCAAAAGATGTTGGCTTAGAAATCGAAGCGATTGCAGTAAGAAAATAATAGGAAAGTGCGGTTAAAATCTGCAGATTTTTTCTACAATAGACTTTACAAGAGCGAGATTAATCACTATAATCTCGCTCCTAAATTACGCTTAGCGTAAAATTTCTGGTTGGTGCTTGACCTATTCAAGCCCCGTCCAAGACCGTAGGGAATGGTTAGCAATAATCGTCTTAATAATCCTACGTAGATGGTGAACAGAATAAGAATATTTCTTGCTTCTGGGCACCGAAGTCGTCCTAGTCTGAAAGATAACTCTTTCGATAAGGTAAATTAATTCCGAGAAATCGGAGTGTATTCAGGAGCTAAAAGCCAATGGCATTAAATCTTCAAGACAAACAAGCAATTGTTGCCGAAGTAAATGAAGCAGCCAAAGGTGCACTTTCAGCAGTAATCGCGGACTCTCGTGGTGTAACTGTTGATAAAATGACTGAATTACGTAAAGCAGCTCGTGAAGCTGGTGTAACAATGCGCGTTGTTCGTAATACTTTATTACGTCGTGCGGTTGAAGGCACTGATTTCGAATGCTTACAAGATACGTTTGTAGGTCCAACACTTATCGCATTCTCTAATGAACACCCAGGTGCAGCAGCACGTTTGTTCAAAGATTTTGCTAAAGCAAACGATAAGTTTGAAATTAAAGGTGCAGCCTTTGAAGGTAAGATCCAAGATGTTGAATTCTTAGCAACATTACCAACTTACGAAGAAGCAATTGCACGTTTAATGGGCACAATGAAAGAAGCTGCGGCAGGCAAACTTGTTCGCACTTTTGCGGCATTACGCGACAAATTACAAGAAGCAGCTTAATCATTAAGCGTTTCTTACTTCATTTAACTTTATTAATTTTAGGAATTGATTGTTATGTCATTAACTAACGAACAAATCATTGAAGCGATCGCTTCTAAATCTGTAACTGAAATCGTTGAATTAATCGCAGCGATGGAAGAAAAATTCGGCGTTTCTGCAGCAGCAGTAGCAGCAGCTCCAGCAGCTGGCGGTGCAGCAGCAGCGGCAGAAGAAAAAACTGAATTCGACGTAGTTCTTGCTGAAGCTGGTGCTAACAAAGTAGCAGTTATCAAAGCAGTACGTGGTGCAACTGGTTTAGGCTTAAAAGAAGCTAAAGATTTAGTTGAATCTGCTCCAGCTAACTTAAAAGAAGGCGTTTCTAAAGAAGAAGCTGAAGCACTTAAGAAAGAATTAGAAGAAGCTGGTGCAAAAGTAGAAATCAAATAATTTTTGATTTACTTATGTCCTGTTTCTCAGGCTTAATGGCTGGTGGTTTACCATCAGCCATTTTGTGCTATCAAAAACAGCACAAAAAACAGATAGGCATTTTCCGTTTAATGGTATCTGTTTCCACTTAAATTAATCAGACGTTTTAATTTAAGTAGCCCACTACAGAAGTAAGGTTCAGAGTGCGGTATCCGAAACGGCGTCAATCTCCGATATAAATAAAAAGCGTCGATCAATTTGACCGCACTTTTTTATATCAACTCGGTCTCACTAAAATTTACAGAGGAAAACCAATAATGGGTTACTCCTATACTGAGAAAAAACGAATTCGTAAAGACTTCGGCAAACGTCCGCAAGTTTTAAATGTACCTTATTTATTAACTATCCAATTAGATTCTTTTGATAAATTCATTCAAAAAGATCCTGAAGGTCAACAAGGCTTAGAAGCTGCATTCCGTTCTGTTTTCCCAATCGTAAGCAATAACGGTTATACAGAATTACAATATGTTGATTACCGTTTGGAAGAACCTGAATTTGATGTACGTGAATGTCAAATTCGTGGTTCAACTTATGCAGCGGGCTTACGCGTAAAATTACGTTTAGTTAGCTACGATAAAGAATCCTCATCACGCGCAGTCAAAGACATTAAAGAAAGCGAAGTATATATGGGTGAAATCCCATTAATGACTGACAACGGTACCTTTGTTATCAATGGTACTGAGCGTGTTATCGTTTCACAATTACACCGTAGCCCTGGCGTATTCTTTGATTCTGACAAAGGTAAAACACACTCTTCAGGTAAAGTGCTTTATAACGCACGTATTATCCCTTACCGTGGTTCTTGGTTAGATTTCGAATTTGATCCAAAAGATAACTTATATGCGCGTATTGACCGCCGTCGTAAATTACCGGCAACCATTATTTTACGTGCGTTAGGCTATACCGTTGAAGAAATCTTAAACTTATTCTTCGACAAAGTAACTTTCGAAATCGCTGGCAATAAATTACTCATGACATTAGTGCCAGAACGTTTACGTGGTGAAACAGCGACATTTGATATTGAAGCAAATGGCAAAGTCTATGTAGAACGCGGTCGTCGTATCACAGCTCGTCACATCAAAGCATTAGAAAAAGATAATGTGACACAAGTTGAAGTGCCAACTGAATATATTGCAGGTAAAGTTGCAGCGAAAGATTACGTTGATCTTGAATCTGGTGAAATCATTTGTCCAGCAAATGGTGAGATTTCTTTAGAAGTGTTAGCGAAATTATCGCAAGCAGGCTATAAAGTGATCGAAACATTATTCACGAATGACTTAGATTACGGTCCGTATATTTCTGAAACATTACGTGTTGATCCAACTTACGATCGTGTAAGTGCATTATATGAAATCTATCGTATGATGCGTCCAGGTGAACCACCTACACCAGAATCTTCAGAAGCGTTATTCAATAACTTATTCTTCTCTGCAGAACGTTATGATTTATCTGCAGTAGGTCGTATGAAGTTTAATCGCTCATTAGGTATTCCTGAAGGCGAGGGTACGGGTATTTTAAGTAACGACGATATCATTCGTGTAATGAAAAAACTCATCGATATCCGTAATGGTCGTGGTGAAGTGGATGATATCGACCACTTGGGTAACCGTCGTATTCGTTCTGTGGGTGAAATGGCAGAAAACCAATTCCGTATTGGTTTAGTTCGTGTAGAAAGAGCCGTTAAAGAGCGTTTATCTTTAGGCGATTTAGATGCGATCACGCCACAAGACTTAATTAATCCGAAACCAATTTCTGCGGCAGTGAAAGAATTCTTTGGTTCTTCACAACTTTCGCAATTCATGGACCAAAACAACCCATTATCAGAAGTGACACACAAACGTCGTATTTCTGCATTAGGTCCAGGCGGTTTAACGCGTGAACGCGCAGGCTTTGAGGTGCGTGACGTACATAACACCCACTATGGTCGTTTATGTCCAATTGAAACCCCTGAAGGTCCAAATATCGGTTTGATCAACTCACTTTCTGCGTTTGCTCGTACGAACGATTATGGTTTCTTAGAAACCCCATATCGTAAAGTAGTTGATGGTCAAGTAACCGAAGAAATCGAATATTTATCTGCAATTGATGAAGCAAACTACATCATTGCACAGGCGAACTCAAATCTTGATGAGAACAATCGCTTTACAGATGCATTTGTTACTGCTCGTGGTGAACGTGGTGAATCTGGTCTTTATAAACCAGAAGAAATTCACTATATGGACGTTTCAACCCAACAAGTGGTATCTGTGGCAGCAGCGTTAATTCCATTCTTAGAGCATGACGATGCGAACCGTGCCTTAATGGGTGCGAACATGCAACGTCAAGCGGTTCCGACTTTACGTGCTGATAAGCCGTTAGTGGGTACAGGTATGGAAAAACCAATCGCACTTGACTCAGGTGTGGCGGTTGTAGCGAAACGTGGCGGTACAGTTCAATACGTTGATGCTTCTCGTATCGTTATCAAAGTAAATGAAGATGAAACCGTAGCTGGCGAAGCGGGTATCGATATTTATAACTTAATTAAATACACCCGTTCTAACCAAAATACGTGTATCAACCAAATTCCTTGTGTGAATTTAGGCGATCCAATTAACCGTGGTGAAGTCTTAGCAGATGGTCCTTCGACAGACTTAGGTGAATTAGCATTAGGTCAAAATATCCGTGTGGCGTTCATGCCTTGGAACGGTTATAACTTCGAAGACTCAATGTTAGTTTCTGAGCGTGTTGTACAACAAGACCGCTTCACGACAATCCACATTCAAGAATTATCTTGTGTGGCGCGTGATACTAAATTAGGTTCTGAAGAAATCACTGCGGATATTCCAAACGTAGGTGAATCTGCATTAAGTAAATTGGATGAATCAGGTATCGTTTATGTGGGTGCTGAAGTGAAAGGTGGTGACATCTTAGTCGGTAAAGTAACCCCTAAAGGCGAAACTCAATTAACACCAGAAGAAAAATTGTTACGTGCAATCTTCGGTGAAAAAGCATCTGATGTGAAAGACTCTTCATTACGTGTACCAAACAGCGTAAGCGGTACTGTAATCGACGTTCAAGTCTTCACTCGTGATGGCGTAGAAAAAGACAAACGTGCATTAGAAATTGAAGAAATGCAGTTAAAACAAGCTAAGAAAGACCTTTCTGATGAATTAGAAATCTTAGAAGCTGGCTTGTTTGCTCGTGTACGTAATGTCCTTATCGCTGGCGGTATTGATGCGGTTCAATTAGATAAAATGGATCGCACCAAATGGTTAGAACAAACCATTTCTGATGAAGAAAAACAAAACCAATTAGAACAGCTTGCTGAGCAATATGAAGAATTACGTAAAGAGTTTGAACACAAACTTGAAGTAAAACGTAAGAAAATCATTAAAGGCGATGACCTTGCACCAGGTGTGTTAAAAGTGGTTAAAGTTTACCTTGCGGTGAAACGTCACATCCAACCGGGTGATAAAATGGCTGGTCGTCACGGTAACAAAGGTGTTATCTCAAAAATCAACCCTGTGGAAGATATGCCATACGATGAAAACGGTCAACCGGTTGAAATCGTATTGAACCCACTGGGCGTACCGTCTCGTATGAACATCGGTCAGATCTTAGAAACCCACTTAGGCTTAGCAGCGAAAGGTATTGGTGATCAAATCAATGCGATGATCAAACAAAAACAAGATGTTGAGAAACTTCGTGGCTATATGCAAAAAGCATACGATTTAGGTCATGGCGCACAAAAAGTTGATTTAAGCACCTTTAGCGATGACGAAATCATGCGTTTAGCAGAAAACCTACGTAAAGGTTTGCCGGTAGCAACACCAGTGTTTGATGGTGCTGATGAGCAAGAAATCAAAGAAATGTTGAAACTTGGTGGCTTACCAACTTCAGGTCAGATCACGTTATACGATGGCCGTACTGGTGAGAAATTCGAGCGTCCAGTAACTGTAGGTTATATGTACATGCTCAAATTGAACCACTTAGTTGATGACAAAATGCATGCTCGTTCAACTGGTTCTTATAGTCTTGTTACTCAACAGCCACTTGGTGGTAAAGCACAATTCGGTGGTCAACGTTTCGGTGAGATGGAGGTATGGGCACTTGAAGCATATGGTGCTGCTTACACCTTACAAGAAATGTTAACCGTGAAATCCGATGATGTGAACGGCCGTACGAAGATGTATAAAAACATCGTTGGCGGCAACCAGCAAATGGATCCGGGTACACCGGAATCTTTCAATGTAATTATGAAAGAAATCCGTTCACTTGGTTTGAATATCGAGCTAGACGAAGAGTAATCGACAAACCGGTCTTCCCCTGTTCTGCAGGGGAAGCAAAAGGAAGAAATCGCCGAAGTGTGGTTAAAAAACAAAATATTTTTGACCGCACTTTGAAACCCTTAACTCCGACAGGAGACTATTTGTGAAAGACTTAGTTAAGTTTTTAAAAGCACAATCAAAAACCAGTGAAGATTTTGATGTGATTAAAATTGGGTTAGCTTCTCCAGACATGATCCGTTCTTGGTCATTTGGTGAAGTTAAAAAACCTGAAACAATCAACTATCGTACGTTCAAACCTGAGCGTGACGGTCTTTTCTGTGCACGTATTTTCGGGCCAGTAAAAGATTACGAATGTTTATGCGGTAAATATAAACGCTTAAAACACCGTGGTGTGATTTGTGAAAAATGTGGTGTTGAAGTAACACAAACTAAAGTGCGTCGTGAGCGTATGGGCCACATTGAATTGGCTTGTCCAGTTGCGCACATTTGGTTCTTAAAATCACTTCCGTCCCGTATCGGTTTATTACTTGATATGCCGTTACGTGATATTGAGCGTGTGCTTTATTTTGAAATGTACATCGTAACCGAACCGGGTATGACCGATTTGGAACGTGGGCAGTTATTAACTGAAGAACAATTCCTTGATGCAGAAGACCGCTGGCAAGATGAATTCGAAGCGAAAATGGGTGCTGAAGCAATTCAAGATTTACTTAAAGGTATTGATCTTGAAGTGGAATGTGAAAAATTACGTGAAGAGTTACAAGAAACTAACTCTGAAACAAAACGTAAGAAAATCACTAAACGCTTAAAATTATTAGAAGCTTTCCAACAATCTGGTAACAAACCAGAGTGGATGGTGATGACTGTATTACCAGTACTTCCACCAGATTTACGTCCGTTAGTACCATTAGATGGTGGTCGTTTTGCAACTTCTGACTTGAACGATTTATATCGTCGCGTGATCAACCGTAACAACCGTTTAAAACGTTTATTGGATTTAATCGCACCAGATATTATCGTGCGTAACGAAAAACGTATGTTACAAGAATCTGTTGATGCGTTATTAGATAATGGTCGTCGTGGTCGTGCGATTACGGGTTCTAACCGTCGTCCATTAAAATCTCTTGCGGATATGATCAAAGGTAAACAAGGTCGTTTCCGTCAAAACTTATTAGGTAAACGTGTTGACTATTCAGGCCGTTCTGTAATCACTGTAGGTCCATACTTGCACTTACACCAATGTGGTTTACCGAAGAAAATGGCATTGGAATTATTCCGTCCGTTTATCTACGCTAAATTAGAAAGCCGTGGTTATGCAACCACAATTAAAGCGGCTAAGAAAATGGTTGAGCGTGAAGACGCGATCGTTTGGGATATCTTGGCAGAAGTTATTCGTGAGCACCCAATTCTATTGAACCGTGCGCCAACACTTCACCGTTTAGGTATCCAAGCATTCGAACCACTTCTAATCGAAGGTAAAGCAATCCAGTTACACCCACTTGTTTGTGCAGCGTTTAACGCGGACTTCGATGGTGACCAAATGGCGGTTCATGTACCATTAACACTTGAAGCGCAGTTAGAAGCGCGTGCGTTAATGATGTCAACCAACAACGTACTTTCACCAGCAAACGGTGATCCTATTATCGTTCCATCACAAGACGTGGTGTTGGGTCTTTACTATATGACCCGTGAAAAAGTAAACGGTAAAGGCGAAGGCATGTTATTACAAGATCCGCGCGAAGCTGAAAAAGCGTATCGCACAGGTGAAGCGGAGTTACATTCTCGTGTTAAAGTACGTATTACTGAATATGTGAAAAATGAAGCTGGCGAATTAGAAGAGAAAACCACATTAACCGATACCACTATCGGTCGTGCAATCTTATGGATGATCGCGCCTAAAGGCATGCCTTATTCATTGTTTAACCAAACATTAGGTAAAAAAGCGATTTCTAAACTCATCAACGAAGCGTATCGTCGTTTAGGTTTGAAAGAAGCGGTAATGTTTGCTGACCATATTATGTATACCGGTTTTGCTTATGCTGCACGTTCTGGTTCTTCTGTGGGTATCGACGATATGGTTATCCCAGAGAAAAAATACGAAATTATTTCTGCAGCGGAAGAAGAAGTGGCAGAAATTCAAGAACAGTTCCAATCTGGTCTTGTAACGGCAGGTGAGCGTTATAACAAAGTCATCGATATTTGGGCTGCAGCAAATGAGCGTGTAGCGAAAGCGATGATGGAAAACTTATCTCAGGAAGAAGTTATCAACCGTGAAGGTAATCCTGAGAAACAAGCTTCTTTCAACAGTATCTTTATGATGGCTGACTCTGGTGCGCGTGGTTCTGCAGCTCAGATTCGTCAGTTAGCAGGTATGCGTGGTTTAATGGCGCGTCCAGATGGCTCGATCATCGAAACCCCAATTACAGCGAACTTCCGTGAAGGTTTGAACGTACTTCAGTACTTTATTTCAACCCATGGTGCGCGTAAAGGTTTGGCGGATACCGCATTAAAAACAGCAAACTCTGGTTACTTAACTCGTCGTTTAGTTGACGTAGCACAAGACTTAGTGATCGTTGAAGATGACTGTGGTACGCACGAAGGCTTAGTCATGACTCCATTAATCGAAGGTGGCGATGAGAAAGTTCCACTTCGCGAATTAGTGTTAGGTCGTGTTGTGGCTGAAGATGTGTATAAACCAGGTACAGAAGAAGTCTTAATTGCACGTAACACTTTATTAGATGAAAAACTTTGTGATGTGTTAGATGCAAACTCAGTGGACAGCGTAAAAGTACGTTCTGTTGTAACTTGTGATACTGACTTCGGTGTATGTGCGAAATGTTACGGTCGTGACTTAGCGCGTGGTCACCTCATCAACCAAGGTGAGGCAGTCGGTGTTATCGCTGCTCAGTCTATCGGTGAGCCAGGTACACAGTTAACCATGCGTACGTTCCACATCGGTGGTGCAGCTTCTGCAGCAGCCAAAGAGTCTAGCGTACAAATCAAAAACAACGGTACTTTACACCTTGCTAACGCAAAATTCGTTGTTAATGACGAAGGTAAATTAGTTTTAACTTCTCGTAATACTGAATTAACCGTAACTGATGCATTTGGTCGTACGAAAGAACATTATAAAGTGCCTTACGGTACTGTATTGAACAAAGCTGACGGTCAAGAAGTGTCTGCTGGTGAAACAGTGGCAAACTGGGATCCACATACCATGCCAGTTGTCTCTGAAGTATCAGGTTTTGTGAAATTCATTGATATCGTGGACGGTTTAACCGTAACGCGTCAAACGGATGAATTAACTGGTCTTTCTTCTATTGTCGTACAAGATGTGGGTGAACGTGCAACAGCAGGTAAAGATTTACGTCCAACCATCAAATTAGTTGATGCAAAAGGTAACGATATCTTCTTACCTGAAACTGACGTTATTGCGCAATACTTCTTACCAGGTAAAGCAATCGTAAGTTTAGATGACGGTGCGGAAGTGAAAGTGGGTGAACCACTTGCACGTATTCCACAAGAATCTGTGGGTACTAAAGATATTACTGGTGGTCTTCCACGCGTTGCTGACTTATTCGAAGCACGTAAACCGAAAGAGCCTGCAATCTTGGCAGAAATTTCAGGTATCGTGTCCTTCGGTAAAGAAACCAAAGGTAAACGTCGCTTGCTAATCACCCCAACTGAAGGTGAAATCTACGAAGAAATGATTCCAAAATGGCGTCAACTCAACGTATTTGAAGGTGAGATGGTTGAACGTGGTGACGTGATTTCTGATGGTGCAGAGACTCCGCATGATATCTTACGTTTACGCGGTGTTCGTGCTGTAACTGAATATATCGTGAACGAAGTGCAAGAAGTTTACCGCTTACAAGGGGTAAAAATTAACGATAAGCACATCGAAGTTATCGTACGTCAAATGTTACGTAAAGCAGTCATCACGAAAGCTTATGACAGCGAATTCCTTGAAGGGGAACAAGTTGAAGTGGCTCGCGTGAAAATTGTAAACCGTAAACGTGAAGCGGAAGGTAAACCACCAGTTGAATTCGAACGTGAATTACTTGGTATTACCAAAGCGTCATTGGCGACAGAATCCTTCATTTCTGCGGCATCGTTCCAAGAAACCACTCGCGTGCTTACTGAAGC
This sequence comes from Haemophilus sp., assembly GCA_019423025.1. GTDB lineage: Bacteria > Pseudomonadota > Gammaproteobacteria > Enterobacterales > Pasteurellaceae > Haemophilus_D. The sequence continues at coordinate 3,945 of JAHZCD010000011.1, read as the reverse complement.
AGCGGTGGCGGGTAAACGTGATGAATTACGCGGCTTGAAAGAGAACGTAATCGTAGGTCGTTTAATCCCTGCTGGTACTGGTTTTGCGTATCACCAAGGTCGTCACAAAAAACGTATTGTAGACGATGTTGTGATTAAATTGTCTGAAGACGATGAAGCAGCAATTGCTGATGAATTCGTGATGACAGCAGATGATGCAACAACTAACTTAGCAGAAATGCTTAATATGGCAGATGATGCGGAGTAATCGCTAATTGCTAAAAAAGAAAACCCGAGTTTAGGCTCGGGTTTTTTATTATCTTAATACAGAAAGTGCGGTCAGTTTTTGATGCGTTTTTCGTTTGGAAAAGTATCGTAAAAATGACCGCACTTTCTTTTAATCAATAAAAAAGCCACCTTATCGGTGGCTTTGAAATATTTTGCTTAAGATGAGATTACCAACCTTTTACAACGCCATCTTTAAAGTGTTTTTTCGCTTCTTGGTAAACTTCTTCAGTTTGGTATGCTTTCACGAAATCTTGGATCGCTTTGCTGTCTTTGTTATCAGTACGTGCAACGATGATGTTTACGTATGGAGAATCTTTATCTTCTACGAATACGCCATTATCTTGTGCATTTAAGCCAACTTGACCCGCATAAGTGTTATTTACAACAGCAAGATCAACATCATCTAATGCACGAGCTGCAACAGAGGTATCTACTTCAGAAATTTTTAAGTTTTTCGGATTTTCAACGATATCTGCGACAGTTGAAAGAAGATCGTTAGAATTTTTAAGTTTGATCAAACCTTGTTTCTCAAGAAGGATTAATGCACGACCACGGTTTGATGGGTCATTTGGCACCACAACTTTCGCACCGTCTTTTAATTCATTTACATTTTTGATGGTTTTAGAATAGCCAGCAAGCGGGTAAACAAAGGTATTACCAACAATCACTAAGTTGTTTAAGTTTTTTGCTTTTACATCTTCATCTAAATAAGGTTTGTGTTGCATTGCGTTAGCATCTAAATCACCTTTAGATACAGCAGTGTTTGGTAATGCGTAGTCATTGAATAAAACAAATTCAACATTTAAGTTGTATTTATCTTTTGCGACTTTTGCAGCAGTTTCTGCAACTTGGTGCTCAGGACCAGCCATTACACCAACTTTGATTGATGTTGGAGCAGGTGCAGTTGATGCTGCATCTGCTTTTTTCTCTTCTTTACAACCTGTTAATACTAATGTTGATGCGATAGCGGTGATAGCAAATAAGTTTTTTAATTTCATGTTTTTTCCTTGTTGTGAATAAAATGGTATAGAAAATAATTAACGGTGATCCACTCGTTTTGCGAGCGTGTCGCCTAATTTTTGACTGAGCATCACGATAATCACGATAACAATCGTTGCTGCCCAAGTTACCGATGGCATATTGCGATAGACACCATAGTTAATGGCAAGGCTTCCTAAACCGCCACCGCCTTGGGTTCCCGCCATGGCGGTATAGCCAATTAATGTCACGAAAGTGAGCGTAATCGCATTAATGAGCGTAGGTAGGGATTCAGGCAAATAGAATTTACGAATAATTTGCCAATTGGTTGCGCCCATAGCTTTTGCTGTTTCAGTCAAACCGGTTGGGATCTCAAAAAGTGCATTACTCGTAAGACGTGCAAAAAATGGCGTTGCGGCTGCACTTAATGAGACAATCGCTGCATTAGAACCAATACTGCCGCCAGGAAGCAACCAGCTCGTTAGCGGAATTAAAGCGAGTAATAAAATAATATAAGGAATTGAACGCCCGATATTAATAATGACGTTTAAAAACGCATTGAGTTTTTTGTTTTCTAAAATCGCCCCTTTATTGGTTAAAAAGGTTAAAAAACCCAGTGGTAAGCCTAATAAAGCGGCAATTAATGTCGATAATACTGACATATAAACCGTTTCAATGGTCGATACCGTTAATAAACTCGCAAAATTATCGGGGAATTGTTGGCTAAATGTTGCCCATAAATCATTGAACATAGCCTAGCACCTCTACTCGAACGTTATTTTCCATTAAATAAACTTTGGCTTGCGTAATCGCATCTTCATCACCTTCAACCTCCGCAATGGTAAAGCCAAATTTTACGCCACCGGCATAATCAATTTGTGAGGTTAAGATACTGAGCTCTACGCCAAATTTTTTCGATGCTTGAGAAAGTAATGGGGCATCGACGGAGCGACCAGTAAATTCAAATTTGATGATCGGATACGATTTGGCATGTTTTGGCGTATCAGATAAATTTTCTAAATATTCTTCCGGCAATGTAATGTGGAAAGTCGAACTGATAAATTCTTGGGCCAATTCTGTTTTCGGATTAGAGAAAATTTCGCTAACCGTGCCTTGTTCAATCAGACGGCCTTTATCAATTACGGCAACTTGATCGCAGATGCGTTTAACCACTTCCATTTCATGGGTAATAAGAAGAATGGTGATACCTAAAGTGCGGTTGATTTCTTTTAATAATTTTAGAATGGATTGAGTTGTAGCCGGATCTAATGCGCTAGTCGCTTCATCACAAAGTAAGACTTTTGGATCGCTTGCAAGTGCACGCGCAATAGCTACACGTTGTTTTTGACCACCAGAGAGATTAGCAGGATACACATTATGTTTATCACTTAATCCAACAAGCGCTAAAAGTGCGGTCGTTTTTTCTTGAATTTCTGCTTTCGGTTTATTTTCTAATTCAAGTGGCAATGCCACGTTTTCAAAAACGGTTCGAGAGGTCAACAAATTAAAATGTTGGAAAATCATGCCGATTTGACGGCGTGTTTTCACTAATTCTGCTTCAGAAAGTTGAGTCAGATCCACATCATCGATAATCACTGCACCGTGAGTCGGTCTTTCTAATAAGTTTACACAACGGATAAGTGTACTTTTACCAGCACCAGAGGCGCCAATGACACCGCAAATCTGTCCCTTAGGCACATGTAATGAAACATTATCAAGTGCGGTCAGTTTTTTATCTGGAAGTGTAAAAATCTTCGTAATGTTATTTAGCTTAATCATATAAGCCCTTGTTCTCAGTTAATATTTGAATTTCATTTGTATTCTAGACGTCTAGAATGCTGTGTCAATATCTTAGGGGATCTTTTTTAGACGGATCGGTTATGACTTATTATTGCTTATATTAAGGATAAAAGGGATAATTTTGTCTTAAGAAAAGATAAATGAGAAAATATATGAAGAAAGCTGTTTTTTTAGATCGTGATGGCACTTTAAATATCGACCATGGTTATGTCCATAAAATTGATGATTTCCAATTCATAGAAGGCAGCATTGATGCATTAAAAGCATTAAAAGAAATGGGATATCTTTTAGTTTTAGTGACCAATCAATCAGGCATTGCACGTGGATATTTTTCAGAAGATCAGTTTTTACAACTTACAGAATGGATGGATTGGTCGTTAGCTGATCGTGGTGTGGATTTAGATGGCATCTACTATTGTCCTCATCATCCAGAAGGGAAAGGCGAATATAAAGAAGACTGTGAATGCCGAAAACCGAAATCAGGCATGTTATTAGAGGCGATTAAAGCGCTGAGAATCGATCCTGCACAATCTATTATGGTCGGTGATAAGATTGAAGATCTTAAAGCAGGCATTGGTGCAAAAGTGAAAACGAATATTTTAGTGCGAACAGGCAAACCTATTACAGAAGAGGGTGAGAATCTCGCTGATTATGTTTTGGATTCCATTGCAGATTTGCCAAGAATAGCAAAACGATTAATTAAGTAACAAAAATGATCTATTTTTTGTGCGAATAGGCGAAAAGATCTTCAATCAATAAAAAATTTACATTTTTTTACAAAAAGATCTTGCAAAGGTGTCTGAAATGCCTATAATACGCCCCACACAACGACGCGCTGTTGTGACTCTTAAGAAAAACCAGTGCGTCGTTCTTTTTTGCTCTTTAACAATATATCAGACA
>JAHZCD010000010.1 GCA_019423025.1 Haemophilus sp. | reverse complement strand
GCGCAACTGGTTTGGGACCAGTGGGTCGTAGGTTCAAATCCTATCTCGCCGACCACTTCTTTTATATTTCCCTCGAAATTCCATACAAAAGATGTAACCCTTAAAATGCGCCCTTAGCTCAGCTGGATAGAGCAACGCCCTTCTAAGGCGTGGGTCAAAGGTTCGAATCCTTTAGGGCGTGCCATAACTCATCTCAATCTATTATTGTTTTTCTATTTACTTTTTCAGCGAAAGTAATAGCTCTACGCATATTTTATACAAAGAAAAATAACGTCAATTCTAGATTTCAAAATGATTAGTTTAAAAGATGATTTTAAATTCAGAAAAGAAAATATTTGAATGGCGGTGAGAGGGGGATTCGAACCCCCGATGCACTTTCGCACATACACGCTTTCCAGGCGTGCTCCTTCAACCACTCGGACATCTCACCGTTTTGAAGTGCGTGAAATATAAAGATTTATCTAAGATTAGTCAAGTTTTTTGAGCTAGAACATAAAAAATCCTATTCCTTTTAGCTAAAATATAAACTTATCTCTTTTCTATCGTCGTATTTTTATGCAAATCAAATCACTCTTTTCTAAAAATGTGTTTCTGGCTGTAAAACCATTTAGCGCATTGAAAGAATCTTTCCGTGAAGGTTACGGAAAACAAAAATTGATTAAAGATATTATTGCGGGGCTCACTGTTGGAGTCATTGCGATTCCCCTCTCCATGGCCTTAGCGATCGCCAGCGGTGTTCCACCACAACATGGTCTTTATACGGCTATCGTAGCGGGTATTGTGATTGCATTAACTGGTGGATCGCGTTTTAATATTTCTGGACCAACCGCGGCATTTGTCGTGATTTTATATCCCGTCACCCAACAATTTGGACTCAGTGGTTTGCTTATGGCGACGCTGCTCTCGGGGATTATTTTAGTCATCATGGCGCTGTCTCGATTAGGACGACTAATTGAGTATATACCTCTCCCCGTTACACTTGGCTTTACCTGCGGGATTGGCATTACTATCGGTACATTGCAAATCAAAGATTTCTTAGGTTTAGATATTACCCAAATGCCACCTCACTATATTGAAAAAGTACAGGCTATTTTGACCGCACTTCCAACGATTAGCTGGGCTGATACCGCTGTTGGTGTGGTCACCTTATTTGTTCTCACACAATGGCACAAACTTCGTTTACCTGTGCCTGGTCATTTACCTGCTGTGATTATTGGTACACTCATGGCATTAGCCTTAGGACAATTTGGTTTCTCGGTTGAAACTATTGGTACGGCATTCCACTACACCTTAGCGGATGGCACAACGGGAAATGGCATTCCTAATGTCTTGCCTGAATTTGCCTTACCTTGGAATATTCCAAATGCGCAGGGTGAAATCATTAATTGGAATTTTGATAAAATACAAGATCTCTTACCTGCAGCCTTTTCAATGGCAGTATTAGGTGCGATTGAGTCACTACTTTGTGCGGTCATTTTAGATAACATGACGGATACTAAACATCGCTCCAATAATGAACTACTCGCTCAAGGCTTAGGGAATATTGTTTCACCATTCTTAGGTGGGATTACCGCAACAGCAGCCATTGCGCGCTCAGCAGCTAATGTGAAATCGGGTGCGGTATCACCAATATCTAGTGTTATTCATGCACTCTTAGTCTTATTCTCACTGTTATTCTTTGCGAATGCCCTGTCTTACTTGCCACTTTCCTCCATGGCTGCTCTATTGTTGATAGTCGCATGGCATATGGCAAATGTGCCTGAAATTATTCGTTTGGCGCGTCGTTCCACACAAAATGAAATTGCGGTGTTGTTCACTTGCTTAATTCTCACCGTGTTATTCGATATGGTGATTGCCATCTCAGTTGGCGTATTATTGGCGAGCCTCTTATTTATCCGCACCATTGCAGAAATGACAAAAGCTATTGAGCAACCTGCACCAGAAGATCTGAATGATGTGTTAGCTTATCGTATCAGTGGCCCATTGTTCTTTGCGGCGGCAGATAAACTCTTTGCGGATTTGCACGATAAAACCGTACATACGGATCACGAAATCAAACATATCGTATTGCAATGCGATGCTGTGACCGTACTCGATACTGGGGGCATTCATGCACTCACTCACTTTGTACAACATATGTTGCCACATCAACAAATCTACTTGTGCAATATGCAGTTCCAACCACTGAGAATGTTAGTGAAATCAAACTCTGTTCCTGAATTGCAAAAAATTAACTACGGCTCAGATTTACAAGATGTCTTTAATAAAATTCGTGAGTTTGAACAAGCAAATCCATAAAACAGTGAAAAGCGTGCTAAAATAGGCACGCTTTTTTATCAATAAAAATAAAGGAATTCAGAATGCGTCCAAATAATCGTGAAAATCATCAATCTCGTCCAATCAAAATCACCCGTAATTACACGAAACATGCTGAAGGCTCAGTATTAGTTGAATTTGGTGATACCAAAGTATTATGTACGGCGAGTGTTGATGAAAGCGTACCGCGTTTCTTAAAAGGACAAAATCAAGGTTGGGTGACAGCAGAATATGGCATGTTGCCACGCTCTACACACAGCCGTATGCAACGTGAGGCCGCAAAGGGCAAACAAGGTGGACGTACCATGGAAATTCAACGCTTAATCGCACGTTCATTGCGTGCCATGGTTGACTTAGAAGCCCTTGGCGAACGTTCTATTACCTTAGACTGCGATGTGATTCAAGCGGATGGCGGTACAAGAACAGCTTCTATCACTGGTGCAGCAGTGGCTTTATGTGATGCTATCAATGGTTTAATCGCTAACGGCACATTAAAAACCAATCCAATCAAAGGTCTGGTTGCTGCAATTTCGGTTGGAATTGTTGAAGGTGAAGCCGTGTGTGATTTGGAATATGTAGAAGATTCAGCCGCTGAAACAGATATGAACGTTGTAATGATGGAAGATGGTCGCATGATCGAAGTGCAAGGTACTGCAGAAGGTGAACCATTCAGCCACGAAGAATTACTCACCTTATTAGGCTTAGCAAAACAAGGCTGCGAACAAATCTTCGCTGCACAACGTGAAGCATTAGGTTTATAGGAACAAAAAATGGAAAGCTACAAAATCGAATTTATTAAATTTGCCTTGAGCCGTAACGTGCTTAAATTTGGCGAGTTTGCACTAAAATCAGGTCGAAAAAGTCCTTATTTTTTCAATGCTGGATTGTTTAGTACTGGCGCAGATCTTGCTCGCTTAGGTGAATACTACGCGAAAGCAATTCAATCAAGTGCGGTCGATTTTGATGTCATTTTTGGACCTGCCTATAAAGGCATTCCGATTGCGACGAGCGTTTCCATTGCACTATTCAATCAATTTAACCGTGATACACCTGTTTGCTTTAATCGCAAAGAAGCCAAAGATCACGGTGAAGGCGGTAATTTGATCGGTAGCCCATTAACAGGCAATGTGTTGTTAGTCGATGATGTCATTACAGCTGGCACAGCCATTCGTGAATCCATGGCACTTCTTGAAGCCAATCACGCGAAATTAGTCGCTGTCTTTATTGCATTAAATCGTCAGGAAAAAGGCAAAGGGGAACTTTCTGCCATCCAAGAAGTGGAACGCGACTATCAATGCCAAGTGCTTTCCATTATTGATTTGGATGATTTAATGCAATTCATTGAAAAAGAACCCGATTATCAGCAATATTTACCTGCGATGCGGGCTTATCGTGAAAGTTATGGTGTGTAATTTATTACTTGAAAAATAAGAATAAAGCCATATTAATGTAAGGGCAGACATTAGCGTCTGCCCATTATTGTCAAAAGACCTTTTGACCGCACTTTAGGGGAAAAGAATGTATTTTTTTGGAAAGATTATCGGCGTTTTTCTCGGTTTTAAATGGGGGGGCTTTTTCGGCGCTATCGCTGGACTTATTTTAGGCTCCATCGCAGATAAAAAACTCTATGAGCTTGGTTCGGTTAACTCTAGCTTTTTTAAGAAAAAAACGACCCGACAAGCACTCTTTATGCAAACTACTTTTGCGGTACTTGGGCATTTAAGTAAATCCAAAGGTCGTGTGACGGAAGAAGATATTCAACTGGCGAATCAGTTGATGAACCAGATGCAATTAGATGAGAGCCATCGCAAACTCGCTCAAGAGGCCTTTCGTCGCGGTAAAGAAGCCGATTTCCCTTTACGCCAGGTGATTCGTGAATTCCGCATTGGATGTGGACAACGTGCTGACTTACTGAGAATGTTCTTACACGTGCAAGTGCAGGCTGCCTTTGCTGATTCTCAATTACATGAGTCAGAAAAAGAAGTGCTTTATGTGGTAGCCGAAGAACTTGGTCTTTCCCGTATGCAGTTTGAGCAAATGCTGGCAATGGAAATTGCGGCTCGCCAATTTACCCAAGGTGGATTCTATCGCCAATACCAACAAGGCGGTTATCAACAGCAAGGTGGTTACCAATACCAACAACAGGGCGGATACCAACAATCTTCAGGCCCAACATTAAGTGATGCTTATAAAGTATTGGGCGTGAGTGAAAGTGATGATCGCAATGCCGTAAAACGTGCATATCGTCGTTTAATGAATGAACATCACCCGGATAAATTAGTTGCGAAAGGCTTACCGCCAGAAATGATGGAGATGGCTAAAGAAAAAGCGCAACAAATCCAGGCCGCTTACGATTTAATTTGTAAAGTGAAAGGCTGGAAATAGTGCGTGTTATCCTCGCCCCTATGCAAGGGGTGCTTGATCCTTTCGTTCGCCAACTTCTAACTGAAGTGAATGAATACGATCTCTGCATCACCGAATTTGTCCGCGTGGTGGATCAACTCTTACCCGAAAAAGTCTTTTATCGTCTTTGCCCTGAACTCAAAAACCAGGGCTTTACCCCTTCTAAAACACCTGTTCGTGTCCAACTTTTAGGTCAACATCCGAACTGTCTTGCTGAAAATGCTAATCACGCCATTGAGCTTGGATCACATGGTATTGATTTAAATTGTGGCTGCCCATCCAAAACCGTTAATGGGAGCAACGGAGGAGCAGCACTTCTCAAACAACCTGAATTAATTTATCAAGCGACTCTAGCCTTACGAAAAACCGTACCTAGTCATTTACCTGTCAGTGTGAAAGTAAGATTAGGTTGGGATTGTACTTCACAAGCGTTTGAAATTGCTGATGCCGTACAACAAGGTGGCGCCACTGAAATCACTATTCACGGTCGAACTAAAGCCGATGGCTATCGTGCCGATCGCATCAATTGGGAAAAAATCGGTGAAGTGAGATCTCGCTTGACGATCCCTGTGATTGCTAATGGTGAAATTTGGCGCTGGGAAGATGGTCAAGCATGTTTGAAAGCGACCGGCTGCGAAGATCTAATGGTCGGGCGTGGTGCATTAAATATCCCAAACTTAAGCCTTGTACTCAAACAAAATTGCGAAAAAATGCCTTGGGTGGATATTCAAAAAATCTTGCAAAAATATGCGGAAATGGAAAATTTCCATGATTCTGGTTTTTATCATGTTGCCCGAATCAAACAATGGCTACGCTATCTCAATAAAGAATATCCTGAAGCAGATATCGTTTTTGAGCGAATTAAAACCAGCAAAACAGCAGAAGAGCTGAGAGAACGACTCTGTCAGAGCTAAAAAAGTGCGGTCAAAATAGACGGCTTTTTTAGCATTATCCCCACTCGTACGATGAGTGCTTACAGTCAAATAAAACTTGACCAAAATCAAAAAGCTATCATGCAGAATCAGTAGAATCGATGAGGCATATACCACAAAAAAGGAGAGGTGCCTTATGAAGACTCGTCTATTGCTTTCAAGCTTACTTATCGCATTAAGTGCAACATCATTTGCCCAAACGCATAAAGCGCATTGGTCTTATAATGGAAAAGAAAGCCCTGAACATTGGGGTGATTTGCTCACCGAATATCAAACCTGTAAGCTAGGGAAGGTTCAGTCGCCTGTTAATCTCGAAGCTGATAACAGCATGAAAGTGGCAAATAAACCACTTAAGATGAATTATTTCCCTGCAGCTTATCAAGTAGAAAACAATGGACATACTGTGCAAGTCAGTGTTACACAAGAAAATGCACCATTTATTACGCTCAACAATAAACCATTTTATTTAAAACAATTTCACTTTCACACACCAAGTGAACATACCTTTAAACGTCAACATTATCCTTTAGAAATTCATTTTGTCCATCAAAGTGAAGATAAAGCATTAGCGGTTGTTGCCGTAATGGTCAATGAAGGTGAAGCTAATCCAGCATTAGCGCCAGTCGTTGAGAAAAAACTTACCGTTGGACAAAAAGAAAAATTGACTCAACAGATTGATATTAAAGCGCTAATGCCAAAAGAGATGGCACGCTTCCGCTTAAATGGATCTCTCACTACTCCACCTTGTAGTGAAAACGTGGCTTGGACCATTTTTAAATCACCAATTCAAGCAAGCAAGGCACAAATTGCTGCGATAGAAGAAATGGAAGGGAAAAACAACCGCCCAACGCAACCATTAAATCAGCGTGATGTGGAAGTTGAACAATAAATAAAAAATGCGTGGATAGTTTCCACGCATTTTTTATTCAGATTAGAAAGATTAAAGGTGAATGTTGCCATCATAGATATGAGTCGCATCGCCAGTCATATAAAGCGGTGAGCCTACGCCTTCCCATTCAATAAGCAAGCTACCACCAGGTAGATCAACTTGCACTTTGTTATCCAGTAAACCTTGCATCATCCCAACAGCTGCCGCTGCGCACGCCCCACTGCCACAAGCTTGCGTTTCACCAGCACCACGCTCATATACACGCAACTTAATGTGGTTACGATTGACGACTTCCATAAATCCAGCGTTTACCCTTTCAGGAAAACGTTCGTGGCTTTCTAAGAGTGGACCTAACTCTGCTACATTGGCCGTTTCAATATTATCCACTTGAACAACGCAATGTGGATTGCCCATTGATACTGCACCACAAAGCACCGTTTGAACATCGGTACGTAAAATATAGTTTTTTTCAAATTTGTTGGCTGTAAAAGGAATTTTATTCGGTTCCCAAATTGGTTCACCCATATTGACGCGAATTTGCCCATCTTCTTTTACCGTTAAAACCATTTTTCCTTTTTGTGTGCTTACTGCAATATCCTTTTTATTGGTCAGCCCTTTTAAAGTCACAAAACGCGCAAAACATCTTGCCCCGTTTCCACATTGCGATACTTCACTGCCATCTGCATTAAATATACGGTAATGGAAATCTAAATCTGGATCATAAGGAGGCTCAACAATTAAAAGCTGATCAAAACCAATGCCACGATGACGATCGGCTAAGCGTTTAATGGTTTCAGGGGTAAAATAGGCATTTTGTGTCACAGCATCAACAACGACAAAGTCATTGCCAAGGCCATGCATTTTGGAAAACTGCATGCTTCCTTCCTTGATTTGAAAATTTTTTGGCATTATAGAGAGCAATAAGCCGAATGGCAAATAGCCAGAATAGACAAAGTGCAGTCAAAAAACACTTTATTTTCTCTCCGCACTTTCATCATTACATCCAAGCGTTATTACGAATGATCCCTACTGCAATCCCTTCAATTTCAAAATGAGGTTGTTCTTCAAGATTCACCACTATCGGCTGAAACTCTTCATTTTCTGCATGCAGATAAATAACTGAACCTTTACGTTCTAGGCGTTTTACTGTTACTTCATCTTCAATTCTTGCGACAACAATCTGCCCATTTCGCACATCTTTTGTGCTATGCACGGCAAGAAGATCGCCATCTAAAATGCCGATATCTTTCATGGATTGACCATATACTTTTAATAAGAAATCAGCTTGTGGCTTAAACATATTGGCATCAACACGATAAGTACCTTCAATATGTTGCTCCGCTAAAATCGGTTCCCCTGCGGCCACGCGACCAATGAGTGGTAAGCCCTCTTCTTCCTCATCATTTGCACTGTCATCAATAATGCGAATACCGCGAGAAGCTCCAGCAACAATTTCAATTGCACCTTTGCGGGCAAGTGCTTTTAAGTGTTCTTCTGCCGCATTAGGGGATTTAAAACCTAATTCGCGAGAAATTTCTGCACGAGTAGGCGGCATACCCGTGGTTTCTAAATGGCGTTTTAAGAGTTCCAGCACTTCTTGTTGTCTGGCAGTTAATGGTCTCATATACACTCCTGTTACTTTATACAGAATAACTGTTAGTATATACAGAAAGATGGCAATTGCAACAACTATTTTCTAGTCATAAAAGTGCGGTCAATTTTTTTCATATTTTGCGTGTTCATCATAAATCTCAAATGTAAATTTTTAGAATTTGACTGGTCGAATGTGTTAAAATGCCAGACAATACCTAGAAATGTCTAACAAAAAGAGAATATTAATTATGTCTGGCATCGTAAGTACTTATCGTAAATTATTAGAATTACCGCTTTCGGTTCTAGTAAAAAATAATCCTATTCCCGCTCAACCCATCGAAGAGCTTCAACTCAATATCAATCAACCCATTCTTTACGTTTTACCTTATACCTCTCAAACTGACTTCGTGATTTTCCGTCGTAACTGTTTGAGCGTCGGTTTACCTGATCCAGCTGAAAAGAATGTGATTGATGGCGTAGCATTACCACGTTATGTCTATTTAGACGAAGGTCGCCGCTTTTTTAAATCAAAAGGCGCAAAAGATGAAACTGTCAAAGTCTTCAATAAATATTTAGAGTTGCACCGTGATGTTGCTGATTTAGATGTACAACTGATCCCTGTTTCTGTGCTTTGGGGGCGTTCACCAGGTAAAGAAGATAAAGCAAGCTTACCTAATCTTCGCTTATTAAATGGTCTTCAAAAAACCTTTGCGGCCATTTGGTTTGGACGTGATACTTTTGTGCGTTTTTCTCAAGCACTTTCTTTGCGTTACATGGTAAATGAGCACGGTTCAGATGAAAAAATTGCACAAAAACTGGCTCGCGTGGCTAAAATGCACTTTGCGAAACAACGCATTTCCGCGACTGGACCTCGTTTGCCAAACCGCGAAGCGATGTTTAATAAGCTCTTAAATTCTCAAGCAATTCAAAATGCGATTGAAGATGAGGCAAAATCAAAAAATATCAGCCGTGAGAAAGCCTATGCTGAAGCCGAAAAAATTCTTCATGAAATAGCGGCTAATGTAAGCCATTCAAGCCTTCGTGCGGCGGATCGTTTCTTACGTTGGTTATGGAACAAACTGTATTCTGGTATTGATGTACAAAATGCCGACCGAGTACGTAAATTAGCATTAGAAGGACATGAGATTGTTTATGTGCCTTGTCACCGTAGTCACATTGACTATTTATTGCTTTCTTATGTGCTCTATCACCAAGGTCTTGTACCGCCACACATTGCAGCAGGGATTAACTTAAACTTCTGGCCAGCAGGTCCTTTATTCCGTAGCTGGGGGGCATTCTTTATTCGCCGTACGTTTAAAGGTAACCGCCTTTACTCTGCAATCTTCCGTGAGTATTTAGGGGAATTATTCCACCGAGGTTATTCCGTCGAATACTTCATTGAAGGTGGTCGTTCTCGTACAGGTCGCTTGCTTGCACCGAAAACCGGTATGATGTCGATGACACTACAAGCGCTTCAACATAACCAAACTCGTCCAATTTCTGTGGTGCCTGTGTATATCGGTTATGAGCACGTATTAGAAGTAGATACTTACGCGAAAGAATTACGTGGCGCAGCGAAAGAAAAAGAAAATGCTGGCTTAGTTTTACGTGTGATTAAAAAATTACGTAATTTAGGTCAAGGCTTTGTGAATTTCGGTGAGCCAATCACACTTTCCAATTACCTCAATCACCATTATCCAGAATGGAAAGAGCAACATCATGAAGATAAACCACACTGGTTTAACCATGCAGTTGGATCGGTTTCTAATCAAGTGATGGTGAATATTAATAAAGCTGCTGCAGTCAATGCGATGAATTTAGTAGGGACCGCTCTGCTCTCTTCTCGTCAACGTGCACTTTCTCATGAGCAACTATTAGAACAACTATCTAGTTATCAAGAAATGTTAAAAAATGTACCGTATTCTACAGATGTGGTACTGCCAACTGATACACCAAAAGCGATGCTTGACCACGTATTAAGCTTAGATCGTGTGGGTGTGTTAGTTGAAAAAGATAACTTTGGAGAAATTATTCGCTTAGAACGTAATTCTGCTGTTCTTATGACGTATTACCGCAATAATATTCAACACTTATTTGTGTTACCTTCACTTGTTGCGAGTATCGTTTTACATTATGAAGCAATCCAAAAAGATTTATTATTGGATGCAGTACGTAAAATTTATCCATTCTTAAAAGGCGAACTCTTCCTTCATTTCAATGAAGAAGAATTAAATACACAAATTAAAGCCATTATTGATGAATTTGCGCGTCAGGATGTTATCCAAGCCAATGATAATTTATTATCTATCCACCGCGCTAAAGTTCGTATTTTACAACTTTGGTCTGCCGGTATGCGTGAAATCTTACAACGTTACTACATCACTGTGAGTATTTTACGTAGAGATCCTGGAATTGCTCGTGGCTTATTAGAAAAAGAAAGCCAATTAGTGGCACAGCGTCTTTCTGTATTACACGGTATTAACGCACCAGAGTTCTTTGATAAAGCGGTATTCTCAGCCTTCATTGCTAACTTAAAAGAAGAAGGTTATTTCGATGATGACAAAGAAAAATTACACGAACTAGCAACAATCTTAGAGCATTTAATTTCTAGCGAGATTTGCTTAACAATCAACGGCGCAGCAGATAAAGCAGATGAAGTTGAGATTGAAGTAGAAGAAGAGGATAAATCAAATAAAGATGAATAATCTTTACTGAAATAATAAAAGGGCGTGTTGAATATCCAACACGCCCTTTTCTTTATATGATTAATTCAACCAGAAATAATATCCTATTGTCGCGATAACGAGTATACACACAATATTTAAGATAAATCCAGCTTTAACCATATCGCTTTGGCGAACCTCACCTGTACCAAATACGATTGCATTTGGCGGTGTCGCCACTGGTAACATGAAGGCACAAGATGCACCTAAACCGATAATTAACGCAAGACCAATTTCCGGCATACCGAGAGATTGTGCGATAGAAATAAAGATTGGTACTAATAACGCCGCACTTGCCGTATTGGAAGTAAATTCAGTTAAGAAAATAATGAAGGTTGCGACCAATAAACCGATGAGGTAGTAATGTTGTCCTTGAACTAAGAATACAATACCGTCAGCTAACACTTTACTTGCGCCCGAATCTTTTAACACCGCACTCAAGGTTAAACCGCCCCCGAAAAGCATCAATACGCCCCAGTCAGTGCTTTCTTGGATTTGTTTCCAATTTGCTACACCGGTTGAACAAATAATGACAGCCGCAAGTAATGCGACGACGCTATCAAAACTACCGATATTTTTAGCAAGACCAAATACACCTGAAATGATTGGATTGATATAGCTACTGAATACCCAGCAAAGTGCAATCAAAGCAAAAATCACAAGCGTTAAAACGCGTTGGCCATTCATTTCAATACGTTCAAAGTTTTGTTCAAAATGTAAATTAAGTTTTGGTTTAAAGACAATGAAAAGTGTACCAATCATCAACGGCATCAAAATGAGCATAATTGGTAAGCCATACCATAACCAATCAGAGAAGGTTAAATGTAAGTTACTTGCAACGATAGCATTTGGTGGGCTACCCACTAATGTACCCATACCACCAATACTCGCACTATATGCAATCCCTAATAATACGAAGACATAAGTATTATGTTCTTTTTCTTTATCAAGTTTGCTTAAGATCCCCATCGCTAGAGGCAACATCATGGCTGCTGTTGCTGTATTACTCATCCACATAGAAAGGAAAGCGGTAATGGAGAAAAGATACATAATAGCTACAAATAAATTACCACGGGCCATCGCCATGATTTTATTAGCAATCATTTTATCAAGCTTTTGCATATGCAATGCTGTCGCTAAAGCAAAGCCACCAAAGAATAAGAAAATGGTAGGATCGGCAAACGCGACTAAAGCTTGCTTAGTTGTCACCAAATCAAGTGCAATCGCAAGTAATGGCACCAACAGAGCGGTTACTGTGACATGCAATGCCTCAGTTAACCAAAGAATCGCCACAAAGGCTAATAATGCTAAACCAGCATTTTCCTTAGGTGCGAAAGGTAAAGATTTTAATAAGATAAAAAAACAGGCTATCGCCAGCAGAAAGATAATCCCACTTTTATAATTTTTAGTTGTGTTTGTTTCGTTCATGAGTCCCTCCAAACTGATTACAAATGAACTATTTTCGATGTTAAATGAATGTTACAAACTTTCAACTAACAAATGTCTAAAATGTGATCTTGTTCAAAAAAATTTTAACAAAAAAAGTGCGGTTATTTCTAACCGCACTTTAAAAAGGTCAATAATTTCAAAATTATTCTTCTTCGACGTCTTCTAAATCTAATGCTTCCTGTGAAAGAATGATACCTGTTAAATCGGCATAAATATAATCTTCAGGGAAGAATGTTACACCACCAAAATTCACAGGAAGATCACTTTCACCATGATTATTTTCATCTGCACCAACTGGAATTGGGGCAAGCGCATGAATACCAATATCAATATTTTCAAGTTGTTGAATTTGACGCACTGCACCATAAACAATGATGCCCGCCCAGTCATTATCTGCGGCAAGTTGTGCAAGCTCAGCATCAATTAAAGCACGGCGAACTGCACCACCACCATCTACGACAAGCACTCTGCCTTCACCATTTTCTTCAAGGATCTCGGCAATTAATCCATTATTTTCAAAACATTTTACTGTCGTCACTTTGCCGTAGAAATTGCTGACGCCACCAAAGCTAGAAAAAATTGGCTCAACTACATCCACTTGATCAGCATAAATATCACAAAGTTCTGAAGTATCGATATACATAATGTACCCCTTGTCGTTAAAATTTTTTCTCTAGTATAAGCCGATTTAGCTGATAAGCAAGCCTAAACTAAACAAGATATTGATAAATAAAGAAATCATAGACATCTGAGCCAACATCGGACGCAACACTGCGGGCTCTTTGCTGCGATAAACAAATAATGCGTGTTTTAATAACAATGGAAATGCCAATAAAAATAAGAAATGCCAAGGGCTAAATGCTGTTGATGCAGCAAATAGCACATAACATAAAGCGGCAACGCTTAATAAAATACAATGATAAATACGTCCTTTCTTCGGGCCAATACGCACAACCAGAGTATTTTTCCCTACTTTCGCATCTTGCTCAATATCACGTAAATTATTGATATTTAAAACGGCTGTTGCTAATAAACCTGAGCCTAACGCAGGTAAAATAATTAAGCTATCAATGCTGTGAGTTTGGAGATAATAAGTTCCACCCACACCTAATAGTCCAAAAAAGAGCAAAACAGACAAATCGCCTAAACCTAAATAACCATAAGGTTTAGCGCCTACGGTATAAGTAATGGCAGCAATAATGGCAAGAATACCCAAACCAGCAAAGACCAATAAATCAGTCAGACTTTGATATGCGATACCAATTAAGAATGCACCTGAGAAAAATGCCCCTACCGCCATTAAAATTAATCCCCATTTAAGCTCATTCGCAGAAATTGCACCTTGCTGAATACCACGTAAAGGCCCAATACGTTCTTCGGTATCTGACCCTTTTTGATGATCGCCGTAATCGTTAGCAAAGTTAGAAAGTACTTGCAATAAAATGGTGGTAAGCAAGCAAAGTAACATCACGGTGAGATTAAAACTTTCTTTATCCGCCCAATATGCCAATGCTGAGCCAGTAAAAATAGAAGCTAATGCCAAAGGCAAGGTTTTTGGGCGAGCGGTTTCCCACCACATTTTCAATTTATGATTTGTCATTTTTTTTGACCGCACTTTTGATTACAATAAAGGGCGTATTCTACACGGAAATTGCCTTTTTATGAATGATTTAACACTGACTCTTCACCCAATTGCGGTGATTCATACGCCTTACAAAGAAAAATTCTCGGTGCCACGCCAGCCTGATTTAGTACAAGATGGCATTGGTATTGTGGAACTGCTCCCTCCGTATAATTCACCAGAGGCGGTGCGAGGCTTAGAGCAATTTAGCCATCTTTGGCTTATTTTCCAATTCGACAAAGTGCCACATGGAAAATGGCAATCCACTGTTCGTCCCCCTCGTTTAGGCGGCAATCAACGTGTCGGTGTATTTGCTTCACGCGCTACGCATCGTCCTAATCCGCTAGGCTTATCCAAAGTTGAATTACGCCAAGTGGAATGTATTCATGGACGTGTTTTTCTGCATTTGGGCTCCGTGGATCTTGTCGATGGCACACCTATTTTTGATATTAAACCTTATATTGCCTATGCTGATAGCGAACCTGAGGCAAAATCAAGTTTTGCACAAGAAAAACCACCTGCAAAATTAAACGTAGAATTTACAGAAATCGCCCAAAGCGCAGTTGAAAAATATCACAAAAATCGACCGCACTTAGCTCGTTTTATTACGGAAGTGATCGCACAAGATCCCCGCCCGGCTTATCAACAAGGTAAAGAAACCGATCGTATTTACGGTATTAGTCTGTACGAATTTAATATTAAATGGCGTATTAAAGAGGGGACAACAGACTGTGTCGAAATTCTGGATATCCAGAAATTAAAAGAACAAAAAAGCTGACTTTCGTCAGCTTTCTTTTTATCGTTTTAATCCTGTCTAATCCGGCAATGCATTTATCACAGCTTTGACGAGCGTTGCCAATGGAATCGCGAAGAATACTCCCCAGAATCCCCATAATCCACCAAAAATCAGCACTGAAATAATGATTACTAAAGGGTGTAAATTAACGACTTCAGAGAATAAATACGGTACCAACAAGTTTCCATCTAGAAGTTGACTCACCGCAAAGGCCACAATTAAATACCAAAACGTTGGGGAAATGCCAAACTGGAACATCGCCACTAACGCAACAGGAATCGTCACCAATACCGCGCCGATATAAGGCACTAATACAGATAACCCAACGGCAACAGAAAGCAACAGCGGATAATTTAAACCAAAGCTTAAAAAGATGATGTAAGTCACCACGCCGACAATCAAAATTTCCAACAGCTTACCATGAATATAATTCGCAATTTGTTGTTGCATTTCATTCCATACTTTAGAGGCTAAAAGACGATTTTTAGGTAAAAATCGGCTCACGCCAGCAAGAAGCTCAGTTTTATCTTTCAGCATAAAGAACATCATTAATGGCACTAAAAACGCATAAATACCCAGTGATACAAGATTCATTAATGAGGTAATCGACAATTTCACCGCAGATTCACCGAAGCCCAAAATCTTCGCTCGAGCCGCACTAAAAAAGGTGTCAATCATGGTGTAATCGATGAGTTCAGGATAATGCTCAGGAAGGGCTAATAACCATTCATGTAACTTATTGAACATAGCTGGCAAATCGCTTAATAAGGAAATCGTTTGATTCCATAATGTTGGCACTAACCCGAAGAAAACTAATAACGCCAAGGTTAGAAAGCCACCAAAAATAATTAACGTGGCGAGCATTCGAGGAAATTTTAATTTTTTCGTCAGGAAATTAATTGGCATTTCCAATAAATATGCTAATACAATGGCAATCAGCAACGGGGCGATTAAATCACTAAAAAAATAAATCGCAATAAAGCCAAACAACAAAATGGCAAGTAGCCCCATCGCCTGTGGATCGCTTAAGCGACGGCTATACCAATTTTTTAGCATTTCTAACATAAAGTCTTCCTAAACAAGTATTTTTTGTCATTATAAGTTAAAATTTGAATCAATCCTATATCCACTCATTCAACATAAAATAGAAGGAAACGTTATGTCTGTGACGATTTATCATAATCCGCGCTGTTCAAAAAGCCGTGAAACCTTAGCTTTATTAGAAGAAAAAGGCATTCAACCGACGATTGAACTTTATTTACAACAACACTACTCTGTTGAAGCATTGCAGCAACTAGCTAATAAATTAGGATTAGATGATGTCAGAAAAATGATGCGTACCAAAGATGAGCTTTATCAATCATTAGGGTTAGATAATCCTGCATTAACGAATGATGACTTATTAAAAGCCATCAGTGAAAATTCAGCCCTATTAGAACGCCCGATTGTGGTAAAAGGTGAAAAAGCTAAAATTGGACGACCGCCTGAAAGCGTACTCACCATTTTGTAATTCTATTCATTTTCGCTATAATGACTTGCCGTGAACGACTTCACGGCAATTTTTTAGAGGTAAATATGACGAAAAAAACAAAAAGTGCGGTTGAAAATCAGCCCATTTATCAACACACCAAAGGTGTCGTGAAAGATAATGCCGTGATGGCACTATTACACGACAAATTATTCCGCCAACGCGTTGAGAAAAAACGTAAAGGTAAAGGCAGTTACCAACGCAAAGCAAAATATGCGAGCAATTGGTTTGAAAAGCCCGATGATAAAGTTTTTGATTTCAGAAATTTTATCATCGGGTTTTTCGTTTCAATTTCAGCATAAAAAATAACAAACAGAACAGAGGAAGTCTATATGTCAATCAAAACAGAAGTTTTATTTAACAATACTTGGAATGTCCGTATCAGTGATCCGGGTGAAGAAGGGGCTCAAAGCCACTTTTTTGAAACCATTTATCTCACGCTCACGGCTTATTTTGAAGGCGAAAATGTGCGTTATGAATTTGTGCGTAAAGTAGAAGATCAAGTAAAAATCAAACGCTCATTTACAGAATTAAGTGAGTTATTCAAATTCTTAGGGGATTATCTGGATCCGGTTTCTCTCGGTAATCTTGGTGTAAAAATGGGTAACTTAGGCGTAAAAGCTGAATAACTTCTCTACCAATAAAAAAAGTGCGGTCAAATTGAACCGCACTTTTTATTTCTCAACTCATATTATTGTGCAAGTAATACACTTAATGCTGAATACAAGGATTGAGCTGCTTCATTTGGTAATACCTTACCGTCTTCATCAGTGATCACGACCGCACTTTGTTTACCCACTGCAGAAATTTGCATTTGATAAACACCTTTTTCTAAATTAGGCGGATTCACCCCTAAACGTAACCACTCTTGTTTATCCAATGGTTTATATTTTAACTCGCGATAGCCACGACCAGCAGATTCCGATGTAGCTTTAAAGCCTAATTTCGGTAAAGTCGAACCTAAACGTTGCCATGCTTGACCAAAGCTTGCATCCATACCTAATGCCATTCTACCGTTCGTATCAGTAATTAAACCTGATTGGAAAGGTCCTGCAGAAGCATTATTTAAATCTTGTTGTTGCTTGTTATAAGCGTTTGTAAGCGCAGCAACAAACCGATTTAAACGATCCGATGCATAGCGTTGTTTATCTGCTTGATTTGGTGTGTAAATCACACCATCACGACGCATTTGCTCTACAGAAACCGCTAACGCACTTGCATCTTGCGCCGTAACTTGTTCAATTTTATAACGGATCTCTGTATTGGCTTTATCATCTGCACGACCTGTTGGCGCCCAATCGCTAATTAATACCGCACCATTTAAAGTTGAATTCGTGCCTTCTTCTTTCAATAAACGCTCAATTTGTTTGAGATTATAAAGCTCTGCTTGTGCATCCGTATAGACAATCAATGCCCGTTCACCATCAAATTGTGTCAAAGAATTTTTGATAATCGCTAATGGGGTTGAAGGCGGACGAATATCCACGCGTTCTTTTTTCGCATTAAGCTGAGGAAGTTCATAAGTCGGATCGGCTTGCGGCAATGTTACACCACCACTTGCTAAAGGAGAAAAGCTCGGTATTTCACGATCAGAATTTTGGTAAGTGTCATTAGCCGTCTGCATTTTTTCTACGCTGTTTGAACACGCCGATAACAATGCTGCTGCGACTAAACTCAGTACGATTTTTTTCATTCCTTAAATCCTTCAATAAAAATAATTAAAATAATGACCGCTCTTTGACAAATAAAAAAGTCAAAAGTTTAAAGGGCTGTAAAAACAACCCTTTAATTCATTAAATTAAGCCAGCAATTTTTAATGCTTCTTCCACTTTTACTTGCGCGCTTTCGCTTAACACAGTAAGTGGTAAACGTAAATGTGGAGTCTTAATTAAACCTAAACGATATGCTGCCCATTTAACTGGAATTGGGTTTGATTCAATAAATAAATCTTGATGTAAAGGCATTAAACGTGCATTAATTTCTTCCGCTTTCGCAAAATCGCCCGCTAAAGCATAGCGACACATCGCGGCCATATCTTTTGCAGCAAGGTTATTTGTCACAGAAATAACACCCTCTGCGCCTAATTTCATCGCTTCTAACCCTGTGGCATCATCTCCACTTAATACAATGAAATCTTTACCGGCTAATTCTTTAATCGCAGTAATACGAGTTAAATCGCCTGTTGCTTCTTTAATCCCTACAATATTCTCAATTTGAGACAAATGTGCGACGGTTTCGGGTTTCATATCACTACCGGTACGACCTGGTACGTTATAAAGAAGTTGTGGTAGATCCGTGCATTCTGCAATCGCTTTAAAATGTTGGAACATGCCTTCTTGAGTTGGTTTATTGTAGTAAGGCACAACAGATAAACAACCTGCAACCCCGCTATCACGTAATAATTTTGTCATCACAATGGCTTCACTCGTTGCATTAGCACCGGTTCCAGCAATGATTGGAATACGTCCTTTTGCTAACTCAACCGTCTTTTCAATCACTTTCACATTTTCTTCAATACTTAATGTGGCGGACTCTCCTGTTGTACCCACAGATACAATCGAATCTGTACCTGCATTGATATGAAACTCGATAAGCTTTTCTAATGTTTCAAAATCAATGTTTCCGTGGTTATCCATCGGGGTTACTAAAGCAACAATACTGCCTGAAAATAAGGGGGTTTGCGTAGTCATAAGGTACTCCATTTACATCTATTTTGCGTTTTAACAATAACATTTGAAAATATCTGGTTATAATCGCTAAAATAGCTTGAATTTACAAATCATTTTTTACTTTTTTAAGGATTTTTTATGAAAACATTACAAGTGGGTGACTTAGCACCGCAATTCACCCTTTTAAATCAAGATAATCAACCGATTTCACTTAGCGACTTTAAAGGTAAAAAAGTACTTGTGTATTTTTATCCCAAAGCCTTAACACCAGGCTGTACAACTCAAGCCTGCGGTTTACGTGATGCTAAAAGTGAGTTAGAAAAATTAGGTGTGGTTATTTTAGGCATCAGCACAGATGCGCCAAAAAAACTGGCTCAATTTGTTGAGAAAAAGTCGCTCAATTTCACCTTGCTTTCTGATGAAGATCACCAGGTTGCCGAGCAATTTGGTGTATGGGGAGAAAAAAAATTCATGGGACGCACCTATGACGGCATTCACCGTATTAGCTTCCTCATTGATGAACAAGGCAAAATTCAACACGTTTTTGATAAATTCAAAACAGGCGAACATCATCAGGTTGTTTTAGATTACCTGCAATCCCTTTAAATCCCCTCTCAAAACAACCGCACTTTCTATGATTTACCTCAAAGTGCGGTCAAAAAAATAGCCATTTTTCTAATTTATATTTACGCTCTATTTTCCATTTGATAGAATCAACAATCTAATTGAAATTCATTATCAATTCATTTTGTATTCTTTATTACACATAAAAGGACTATCAGATGCCGAAACTTTTCGAGTTTTTAGAACAATATAGTGATTACATTATTATCGGGCTTTTACTTCTTATGAGCGTAATTATGCTTGCTACTGTAATTGAGCGCTTTATCTTTTTAAGCCGTATCAATGTCGCTAAATATTCCAATATCCATTCGCTTGAAATTGATTTAAATCGCAATATGACGATCATTTCAACAGTTGGTGCAAACGCACCTTATGTGGGCTTGTTAGGAACAGTAATTGGTATTTTGTTAACCTTCTATCAAATTGGTCAAGCTGGCGGTGATGTCGATGCTGGCGCAATCATGATGCACCTCTCTCTTGCATTAAAAGCAACCGCACTAGGTATTTTAGTCGCAATTCCATCTATGATGTTCTATAACGGCTTAGGTCGTAAAGTAGAAGTTAACTTATTGAAATGGAAAGTATTAAACGCTCAAAAAGATAAGGAATAATTGTGAAAAAATTTGATGAAATCAACATTATTCCTTTCATCGACATTATGTTGGTGTTATTAGCGATAGTGTTGATCACCGCATCCTTTATTTCTCAAGGAAAAATTCAAGTCAATGTGCCCAAAGCCAGTTCAACGGTCGCATTCAAATCAGATGAATTAGCCAAATTATTGACCGTGACGGCAGATAAACAACTTTATTTTAATGACAAACCTATCTCGCAAGAAGCGCTTGAAAAAGAGATCGCAGGTTGGAATAAAGATCAGAAAGTGACATTAAAAATTGATGCAGAAGCCTCTTTCCAAGATTTTGTGACGATTACTGACATGTTATCGAAAAACGAAATTAAAAATGTCGCAATTGTTTCGATGAAAGATAAAGGCGCTTCGAGCAAAAATTCGCCAGCAGTGGGAGGCGTCGGAGTAGGGCATAAACAATGAACAGCCAACAAGCTAAACGATCACTATTAGGCTTGCTTATTTCTCTATTAATTCATGGTGCCATTGTAGGCGCATTGCTTTGGAACTGGCATAAGCCAAGTGAAGCCGCAAGTAATGCTACAGGTGAAATATCTACAACGATTTCGATGGAAATGATTCAAGGAATGCGAGTAGAAGAACCAGCTCCGGAGCCAGAACCTGAACCTCAACAGGCAGAACCAGAACCTGAAAAGCAAGAAGTCGTCGCAGATCCAACGAAGAAACCAGAGCCTGAGAAGAAAAAAGAACCTGAGAAAAAGCCAGAAAAACCAATAGAAAAACCGAAACCGAAACCGAAAGAGAAGCCAAAGGAAAAACCTAAAAATGAGGTAAAAGCAGAGAAAGCAATGGAAATGCCGAAAAATTTACCGATTGGCGATAAGAATATTAATTCGACAGCTACGGCAAATTCTAAAGCGACAACTACTGGTCAACCTGGCACAAATGGAATTCAAGGTGGCTCTGGTGCCAATACAGATGAACATAATGCCTATCGTGCGGCTATTCGACGTGAAATTGAACGGCATAAACGCTATCCAGCACGCGCAAAAATGATGCGTAAACAAGGTATTGTTAACGTCAGTTTTAGTGTTGGAGGAGATGGTTCTCTGTCTGGAGAGCGTGTCACTAAATCTTCTGGTGATGAAAGCTTAGATAATGCAGCACTTGAAGCTGTAAGAAGTGCGAGACCTGTCGGTCCAAAACCTGCGGGATTTGCGTCTTCAGTAAGCGTACCAATTAGTTTCACCATTCAATAAATAAAAAGGCGAACATCATGTTCGCCTTTCTTTTTGCTAATTTTAATTAGCCCATACCGTATTTTTTCAATTTCTTACGCAATGTACCACGGTTGATACCGAGCATATTAGCTGCACGGGTTTGGTTTCCGCGGGTGTATTGCATAATCATATCTAACATCGGGTGTTCAACTTCCGCTAATACTAATTCGTAAAGATCATTCACATCTTGACCATCTAATTGTGATAAGTAATTGCGTAAAGCTTGTTTTACAGAATCACGTAATGGTTTGTTTGTTACTTGTGATTGAGAGTTTAAAACTGAAACGGTTAACGCTTCAGACGGACTACGTTGTTGTTCTAACATTTTTCTTTATCCAAAATTGAATTTAAAAAATCTTCCAGCACAATTAACTGCTCTTTCGGTTCATTAATTGCGTTAAAAGTCTGTCTAAAAACGGAATCGGGTTGAATTCCCTGTAAATACCAAGCCACGTGTTTACGGGCTATTCGATAGCCTTTTTGCTCGCCATAGAACTGATGGAGTTCTTGAATATGACGCAAAATATGACCGCACTTTTCACGCAAACTTGGTGTTTGAATTATCGAATCATGTTCCACTAAAGCCTCAACGGCTTGAAAAAGCCATGGATTGCCTAGTGCGGCACGACCGATCATTATTGCATCAGCACCTGTATACTCAAGTACCTTTTTCGCTTTCGAGGCAGAATCAATATCACCATTCGCAATGACTGGAATTGAAATTGATTGTTTCACTGCTCGAATATTGTCGTATTCAGCTTCACCTTCAAATAAGCATTCTTTCGTCCGCCCGTGAATGGTTAAAGCCTGAATACCAGATTGTTCTGCAATTTTGCCGATTTGCACACAGTTTCGATTTGCTTTATCCCAACCTGTGCGAATTTTTAACGTCACAGGCACATCAACAGCATTCACGACTTCTTTTAAAATTTTCTCCACTAAATCGGGAAATTGAAGCAGTGCAGAGCCCGCCAGCTTTCGATTCACTTTCTTTGCGGGACAGCCCATATTGATGTCGATAATTTCAGCGCCATAGGCTACATTAATTGCTGCAGCTTGGGCCATTTCTAAAGGATCAGAACCTGCGATTTGCACCGCATTTAATCCTAGCTCTTCACTATGTGCTAAACGAAGTTTCGATTTCTCTGTATGCCAAACTTGTGGATTAGTGGACATCATCTCTGAAAACGTTAATCCCGCGCCGTAATGGGCACATAAACGTCGAAAAGGTTGATCCGTGATACCTGCCATGGGCGCCAATAAAATACGATTTTTTAATTCATAAGAACCAATTCGCATTTTATGTTATCCCCAATTACAAGTCTTAATCTCTATCAAGTCAGGCAACAGCAGTCACCGACAAGGGGTGCTATATTACGCATTTTTCTTTTTTTTTGCAAAGGGAAATTTGTTCAAAAAATGCACTTTTTTTAATTGACAAAAAGAAATTAAGCCGATTTTAATTTACCTGTAATACGGCACCATTCCTCTTTCACCGCTACGGGATCTAAATTAAACGATTGCGCATACGCATCGCATACCGATTGTGCTTGAGTTTCTAAAATACCCGATAATCCAAGATCGCCCCCCTCTTTCACTAATTGAGAAATAATCGGGTAAAGTTCTTTTAATGGTCCCGCAAGAATATTCGCCACAACGACATCCGCTTTTAAATCTTCGGGTTTATCATCGGATAAGAAAAGTTGCAGACGATCCGCCACACCATTTTGTTCTGCATTATTACGACTGGCGAGAATCGCTTGTGGATCGATATCAATACCAATCGCATTTTTAGCCCCTAATTTAAGCGCTGCAATGGCAAGAATTCCAGAGCCACAACCAAAATCGATGACGGTTTTGTCAGTTAAATCCAAACCATCTAACCACTCTAAACAAAGTGCGGTTGTCGGGTGGGTGCCTGTTCCGAAAGCTAAACCAGGATCAAGCATCACATTAACTGCATTTTGATCTGGCACTTCACACCAGCTTGGGCAAATCCATAAACGTTTGCCAAATTGCATTGGGTGGAAGTTATCCATCCATTCACGTTCCCAATCTTTATCCTCGATTTGCTCAATTTTGTAAGCGGTGTTTTCATCTAAATGATGTGCTTGTTTAAGCAAACTCACAATTTCATTCATATCGGTTTCTGCATCAAATAATGCAATCACATCCGTATTTCCCCACAAACGTGTTTCGCCTGGAAGTGGTTCAAAAATCGGTGTATCTTGGCTATCCATAAATGTGACCGAAACTGAGCCAATTTCTTCTAAAAAATCGCTAATATTCTCGGCTTTTTCATTTGTACTATTTAAGCGAATTTGAATCCACGCCATCTTCTTTTCCTTTTAATTAATTTCTTTATGTAACCATCTGGGTAATAAACTTACGCCTAGGGCTGAAACCACAATAATGATAATCCCAAGCGCTGAAACAAGTGAAACCTCTTCGTTGAGTAATAATACTGCCAAAAAGACACCAAAAATCGGCTCAAGTGCGGTCAAAATTCCCGAGATTTTTGCATCTACTGAATTTAAGCCTTTATTCCACAACCAAAAGGCAAACCAACTGCATGCTACGCCGAGATAAATCAAACCGAAGAAACCAAGCCAGTTAAAATGGATATCCCAGCTTTCCGTCAGTAATAAAGTAAATGGCAGCATGGTGATGGTCGCTAATACGATAGAAATCGATGTATAGGCTTGAGCAGAAACCGTTGCTACCACTTTTTTCGTCCAACGTAAACAACAAGCAAATACAATACTTGCCGCAACCACTAATGAGCAGCCCAATAAGCTAATTTCACTTGAGCCTTCATTGCCCTGCCCACCTAGAATTAAAATGGCCACGCCTAAAAAGGCAAAAGCGCCACACAACCAGTGATACCATTTCGCACGATCTTGAAAGAAAAAATGCCCAATAAAAATCACACATAATGGCTCTAATCCAATCATGGTCGTTGCGCTCGCCGCGCTCGTATATTTTAAGCCAATAAATTGTAGCAAAAAGGTTGCGGTATAATTAAAAAAACCTAGCCACCAAAGCTGTTTTCGCATCGGTTTAGACACGCCTTTCCAACGACGAAAAAAGAGTGGCATCACAATAATTGCCGCCATTAATAAACGAACTTGGATCATCAAAATGGTGTCCATCATTGTAAAGGTGTATTTAGCGGCTACAAAGGCACTACTCCAAATAAACAATGCTAGGATTTGATAAACCATAAAGTGCGGTCCGTTTTTACTGTTTTTTTGTACTGAATTGGTTACCCAAGATGAAAGCTATCAAACCAAATACAAGTGCAGGCACAATCGCATTAAAACCAAATAGTTTGATACCAAATTGAGCCAGAAGCACATAACTGCTTAATCCCACCACCATTGAACTTATTGCCCCTGCTGCATTTGCTTTATCCCAATAAATGCCTAATACAATCACCCAAAGGAATGCGGCTTCTAATCCCCCGAAAGCAAATAGATTCAACCAAATAATCATATCTGGTGGATTCAGTGCCGCGAGAATTAGCAACGCCGATAAAATCAGTGTGATGACTGATGAAATACGGCTAATTCGTTTTTCATTCTTCGCTGCTTCAGGTTTGCTTGCAAGATATAAGTCTTTCACAAAAATTGAGGAGGATTGAATAAGTTGCGCATCAACTGTGGACATAATCGCCGACATCGGTGCAGCTAAGAAAATCCCTGCAACAATAGGAGGAAGCACTTCCAACATTAAGGTTGGAATGACTTTATCTGACACCGTTAAATCTGGCACAACGGCACGTCCTAAAGCGCCTGCCAAGTGCATACCAAACATAATGACTGAAAGGACAATCGTACCAATGAGCATGCCTCGATGTAAGGCTTTACTGTCTTTGAAAGCCATACAACGGACAGCTGTATGTGGTAAACCAACCACACCGAAACAGACTAGGATCCAAAATGATGCCATAAATTGAAAATCTAGCATCTCATTCGGGCCGTAAGGACTCACTAAACTCGGATCAATTTCAGTTAATTTATTGACCGCACTTTCTACGCCACCGAGATGGTAAATCACGCCCACTAATAGCACGATTGTGCCCAAAATCATTACCGTACCTTGAATTGTATCGGTTAACACGACGGCTCGGAAACCACCAATAAACGTATAAATACCAACCGTTAAGGCAAAAATAAGCAAGGCGTGAGTATAAGGAATCCCTATCGTGGTTTCGAGCAATCTTGCCCCACCAATAAATTGCACAACCATAGCAGCAAAGAAGGCAAGCAACAATGCTAGACTGGAAATCCAAACGAGATATTTATTTTTATAACGATAGAGAAATAAATCATTGATAGTAAGCGCATTGGTCTCGCGAGAAAGTAATGCAAACTTTTTGCCCAATGCACCTAAGGCTAACCAAACAGCCGGTACTTGGATCATGGCGAGTAATACCCAACCTAGCCCATATTTATAAGCTGCCCCAGGTCCACCAACAAAAGAACTGGCACTAGCATAAGTGGAAGCCGTTGTCATCGCAAGCACAAAGCCCGTCATGGAGCGATTTCCTACATAATATTCCGTAAGGAAATCACCTTTACTGCGTTTTACATAAGCAAATAATGCCGCACCAAAGATAAAGACTAAATAGATAGCTAAGGGGAGAATAATACCTAAATTCATTATTTATTCTCCTTTGACTCAACATCTAGCGGAATATCTAAAAAGACAATTTTGACAATCCAATACCCAATGACGACAAACAAAATAGGTAAATAAATGCAGGATAATTCAAACCACAACGGAAAACCTATCGGCCCGAGTGCCCCTTTTGGTAAATAAGCACAAATACACCATCCTATGACATAAAGAATAGCTAAACCTAATGCCCAGCGAGCCTCCTTGGCTGCTTGTTTATAACGTTGTGATAAATCCATTATTAGCTCCTGTTAGAATATTTTACCGTCAATAATTATATTAAACGATAAACAAAAAAGGCAGAAATATTCTGCCTTTGCCTAGAAAATTATAAATTAATCATACATCCCTAATTTCTTCTCTAAATAGTGGATATTTGCACCACCTTTTTGGAAGTTTTCATCTTCAAGAATGAGTTCATGAAGTGGGATATTTGTTTTGATACCGTCAATGATCGTCTCTGATAATGCATTTTGCATACGACGGATTGCGACATCACGAGTATCACCGTAGGTGATTAATTTTGCGATCATAGAATCATAATGCGGAGGAACGGTATAACCGCCATACACATGAGAATCCCAACGAACGCCTAAACCACCTGGTGAGTGCAAGTGTACCACTTTACCTGGAGATGGTAAGAATGTTTTTGGATCTTCTGCATTGATACGACATTCAATTGCATGACCTTTCACTTTAATATCTTCTTGTTTATAAGAAAGTGGTAAACCAGTCGCAATACGCAATTGTTCTTTCACCAAATCCACACCAGTAATCATTTCTGTTACTGGGTGTTCGACTTGAATACGAGTATTCATTTCGATGAAATAGAACTCACCATTTTCATATAAGAACTCAAATGTACCTGCACCGCGATAGCCAATTTCAACACAAGCCTTCGCACAACGAGAACCAATATCACGACGGACTTCTTCGGTAATGCCTGGTGCTGGTGCTTCTTCTACAACTTTTTGGTGACGGCGCTGCATAGAACAATCACGCTCTGCAAGATAGATTGCGTTACCGTGTGTATCAGCTAAAACTTGGATTTCAATATGGCGTGGATTTTCTAAATATTTTTCCATGTAAACCATGTCATTATTAAATGCTGCTTTTGCTTCAGCTTTGGTCATCGCAATGGATTCTTCAAGTGCATCTTCGCTACGTACCACGCGCATACCACGACCGCCGCCACCGCCAGACGCCTTGATAATAATTGGATAGCCAATACGTTTTGCAATTTCTTTATTTTTCGCGATATCGCTGCCTACTGGACCATCTGAACCTGGTACGCAAGGCACGCCCGCTTTTTTCATTGCTTTAATCGCAGAAACTTTATCCCCCATTAAACGAATAACGTCCGCTGTTGGGCCAATAAAGATAAAACCAGAACGCTCAACTTGCTCTGCAAAATCCGCGTTTTCAGAGAGGAAACCATAACCAGGGTGAATTGCATCCGCACCGGTTACTTCTGCTGCAGCAATAATAGCAGGAATATTTAAATAACTTTTTACAGATGGCGCAGGTCCGATACAAACTGTTTCATCTGCAAGTAATACGTGTTTTAAATCACGGTCAGCGGTAGAGTGAACCGCCACAGTTTTAATGCCTAATTCTTTACAGGCACGCAAAATACGCAGTGCAATTTCACCACGGTTAGCAATCACAACTTTTTCTAACATAACAATTTCCACTTGGGTGAAAAAATGGCGAGAAAGCTCGCCATTTCAGATTGATAGGGATTATTCGATAACGATCAATGGTTGATCAAACTCAACCGCTTCGCCATCATTTACTAAGATTGCTTTAACCACACCAGCTTTATCAGCTTCGATACGGTTCATCATTTTCATTGCTTCAACGATACAAAGTGCATCGCCTACTTTGACTGTTTGTCCCACTTCCACGAAAGCTTTCGCCTCTGGACTTGGGCTACGATAGAATGTACCCACCATTGGTGAACGTACTTGGTGACCAGACACTTCAGCTGCAGGTGCTTCCGCAGGTGCAGCCGCTGCAGGTGCTGGTGCTGGTGCTGCTGCCGGAGCCGCAACCGGTGCGACTGGCGCCGCTGCATATTGAATTGCAGCAGGTGCAACAGCTGGTGCCGCACGACTAATACGTACTGTACCTTCTTCTTCTTGCACTTCTAATTCAGTGATACCCGATTCTTCTACTAATTCAATCAGTTTTTTGATTTTACGAATGTCCATACGTTCTTCCTAAAAATAATAATGAATTGTTAACCGCACTTTCAGAATTGATTTCCAAAGTGCGGTCATTTTGAAACCTGTTTTTGTGTCGGCAAGATTACCGCAAAATCATGAACTTTGCGATAAATTTCTGCGAAAATCTGTAAATTTTGTGAAATTTTATGCTTTTTTATTGAAAAAATCTAACGCAAATTGGAGAGCAAACTCATAGCCTTTTGCACCTAAGCCACAAATCACACCTTCAGCCACATCACTAAAGTAAGAATGATGACGGAATGGCTCACGTTTATGTACATTAGACAAATGAATTTCGACAAAAGGAATTGACACCGCAAGCAACGCATCGCGCAATGCAACACTGGTATGCGTATAAGCTGCAGGATTAATTAAAATAAAATCCACTTTCTGAAAACTTTGATGAATCTTATTAATTAACTTTTCTTCGCTATTTGCTTGGAAACACTCCAAATTCACACCATGCTGCTCAGCAAGTTTACCCACATTTTCTTCAATGTCAGATAATGAAAGTGAACCATAATGTTTTGGTTCCCTTGCGCCCAACATATTCAAGTTCGGGCCATTTAACAGCAATATATTGAATTTTTTTGACATTTTCACATCCTTTAACTTGTGCGAATTATAGCGATTTTTTATGTAATGGTGGTCGTATCTCTATACGATTTTGGTAATAAATTCTGAATTTAGATCAATTAGTGGTAAATCTGAGCCCGGCCATGCGCGTAATATTTGATGTTGCATTAAGTTCAATGTATCCAGTCCAGGTGTCACATTGGGGGTATATTGCGCTGCAATACGAGCGAGTTGCGTCAATCCAAGGCTACTTTCAATACTCGAGCTAATCACCGCTTTTATGCCTAAGCTATGCGCTTGTGCAATCAGCTTTTGACAATCTTGCAGCGAGCCAATCAATGTTGGTTTAATCACAATGGCGCTTAAGTGCGGTTCTTTTTCTAAAAGAAAATCTGGCTCTCGCACACTTTCATCCCAAGCAATATTAATACCTGTTTGAGCGGCAAACTGGCGGCTTTCTTCACGAGTTTTACAAGGTTCTTCCAAAAATTGAATACGAGATCTATGTTGCGGTTTTACTTTCTCCGCAAATTTTAAAGCTTTTGCCAAGGTCCATTGACGATTCGCATCTAGACGTAATTGCAAATCAGAAATGGCTTCAAGAAACATATCCGTAATCAAACCATCACGATTCGCTTCATACATACCGACTTTAATTTTAGCCATTTTGTCACCGGGCATTTGATTCAGTTCCGCATATAACTCATCAGGATCACCATAGCACAACGGTGCAGTATGATAGTTGCCTTCCTCATTTAAATAACGCTTCATCTCATCCATCGCCGTGCTAATACCGAAAGCAACAGAAGGATAGCAACCGTCAAGGGGCACTCTTGGCGCTTCGCAGCTTGCATGACACCAATTCGTCAGCCATTCAATGGCTTGCTCTTGCGCTTGTTCGATGGTTTCTTCACTAAACCCAGGTAAAGGTGCAATTTCCCCCCAGCCATCACGGCTGCAAGCTACACGCACAATCAAGCCTTCACGGCGTTTTAAAAAACGTCCACGTAAAATCAATTGGCTATCGACGGGAATAGAATAACGATAAAGATTAAATGATTTGGTTTCCATCTTATTCTCCTTGATGACAAAAGTGCGGTTAAAAATACACAGATTTTAACCGCACGCATTCTATTTAAAAGGCACTTGTTTCATAAATAATTTACGTTTTACTCTCATAAATTCGTTTATGATTCTTTCAAAGACTGAAAATTTCATTTGATTTTCACAAACCGACTCTCTACCTTTTTGCAAACTACTTTCAAAAGGCTTATCCGGATTCACAACAAAATCTTGCACACAAATCCCTGGTGAAAGCTGAACCACTTTGTAATCCTTTAAATTCAAAAAATGCTCAAAGATAAGAGAATCAATGGCCACCTCAAGGGGTTTATTTTTCACCTGTTCGAGAAGATATTTAGCGCCTTTCGCTGTCACGGTATAACCCGCCGTTCCTGATTGCTTAAATGTTATGGGATAAATCTTTCTATCATACTTTGCTGGTCTAGGCGCGCGAAATACCATTCTTCCATTAGCTTCAAGCTTCAATACATCAATATCATCAGGCAAATAATCGACTTCTAACAGCTCTTTTGCATTCTCGCCTAAGTAAATATCATCTTCAAAAATATTGATATAATCCAAGCGCTTTTCTAATGCTAAATTCCATAGTGAGATATGACTTAACGCACAACCGATTTCCCCATCCCATAATTTAGCTTCTGAAGAGCGATCTAAAATAATATTAAATTTCTTTGCAACATCCTCAATACGATCTGGTGTCACTGCATCAAAAAATGAAAAAAGGATATTTTGCCGACCAAATTCTTGTTCAATATGTTTGCGACGTTTTGTTTCTCCGGTTAAGCTAATCACATAATTATGTTGTTTCACACAGGACATAAAATAATTCTAAAATATGAATAAGGATTGAGATATATCACGACAAGGCGGTTAAAAACACACAGATTTCTAACCGCACTTCTTATGATTAAAATTAAGGATTGCGTCTGAATTTGCTAAAGTCTGGTGCGCGTTTCTCGTTAAATGCGTTACGACCTTCTTGACCTTCTTCAGTCATATAGAACAACATGGTTGCATTACCTGCGAGCTCTTGTAAACCTGATTGACCATCACAGTCTGCATTTAATGCGGCTTTTAAGCAACGTAATGCAATTGGGCTGTTACGTAACATTTCACGGCACCAACGCACGGTTTCTTTTTCTAAATCAGCATAAGGCACAACAGTATTCACTAAGCCCATATCTAATGCTTCTTGCGCATTATATTGGCGGCATAAGAACCAAATTTCGCGTGCTTTTTTCTGCCCCACTAAACGCGCCATATAGCTTGCGCCCCAACCTCCGTCAAATGATCCCACTTTAGGACCTGTTTGACCAAAAATCGCATTGTCTGCCGCAATGGTTAAATCACATAACATATGAAGTACGTGCCCCCCACCAATTGCATAACCAGCTACCATTGCCACCACTGGTTTTGGACAAGTACGAATATCACGTTGGAAATCCAATACATTTAAGTGATGTACACCGCTTTCATCTTTGTAACCGCCGTAGTCACCACGAATTTTTTGGTCACCACCAGAACAGAATGCTTTTTCGCCTTCACCGGTTAACACAATCACGCCAATTTTTTCATCAAAACGCGCGTTAGAAAAAGCATGGATCATTTCTTTGACTGTTTGCGGACGGAATGCATTGCGCACTTCTGGACGGTTAATGGTGATTTTTGCAATCCCATCAGTCGATTTGTGGAAACGGATATCAGTATAACCTTCGCTATGGTCAACCCACTCAACTGGTGCATATAAAACATCATCTTTTGGATTTTGCATTGTTCTTTCCTTTATAAGTGTAAAAAGTGCGGTCATTATAGCGGAAGTTTTTTAGTTCGGGAAAGAAAATCACTTCTCAATTAGAGAATCACTTTACAATCAGATTGTTGTTGCTAAAATTTTGCCATTCTAGATGTTATAAGGAAATTTAAGTGAGAAAATTTATTCTTTTCGGCGCAACTGTACTCTTAAGTGCTTGTAGTTTATTTGGCCCATCACAATCGCCGATCCCCGCAGAATTTGCACAAGCGGATTACCTCCTTTCAGATGTGAATGCAAAAACATGGGCTACGGCAAGTAAACAAGCTGAACAATGTATCTACCCGAATTTAACCCGTATTCAGCAACAACATTTTGCAAAAGAAGATAGCTACATTCATTCTCAATATGTCTTTTTCTATCCGTTAGAAAAAATCATCGGGGAAGACTATGTGAAAATGATTCAAAAAGATGAAAAATCGATGAATTACGCGACTTATCAATTTAAGAAATTCCGTACAGAAGTCGGTGATGTCGAGCCATTAGAACCTAAAGCGTGTCAAATCTTGCGTACTCAGGCAAAAGAAGATTTGGATGTCGTAAAAGGTCAATATGTAAATGGTATGGTAGATGAAACGAAGAATGATGACGGCACATTGAAGAAAAGTGGAGATGGCATTGCTACCAATCAGAACAAATTCTTCTTTGATATTATCAAATGGGGTTCTGCTCTTCTTCTCTAATTTTTCATTATTTTCTATAAAAACAACGGCGTAACTAATTTTACGCCGTTTTTGTATTCAGAGAAAACGATTACGATCAAAAAAAGCTTAGATTTTAAGTAAAAAAGCAAAATAGTCATTTTAATTAAAGTCATTTTCAGCTAGTCTAACTAGAAATATTTTTACAAGGAGAAAACATCATGACAACGCTTTTTGATATTGCACAAAACTGGTTAAACCAAGATCCTGATGCTGAAACTCATGCAGAATTAACCGCACTTTTAACGGCGGCGAAAAATGGTGATGAAAAAGCACAATCTGAATTACAAACTCGCTTTAGCGGCCGTTTACAATTTGGTACAGCTGGGCTTCGAGGACCATTACAAGCAGGTTCTATGGGTATGAACCGTGTTTTAGTGGCACAGGCAGCAGGTGGTTTAGCGGATTATTTAAAAGGTTACGACAAACAACCATCTATCGTGATTGGTTACGATGGTCGTAAAAATTCTGATGTTTTCGCACGTGATACCGCTGAAATCATGGCGGGTGCAGGCGTGAAAGCTTACTTACTTCCACGTAAATTACCGACTCCTGTATTAGCTTACGCAATCCAATATTTTGATACCACTGCTGGTGTTATGGTGACAGCAAGCCACAACCCACCTGAAGATAACGGTTATAAAGTGTATTTGGGTAAAGCGAATGGCGGTGGCCAAATCGTTTCTCCTGCAGATAAAGATATCGCCGCATTAATCGACAAAGTGGCCGCAGGCAATGTAAAAGATTTACCACGTAGCCAAGATTATGTGGTGTTAGATGATGAAGTGGTTAACGCTTATATCGAAAAAACGGCATCTCTTGCTAAAGAACCTGAAGCAGACATTAACTACGTTTATACTGCAATGCACGGTGTAGGCTATGAAGTATTAAGCAAAACCTTAACCAAAGCAGGTCTTCCACAACCTCATATTGTGGCGGAACAAGTATGGCCGGACGGCACATTCCCAACGGTAAACTTCCCTAACCCGGAAGAAAAAGGTGCATTAGATTTAGCTATTAAAGTGGCAAAAGAAAACAATGCTGAATTCATTATTGCGAATGACCCAGATGCAGACCGCTTGGCAGTGGCTGTTCCAGATGCACAAGGTAACTGGAAACCTTTACACGGTAACGTAGTAGGTTGTTTCTTAGGTTGGTATTTAGCAAAACAATACCATGCAAAAGGTGAGAAAGGCGTATTAGCGTGTTCTTTAGTGTCCTCTCCAGCGCTTGCTGAAATTGCGAAAAAATACGGCTTCCAATCAGAAGAAACCTTAACCGGTTTCAAATACATCGGTAAAGTTCAAGGCTTATTATTCGGTTTCGAAGAAGCGCTTGGTTACTTAGTTGACCCTGATAAAGTACGCGATAAAGATGGTATTTCTGCGGCGATCGTGTTCTTAGATTTAGTGCGTCACTTAAAAGCACAAGGTAAAACCTTAGCGGATTACGCCAATGACTTCACGCAAGAATTCGGTGCTTATGTAAGTGGTCAAATTTCTATTCGTGTAAGCGATTTATCTGAAATTGGTAAATTAATGGCCGCACTTCGTAACACGCCTCCAGCTGAAGTAGGTGGTGTTAAAGTGGCACAATTCATCGACCACACTAAAACAGATCGCCAAAGCGACATCCTCGTATTCGTATTAGAAAACGGTAGCCGCTTAATTGTTCGTCCATCTGGTACTGAACCGAAAATCAAGTTCTATCTTGATGCTCGCGGTAAAGATCCAAAAGACGCGGATCAAGTTTTAGCACAATTTGATGAAGGCGTTCGTCAAATCCTTCGTCAAGATGCTTACGGCAAACAAGATTGCTAATTGAGCAAACTAAATGATAAAAACGCTAGGTTTGATGCCTAGCGTTTTATTTTTGTTTATTTCAATGCAAATTGTAACTTGCCCTGATATTTTTCTAATAAAGCCTCTGCTTGAGCACGATCTAATCCACTCAGAATCATCATAATCGCTAATTTCGCATTTTGATCAGCCTGCTTTAATGTCTCTTCTGCGAGTGCCTTATCGCAATCCGTAGCTTGCATAACAATGCGAATGGCGCGTGCTTTCAGCTTTTCATTACTTGCCTGAACATCCACCATTAAGTTTTGATAGCATTTACCCATTAAGATCATAGAAGCTGTAGTAAGCATATTCAGTACTAATTTTTGTGCCGTACCTGATTTTAGACGGCTCGAACCAGTCAATACTTCTGGCCCCACTACCGTATCAATGGCAATATCCACAATATTTGCCATCGCTGAATTCGGATTACTTGCAATCGAAACCGTCACTGAACCTAAACTTTTTGCATATTCCAATGCACCAATCACATAAGGGGTTCGGCCACTTGCAGCAATACCCACCAACACATCTTTTGAGGAAAATTGAATTGTTTGTAAGTCAATCACGGATTGTGCTTTACTGTCTTCCGCCCCTTCAATTGGATGACGTAATGCGCGCTCGCCGCCTGCAATAATACCTTTTACCATTTCAGGTGACACACCAAATGTTGGTGGGCATTCAGAAGCATCGAGCACCCCCAATCGACCACTGGTTCCCGCGCCAATATAGACTAATCGACCACCTTGTTGAAATGCGGCAACAATACGCTCGACCGCTTGGGCAATTTGAGGTAAACATTTTTCAATTGCCAAAGGCACTTGCTTATCTTCATCATTCATTAATTGCACAATTTCCAATGCAGATAAACTATCCACATTCATGGAATTGGGATTCCGTTGCTCAGTAATTAAAGTTGAAAGGGTTTGTAATAAATTCTCTGCCATAGTTTATTCCTTTGGAAAAATCGCCCCTAAACTGACCGCACTTGTAGCGCCCGTTACACTCGGTAAATTAGCGGGCAAATTATGCATACGACGATAAGCGAGCCAAGCAAATGCCGCTGCTTCCACATAATCAATATCAAGATCTAATTCAGTCGTCAGCTGAATACGCCAACTTGGCAATGCTTGTTTTAAGCCATTCATGATCGCCTGATTTTTAGCGCCACCGCCACAAACAAGTAATCGGCATGGTAATGCTGTCTGAATATTGTTAAGGGCTAAAACAATGCTTTGCACGGTAAATTCAGCCAAGGTGGCTTGCACATCTTGTGGTAAAAGTGCGGTCGTTTTACCTGCTATTTTTTGAATTTTATTCTCTAGCCAAGCCAAATTAAATAATTCACGCCCCGTGCTTTTCGGTGGGGGTAGTTGAAAGAAATCTTCATCTAATAATGCCGCTAACAAATCTGGATTTACTTGACCCGAAGCCGCCCATTCACCATTTTTGTCGTAAGCTTTGCCTTGATGTTTTTCGATCCATTGGTCGAGCAAGGCATTACCGGTTCCCGTATCAAAGCCAATGACAGGCTGTTCGGGTATCAATAACGATATATTGCTAATACCGCCAATATTAAGCACCACCGTTGCCCAGTTAGGATCAAAAAATACCGCTTGATGAAAAGCGGGTACTAAAGGCGCCCCTTGTCCACCAAACGCCATATCTTTACGGCGCAAATCACCAACAACCGTAATACCTGTTTTAGCGGATAATAAATTCATATCACCGATTTGCATGGTAAACGGGAATTGACTTTTTGGGGAATGCCACACTGTTTGACCATGGCAGCCAATGGCTTCGACCTGCTCAGGTTTTAACTCATGTTTACGTAAAAAGGCATTTACGCAATCGGCATAAAGAAAACCAAATTGATGATCAAGCTCCCCTAGAGCCTGTAAAGTGGTTTCGCCAGATTGAATAAGTGCGGTCACTTTTTCACGTAAATTTGCTGGCATCGGCGTGAAATCGGCCGCAATTAATTTGGTTTGATTCGAATGGATGTCAGTAAGAGCAATATCGACACCATCAAGACTGGTGCCCGACATAATGCCAAGATAATAAGTCATAATATTCAATTCGTGAGTTTTTCAGAATTATAGCGGATTTTAAAAAAATAAAAAAAGAGAGAACATTGTAGTTCTCTCTTTTCATCATGGATGATTCTTATAAGTCGTCAATGACTAAATAGATTTTTGCTACTGGGCCATGTACGCCAATCACTTTAATCAATTCAATATCTGCCGTTGAACTTGGACCTGAGATAATATTGATACAAGATGGCATACGCTCGCCTTGTTGTGCTTTATCGTGTAATACTTTCGCCACTTGTGCAACACGTGGAAGTACTTGGCTTTTACGTACAACAACAATCGATTTTTCAGGTAATAAACTCACTGAACGTCCACGATCTGCACTAGAGAATAAGACGATTCCGCCAGTTTCCGCCAAACCATATTCTGCATAAACCACACCAAGATTAGCTTTTTCAGAAAAACTAATATTATCTTGTGCCGTTTCTGGTGACCATGTATGGCAAGTATATTTCGCTTCAAGCGCCGCTGGAATACCAAGTGCGGTCAATCTTTCATCGGAATTAAGCACAACATCACCGCCGCCATATTTTTCACAGAGAGCAAGTAAGGTTTGTACTGCATCAGACTCTCTACACACATTTACATCCACCATCATGGTTTTAGCAGAATTGGTAAATTCATTCGCTAAATCAACCGCACTTAAATGAGTTAAACGCTCAGTTGGGTATGTATTGACTGGTACATCCATCGGTTCAGGTATGATAGCACGGGCTTTACCCATTTTCGCCGCTAATTTATTAAGAAAATTTTCGCGATTTTGTAAATCCATGCTTATTACCCTCTCTCTCTATTATTAAACCATTGACGGAAACTTTCACCATCTGCTTGTGGTAAATCTCGTGCTTTTGTCCATTCACCCAATGCACCAAATGTAATTGGTGCTTTCCCATTTTTGATCAGCTTACCCGCTAATTTTGCACCGATATTCACACCAGTTTTCCATAGTATTGGGTTGGCATTGGCTGTAGTGAAACCAAAAATAGATAAACGTTCCATCGCGGGAGTTTTACCTAACTCTACCATTTTCTCGCGGTGTTTTAAGATTAACTGCGCTAATGGAATACGCACCGGGCAGACCGAATTACACGCATTACATAAAGAACAAGCATACGGCAATTCTTTGAATTCATCATAGCCACCTAGTAACGGAGAAATCACTGCACCAATTGGCCCCGGGTAAATAGAACCATATCCATGACCACCGATTTGACGATATGCGGGACAAGTATTCAAACAAGCACCGCAACGGATACAACGTAAAACTTCTTGGAATTCAGACGCTAAAATATCTGAACGGCCATTATCCACAATAACCAAATGGAATTCTTCAGGACCGTCGGTTTCACCAGCAAGACGAGGACCGGTTAACCAAGTGTTATAACCAGTTAATTTCGCCCCTACCGCACTACGAGCAAGCATCGTAATTAACACATCCACCTCTTGGAAAGTTGGCGCTAAACGCTCCATTCCCATCACGGCAATATGTGTTTTTGGTAAGGTCGTCGCTAAACGTAAGTTACCTTCGTTTGTCACTAAACAAACTGAGCCGGTTTCCGCTACTGCAAAGTTACAACCACTGATACCAATATCTGCTTCTAAGAAATCTTGACGAATTTTTTCACGTACGAAACGCGTCATATCTTCAGGCGTTTCCTCGCCTTCATAGCCGAGTTTTTCAGACAAATCTTTGCGGATTTGGTGACGATCTTTGTGGATTGCAGGCACAACGATATGGGATGGTTTATCACCTGAAATTTGTAATAGATATTCACCCAAATCGGTTTCGATCACTTGCATGCCCTCTTTTTCAAGCACTTCGTTTAAACCGATTTCTTCTGTTACCATGGATTTAGATTTTACGATTTTCTTCGCATTTTTCTCTAATGCTACTTTGCGAATATAAGCACTCGCTTCTTCAGCAGTTTCAGCAAAATACACTTTACCGCCATTTTCAATCACTTTTTCGCTCAATTGATACAAATACGCGTCTAAATTAGCTAAAACATGGTTACGAATCTGTTTAGATAAATCACGCCATTCTTCCCAATGACCTAATTCGTCCACCATTTTTTGACGGTTAGCACCAATAGTTTCTTGGGCTTTCACTACCGCTTTACGCATGATAGTGTTATGCACTTCATGATCTACACGCGCTTTAAAAGGAAGATTACTGGTTTTCAATGACATCTTATTTCTCCCCTTGCATTAATACTTCCGCAATGTGCATCACTTTGATCTTGCTGCCTTCGCGTTGTAAACGACCACCAATATTTAATAAACAACTTACATCTGCACCGATTAAATATTGCGGTTCAACCTCTTCAATATGCTCAGCTTTTTCTTTCACCATTTCGCCAGAAATCTCTGCCATTTTCACAGAGAAAGTTCCACCAAAGCCACAGCAAGTTTGTTGGTTATGAATAGGAAGAAGCTCCAACCCTTTTACACCTTTTAAGAGTGCGATTGGTTCATCAACAATGCCTAATTTACGAGTAAGGCTGCAAGAAGGGT
The DNA here is from genome assembly GCA_019423025.1 of Haemophilus sp. GTDB lineage: Bacteria > Pseudomonadota > Gammaproteobacteria > Enterobacterales > Pasteurellaceae > Haemophilus_D. The sequence goes on along the minus strand of JAHZCD010000010.1, from coordinate 42,294 downwards.
GATAAACCGCTTTACCCGGCAAATAGGCACCTATATCTGTTACACCTAGTTTATTGACGATGAAATCTGTTAAATCACAGAAACGTGCAACGACCTTTTTCGCACGCTCAGCCCAATCTAACTCACCAACTTTGGTGAAATACTCAGGATAGTTTTTGATAGCATAAACACAGGAACCTGCAGGGGCAACGATTGGATAATCATTCACCTCAAAGGTTTCGACTAAGTTTTTCATGCCTGGTATGGCTTGTTTCGTGTAACCGCTGTTTAATGCCGGCTGTCCACAACAGCCCTGTTTTTCAAGAAAGATAACATTGCAACCGAGCTTTTCTAGTAGTAATACAGTGTTTTTCGCCACACCGCTCTTTACTACGTCAGCAATACAAGTAACGTAGAAATTTACGTTCATAAATAATTACTCCAACAGTAATAGAAATAGAAAATAAAAGTAAAATTTTCGACAAAAGTTAAGCAACCGCCCACAAAGTACGGTTGCTTTTGGCATCTGTTTTAGAGTGTATAGAATAGCGGAATTAAGAAACTTGCGCAAAGGGCAGCAATAATACCGTAAACTACCATTGGCACAATCGTTGTCTTAATAATTGTTCCTTCTTTGTTTTGGATATTCAATACAGAAGAAACCGCTACAATATTATTAATACATACCATATTACCCATCGCACCACCTACTGATTGTAAGGCGAGGATTAAGGTCACAGATAACCCCGTGGTTTCAGCTGTGGATAACTGTACGCTACCAAATGTTAAGTTAGATACAGTATTTGACCCTGAGAAGAATGCACCTACCGCGCCTAAGAAGGAAGAGAAGATTGTCCAGTCACTACCAGTCACCTCTGCAAAGGTACGACCTATGATTTTCACCATAGAATGCTCACCACCCACTAACATTAAGTTTACCATTACTAAAGCCCCCATTAAGGCGATAAATGGATTTTTTACTTGGCTTAAGCTTGCACTAAAAATGCCTTTTGTTCTGCTGAAGTTCACTCCGAAAAGTGGTAATGAAATTAATACAGTAATTACAAATGGAATTAACGCAGGCACATAAAGTAGTTTGTAGCTTTCACTCACTTCTGAACCGAAGATGTTTTTCAAACTAAAAATTAAACCTTTGCTGACTTCAAATGTGCCTAATGAACCTAATGTGGTAGAGAGCCACACATCTTTGTTATTCATTAAGCCTTTTAAGCCAAATTCCGGAATACGTGTAATGATTAAGAATAAAATTAATAAACCAGTTGGTAATAACGCTTTAGCAACTTGGCTCGCACTTACGGCATTATTATCTAAATTATTTTCTACTTTCGCTAAACCAATACCTTTATTTGCCACAAATACAGAAATAAAGAGACCAATTGCACCACCGACTAATGATGGGAATTCATAGTTAAATTGTGCAATTAAGAAGTAAGGAATCACGCAAGAGAATACGCTGATATAAATGAAAACGATATTTTGACGGATCTCTTTCCAAGTTACCATGATGCGTAATGCCATCAATGGAATCACTAATGCGGCAATTGAGTGGACAAACGCTGTCATCGAACCAATTTCAAGAATCGATTTTGAATCTAATTTTAACGGTCCAAAACCAAACCATGTCGGGGTACCTACCGCACCAAAAGAAACCGGTACAGAGTTCATTACTAAGGCTAACATGGCGACTTTTAATGGATTAAATCCTAACCCCATTAAGATTGGCGCTGCAATCGCAGCAGGTGTACCAAAGCCACTCGCCCCCTCAATCATAAAGGCAAATGCCCAGCCGATAATCATTAATTGTGCAACTGGGTTTGGGTTAATATTGCCTAACCATTTACGCATCGTATCGGTTGCGCCAGACACTTCTGAGAATTTGTTGAAAAGAATCGCACCAAAAATAACAGTAATTGGCGTTTGAACCGCTACGATTGCGGCGGTCACATTGGCACTGATCGTTACAATGTCAGTATTAAAATGAAGAAGGTGAACCCCCATCACTAAGGTTGCAATCCAAGGTAATGCAACATAAGAAGGTAACGCATTACGCTTTACCATTAAATAAATCAATAAAATGATTGGAAAAACACTAAGAATAAAAGACAAGCTCATAATCACTCCTCTGTACGACTAAAAAGTGGCGCGTATTCTATGAATTCTTAATGAAAAACCCACCCCTATTTAGTGGTAGTTAATTGAAAATGTGACAAAGATCTCATAATTTTTTAACATTTTTCATTTCCCTTTATAACATTATTTTAACTCTTAAAAAAAACCAATAAAAATGCATAATTCATGGTAAAAAATAAATTTTCATTACAAATATGCATAATAGAAAAATCCTTGTAGAGATTGACTCCAGCAAGGATTTTTAAGCTTAAAACAAATTAAAATAAAATTTTTTAGTTATTGATGGAATAAGGTAACGGTTCAATTTTCAGAACAGTTCCATCTTCAGGTAAACGGAAATGCGTCCCTTCTTCTAAATCGTTATTCATCACCACTTGTAACCATAAAACGCCGACAAAATTGACCGCACTTACGATAGTGCCGGTTTTACGCCAAGCTGTTTCTAACTGCATTTCTATTTCGCTGCCGATTTTCGGTGTAACCGTGGTTTCCCCCGAAAGCACATACATCGCACGTTTATTGGCGCCACGGTATTTGGCTCGTGCGACAGTTTCTTGCCCGATATAACAGCCTTTAGTAAAAGAAATCGCTTGTTCGATAGCTTGTAGATTTAATGCCTGCGGGATAAATTCATTTTGTGTTTCCGCGCTCAAGCTTGGTAAGCCCGCTTGAATATCCGCACAAAGCCATTGTTTTTCATCGCCATTAAAAGTGACATCTAACGGTGTTGGATTGATCAAAATTGCACGGTTTTCATCAATATCTAATTGAATCTGCGCGTAAATTCGACCGCACTTTTCACCAATCAAGCCGACAATTTGCCAATCCAATACTTGGAAAGTGACTTTTGAAAACACCGCGTATTTTTTTAAATGATCGAGCGGAGCCAATAAAGCTTTCGGCATTAAAATCAAAAACTGTTCTGCTGAAAGCTTAATTAAGCGGAACAACGAGTTCATTTTGCCTTTAGGATCACAATGCGCTGTAAGCGTTGAAGCGCCTGCTGCCAAATGCACCACATCACAAGTTAATTGGCCTTGCAGATATTTCTCCGCATCCACGCCGGCCACTTCCACCAAATCATATTGGTTTAATGAAATGAATGTTGCCATGATTTTTCCTATTCAAGATTTTGAATTTGCTCACGCATTTGTTCGATTAATACTTTTAATTCCACGGCAGAAGCGGTGATATCAGCATTAATGGATTTTGATGCTAACGTGTTAGATTCACGATTTAGCTCTTGCATCATAAAGTCCAGTTTACGTCCCACTGCTCCACCTTTTTTCAAGATGTTGTTGGTTTCTTTCACGTGCATTTGCAGACGATCTAATTCTTCCGCCACATCCACACGTTGCGCCAATAAAATCATTTCTTGTTCGACACGTTGTGGATCAAGTTGAATTTTCGCTTCTTCAAAACGTTGCAATAAACGCTCACGCTGCCATTGTAAAACTGCCGGCATTTGTGACCGCACTTTTTCGGCTTCTACCGTAATGCCATCTAAACGTTGTTGAATAATGGCTTGTAATTTTTCGCCTTCACGGCCACGCATTGCAATAAACTCCACCAACAACTCATCAAAAGCTGTCAACAAATCTTGACTAATCGCATCTAAATCTTGCTCAGTCGCTTCTACCACGCCAGGATAACGCAATACATCCGCCAAATTGATTTCGCCCTCACCAGCTTGCGACTTAATCCATTGTAAAGATTGGATAACTTGATTCGCCAACTCTTTATTTAAATTGAGTTCAGCCGCTGCTTGCTTTTTGCTATCAATACGCAATGAACATTCAATTTTACCGCGAGTCAGATTTTGACGAAGTTTCTCACGCAAAGCATTTTCCAAGCCACGGAATAGCTCTGGCAAGCGGAAAAAGTTCTCCAAATAACGTTGGTTAACCGAACGAATTTCCCAAACTGCATCGCCCCAATCCTTCTTGATTTCAAGGCGTGCAAAGGCTGTCATACTATAAATCATAAGCTCTCTCCTACTATTGTCTCTTGTCTTAATTGATTTGCCGGCTATTTTATCGAGAAAGTGCGGTCATTTCTACCGTACATTTTGTAGAAGAATTTTGTTTTCCCTACTTTACACGCTGTAAAGATTAAAATACAATCATTGTAAATTTATTATTACAACCTAAGGAAGATAAAATGAACAAGACCGTGGGAAGTACCTTACTTGTTGCAGGAACCATGATTGGGGCGGGGATGTTGGCAATGCCACTCACCTCTGCAGGGATTGGCTTAACGGCGACTGTTTTCTTATTACTTGGCTTGTGGGCGGTACTCACTTTCACCGCACTTTTATTCGTTGAACTGTATCAAACCGCTGACAGCGATGCGGGGATCGGCACACTTGCTGCACAATATTTTGGTAAAGCAGGGCGAATTATTTCCACCGCTGTTTTAATTGTCTTCTTATATGCTTTAATTGCCGCTTACGTAAGTGGTGGTGGTTCCTTATTAATGGATTTACTCCCAGCCATGGACGATAAAGACACCATGAATAAAATCGCGGTGCTTGTGTTTACGATTTTCTTCGGCAGTTTTATTGTGATTGGTACGCACAGTGTGGACAAAATCAATCGTGTTTTATTCTTTGTGATGATTGCTGCTTTTATCTTAGTGCTCGCGTTAATGCTACCGAACATCAAATTTGATAACTTAATGGCGATGCCAATTGATAACGCCTTAATTATTTCTGCAAGCCCTGTATTTTTCACCGCATTTGGTTTCCATGGTTCGATTCCAAGTTTAAATAAATACTTAGACGGCAACGTCAAATCCTTACGCATTGCGATTTTAGTGGGTTCTGGCATCACATTATTTGCTTACTTTTTATGGCAGCTTTCTACGCACGGCTTACTCAGCCAAAATGAGTTTTTACAAATTTTACGTGAAGACGCCACGTTAAATGGCTTGGTGAAAGCAACCTTAGAAATCACCCAAAGCCCAATTATTGCGAATGCGGTAAAAATCTTCTCCACTTTAGCATTGGTCACTTCATTCTTAGGTGTGGCATTAGGCTTGTTAGAATGTATTGAAGACTTGCTCAAACAATCTTTTGATATCCACGCAGGACGCATTTCATTAGGTTTAATGACCTTTATTCCCCCTGTGCTTTTCTCCCTTTTCTATCCGGAAGGTTTTATTCTCGCTCTGGGTTATGCTGGTCAAATGTTCGCGTTCTACGCCGTGGTTTTACCGGTAGCATTAGTTTGGAAAGCACGTGCGATTCATCCTAACTTGCCATACAGAGTGTGGGGCGGTAAAGCATTGTTAGTACTTGTATTGGTGCTTGGGGTGATGATTACTTCAATTCCTTTTGCCATCCGAGCGGGTTATTTACCTTTTGTTGTCGGTTAAAATGAGCGAAAAAAAGACCGCACTTTTAAGGTGCGGTCTTTTTTTATTTGTTTTCGTATAAATGTGTCACTAACTGACCATTTAAATATTCGCCAATATACACTTGGTCTACTTTGAGATTCTGTTTATCTAACTCGGCTTTAACCCAGTCTTCATCACGATCAATGATTTCTAAAATATCATCATCTAATTGACCATCAACAATTAATGGATAACGTAAGTTATCATCACCGTATTGAATAATCGAAAGTTGTCCATTTTGTTCAAATACCGCTCGTTTAACCGTTTTGATTTCATAGATACCGGCTGCACGCAACTTGAACATGAGATCATGAGCGGTAATACCATTTTTCATACATTCAGCAGTTTTTACCTTACCGTTTGAAATCACCCAAACAGGTTTGCCATCAATCAAGGATTTAACTAATTTGTTATGATTTTTGATAAAACGGAGGGTAAAAACCAATAATGTCCAAAGCACGAGTACTAAAGAGAACTGGAAGACCCCAATACTATCGCTATAAATGACACCACCAATAATGCCACCCAGCACATAGTTCTGTACTTGATCCATTGCAGAGGTCGGCGCGAGGTTACCTTTGCCCATTAAGTTAATTTGAAGTACGAGTCCAATAATACCCATGGCCAATTTCAAGCCTAATAATGTGTAGCCATCCATTATTTATCCTCCTTATCAATCACAGTAACATTCGGGTTTACTAAGTTAATTGGGGATAAGGTATACGCTGAAAAATCATTATTAAAATGGACTTCGAAATACTGATCCCGAATATTTAAAATCATGCCGTTCTTTAATGTACGGCTATTGGTACGAATATCTTCTTTCTGTAAATTTTGACTGTCTTTCACCGAATTTAAAAATGTCACCACGCGAGAGGTATCAGCTGCATAGACTTCACTTCGCTCATATTGGTTATATTGCACACCGAGCAAAAAAATGATTAATAAAAGAAAAATGATACTGAGATCACGATATTTGGTTTGTAACCGATGACGCAAATATAAGCTTGTCACGACAAACAACGCACCTAGCGAGACAAAAATGGCGATATATTTAAGATAACCTTGGAAAGACATCGAATTTTCTAAAAAAGCAAAAGAGAAAAAAGACATTTTGCATTCCTAATTTTAAAGAGAAAAACAGGTTGCCACTGTAGCACAAGGAAAACTGGCTGGCTATTTTTATTACATAAATTAAATTCGTTTTTCCGAAAAATCCCTTTTATAATGACCGCACTTTTGAAACAAAAAGAGAAAAATATGAAAGCAATTCAGCCCGAAGATCAGGGATATTGGCTATTCACCAAAGGATCGACGCTTTATTGGCAGGAAAATGATCTGCCTTTTGGAGCAGCAAAGGAACTCGACCTCACAACACAAAAAGCAATGTTGCTCGGGAAATGGAAATCACAACCTTTATGGCTTGTGGCAGAAAATGATCAAGATGAACGAGAATACCTTTCCTTACGGAGTTTGTTGTCCTTACCGACTGAAGATTTTCATTTATTAAGCCGGGGCATCGAAATCAATCATTTTTTGAAAACCCACCAATTCTGCGGAAAGTGCGGTCAAAAAGCGGAACAAACTCACGATGAGCTTGCGGTTCAATGTACAAGTTGTGGCTATCGCACTTATCCAGTTATTTGCCCTTCGATTATTGTCGCCGTTCGCCGTGGTACTGAGATTTTATTAGCCAACCATAAACGCCATTACACGCCTGGCAAAGCGGGGATGTACACCACGCTAGCTGGTTTTGTGGAAGTGGGTGAAACCTTCGAAGATGCCGTTCGTCGCGAAGTGTTTGAAGAAACCGGCATTCGCATTAAAAATATTCGCTATTTCGGTAGTCAACCTTGGGCGTTCCCGAATTCACAAATGGTGGGCTTTTTAGCTGATTACGACAGCGGAGAAATTCAACTGCAAGAAACAGAACTGCATGATGCACAATGGTTTTCTAGCGCGGCCCCCTTGCCAGAATTACCGCCAACAGGTACTATCGCACTCAAATTAATTAATGCTACGCTTGAGCTTTGCAAAGCGGAACAAAATAAATAAAGGAAAGCCCATGTCTGAATTAAAAAATGATCGTTATTTAAGAGCCTTATTACGTGAACCAGTGGATATGACACCCGTATGGATGATGCGACAAGCGGGACGCTATTTGCCTGAATATAAAGCAACACGCGCTGAAGCGGGCGATTTTATGTCTCTTTGCCGTAATGCGGATTTAGCTTGCGAAGTCACCTTACAACCACTTCGTCGCTATGCTTTAGATGCGGCTATTTTATTTTCAGATATTCTGACTATTCCTGATGCGATGGGCTTAGGATTAAGTTTTGGTGCAGGTGAAGGCCCGAAATTTGCTCATCCAATTGAAAACAAAAGTGCGGTCGAAAATTTACCGATTCCTGACCCTGAAGGCGAACTTCAATATGTGATGAATGCGGTGCGCACAATTCGTCGTGAATTAAAAGGCGAAGTGCCACTGATTGGTTTCTCTGGTAGCCCGTGGACACTGGCGACTTATATGGTTGAAGGTGGTAGCAGCAAAACCTTCAATAAAATCAAAAAAATGATGTATGCCGAACCGCAAACTTTGCATCTTTTATTAGATAAAGTGGCGGATTCCGTGATTTTATACTTAAACGCGCAAATCAAAGCAGGTGCACAAGCGGTCATGGTATTTGATACTTGGGGCGGTGTGTTAGGTCATCGTGAATATTTAGACTTCTCTCTGCAATATATGCACAAAATCGTCGATGGTTTAATTCGTGAACACGATGGCCGTAAAGTACCGGTGACTTTATTTACTAAAGGCGGCGGGTTATGGTTAGAAGCCATGGCAAATACAGGATGTGATGCGCTCGGATTAGACTGGACCGTTAATTTGGCTGATGCGAAAGCACAAGTAGGCCATAAAGTGGCACTACAAGGCAATATGGATCCAAGCGTGTTATATGCCCCGGCAGAACGTATTGAGCAAGAAGTGCGGTCAATTTTAGCTGATTTTGGCCAAGGTAGCGGACACGTGTTTAATTTAGGTCATGGTATTCACCAAGATGTGCCGGAAAGTGCGCCAAAAATCTTCGTGGATGCGATTCATGAGTTCTCTAAAGCCTATCATAAATAAGCGAGAAAAAAATGCGAAATCCGATTCACAAGCGTCTCGAAAATCTCGAAAGCTGGCAACATCTGACCTTTATGGCTTGCTTATGCGAGCGTATGGCACCTAACTTTGCCCTATTCTGCCAAATGACGGAACAAAAGCCTGCAGACAAAACCTATCACAACATTTTAAACTTAGTGTGGGAATTTCTAACGGTTAAAGAGGCAAAGATTAATTTCGAGAACCAATTAGAGAAACTTGAAGAAATTATTCCTGATGTGAATGATTATGACTTCTTTGGTGTGGTACCTGCTCTCGATGCTTGTGAAGCGCTAGGTGAATTGTTGCATGCGATTATCGCGGGCGAGACACTTGAAAAAGCAATTCAAATCAGCCAAATTTCATTAGGCACGGTTTGTTCTTTGTTAGAAACACAAGAAGATCGTGATCTTTCTGAAACTGAACTGAAAGGCCGTGAAGAAATTGAAGAAGAATTAGACCTTCAATGGCAAATCTATCGCTTACTCAAAGACTGTGAAAAACGCGATGTAGACTTGATTTTATCCCTCCGAAACGAGATAAAGCAGGAGGGAATCTCCAATATTGGTATAAAAATTGAGCAATAACGTGAGATTTGTCACAAATTTTGCAAATCGGGCTTTTATTTCCCGCTCAGTTAGATTAGACTTGCCCAAGCCGTAGCAGTTAAAAGCTACGCTTATTTGAATAGAGTCAATTTTAATTTAACAGAAGGTACAAATTTATGAACAAAACAGATTTAATCGATGCAATTGCAAGTGCAGCTCAATTAAACAAAAAACAAGCTAAAGCTGCATTAGAAGCGACTTTAGCCGCTATCACTGGTAGCCTTAAAAAAGGTGAACCTGTTCAATTAATCGGTTTCGGTACATTCAAAGTGAACAAACGTGCAGCACGTACTGGCCGTAACCCACAAACTGGTGCAGAAATCAAAATCGCAGCATCTAAAGTTCCAGCGTTCGTATCTGGTAAAGCATTAAAAGACGCAATCAAATAATTTGTCTTAAAACGAATTTTAATTGAACCCTGCTTTGTCAGGGTTTTTTGTTGCCTAAATTTTAGCTTTACAATCATTATTTTGTCGATATAATTCCGAACCGAAACTTAAACACGGATATAAATAATGAAACGAAACATTCAACACCGAAATACCCAACAGCGCAGACATGCCATCATGCAACTTCTGCAAGAACAAGGTGAAGTTAGTGTAGAACAACTCGTACAGTTATTTGATACCTCTGAAGTGACGATTCGAAAAGATCTTACTGCATTGGAAAGTAATGGTTTCCTTCTTCGTAAATACGGTGGTGCGATTTTAATGCCACAAGAAATTATCGAAGAAGAACAAGATGATGAACTTTCGCAACGAAAGTTAGTCTTAGCAAAGGCAGGTGCAGAACGTATTCGTGATCACAATCGCATTATTGTGGATAGTGGCAGCACAACCGCCGCCTTGATTAAACAACTTAATCGCAAGCAGGGCTTGGTTGTGATGACGAATTCGCTTTCGGTGGCCACCGCATTACGTTCACTGGAAAATGAACCGACACTCTTAATGACGGGAGGCACTTGGGACACACGTTCTGAATCCTTCCAAGGCAATATTGCCGAGCAAGTACTACGTTCTTATGATTTTGACCAATTATTTATTGGTGCCGATGGTATTGATTTAGAACGGGGGACAACAACATTCAATGAGTTGGTTCGCTTAAGTCAAGTGATGGCTGAAGTGTCTCGTGAAGTGATAGTGATGGTGGAATCACAAAAAATTGGCAGAAAAATGCCAAATGTGGAATTAACCTGGCAACAAATTGATGTGCTCATTACCGATAATAAATTATCTCAGACCGATCAAGACGCCATAATGGCGCAAGGCGTAGAAGTAATTTGTGTAGATGTGGCATAAAGTGCGGTCAGAAAAATAAGACTTTTAATTTTATTAAATAAGGAAAAACTATGTGTGGTATTGTTGGTGCGGTAGCACAACGTGATGTAGCAGAAATTTTAATTAATGGTTTACACCGCTTAGAGTATCGTGGTTATGACTCTGCGGGTGTTGCTGTCGTGGATCCAAACCATGAATTACACCGAGTGCGTTGTTTGGGTAAAGTAAAAGCTCTTGATGAAGCCGTTGCGGCAAAACCATTAATCGGTGGTACAGGGATCGCTCACACGCGTTGGGCCACTCATGGTGAACCGTCTGAAGCCAATGCTCACCCGCATACTTCAGGTAACTTTGCTGTCGTCCATAACGGCATCATCGAAAACCACGAAGAATTACGTGAATTGCTTAAATCTCGTGGTTATGTGTTCAATTCTCAAACCGATACCGAAGTGATCGCTCATCTTGTTAATTGGGAGATGCGTACAGCCTCAAATCTTCTTGAAGCTGTCCAAAAAACCGTAAAACAACTTACCGGTGCATACGGTATGGTGGTATTAGATCGTGAGCATCCAGAACATTTAGTGGCAGCGCGTTCAGGTAGCCCATTGGTGATTGGTTTAGGGATCGGCGAAAACTTTCTGGCATCTGACCAACTCGCGTTATTAAGCGTCACTCGTCGTTTCATCTATTTAGAAGAAGGCGACATTGCAGAAATTACACGCCGTACCGTAGATATTTACGATGCGAATGGTCAAAAAGTAGAACGTGAAGTGCACGAATCTAACCTTGAAAATGATGCAGCAGAAAAAGGTAAATTCCGCCATTTCATGCAAAAAGAAATCTATGAGCAACCAAATGCATTAATCAACACAATGGAAGGTCGTATCCTTCACAATAACGTGATTGTGGATGCTATTGGTAATGGCGCAGCAGAAATCTTAGAAAAAGTTGAACACATTCAAATTGTCGCTTGTGGTACCTCATATAATGCAGGGATGACCGCTCGTTACTGGTTTGAAGCTCTTGCTGGCGTGAGCTGTGATGTTGAAATCGCATCTGAATTCCGCTATCGCAAATTTGTCACTCGCCCGAATAGCTTGTTAGTGACTATCTCTCAATCAGGTGAAACAGCGGATACTCTTGCAGCACTTCGTCTTGCAAAAGAAAAAGGTTACATGGCAGCCTTAACGATCTGTAACGTATCAAGTTCATCTTTAGTACGTGAATCGGATCTTGCATTCATGACTCGTGCTGGCGTTGAAGTCGGTGTGGCATCAACCAAAGCGTTTACCACTCAGTTGGCCGCATTATTAATGTTAGTAACTGCAATTGGTAAAGTAAAAGGCAATATCTCAAACGAACAAGAAGTGGAAATTGTAAAAGCGTTACAATCACTTCCGGCTGAAGTTGAAAAAGCCCTTGCCTTTGATAAAGACATCGAAGCATTAGCAGAAGACTTCGCAGAGAAAAACCATGCGCTTTTCTTAGGTCGTGGTGAGTTCTACCCTATCGCAATGGAAGCTTCATTGAAATTAAAAGAAATTTCTTATATCCATGCTGAAGCTTATGCGGCAGGTGAATTAAAACACGGTCCATTAGCCTTAATCGATGCAGATATGCCGGTTATCGTGGTCGCACCAAACAATGAATTGCTTGAAAAAGTGAAATCAAACATTGAAGAAGTGCGTGCGCGTGGTGGTCAGCTTTATGTGTTCGCTGATAAAGAAGCAGGCTTCACACCAAGCGAAGGCATGAAAATCATCACAATGCCAAAAGTGAATGAAATTATTGCGCCAATTTTCTACACCGTTCCGATGCAATTATTGTCATACCATGTGGCATTAATTAAAGGAACTGACGTGGATCAACCTCGTAACTTAGCGAAGTCGGTAACGGTAGAATAAAGTGCGGTTGAAAATCAGCACGTTTTAATACAAAAAAGCACAGGTTTAATCCTGTGCTTTTTGTTTAAATAAACCGATAACCGTTTTCTGTCACTTCCAAAATTGAGGCATAATCCTTTCGCCAATCGCCTAACACAATGCGCGTGTACCCTTTTTCTTGATGGATGGCTTCTCGATGCGTATGACCGTGAATTAATCGATTTACGCCAAATTCTTGTACGGTTTGTGCCGTAAACGCTAAATTCACATCCATGATATCCAGTGACTTATATTGCTTGTCTTCTTTGCTCTTCGCGCGAATTTTCTCTGCAATTTTTAACCGCACTTTTAATGGCAAACATAAAAACAATCTTTGTCGCCATTTTTGATGCACCTTTCGGCGAAATTGTTGATATTTCACATCATCAACACATAAGGTATCACCATGACAAATTAAGGTTTTCACACCACCAAGATCAACACAATGATAGTCAGGCAATAACGTTAAACCACAATCTTGTGCAAATTTTTTCCCTAGCAGAAAATCTCGATTACCATGGATGAAATAACAAGCGATGCCCTTTTCTGTCAGGTTTTTAATCGACTGTTTTACTTGTGAAATTAAAGGTGAAGTTTCATCGTCACCAATCCAAAAATCAAAAAGATCCCCCAAAATATAAACCGCTTGCGATTCTTGTGCTTGGTTTTGCATAAAATCACAAAAAAGTGCGGTTAATTTCGGATGCGTTTCGCTTAAATGAAGATCTGCAATAAAATAAATGGGTTTCATAACTATTCCGTCATTTTTTTCATTAGATTAGCACACATTTTTGTGTAATTTGCTATACTTTCCAAAAATTTTAATTAGGTATTTTCTATGTTAAAAATCGCCAGAATTCTCATCGTTGCACTTTGTTGTATTTTAATTTGTGTGCTCGGTACGATCTATTCCTTTATTCGTTTCAAAAACCCAAGCAATGTGGGCGTTATGGCTCGCTGGTTTGGTCGTTTATACCCTTTATTTGGCTTAAAAGTAGAACACCGTTTTCCACAAAATAAAGAGAATATGCCGCGTTGTATTTATATCGGTAACCACCAAAATAATTTCGATATGGTGACCATCTCTTACATGGTATTACCTCGTACGGTAAGTGTGGGTAAAAAAAGCCTAATTTGGATTCCTTTCTTCGGTATTTTATATTGGGTAACCGGCAATATTTTCTTGGATCGTGAAAATCGTTCTAAAGCACACAGCACCATGACTGAACTTGCTCGCCGTATCAATAAAGACAATCTGTCAATTTGGATGTTCCCTGAAGGTACACGTAGCCGTGGTCGTGGTTTATTGCCATTCAAAACAGGTGCATTCCATGCAGCGATTGCGGCTGGCGTACCAATCGTGCCCGTTGTGTGTTCAACAACGCATAACAAAATAGATTTAAATCGTTGGGATAATGGTAAAGTGATTTGTGAAATGATGGAGCCAATTGATGTGTCATCATACACAAAAGACAATGTACGCGAACTCGCCTCTTACTGCCACGATTTAATGGAAAAACGCATCGCCGAACTCGATGCTGAAGTTGCACAAGGAAAATAATATGTTGCGTCTTTCTCGTCGCCAATTATTAAAAACTACCGCAATTTCAACCGCACTTGCTGCCACACCTCAATCGGTATTAGCAGCATCCCGTGAAAAATTAACCATTCCGCCGTTGATGGAAGCGAAACGTGGTCGTCCAATTATTCTTAATATGGAAGAAACCGGCTACAAGTTAGACGGCTCCCATAGTGTCAGTGTGTGGGGTTTTAACGGCAATTATCTTGGGCCCACTATTCGCATCAAATCGGGTTCTTTTGCAAAACTCAATTATCACAACAATTTGCCACAAAGTATTGCCCTCTCCATTCAAGGATTGCAAGCCAGTGGCGAATTATTTGGCGGCGCCGCAAAAGTCCTCAAAAAAGGGGAATCTTGGGCACCCATTATCCCAATAGACCAACCATCCGCGACTTGCTGGTATCGTTCAGCGACCCTGGCTAACTCGGCTTATCAAACCTATCGCGGCATTGTGGGGATGTGGTTAATTGAAGATGATCAAAGCCTAAAATCACAACTTCCTCATAAATATGGCATGGACGATATTCCATTAATCTTACAAGACATGGAATTTAACGGTGACGGATTACAATTATTTAAGCAAAATCAACCGCACTTTGTCGGTAATCGTCTTCTTGTGAATGGACAAGAAGCGCCTTATCTTGACGCCCCTCGCGGTTGGGTACGTTTACGCTTACTTAATGCCTCATTGGCAAGAGCCTATGATCTCCGTTTAGATAACGAACAAGACATGTTGCTTGTTGCGAGAGATTTAGGTTTTTTACCACAAGGTAAAGCGATTAATTCTCTTATTCTTGCACCAGGTGAACGTGCAGAAGTGTTAGTCAATTTAAGCGAAGGAGAAGGTGTATCGCTCATCTCTGGGGCTAAACGTGGTTTCTTCGACAAAATCAAAAATGTGTTCAGTTCAGGTAATGATTTTGCAGATAACACCGTTTTAGAACTTCGCCCACAAGGTGAAATCTCTGCATTCAGCAAAAAAATGAATGAGTCATTCAATACTGATGCCACGGCTATGCTCGAAAGTAAAATCGCGCAAGAACGCACCTTTGAACTGGATGTCACGAATGGTCTAATCAACAAACAACGCTTTGACCCACGCCGTATTGATGTTTCGGTTAAAGTAGGTACTGTCGAACGTTGGATCATCAACAGCTCACTGCCAGTGGGTTTCACCATTCAAGGCGCAAAATTTGTGATTGAAAGCCAAGATGATGTCAAGGTCGATGCGTCGGAACTTGCTTGGAAAGACACAGTTTGGGTGAAAAAGAAAGTACAAATTTTAGTAAAATTTGAACAACCTTCGTCAAATACTCATCCCTTCTTATTTGGCTCATCCAATTTAATGCTGGCAGATATGGGGTGCCTTGGTATAATGATCGTTCAATAAAATAATGATATAAAAAGGAATCTAACATGAAAAAAATCTCAACATTCGCTTTAATTGCGAGCCTATTTTCAACCACCACATTTGCTGCATCACCAGAATCAAAAGACGCAGCTAAAGATATGGCAAATGAGCCCACTATTTATCTCTCTGTGTTCGATAGAACTCAGGAGCCATCACCTGATTTAAATAAAAAAGAAACCTCTCGTTCCAGTAAAAACGAGAAAGTATGCTGGCTCGCAACAGGTCATTTTGGTAAAAAAGCAACGGTAAGTGAAACCTTTAAAGCTCAAGCCCAAAGTGAATTCGCCAGTTCGATTGAAAATGCGAAAGTGGTGTCTTCACCAAATAAAAAACTCCATACCATCACTTATACCAGACCAACATTAGAAAATGGCAAATACATGATGAACTGCTGGACATTCGACCGTAGAGATCCAATCGGCAAATATGTACTGACTGTCAAAATCGGTAAACACGAATTTGAAAAACAAGTTTTCTACGTGACTGAGTAAGAAAAACACTCAAAAAACGACCGCACTTATATGTGTGCTGTTTTAAGACTAAGGCAAAGACCGTCTGGAATTCAATTTTCAGACGGTCTTTCTTTACTTTAGTCATCTCCAGTAAGATAATTAATGAAAACTATTATCAAAATATAGGCATTAGACTTGTTTCATCATAAGGAGATAACCATGGCAATGAATAGACGTGATTTTTTAAGAATAAGCGCAGCACTTACCGCAGCGGGCATGTCGCCTTCTCTCTTTGCGGCAACAAAAGAGCAATTTACCATTTATGGCGCACCCGCGATGCCAAGTGTGACCATTGCGGTGGCGGCAGCACAAGGTAAATTGGCCAAACAAGCGGATGTCGCATTAGAGATTTGGCGTTCGCCAGATCAATTGCGTGCGGGTGTAGCAAGTGGGCAATTTAAAGTGATGATGAGCCCAAGTAATGTGGGCGTGAATTTACGTAATCAAGGGCAACAAGTTGGCATGGTGAATATTCTCACCAATGGGATTACGCAATTGATGTGCAAAGGTAGTGCCATTACTTCACCGCAAGAATTGGTGGGTAAAAAAATCCTTGTGCCATTTAAAAACGATATGCCTGACATCGTATTGCAAGCTTTACTGAAAAAACTGAATATTGATATCAATAAAGTAGAGATCACCTATGCGGCAACACCAACCGAAGCAATTGGCTTGTTCTTACTGAAAGATTTCCATGCTGCCATTCTGCCAGAACCGATGGCAAGCGCCGTTGTGCAGAAAGCTAAAATTGTCGGTACAGAGATTGTGCGCGGCTTTGATTTAGTGAAAGAATGGGGACAGGCATTTAACACCAAACCACTTATTCCAATGGCGGGCATTATTGCTAACGAAGAATACTTCCACGCACACAAGGCGGAGTTTGATCTACTTCACCAAGATTTAAGTGATGCGTTAAACTGGGTTATGGCTAACCGTAAAAGTGCGGCTGAAATTGGCGCTAATTATCTTCCTGCTCCAGAAGCCGCTATTGAAATGGGCTTAGACGGTGCGCGCTTAACGGTGACCAAAGCCAGTGAACTGAAAAATGAAATCATGCAATTCTATGAAACCTTGATGGAGTTCAATCCCAAACTCTTAGGTGGTAAATTACCAGATGATAAATTCTTCTTGGCTTAATTTGAAACTGAATCACAACACATGATTAAAACTGACAAAATTCGTAAACCACAACCTGTCCTGTTGTACATCATCGACTATCTCTGGAGCGGTTTTACCGGCTTGAGTGTGGCAATGATGGTAGTTGCCTTGTGGGCTTGGGGCAGTGCGATATTTGGTGAATTTATGCTGCCTGCTCCCGCGGATGTTTTTCAAAAAGCCCTTGAGCTGCTTGACCATTTCCAACAAAACGAAATCGGCATTTCGTTATGGCGTTCCGTGGTAGGCATTACCATTGCATTAGTCGCAGGCTTAGCCGCAGGGCTGATTGCTGGCAGCTTTAAAACCGCTATGGCATTGCTCAAACCCGTCATTACGATTTTGTTAGCCATGCCGCCAATCATTTGGGTTGTGATGGCATTATTTTGGTTTGGCTTTGGCAATCCTAGCGTGCTATTTACCATTATCGTATTAGTCGCCCCGCTGACCTTTGCCAGTGCCGCCATGGGCATGGCAAGTGTCAACAAACAACATGAAGAATTGTTTGATGCGTACAAACTCGGATTGTGGAAAAAAATCCGCTATTTGTACGTTCCCCATCTCACAGGCTATGTGATTTCCAGCATTGGCGTCGCGGTTGCTATGGGCGTAAAAGTGGTAATTATGGCTGAGCTTTTAGGAGCCAATGAGGGTGTAGGTGCACAGATTGCCGACGCCAGAGCCATGTTAGATACGTCAACGGTCATGGCTTATGTGTTGTTGGTGATTGTGTTTGTTTCGCTCTTTGAATATTTGATTACCAAGCCATTGGAAATCCTGTTTATGCCATGGAGAAGATAATGCTGAGTTTAAAGAATGTGCGTTTTGAAATTCTCCGCGATCCTATCGTGCGCGATTTCAGTATGGATTTACAACCAGGCGAAGTAAAAACTTTATTCGGCCCAAGCGGTTGTGGTAAAACGACAGTGCTGCGTTTGATTTCAGGTTTAGAAACGCCAAAATCGGGCGAAATCAAGAATACATTTCGTAAAACGGGCTTTCTGTTTCAAGAAAATCGTCTATTGGAAAATCTCACGGCTATGCAGAATATTGCCATTTTTATGGATGACCCAAATGAACATGAAATCATTGCGCTGGCAGAAAAGATTGGGCTTTCTTCGGGTGATTTAAATAAATACCCGACCGAATTATCGGGTGGAATGGCAAAACGCGTGGCATTTTTGCGTCTATTGCTATGTGGCTGTGATTTAGCCTTATTGGATGAACCTTTTGTCGGCTTGGATCGCGATTTACGTGATATTTTAGCTGCGATGTTAGTGGAAAAAATTGAGCACCAAGGCATGGCTTGTATTTTAGTGACGCACGATCGTTTTGAAGCAGCTCGATTAAGCCGAGAGATTATGCAGCTTTCTCCAAAAGGGATGGATGTGCAAAATGTGATTACCTTGCCAACGCCATTATCCGAACGCAATTCAGCCTTTGAAGAAACCGTAGTCGCACGCGAATTTCAAGGAATCCATTATTATGAATAATTTCTTTACCCATCCAATGCGACCGTTTTTTGTTGGGGCCGCCATTCTAGCGATTGTTGGTGCCTTGAGCTTTTTCATCAACCCCGATGATCTCATCCTACATCGCAAAATTTTCTTAGAATTTATGTTGCCCGCGGCGTACGGCGGTTTCCTGACAGCTTCCATGCTTGAGTGGACAAATTACAAAGGTAATTTAAAACCTATTGCGACGATTTTAGCCGTGCTCTTGCTTTCTGGATTGGTGTTATTGCCATTTTCCCCGCAAGCTGCCTCGTTTCTAGTGGCTGCTTATTGGCTCGCACTGTTACTCTTTTGTGCTTGGCTGTTTTGGTTGGATCGCAATACCGACAATTTTACTTTGCTGATGTTACTTGCCGCATTTACAGTTTGTCAGACGGCTTACGCCATGACTGATAGCCTGAAATTATTGCGGGCACAGGTGCATTTGAATATGGCGGCAGTGATGTTTGTATCAATTCGGGTGAGCGTGTTATTAGGGGCAGAAGCACTGAAAGAAAGCACATTGAAAGATCCCGTATTTATCCCGAATGTCGTGTATAAAAATATCGCGATCACATTCTTGTTGCTTCATGCTGCTGCAGAATTATGGTTGCCTGCGCAAACTACCGCTTTTACTGCCTTTGCGGTTGGCTTTATCTTGCTTGCCAAGTTACGCGAATTACATCATCACGAACTGCTACGTAAACATTACGTACGCACTTATTATTCCCTTCAATTGTTCGCCGCGATTGGCTATTTGTGGATTGGCATAAATAAATTAATTGATGAACCTACTGCCGATCCGTTACACATGGTGACACTCGGCGGCATTCTCGGCAGTATGGTGATGATTTGGCTCACAGCGGGATTATGGCATAGTGGCTTTACGAAACTGGATTACCCAAAACTCTGTCGCCTTGCCGTGCTTTGTCTTTTCACGGCGGCGCTTTCCCGGGCTTGTTTAATGTATGTGGACGAGCTGTTTTTTATCACGATTCCGGCTATTTTAATTGCCATTGTGTTTGTGCTGTATCTTGCAACCTTTGTGCCGATATTCCGAAACAATGCCTTTACAGATGATCCGGAATAATGACCAATCCGCACATCCACGTGCGGATTTTTAATATTTTTTGACCGCACTTAATAGGCTTTTAATTGAGCCATGGCTTTACAATCTGCAGCTTGATGATCATCTTCGGTAATTAAACTTTGTAGAAAATGTTTAATTTCGGTCAGTTCGGCAATTTTTTCTTCAACTGAAACCAAATGTTTCGCCAACATGCTATCCACTTCGCAATGTTGAGATTGCTGTGTTTTCAACGCATTAAAATATTTAATTTCCGCCAAGCTGAAATCTAACGCTCGGCAGGTTTTTATAAATTTTAATTGCTTCAAACTGGCTTCATCATAATCTCGATAACCGTTTGCCAGACGTTTAGGCTCCGGCATTAACCCCATTTTTTCATAATAGCGAATGGTTTCTAAATGAATACCGCTTTGTTTACTGAGTTCATGAATCTTCATCTTGTTAAAATTAAGCCTTGACCTTGTAGTTGCTACGGACTTTATACTTTATCCAAAATTAATCAAAGACACAATGAGGAGCAGTATGTCCGAACATCATACCCATGAACACCATGACCATTCATCTCATGCGCATATTCCACAAGATAAAAAAATCTTAGCGCTCAGTTTTGCCATCATTACGAGCTTTATGGTTGTCGAATTTGTTGGTGGCTATTGGTTTAACAGTTTGGCGCTCATGGCTGATGCCGGACACATGGCAAATGATAGCTTATCGTTATTTTTAGCCTTGTTAGCGTTGTTTCTATCCGCTCAAAAACAACGATATATTGCCTTACTTAATAGCGGCTCATTAATTGTCGTGGCATTGATGATTTTATTTGAGGCGATTCAACGCTGGCAAAATCCCATCGAGATGATGGCATTACCGATGCTTGGCGTGGCATCTTTAGGATTATTGGTGAACCTTCTCGTGGCAAAGATCATGTTGAACAGCGATCATGATAATCTCAATATCAAAGCGGCGTATCTACATGTACTGACCGATTTATTCGGTTCCATTATTGCCATTCTTTCGGGTCTCAGTGCCTATTTTCTGGGATGGTTATGGGTTGATCCACTAGCAAGCATGATATTAAGCGTACTGGTATTAAAAAGTGGGATGAGTGCGTTCCGTTTGGCGCTTAAAAACATCTAAAAAATGAACCGCACTTTGTTTTGATATTTCCAAAGTGCGGTCAATTTTCCGCGATTATTTCAATTCGCCTCGTTCTACAATAATTCCGACATTATTTGCTTGAGCAACCGCTTTAGGTTTGCTTAATTTCAGGCGTAACCATGAAATCCCAAAACGTTGTTGTAATTGATCTGCTACTTCATAAGCCACGCGCTCAATCAATAAAAATGGCTTAGATTGCACATAATCTAAAATAAATTGGCTCACTTCGGCATAATTGAGGCAGTATTGCATATCATCCGTTTCGGCAGCTTTTTGACAATCCCACGCCATTTCCAAATCAAAAACGAGCTTTTGTTTAATTTGCTGTTCCCAGTCATACACGCCAATTTGGGCGAAGACGACTAATTCTTCAATAAAAATACGATCCATCTCTCATTCCTGTAAAAATATAGTGGGCTTATGCTATCAAGTTTGGTTAAAATAACGAACAAGTTTTTCAAAGACAATCAAGATTGTGGAGCACAAAATGAGCCTATTTGCCCTTTTTTATATGATTTTTGCTTATTTACTGGGTTCGATTTCCAGTGCAATTTTGATTTGTAAGGTAGCTGGCTTGCCTGACCCACGAAAAAACGGTTCTCATAATCCCGGTGCGACAAATGTATTGCGTATTGGTGGACGTTGGGCGGCGCTCGCAGTATTAATTTGCGATATTTTAAAAGGGATGTTACCTGTTTGGGCGGGTTATTATTTAGGGCTCACGCAATTTGAATTAGGCATGGTTGCTTTGGGTGCGTGTTTAGGACATATCTTCCCTATTTTCTTTCAGTTTAAAGGCGGGAAAGGTGTCGCGACCGCATTCGGTGCGATTGCTCCCATTTCTTGGGGCGTAGCGGGTTCAACGTTAGGGACGTGGTTGTTAGTTTTCTTAATTAGTCGATATTCCTCGTTAAGTGCTGTGATCACGGCGCTTCTCGTGCCATTTTACGTTTGGTGGCTTAAACCTGAATTTACCTTCCCCGTTGCCTTAGTTTGCTGCTTGCTGATTTATCGCCACCACGACAATATTCAGCGCTTATGGCGAGGCCAAGAAGATAAAATGTGGGGAAAATCCAAAAAGAAATAAATAAAAAACCTGTCGATAATCGACAGGTTTTCTTTTATCAAAACGGCTTAGAAATCAACCGCACTTTTAAGCTTTTTCAATGCGTTGGCTTCAAGCTGACGAATACGTTCTGCAGACACATTATATTTTGCTGCAAGATCATGAAGAGTCGCTTTTTCATCATCTAACCAACGTGCTTTGATAATCTCTTGGCTACGTTCATCAAGATTTGCTAAGGCTGTACCTAATTTTTCTGTGGCTTGTTCTTCAAAGTTTTCACTTTCAAGTTCTGCCGCAAAGTTTGAGCTTTTATCTTCTAAATATAAAGAAGGTACATAAGCTTCGTCATCATCGTCTGTTGGCAAATCAAAGCCCACATCAGCCCCTGTCATACGAGATTCCATTTCGATGACATCTTCTTTTGATACGCCAAGCTCATTCGCCACCATATCCACTTCGTTTTCATTGAACCAACCTAAACGTTGTTTCGTTTTACGTAGGTTAAAGAACAATTTACGTTGCGCTTTCGTGGTCGCGACTTTCACAATACGCCAGTTGCGAAGGACATATTCATGGATTTCTGCTTTGATCCAATGCACCGCAAAGGACACAAGGCGAACACCCACTTCCGGATTAAAACGTTTTACTGCTTTCATTAATCCGATATTACCTTCTTGAATTAAATCTGCTTGCGGTAATCCATAACCTGAATAACCACGCGCGACATGAATAACAAAACGTAAGTGTGATAAAACTAATTTTTTCGCTGCTTCAATATCACCGTCATAATACAAACGTTCTGCTAAGCTTTTTTCTTCCTCTGCAGTCAGCATCGGATATTCGTTTGCTGCTCGAATATAACCTTCGATGCTACCTTGAGGTACTAACATCATTTGAGTTTCTTTATTCATTCTTCTCCTCACAGCATGCGGAGCTAGGCCCCGACTCATTACTTATTTGTTATTGTATAACAACTGTTGTCATTATACCTCAATTTGTTTTATTTGACAGTTTTTAACGATTAAAAGTTCAAATTAATCACTGAAAATTTTCCAAATTAGTTTAATGGCACAAGTGAATAAACTACATCCTCTGCCACCACTTTAAACAATAAATCAATATTCGGGTGTTTTCCAGGATTTTGTTTCGCATCTTCAACGTGTTCAGCAAACCATTCAATGCCTTGTTGTGCGGAAGTGCGGTCTAATTTTCCGTTAAATTTTTCTGCTAACGCATTATAAAGACGAAGCGAGCCAAGTTTACCCGGTGCAGCAGGAATATGATGAATCACGGTTTTACCGTTTAATACGTCTAAACCTGTTAAATGATCAATGCTTGGTAAAGTCTCTAAAATGTCTTTAAAGTTCATGATTACTTTCCTCTATAAATTAACTAATGGCTTGCTCTGAATTCACTTCGCCATTCGCGCCCATAAAGCGCACTTCAGGCTGTAAATATACACCAAATTTATCTGCCACGGTTTGGCGGATATGATGTGCTAACTTAACAACATCCTGCCCAGTGGCATTGCCTTTATTAATCAGCACTAAAGCCTGCTGTTGATGAACCGCCGCACCACCAATTTGAAAACCTTTTAAATGGCATTGATCAATTAACCAACCCGCTGCCAGTTTCACTGAACCATCCGGTTGTGGAAAGTGCGGTAGATTTTCGACCTGTTTTTGAATTTTCGCAAATTGTTCTGCACTCACCACTGGATTTTTGAAGAAACTGCCCGCATTACCAAACTCTTTAGGATCGGGCAATTTACTGCGGCGAATATGGCACACTTCATCAAATACTTGTTTTGCCGTTACAGTTTGAGGATCAAAATTCACTAATGAGCCATATTTTAAAATCGGTTGCCAATTTTTGGCTAATTTCAATCCTACCGCTGTAATCACATAACCTTGCGCATAGCGATGTTTAAAAATACTTTCACGATAACCAAATTCACATTCACTCGCCTGCAAACGGAATTGCTCGCCCGTGTTGAGATTCAATACATCGACATAATCACACACATCTTTAAATTCTACGCCATACGCACCAATATTTTGAACCGGCGCTGAACCGGCACAACCTGGAATAAGTGCGAGATTTTCTAAGCCATTAATTCCCTGTGAAAGCGACCATTCCACCAACTTATGCCAATTTTCGCCACCATTAACATGCAAATAATGGTAATCGCTATCTTCTGTATGTTGAACACCCGATAAACGGTTAACAATTACAACACCTTGGAAATCTTCTAAAAACAGCATATTGCTGCCTTGTCCTAAAAATAAGACAGGTAGATTTTCAGCTTGTGCTTTTTGCCAAGCTTGTTGGATTTGTTCAATCGATGTGGCTTCAATAATTTCACGCGCATTTGCTGGAATATTGAAGGTGTGAAACGGCTGTAAACTTTGCATTAACTTTCCTTAAAAAAACGTGTGAGGAAGCGTGATTTTCACAATAGTACCACCTTGCTCCCCTTTTGAAATACTGAACTGAGCATTTAATTGTCGACTGCGCTCTGTCATGATATTTAAACCATAATGTCCGTCTGGCTCATCTAGCGTAGGAATCCCTACGCCATTATCTTGTACGAGGATTTCATATTCACCCTCGGCATTAATATGGGCTTTTACTTCTATACGTGTACCTTTAGAGTGCTTAATCGCATTTAACGTTGCTTCACGTACAATTTGCAGAACGTGCACTAATTCTTGTGGATTTAAACTTTGTGATGGCAAACTACATTCCACACTCATTTGCATCTTCGTTTGTGAACGCAAACTTTCAATAACTTGTTCCAAGGCAACCTGTAAATTGGCTTCTTGCACCGTTAAACGGAAAGTCGCCAATAATTCTCGTAATTGAGAATATCCATCTGATAAAGCTTGTTCAAATTCACCAATGATGGCAATACTTTTTTCTTTTGATTCCTCGTCTTCTTTCTTCAAATTATGCTTTAACAGCGTTAATTGAATTTGTAAGAAAGACAGCACTTGTGCCAGAGAGTCATGTAATTCCCTGGCAATAATTGACCGCTCTTCCATCAATAAGAGTTGCTCTTGTTGGCGTTGCGTTTTATGGGAATACAAGGCTTTTGCCACCATTTGCCCTAAGTTTTTCATCATACGCGGATCAGGACAAGGTAAACCGGCTTGCCACGAGAGCACCGCTAGGTTTTCATTTTCAATGGAGAGCTCTTCGACTTGAATGGTTTGTTTAGGATCTTTTTGTCCAAAGGAAATTTCCCAATGTTCTGAGCCGAAAATTTCTAACTCGATGTAGCGTAAATGCTCGCTGACACGAATATGATTGAGCACTTGACTGAGGATTTTATCATTAATCTTAGTGGGCATAAGTAACTGAGAGCTTTGATAAAGTGTTGTTAAAGAGCGGTTGGTTTGACGCAACTTTTGCGTTTGCTCATTTACCGCATCTTCTAAACGCGAATAAAGTCGCCCTAACTCAGTGGACATTTGGGTAAACACTTTCGCTAAAATACCGAGTTCATTATTGCTTTCTGTATCAAGCTGGATATGGTTAAACTGCCCCATTTGTACTTGCATACTGGCTTTGGTCATAAGCTCTAACGGTTTCACTACTTCGCGCTTCATATACCAAATCACATAAGACACCATCGCAAGAATCAATAGCATAGAAACACACAATACCGAAACCGCAATAATCCATTTTAGTTCAGTAAAGCGTTGTAATTCCAACACAAAATCATCGACATCTTGTACATAACTTTTTAGTTCGGCGTGATATTTTTCAATTTGATGGCTACGAGCGAAATCGGACATCACCGCCCAGCGTTTTAGGATTTTTTGATAGGAGTCTTTCACACCTGATGGCGCAAAAAGCTGATTTTGCACTGTCAGCAAAGCATCAGCATTGAGACTGCGTTGATAACGCACCAGATTCTGTTCAACCGTATTCGGTGAACGTTCCATTTCCGTTAATAGTCGATAACTTTGCATACGCAAAGAGCCTGATATATTAATGGCTTCCGCATCCGATTTATTACTGGCCATCACGATCAAACTCAATGAGCTAATAATGCCCATGAAGATAATGACCACAAATAAATATTTAGCAATACGGGTAGAAACTGAACGTTTAGCGTACACGATAATTCTTCAAAATTGGAAAAAGTGACCATAGTTTAGCACAAAGTGCGGTTGAAATTGGCTGATTTTTCACAAATAAAAAACATCGGCTTTGACACCGATATTTTCAAAAACTTGAATTTTTTTAACCGCACTTAGCTCAATTCTTTGCCTTTTAATTCTGGCACTAAGAAGACTGTCGCTACCATGTCGATAACATAAATCACCGCCAAGAAAGCAATTGCAGTACTGAATGAGTACGCAGAGACAATCGCCCCGACAACAACCGGTCCGAAACCACCAACTGCACGACCTAGGTTAAACAACACATTTTGTGCCGTTGCACGTGCTTCTGTCGGATAGGCTTCAGCCATTAATGCACCATAACCGCCCATCATGCCGTTTACGAACATCCCCAAGAATGCACCAGCCACCAACATAGCGGTTGGTTCGGTTAATTGAGAGTAAGTGATGATGCTGATCACTGCACCAAGTTGGAATAGTAAAAAACTTGGTTTACGTCCGATTCTATCGGCTAGACGACCAAAAATCCAAATCCCAGCCATCATGCCGCATACTGTAACAGCGGTCCATAAACCTGATTTCGTTAAACTAAAACCAAGTTGTTTAGATAAGAAGTTTGGCATCCAAATCATAATGCCGTAGTAACCGAAGTTTTGTACGGAAGTTAACACCACCACACCAAGGCTCACCTTTGTGGTTGCTTTGTCTTTCACTAAGAGTTTGAAAGATTCCAGTTTAGATATTTTTTGGATTGAAAGTTCGGTCTGTTTTTGTGAGAAAATTTCAGGTTCGTGTAAACGAGTACGCAAATACCAGGCCACAAATGCTGGGAAGATACCAACAACGAACATGCCGCGCCAGCCGATATGTGGAAGCAATACAGGGGTGAGTAACGCAGCCGCTAACACACCAACTTGCCAACCTAATGCCACATAAGAAGCAGCTTTTGCACGGTGTTTTGCTGGCCACGCCTCAATGGCTAATGCCATACCGATACCAAATTCACCGCCCAAACCGATACCGGCAATAGTACGATAAATTAATAAATCCCAATAGCCTTGTGCGATTGCACATAAACCGGTAAATACGGCGAAGAGTACGATTGTCCAAGTCAGCACGCGTACACGCCCATAACGATCGCTTAATGCACCAAATACAATACCGCCCACCACAGCACCAATAAGTGTCCAGGTAACTAATGAGCCAGATTGTGCGGGGGTTAAATTAAGATCTGCCGAAATGGCACTAAGCATAAATCCAAGAATAAGAAGATCGAATCCATCCATCGCGTAGCCGACAGCTGATCCAACCAAGGCTTTCCAGCCATATTGATTGACGTTTGTCATGATTGAGGTCCCTTTTGCTACTCACGGGTAGCGTTTAAAGTGAAATAATGAGGAAAGAAATTTTCCGACGCGTAGTTTAGAGAAATTGACGGAATTTTGCAAGAATAAGAAAAGCAAAGTGCGGTTGATTTTATTCAAGTTTTTATTTTTTCAATAAAATTCGAATTAATAAGGCAATGGCTGCCGCATCATCCACTAAACCTAAAGGACCAAGCACTGCTTCAGGCAAAATATCAATGGGACTGAACAAATAAATCAGAATGATGGCGATTTTAATTAACTTCGTTTTATTCATAGTCATTGGACGAAAAGAAAAAGATCAGGTAAATTCTACAACTTATCCGAATGGTGAATCATCACAAAACGTTCCCAAAGCTGCTCTTCGCTTTCTTGGTGGTCAGGATCTGGCTTTATGCAGTTGGTAATCGGGCAAACTTTTTGGCAAGTTGGCGTGTCATAATGACCAACACATTCCGTACAAAGTACAGGATCGATCACATAGATCTCCTCGCCGATTGAAATTGCTTCATTCGGGCATTCGGGAAGACACATATCGCAGTTTGTGCATTTGTTTGTGATCAGTAACGCCATACCATTCCTTTATATGAGAAAGCGGCGAATTATAGCCGACAAAAGCAAAATTGACAAAATTTAAACAGGATTTTTATGAAAAAACAGGTTTCCACTCTTTCCCTTATTGCCCTTGCCGCATTTAGTATTTGGCAATATTTCACTGAACACAAAAAAGACACCAAACCAGCCCCAACAACCACACAACAGCAAAGTCAAAGTGCGGTCAAAAATACTAAAGATTTTGGGAATTATGATGTCATCATGCGTGATGATGCTATTGGGCAAAACAAAAATGCCCCTGTTGATTATTATATGTTGGCCTTATCTTGGTCGCCGGCATTCTGTGAAAAACAACGTGCTCAATATGGCAATAATTTACCCGATTCAGCGCAATATCAATGTAGTACAAAAAATCAATTTGGCTGGGTAGTACATGGCTTATGGCCACAAAATGCGAATGCACGTTCTGTTACGGAGCACCCACGTTTTTGTAAGGGTGATTTAGCGCCACTTCCAATTGAAACGATCGAGCCTTACCTTTCAATCTCGCCAGGCGCAAAATTGTTGCAAGGCGAATGGGAAAAACACGGTAGCTGCGCCTTTGATTCAGCGGAAGCTTATTTCAAACAAGAGAAAGCATTATTTGAATCGCTTTCCTTGCCAAACGAACAATTAAGCCGTAAAGAATTATTTCAATGGATGAAGCAAAATAATCCGCAATTAAAAGGCGCTTATTTAGGGGCGAGCCATAATGAACTATTCATTTGTTACAATCGCCAGTGGGAAGTAATCGATTGCCAAAAATAAGTGGAATTCGCTTTTTTATTTGATCTACATCGTTACAACCTAGTAAGATCTAGGTATAATGTCCCTGTTTAATTTTAACTAACCCAAGAGGAAAGCTTATGTCAGTAATCAAAATGACCGACTTAGATTTACAAGGTAAACGTGTATTTATTCGCGCGGACTTAAACGTACCAGTAAAAGATGGCAAAGTGACATCTGATGCGCGTATTCGTGCGACTATCCCGACGTTAAAACTGGCTTTAGAGAAAGGCGCAAAAGTGATGGTTACCTCTCACTTAGGTCGTCCAACTGAAGGTGAATTCAAACCTGAAGACTCTTTACAACCGGTTGTTGATTACTTAAAAGACGCAGGTTTCAATGTGCGTTTAGTACAAGACTACTTAAACGGTGTGGATGTTAAAGAAGGCGAAATCGTTGTTTTAGAAAACGTACGCGTGAACAAAGGCGAGAAGAAAAACGATCCTGAATTAGGTAAAAAATATGCCGCACTTTGCGATGTATTCGTGATGGATGCATTCGGTACGGCTCACCGTGCGCAAGCATCAACTTACGGCGTAGCAGAGTTTGCACCGGTTGCTTGTGCAGGTCCATTATTAGCGGCTGAGTTAGATGCATTAGGTAAAGCATTAAAAGAACCAGCTCGTCCAATGGTTGCGATCGTAGGCGGTTCTAAAGTTTCTACTAAATTAGAAGTGTTAAACTCTCTTTCAAAAATTGCTGACCAAATCATCGTGGGCGGTGGTATTGCGAATACTTTCATCGCAGCAGCAGGCCACAATGTAGGTAAATCGTTATATGAAGCAGATTTAATCCCTGTAGCAAAAGAATTAGCAGCAAGCACTGATATTCCAGTTCCAGTTGATGTACGTGTTGGTACTGAATTCTCTGAAACTGCTCCTGCAACAGAAAAATCAGTAACCGAAGTGAAAGACGATGAATCTATCTTCGATATTGGTGATAAATCTGCAGAACAATTAGCTGAAATCATCAAAAATGCAAAAACCGTTTTATGGAATGGTCCAGTTGGCGTGTTTGAGTTCCCTAACTTCCGTAAAGGTACTGAAATCATTTCTCACGCGATTGCAAACAGTGATGCATTCTCTATCGCAGGGGGCGGTGATACTTTAGCGGCTATCGATTTATTCGGTATTGCAGATAAAATCTCTTACATCTCTACCGGTGGTGGTGCATTCTTAGAGTTCGTTGAAGGTAAAGTATTACCAGCAGTAGAAATTCTTGAAAAACGTGCGAACGGTTAATTAAATGCTTTCTATCCCCTCTGTGCTCATAGAGGGGATAAATATTAATTCTTCAAACGGAGGAATAAATCCTCCAAAACAAAAGGAAACACAACTATGGCTAAATTATTAGATATCGTAAAACCTGGCGTAGTAACAGGTGAAGATGTACAAAAAATCTTTGCTTATGCCAAAGCAAACAACTTCGCGATCCCTGCAGTAAACTGCGTGGGTTCAGACTCCGTAAACGCAGTATTGGAAACCGCTGCTCGTGTGAAAGCACCTGTAATTATCCAATTCTCAAACGGTGGTGCAGCTTTCTACGCGGGTAAAGGTATCAAACCAACAAGCGGTGCACGTCCAGACGTTTTAGGTGCGATCGCAGGTGCGAAACATGTTCATACTTTAGCCAAAGAATACGGTGTGCCAGTTATTCTTCATACTGACCACGCAGCGAAAAAATTACTTCCATGGATTGATGGCTTACTTGAAGCGGGTGAAAAACACTTTGCAGAAACTGGTCGTCCATTATTCTCTTCTCACATGCTTGACTTATCTGAAGAGCCTATGGAAGAAAACATGGCAATCTGCCGTGAATACCTTGCTCGTATGGATAAATTAGGCATGACCCTTGAAATCGAAATCGGTATCACCGGTGGTGAAGAAGATGGCGTGGATAACTCAGATGTAGATGAATCTCGTTTATATACCCAACCATCTGATGTGCTTTATGTTTACGATCAATTAAACCCTGTAAGCCCTAACTTTACCGTTGCAGCAGCATTCGGTAACGTACACGGTGTTTATAAACCAGGTAACGTAAAATTAAAACCATCTATTTTAGGTGCGTCACAAGAATTCGTGGCAAAAGAACGCAATCTTCCTGCTAAACCAATCAACTTCGTATTCCACGGTGGTTCAGGTTCTAGCCGCGAAGAAATCCGTGAAGCAATTAGCTATGGTGCAATCAAAATGAATATCGATACTGATACTCAATGGGCTGCATGGAATGGTATCTTAAACTTCTATAAAGCAAATGAAGCTTATCTTCAAGGTCAATTAGGTAACCCTGAAGGTCCTGATGCACCAAACAAAAAATACTACGACCCACGTGTTTGGTTACGTAAAATGGAAGAATCAATGTCTAAACGCTTAGAGCAATCTTTCGAAGACTTAAACTGCGTTGATGTTTTATAATCCATAAAAATAGACTAAAATGAGACCGCACTTTGTTAGTGCGGTTTTTTATTTTACATAATCTAAACATCGGCCATTATCTATGCAAATAACAAAACAAAATTGGTTACCTACTACAATAAATTTTGCTGTAACGCTGTTCTTTCTTTCGATATTTATTGTCAAAGGTGGATATAATGCTGCGCCTGCTCTACTGATGTTAATCGGTTTAGGTTATGGCGTTTATGCTTTAATCAAGAAACCACTTTTAAACTTATCGAAAGTTGATAAATGGTTAATTTATAGCTACCTTTTTTATTTTCTTACATTTGTACTTTCCCTCTGCATTAACGGGGGGAAATTGCGCGATCTTGATACTGCAAGCCGCGTCGTTTTCTTTGTGCCTGTTTTACTTTTATTATTAAAATATCCTATCAAAACTTGCGTTTTGAGTTACTCTATTCCGCTTGGTAGTATTATTTCCCTTTGCGTAGCACTTTATGATAAATTTATCTTGAATCTACGCCCTGAGCAAAATCCTCGAATTATGCATATTCAAGGGGGCGATATTTCTATGTCATTAGGTATTTTTAGCCTAATAATTGCCCTCTATGCCCATCAGAAAAAAGACATAAAGTTAACCACTCTTAGTGTTATTGGTGGTTTATGTGGCATCGTAGGAAGTTTGCTTTCTACCGCTCGAGGTGGATGGATTGCATTACCCGTCTTACTTATTGTTATCCTTTATATTTATCGCCATTCTCTTTCAAAACGTTTTTTTCTGACTTTCTTTGGAATTATTGTGGTCGCGAGCATTGGAATTAGCCAAATGCCAAATAACCGCATTATGGAGCGAATTAATGTTGCTCAAAAAGATATCCAACTTTATCTAGACAAAAATAATGGTAACACCTCTCTAGGCGCTCGTTTTGAAATGTGGAAAAGTGCACTTGAAATGACAAAAGAAAAACCTTTGTTTGGTTGGGGAATTCAAGGTGCAACAGAAAAACGTAAACTAGATACAAAAGAAAAGATTGCTACAGGTAACATTGGACAATTTACCCATGCCCATAACCAATATTTAGATGACCTATCAAAACGAGGAATTATTGGGTTGCTTGCCTTACTTGCTGTTTTATTTATTCCTCTACGTGCCTTTATGAAAAAGCTAAACACCACGAACGATGAAGTTAAGCTGATAGCCACTTTAGGTGTTGCCCATATTTTATCTGTGATGATTTATGGATTAAGCCAAGGTTTCTTGGTACATAATTCAGGTACTATTTTTTACTTTTTCTTAACGATTGTGTTTTATGCTGCAATACGAACTCATCAGAAGGCGGAATAATGAAAATTTTAGTCATTCGTAACGATAAACTGGGCGACTTCGTTCAAGCATTCCCTGCTTTTGCGATGTTGAAAGCCTCAAATCCTGCGCTAAAACTGACCGCACTTGTGCCAGCTTATACCGCACCTCTTGCTCAAATCTGCCCCTATTTAGATGATGTCATTATTGACAGTGTTAAGAACGATAAAGCCGATTTCAATCGTCTTATTAAAGAAATCAAAGAGCAGCAATTTGATGGCATGATTAGCTTCTTTTCCAATACCCACAACGGTAAATTAGCCTGGAATAGTGGGATTCCTTATCGTCTTGCGCCCGCAACAAAATGGGTGCAAATCCTTTATAACCATCGTTTAACACAACGCCGTTCACGTTCAGAAAAATCTGAAGCAGAATACAATCAAGATCTGGCTCGGGCGTTCTTAAAGAAACACAACATGCCGATTGTGGAACCCAAACCACCTTACCTTTCATTGCCTGAAAGTGCGGTTAAAAATCAACGTGTTTTTCTTCAAGAACAATTGGGCTTATCGGCAGACAAAAAATGGGTATTTGTGCATAGCGGAACCGGTGGTTCAGCAACAAGTCTTTCTCTGACACAGTATGCTCAATTGATACAAGGTTTATTAAACGAATTTGACTCTCAGATTATCTTAACGGCAGGACCTGGTGAAAGTGAAAAAGCCCATGAGTTAGCGGAAAAAATTGATAGCCCAAATGTGGTTGTTTACGATAAGAATAAAGGATTGGTTGATTTTGCACACTCTCTGGCTTGTGCTGATTTATTCATTGCAGGCTCTACTGGACCATTACATTTAAGCAGTGCATTCAATGTGCCAACGATCGGATTCTATCCAAATAGTCGCTCATCTCAGCCTCGTCGTTGGAAACCGATTAACGATGCAAATAAACACCTTGCTTTCTGCCCGCCAAAAGGGAAAGACGAAATGAATTTAGGCTTAATTTCGATTGATGATGCCTTAATGGATATTATCCCCTTCGTGCGGAAGATGTGGCAAGCGAGCAATTGAGTTTAAGCATAGCTGTACAATCCAACCTATTGCGGCGGCAAAAACAACGGTACCTATGCCGACTGTGCCGCCGAGAATATAACCCAACACACAAACCGACACTTCAAGGCTTGTTCTTACAATCCCTACTTTTAAATGAAAGCGTTGACAAAGTCCTACCATTAACCCATCTCGAGGCCCCGCCCCCTGATGACAGGTTAAATACAATGCTGTTCCTAACCCATAAAGCAAAAGCCCAATGCCACCGAATAAAATTTGGCTAAAAAGTGCGGTTGGTTCAGGCATCATTTTCACAGTTAAACCAAGAAAAAAAGCAATCACGATAATATTCAAAATCGTACCAAGCCCAAATCTTAACTTAAGGGGAATCCAAGCTAACATCACCAAACAGCTAATCCAAAATGATGCCCAACCAATACTAACATCAGCTTGTAATGCCACACCTTGAGAAAGTACGGTCCAAGGTGAGGAACCCAAATTAGCGAGCACAATTAAGCCATCTCCAATGCCCAGTATTGCCAATGCAAATAATAGCATCGACATCGTTTTACCTTCGACTGACCATAGCGATTTTGCAGCCCAACTGGTGTGAGGAATCACCCGTGCTTTTTTCATATTATTCCCATGTATATTTAACACTTACATCATAATGGGAAACCCCATAAAACCAAAACATTTTAACGTCATATGATATAACCGAATTGACTGATAAATATCATAAATGTGATGTAGATCACATTGTCAAAATTGTCATCACTCAGCCACTGACTTAAAATAGGCTACCCTTCTAAATTAGGACATGATTATGCTTGCATCTCTTCAAGATATTTTGGATACCGTAAAATCCAACACACTCACCTATCAACAAAAACTCATGTGTTTAGGCAATATTGCCGAGCGATTATTTGATCCTCGGGAATTATTAGGCTACACAGATGAAGAATGGCAATTCCTTCAAAATCAAATGATCTGTGATTTAAATGAAGGCTACGCGATTTATCGCCCCCGCTATATTTTGCCGGATTACAATGTGTATATTGAAAAAGGCTGTGAATTCCTTGAATTGCCAGCCCCTAAGAATCTTGATGAAGCATTAGATGGCTTATTGATTTTATATTCCCACGTGCCATCAATTACCACATTCCCAGTTTACATTGGTCGTTTAGACGTGCTACTTGATCCGTTTATTACCGATGAGGAACAAGACTACATCAAAATTAAACGTTTCTTAAATCATGTAGACAAAACTGTGCCGGATTCATTTTGCCACGCCAATATTGGTCCTTATGACACAAAAGCAGGGCGTTTGATTTTAAAAGCGGTAATTGAACTGGAAGCACCAACACCAAATATGACCATTCGTTACAATAAGAGTAAAACAAGTCGTGAATTTGCAGAATTAGCGGCAAAAGCGTGCTTATTAGTTTCTAAACCCTCTTTTGCCAATGATGCTTACTATATTTCTGACTTAGGCGAACAATATGGTATTGCAAGCTGCTATAACGCACTGCCTGAATGTGGCGGGGCTTATACCCTCACCAGACTACGTTTGGGTACCATTGCACGTGCCTGTAAAACCGTGGATGAAATGGTTAACGAACTTTTACCTCGTGTAGCAAAATGTGCACTTTCCACAATGGATAAACGCCATAAATTTGTAGTGGAAGAAAGCAACTTCTTCAATACCTCATTCCTCGAAAAAGAAGGTTTTATCAAACGTACTAATTTTACGGGAATGTTTGCCATTGTAGGACTTGCAGATGCAGCGAATCACTTGCTACAACAAGAAGGATTAAATGAAACCTTTGGTAAAAGCCAACGCGGTGATGAAATTGCGACCTTGATTATGGATAAATTGAAAGAAGTCACGGATAACCATGAAGGCGTGTATGCGGAACGCACGGGCAATCGTTATTTATTACATGCGCAAGTAGGCGCAAGTAATCATGAAGAAGATAAACGTAATGCGCCTGCGCATCGTATCCGTGTGGGTGAAGAACCAACATTATTAGCTCATTTAAAACAATCAGCGCCATTCCATAAATACTTCCCATCAGGTACGGGAGATTTGTTTGCCTTTGACCAAACCTATGTGGATCATTTAGATGCCGTCGTTGATATTATAGATGGTTCATTTGCACAAGGTTACCGCTATATCACTACTTATCTTAAAAACACCGATTTGATTCGTGTGACGGGCTATTTGGTGAAGAAAAGCGAAGTGGAAAAATATCGTAAAGGTGAAGTAGCATTGCGTGATACCACTTGGTATGGTTCGGGTACCGATGATTGTGCACAAGTCTTTGACCGTCAGTTACGCGATGAACAAGATGTAAGTGCAAGCTAGAAAAAAGTGCGGTCGAAAATTTTTTTGTTTTTTGACCGCACTTATTCTTTTTCTACCTTTTCTAAAATTGCTTTGTGTTCTCGAATCAATGTCATAAACGGCTGCCCAAAGCGTTCTAATTTGATCGCCCCGACTCCATTAATTTGTAGCATTTCAATATTACTTGTTGGCATATATTGCGCCATTTCTTGCAACGTCGCATCGTTAAAGACAATATAAGGCGGAATATTTTCCTTATCCGCTAGCTGCTTCCGTAGGAAACGCAAACGAGCAAACAAATCTTTATCATAATTTGCCACTGTATTTTTATGGGATGTATGCACAATTTTATTAATGGATGAAATGCGCGGCATCGCTAATTCAAGCGGTACTTCGCCTTTTAAAACAGGGCGTGCACTTTCTGTGAGCTGAAGCGTTGCACTATTAAACTCACCGATCACTTGTTGAATAAAACCAAGGTGGATAAGCTGGCGAATCACGGATTGCCAATGTTCTTTGCTTTTATCTTTGCCAATGCCATAAACACTTAACTTATCATGCTGGCGTTCTACAATTTTTTGATTATGCATCCCTCGCAATACCGCAATCACATATTGCACACCGAAACACTGTCCCACACGATAAATCGTCGACATCACTTTTTGTGCATCAATCAAACCGTCATATTTCTTTGGCGGGTCTAGACAAATATCGCAGTTTTGGCAAGGTGTTTGACGATATTCACCAAAATAATTGAGTAATACCAAGCGGCGACAAGTCTGACTTTCGGCAAATTCACCAATGGCTTCTAATTTATGTTGCTCAATTTGACGTTGTGGCGTCTCTGGTTTCTCCAGCAGAATCTTCTGTAACCAAGCATAATCAGCCGGCTCGTAGAAAAGTACTGCTTCTGCAGGTAAATCATCTCGTCCCGCACGACCAGTTTCTTGATAATATGATTCAATGCTTCTCGGTAAATCAAAATGGGCAACGAAACGTACGTTAGATTTATTAATGCCCATTCCAAACGCAATCGTCGCAACCACAACTTGTACATTATCTCGTTGAAAATCTTGCTGGACGCGTTCACGCAGTGCAGTTTCCATTCCCGCATGATATGCCGCAGCCGACACGCCTTTATTTCGCAAAGTTTCAGCTATACGTTCTACTTTCGAACGACTATTACAATACACAATGCCACTTTTGCCTTTCTGAGCTAAGACAAAACGCGTAAGCTGCTCCATTGGCTTAAACTTTTCTTCCAACGTATAACGAATATTCGGACGGTCAAAACTGCCAATGTATTTGTGAGGATGGTCTAATTTAAGATGAGTGAGAATATCCTGTCTTGTCGCGTAATCCGCTGTAGCCGTTAATGCCATAATCGGCGCATTTGGAAAAGTTGCTTTTAAGCCGCCAAGTTGGGTATATTCAGGGCGGAAATCATGTCCCCATTGTGAAATACAATGGGCTTCATCAATGGCGATAAAGGAAATTTGAGCATAAGAAATCAGCTGAAAAAAGCTGTTTGTCATCACTTTTTCAGGCGAAACATATAATAATTTTAATTGTCCTGAAATCAGCTTGTTTTCAACTTTCTGTTGTTGTTCTAACGTCTGACTAGAGTTTAGGAAATCGGCTTCAATACCGTTTGCTTGGAGTTGATCCACCTGATCTTTCATTAAAGAAATCAAAGGCGAAATCACTAATGTGAGACCAGGAAAACAAAGTGCTGGAATTTGATAACACAAGGATTTGCCATTTCCTGTGGCCATCACCACTAAGGCATCTTGACCGCTTAATGCAGCATGAATCACTTCTTCCTGCCCTTTGCGGAAAGATTGGTAACCAAAAACAGACCGCAACGTATGAAGTGCGGTCGTTTTTAAGTCTGTTTTTTGCGGGGCATGTTCCGCGAGTTCGGCCATTAGAATGTTACCGTTTCTCCGTGAGCAGCAACTGCCTCAGTTAAAGAATCCCAAAAGCGTTTACCATCATTTGCCACCCAATCATTGTTTTTATAGGCAAAATGAAATCCACCCAGGCGACTCGCAAGCCAAAGCTCAAGAAGCGGTTCTTGCTTATTAATGACGATTTGTGAGCGATCATCAAATGTGATTGTAAATACCGACCCTTGCGTTTCGCAATCCACATCACAATCTTGATTCTCTAACGTTTCTTCAATTTTTTGCCAAACCTGTTCAATATTTTGGTGAAATTCTGCAACATTCATAAAATTTTCCGATTAAATCTGATAGAATGCCGTGAATTATAAAGCCTTTCGCCTCGTTGGCAAAGGCAGATTTTACTTATTAGAGAGATTGAAAAATGAAAAAATTACTTTCTATTTTATTACTCAGTGCATTCTGTACTTTAGCGACAGGTTGCGGTGTAAAAGGGCCATTATATTTCCCTGAAAAAGAACAACCGCAAAACACACAAAAAACACAATAAAAACTGACCGCACTCAAAGGATTCGTCATGGATTTTTTCCAATATAAAAACGAGCAACTTTATGTTGAAGATTTGCCCGTCAAACAACTTGCTGAAGAATTCGGCACACCACTTTATATTTATTCTCGTGCCACACTTGAACGCCATTGGCATGCCTTTGATTCCGCTTTAGGAAAGCATCCACACTTAATTTGTTATGCCGTTAAAGCCAATTCTAATATTGGAATATTGAATGTCATGGCAAAATTAGGCTCTGGTTTTGATATCGTTTCGCAAGGCGAATTAGAACGCGTCTTAGCGGCTGGTGGAGAGGCTTCAAAAGTAGTCTTTTCTGGCGTGGCAAAATCTCGCTCAGAAATTATGCGAGCATTAGAAGTAGGTATTCGTTGTTTTAATGTGGAATCTATTGCGGAACTACATCACATCAATCAGATTGCGGGTGAAATGGGCAAAGTAGCCCCTATTTCTTTACGCGTAAACCCAGATGTCGATGCCCATACACATCCTTACATTTCCACAGGATTAAAGGAAAATAAATTTGGTGTGAGCGTAGATGAAGCACGTGAAGTCTATAAATTAGCAGCCACCTTACCTCATGTAAAAATTACGGGTATGGATTGCCATATTGGCTCTCAGCTTACTGAATTACAGCCCTTCTTAGATGCAACTGATCGCCTCATTCGTTTAATGGAACAATTAAAAGAAGATGGCATCACATTAAAACACTTAGATCTCGGTGGCGGTTTAGGCGTAACTTATACTGATGAAACGCCACCGCATCCAAGTGATTATGCTGCTGCGTTACTGAATAAATTAAAAGATTATGAAGATCTCGAAATTATTCTAGAACCAGGTCGAGCGATTGCAGCGAATGCGGGGATTTTAGTGGCTAAAGTGCAATACCTAAAAAGCAATGAAAGCCGTAACTTCGCAATTACCGATACTGGCATGAACGATATGATTCGCCCTGCACTCTATGAGGCTTATATGAACATCATTGAAATTGACCGCACTTTAGAGCGTGAAAAAACGATTTATGATGTTGTTGGCCCGGTATGTGAAACCTCTGATTTCTTAGGTAAACAGCGCGAGCTCGCCATTGCTGAAGGGGATTATATTGCTCAACGCTCTGCCGGCGCCTATGGTGCAAGTATGTCTTCAAACTATAATTCTCGTCCACGTACAGCAGAAGTGTTAGTAGATGGGGACAAGGCTCATTTAATTCGCCGCAGAGAAAATCTTAGTGAGTTATGGGCACTAGAAAGCATCGCGAAATAAATAGATTGAAAGAAAAACGGTCAAGATATAAGTCTTGACCGTTTTTGTATGACTAAATAATTCGAGAGAATTGTTGTCGTTTTGCCGCAGCTCTTGAATAGGTATCAAAGCATAAACAAATATTACGGATTAATAAGCGACCTTTAGGCGAAACTTGTAAGCCAGTTTCTGTTTCAGAAATTAATCCATCTTCAAGTAATGGCTGTA
This sequence comes from Haemophilus sp., assembly GCA_019423025.1. Taxonomy (GTDB): domain Bacteria; phylum Pseudomonadota; class Gammaproteobacteria; order Enterobacterales; family Pasteurellaceae; genus Haemophilus_D. The sequence continues at coordinate 2,444 of JAHZCD010000010.1, read as the reverse complement.
ATAACTGTAAATCTTCAGCAAAGTGCTTTTTGAAATCAATATTATATTGTTTTTCAATTGGTGCAAAATCAAGCTTAAAATTACAAATCAATTGCTTAATCACATCACGGCGTAAGCAATCTTCTTCTGTCATCGCTAAACCTTTATGCAGTGCAATACCTGAATTTTCTACATCATGATAATAATGTTTTAACTCTTTTTGGTTTTGAGCGTATGTATCACCCAATAAACTAATCGCTGACACACCTAAACCAAGCAAATCACATTCTTCTTGTGTGGTATAGCCTTGGAAATTTCGGTGTAATACACCTTTCTCTTGAGCAATCGCTAATTCGTCATCAGGTTTAGCAAAATGATCCATACCGATAAACTTATAGCCTGCATTACCTAAGGTTTCGATCGTTTTTTGTAAGATCTCTAATTTAGTTTCCGGTGGCGGTAATTGCTCTTCTTTAATTTTTGCTTGTCCTGCAAATCGACTTGGCAAATGGGCATAGTTAAAGATACTTAAACGATCTGGATTTAATTCAATCACTTTATGTAATGTAAACATAAAGCTTTCCACATTTTGAAGTGGCAATCCATAAATTAAATCAAGGTTAGTCGATTGGAAACCTAACTCACGAGCACGAACAAGTAACGCATTCACAAACTCTTCATCTTGTTCACGGTTTACCGCTTTTTGAACCGCTTTATTGAAATCTTGTACACCCATGCTAATTCGGTTAAAACCAATATTGCGTAAATGATCAAGCATATCGAGCTCTATTTCACGTGGGTCCATCTCAATACTAACTTCTGCATTATCCGCAATCGTAAAATGCTCTTTAAGCATCTTCATCAAACGAGCAGACTGCTCTTCTGTCAAATAAGTCGGTGTACCGCCGCCCCAATGCACTTGAGTCGCAACACGATTTTTGAATAATTCTGAACGCGCTTTGATTTCTTTTTCAAGGTAATCAAGATAAATATCCGCCTTATGTTGATGACGAGTAATCACCTTATTACAGCCACAGAAGTAGCAAAGTTTGTGACAAAACGGAATGTGTACGTAAAGGGAAAGTGGTCTTTCCGGATAACGATTAGCTGCTGCAATAAAATCTTCGTTTGTGTAACTTTCATTAAATTCTAATGCAGTTGGATAAGATGTATAACGAGGTCCTGATTGGTTATATTTTTGAATTAACGCAAGATCCCAAATAATTTCAGACATTAAGCTTCCCCAAATTTCTCTACGTCATTTAAAAACTGACGTAACTCCAACATAATTTCTTCTTCAAATTTTGCTTCTGCACTTTCTCGCTCAAGATCGAGTTTCATTCTTTCTTTTTTTAATAAAGCTTTTCTAGCTTCATGCGTAGGCATTTCTTTCACAATGTTATAAAGTGCACACATCGCTTGATATGGCTGCAAAGATTGTCCAAAAGGGAGTAAAAGCATTGATAAACGAATCACCCCTTCAGAATGGTTACAATCTCCATTTTGCATCGCTTTAGCGATAATTACCATACTCTCTTTTAGGCGTTTTGTACGCGCTATCTTAGCCTGTTTAATGAAAGTGTTTTGATGACGTAACTTCCTAAGTAATTTGAAAGCATAAAATGATACGCTAGCAATAATTCCCAAAGCAATAATACTTAAAATAATCGGCCACATGACAATTATCTGAATTGGTTGATATCAATCTTCTCGAAGGTTCGATAGAGATCATCCTCTGTCTCCTCTTCATCTTGAATACCTAATTCTTCCATTAACTGAGCAATACGATCTAAACATTCATCCACAAATTGTTGATCAGCTTTACTAATCGTTTTGCCTTCATCTAAGGCATCCAACAATTCATTTAGAATTTCATTATTTTCTAAACGTTCTAACTCAACTTCAGGTGCAAGTTTTTTCGGTTCTTTTACGGCAGGAATTGTCATCCCTTTCTCAGGCTTATTCACAAATTCAACAATCAGCGGGACCTTTTTACGGCTACCAATACGCGGATCTTTTTGTTCAACGACTTGGTTATTTTTATTTTGCTCTGCGTTACTATGACGAGAACCAGATGCTAAACCTTTATGTTTACGTTTTTTCTTATCTTCTCTTGCCTTAGCATCTAATTCATAACGTGTTAATTTCTTACCTGATAGTTTCGGTGCTTCAGGTTTCTTATCTGATTTACGAATTGGCATAATATCGCTAATTTTACGAGTTTTCTTTTTACGAGCCATTTGTATTATTTATCCTATAAAAAATTTTGGTGATTGTACCATTCCACCTCTATTTTCTCATTAAAAGATTTAAACATCTTTAATAAAACTATTTTGATTTTGACCGCACTTTTACTTTATTAAAATCAAATCTAAAAACAAAAACCCCAAGCCATTTAGCTCGGGGTTCTACATTCAGTACCTGGCGGTGTCCTACTCTCACATGGGGAAGCCCCACACTACCAT
>JAHZCD010000001.1 GCA_019423025.1 Haemophilus sp. | reverse complement strand
CGCGACCCCGACCTTGGCAAGGTCGTGCTCTACCAACTGAGCTATTCCCGCATTTCACATTGGTGAATGAGGCAACATTATACGAAAAAATTTATTCAACGCAAGCGCAGATTTCGCAAATGATTGAGTTTGCCTAAGTTTTCATCAACCCAGATTAATAAAGTGCTCACGGTAGTAAGCTAACTCTTTTATTGACTCTCGAATATCGTCAAGGGCTAAATGAGTATTACCTTTTTTGAACCCGTCTAAAATTTCTGGTTTCCAGCGAGCGGCTAATTCTTTTAACGTGCTCACATCGAGATGACGATAATGGAAATAATCCGCTAAATCAGGCATATATTTATAAAGAAAGCGTTTATCTTGTGCGATGCTGTTGCCACAAATCGGTGAAGCACCTTTTGGTACCCATCGTTTTAAAAAATCTAATGTTTGTAATTCAGCCGCACGTTCGGTGAGTTTGCTCGCTTTGACACGGTCAACTAAGCCATTTGCTGTATGGGTTTTTACGCACCATTCTGACATTTTGTTTAATAATTCATCACTTTGATGTACCGCAATCACAGGTCCTTCCGCTAAAATATTGAGATCTTTATCTGTCACGATGGTTGCGATTTCAATAATTCGTTCTTTTTCAGGATCTAATCCTGTCATTTCTAAATCGATCCAAATCAGATTTTGTTTATCTAATTGCATAATATAAGGTATCCTATGAACATTTTTTAATCCCGTTTATTTTAACGAAAAACATCGGAAAAAACGACCGCACTTTATGAGCAAACGTAAACTAACGCAAAATCAAACTCGTCGAATTCAATCAAATAACGCGAAAGCTTTGCATCGCCACAAGAAGAAAGAAGTGGAATGGCAAGATGATATGCTAGGCGAAAGCCAAGATGGGGTAGTGGTCACGCGTTATTCGGTTCATGCAGACGTAGAAAACGCACAAGGCGAAATTTTCCGCTGTAATTTACGTCGTACACTTTCTAGTCTCGTGGTTGGAGACAAAGTGATTTGGCGACAAGGCAATGAACAGCTCCAAGGTGTGAGCGGTGTGATTGAAGCCATTCACCCAAGACAAAATGAAATTGCTCGCCCAGATTATTATGATGGGTTGAAACCAATCGCGGCGAATATCGATCGTATTATTATTGTTTCTGCGGTTGTGCCAGTACTTTCACTCAATATTATCGATCGTTATTTAGTGGTGTGTGAAAATGCGGGGATCGAGCCAGTCATCGTGGTAAATAAAGGCGATTTACTGAATTCGGAGCAAGAGCAGGAAGTGGAAAGTCAGTTACAGATTTACCGTGATATTGGTTATCAGACCATCATCATTTCTGCTGAAACTGGAAAAAATATGGAAAAATTGACCGCACTTTTAAGTGATGGAACATCCATTTTTGTGGGACAGTCAGGGGTAGGCAAATCCAGTTTAATTAACCATATTTTACCAACGGTCAATGCGCAAGTCGGTGGCATCAGTGAAACCTCGGGTTTGGGGCAACATACCACAACTTCTTCTCGCTTATATCATTTGCCACAAGGCGGTAATTTGATTGATTCACCAGGCATTCGTGAGTTTGGTTTATGGCATTTGGAGCCAGAACAGATCACCAAAGGCTATCGTGAATTTCAATATGTCTTAGGTACATGTAAATTCCGAGATTGTAAGCATTTGAACGATCCTGGCTGTGCATTACGTGAGGCTGTCGAAGCAGGTCGGATTTCACCTATACGCTATGAGAATTATCATCGCCTCATTGAAAGCTTGAGTGAGACGAAATCACAGCGTCATTTTTCTGTATAGTAGACAATTTACTGTAAATTAGGTATAAAGTACCTCTAATTTCGTGATGTAGCTCAAGTTTTTTTGTGTTTAGCCTTGATTATTGGGCATTTAATAGAGATACTACAGCGGATTTATAGACTAAATTTTACAATTACTATAGAGGTAACATTATGTTCTCAAAAGATGTAGAAATTACAGCTCCTAATGGTTTACACACCCGTCCAGCGGCGCAATTTGTGAAAGAAGCGAAAGCATTTGCTTCTGATGTAACAGTGACTTCTGGTGGTAAAAGTGCAAGTGCGAAAAGCCTATTTAAGCTACAAACCTTAGGCTTAACGCAAGGAACTGTAATCACCATCTCGGCGGAAGGTGAAGACGAACAACAAGCCGTTGAACATTTAGTCGCATTAATTCCTACTTTAGAATAATTTACGATTAGCCATAGGATTTCTATTCTATGGCTATTGTTTATCTAACCTTTAATAAATTATCTCGGAAGGTAAAAGTATGATTACAGGTATTCCAGCGTCACCAGGTATTGTTTTTGGTAAAGCCTTAGTATTAAAAGAAGAAAAAATTGTTCTTGATACGCAAAAAATTTCAGAAGATCAAGTTGAGGCAGAAGTTGCCCGTTTTTATGCAGGCCGTGAAGCGGCCGTTGAGCAACTTAATTCTATTCATCAACGTGCATTAAAATCCTTAGGTGAAGAAAAAGCGGCCATCTTTGAAGGCCATTTAATGATCCTTGAAGATGAAGAGTTAGAAGAGGAAATTATTGATTATCTTCGTTCAAACAAAGTGAATGCGAGTGTGGCAGCAAGTAAAATCATCGATCAACAAGTTGAAATGTTGTCTGAAATTGATGATGAATACTTAAAAGAACGTGCGGGTGATATTCGCGATATCGGTAATCGTTTAATCAAAAATATTTTAGGCATGCATATTGTGGATCTTGGTGATATTACTGAAGAATCCATCCTTGTGGCTTACGATTTAACTCCATCAGAAACTGCTCAATTAAACTTAGAAAAAGTATTAGGTTTTATCACTGATATTGGTGGTAGAACATCTCACACTTCAATTATGGCTCGTTCACTTGAATTGCCGGCCATTGTAGGGACGAATGATGTCACAGCTCGAGTGAATACAGGTGATTATCTTATTTTAGATGCCGTGAACAACCGTGTTTACGTGAATCCGACTCAAGCTGAAATTGATGAATTAAAAACACTAGAAGCAAAACTTGCTGAAGAAAAAGCAGAATTAGCGAAATTAAAAGATTTGCCTGCAGTTACCCTTGACGGTCATAAAGTGGAAGTGGTTGCAAATATTGGTACGATTCGTGATTGCGAAGGCGCACACCGTAATGGTGCAGAAGGGGTGGGTTTATACCGTACTGAATTCCTCTTTATGGATCGTGATCAATTGCCAAGCGAAGAAGAGCAGTTCATTGCTTATAAAGAAGTGGTTGAAGCAATGGAAGGTCGCCTAGTGGTATTACGTACCATGGATATCGGTGGAGACAAAGAGCTTCCATATTTAAATTTACCAAAAGAAATGAATCCATTCTTAGGATGGCGTGCGGTACGTATTGCCCTTGATCGTCGTGAGATTTTACACGCACAATTAAGAGCCGTATTACGTGCTTCTGCGTTTGGTAAACTTGCCGTGATGTTCCCGATGATTATTTCGGTAGAAGAAATTCGCGAATTAAAATCTGTGCTTGAAACCTTAAAAGCAGAATTACGTGCAGAAGGTAAAGCTTTTGATGAAAACATCCAAGTGGGTGTCATGGTTGAAACCCCATCTGCAGCAGTCAATGCAAAATTCTTAGCGAAAGAAGTGGATTTCTTCAGTATTGGTACAAACGATTTAACCCAATATACCTTAGCTGTTGACCGTGGTAACGAATTAATTTCTCACTTATACAATCCAATGTCACCTTCAGTGCTAGGCTTGATTAAACAAGTGATTGATGCCTCTCATGCAGAAGGCAAGTGGACTGGTATGTGTGGTGAGTTAGCCGGTGATGAACGAGCAACCTTATTGTTACTCGGTATGGGCTTAGATGAATTTAGTATGAGTGCAATTTCTGTGCCACGTATTAAAAAATTAATTCGTCATGTGAATTATCAAGAGGTGAAAGCCTTAGCTGATGAAGCATTACAAAAACCAACCGCTGCTGAAATTGAGCAATTAATTCAAGCTTTTTTAGCAGAAAAATCGTTAAACTAGATACAAAAACAGAGTTTTACGTTAAAATACTAGCCATCTTTAATAGATAGGAGATTAAAATGGGCTTATTTGACAAATTATTTGGTTCAAAAGAAAACAAAACAGTGGAAGTCGAAATTTATGCGCCACTTTCTGGTGAGATTGTGAACATCGAAGATGTACCAGATGTTGTTTTCTCTGAAAAAATCGTAGGTGATGGTATCGCGATTCGCCCAACAGGTAACAAAATTGTTGCGCCTGTTGATGGTGTAATTGGTAAAATTTTTGAAACCAACCATGCGTTTTCAATGGAATCAAAAGAGGGTGTTGAATTATTCGTTCACTTCGGTATTGATACCGTTGAATTGAAAGGTGAAGGATTCACTCGCATCGCACACGAAGGTCAAAGCGTAAAACGCGGCGACACAGTAATCGAATTTGATTTAGCAACATTAGAATCAAAAGCAAAATCAGTTTTAACACCAGTGGTTATCTCTAACATGGATGAAATTTCATCTATCGAGAAAAAATCGGGTGAAGTGATTGCTGGAGAATCGGTTGTTTTAAGTTTAACAAAATAAGATTTATAGACTAAAAGATCCGCTTTAAATAAGCGGATTTTTTTATCCTTATTCTTTTTTAAAGAAGGTAAAGATGATTTATCGATTAACTGGCCAAGTACAGCATTATGCATGGGGCGGAAAAAACTATATTGCATCATTGATTGGATTACATTCAGCGAAAGATCAACCTTGTGCAGAGTGGTGGTTAGGTGCTCATCCATCAGCACCTTCTGAAATTGAGGATGTAACAGGTAAGCAATCCCTTATTGAATTTTTATTGCAAAATCCGACCGCACTTGGGCAAGCAAGTCGTCAGCAATTTGGCGATGAACTCCCTTATTTGTTAAAGATTTTAGATGTTGAAAAGCCGTTATCGATTCAATTGCATCCGACTAAGTCTCAAGCTGAAAAGGGCTTTGAGGCTGAAAATGCAAAAGGCGTGGCATTAACAGACAGCACTCGGACTTATAAAGATAGAAATCACAAACCAGAAATGATGATTGCTTTATCTGATTTCTGGCTTTTACATGGTTTTAAAACAAAATCTCAAATTCTTGCCACATTAAATGCGCGCCCCTCTTTGCAACCTTTGGCTGAAAAACTAAGCACACAAAGCCTTGCTGAATTTTATGCGGATGTGATGTTAGCGGATCAATCAACGCTCGCAAATTGGCTATTGCCCATTATTGAAGCCAACCAACAGCCTTATAAAAATAGCGAGTTAGCGCTAGATAACCCTGATTATTGGGTGCTTTATACGATGGAAGCCATGGCGATTTCGCCTGAAAAATTAGATGCAGGCTTGGTGTGTTTTTATCTCTTTAATATCGTGCATTTAAAAGAAGGAGAGGGAATTTTCCAAGATGCAGGCATTCCTCATGCTTACCTTCGCGGACAAAACGTGGAGTTAATGGCCTGTTCTGATAATGTGATTCGTGGTGGATTAACACCAAAATATGTCGATATTGTCGAATTATTAAAAATTGTGGATTGTCGCGAAGTAACACCTAAAATTATCTCAGCCGCGCCTCAAAATCAGTCAGAATTTACTTATAAAACGCCAGTAAACGATTTTGCTTTAGCTCAAATTCGTGTCGAACCCGAAAAGCATACTAAAGTAAATCTTCAAAGTGCGGGTATTTTGTTGGTGATGCAAGGTGAGCTGAAAATACAAGAAAAATCAACTGCACTTACCTTGAAACAAGGTGAGTCAGCATTCATTACAGCGAATTCTAATGTTGAGATAATGAGTGAAAAAGGCGGTTATGCCTTCTTAGCAAAATTGCCATAAAAATTAATGTGATAACTATCACGATTTGTGAACTTATTGGTAGATTAGTCGAAGATTTTAGGTATAGTGGGCGTCATTCTGGCGCCCTTTTTTATGTGTCTAAATTGCATTAGGAGTTTTTATGCCGTTGCCTCGTTATTTTGAAGATCCGCAAACCTTGCACGTGAATACCACACCACATCATGCTTATTTTATTCCTTTTTCTTCAACAGAAAGTGCGGTCAAAAAGACACGAGAATTTTCCCATTACTTTACCTTACTAAATAGTGAATGGGATTTTGCTTATTTTGAAAGCTATACTCACTTGCCTCAAGATTTTCTTCATTTTTCATTTACAGATAAAATCCCTGTTCCTTCCAATTGGCAAAATCATGGTTACGATAATCATCAATATACTAATGTAAATTATCCTTTCCCTTTTGATCCGCCTTATGTGCCCATTGAAAATCCTTGCGGTTTGTATCACCGCGTTTTTAATGTTGAAATCAATCCAGAAAAACGATATCTCTTAAATTTTGAAGGGGTAGATAGCTGCTTATTTGTGTATGTGAATCAACAGTTTGTGGGCTACAGCCAAATTAGTCATTGCACTAGCGAATTTGATATCACTGATTTTTTACAACAAGGGGAAAATCACTTACATGTTTTAGTATTGAAATGGTGTGATGGTAGTTATTTGGAAGACCAAGACAAATTCCGAATGTCCGGTATTTTCCGAGATGTTTATCTGTTAGCGCGAGAAAGAAATTACTTACAAGATTTCTTTATTCAAATGCAATTGAATAAAGACCTTACCAAGGCTCAATTACATGTGGCCTGTCAGTTTGTAGAATGCGAACAATCCATTTCTTGGCAATTATTTGATCCTCAAGGCGAATTGATAATTGAACAAAAAGGGCATGCATTTCATGCTGAAATTGAAAATGCACAATTATGGCATGCGGAGAACCCTCGTTTATACACGTTGATTTTGCAATATGGATCAGAAGTAATTTGCCAAAAGGTTGGTTTGCGTCATATCGAAGTAAAGAATGGTGTAATGTTATTTAACGGACAAGTGATAAAGTTTAAAGGCGTTAATCGTCACGATAGCGATCCTAACACTGGTTATGTCATTAGTCGCGAACAAGCGTTGCAAGATTTACGCTTAATGAAACAGCATAATTTTAATGCCATTCGCACAGCGCATTATCCTAATGCACCTTGGTTTACTGAATTGTGTGATGAATATGGTTTTTATGTGATTGCGGAAAGTGATATTGAATCACACGGCACGAATGCAGTCTATGTAGAGTCGCCAGAAACAAGCATTTTATTAGGGGTAAAAACAGAGATTGATCATGACGCAATTCGTCAAAAAACAATCGACAATTATTGTTATATGGCTCGAAGCTCCGAATTTAATCAAGCCATTTTAGACCGCACTTATGCCAATGTTGAGCGAGATAAAAATCGTCCTTCTGTTGTGATTTGGTCATTGGGAAATGAAAGTGGTTACGGTGAGAACTTTGAGCAAGCTGCCGCTTGGGTGAAACAGCGCGATCCAAGTCGCTTAGTGCATTATGAAAATGCGATCTTTCAACATTCAGCGCATCAAAATGACACATCCAATTTAGATTTTCATAGCGAAATGTACACCAGTACGGAAGAATTGGATGCTTATTTTGCCGATGCCAAAAATCAAAAGCCGTATCTTTTCTGTGAATATTTGCATGCGATGGGGAATTCTTGCGGAGATACGGAAGATTATTTTAAAGTCATGGAACGACATGCAGGCGCTTGTGGTGGCTTTGTGTGGGAGTGGTGCAATCATTCGCCTTATTTGCCAAACTCAAGCAAGATGGGCTATGGCGGGGATTTTAATGACAAACCGAATGACGGTAATTTTTGTGCCGATGGATTAGTGACGGCTGACCGTCAAATTCAAAGCAATTTGTTGGAATACAAAAATGTGTATCGTCCACTTCGTGCTACCTTAAAAAATGGTCATGTTGAACTCAAAAATTATTTGGATTTTACGGATGCGGCAGAGGCCATTTCGATTCATTATCAAATCACCGAAGATTTTGCTGTTATACAAGAAGGCCAAATAGATGGTTTAAACATTGCACCAAAATCAACTTCACTTTTGCCTTTAACATTGCCGGCAAGTAACGGTTCATTACAAGTTTTAACATTGACCTATCATCAAAAAACAGAAACGGGCTTAATTCCCCAAGGGCACAGTTTGGGATTTGATCAGATCATTTTGTCGGAGCAACCTCATTTATTCGCTGATGAGCTCAAATCAAATCTCCAACCGATTTCTGTTTCAGAACATGCCAATTTAATTTTAGTTAAAGTGGCAGATATTGAATACCAGTTTGATCAATATAAAGGCACTATTCAACAAATTCGCAAAGCGGGCGAGCCGTGGTTGAATCAAGCTGCCGATTTTAATATTTGGCGAGCGCCTTTAGATAATGATAGTTTAATGAAAGCATATTGGCTTGCAGCAGGTTACGATCGTGCGACGAGTCGAGTCTATGATTACCGTGTAACTGAGCAGGAAAGTGCGGTTGAAATTACCTTTAAATTAGGATTGGTTGCCGTATCAAAAGCGCGAATTCTGACATTGCATGTGGTGTATCGTATTGAGCAAAATGGATTACTTCGCATCAATATTCATGCTGAAAAACAACCGCACTTGCCATTCTTACCACGCTTTGGTTTGCGTTTCTTCCTTAATCAAGGATTTAACCAAGTGGAGTATGTAGGCTATGGTCCAACGGAAAGTTATCTGGATAAACATCACGCCACGGCTTTCGGTCGTTATAAGACAATACCAGAAAGTAATCATGTACCTTATTTAAAGCCGCAAGAAAATGGCAGTCACTATGGTTGTCGTGAAGTGAAGGTGGCGAATTCGGCTGATTGTTTTATCGTGCAAAGTCATGTGCCTTTTAGCATGAATGTTTCGCCTTATTCTCAAGAAGAATTGGGCAGTAAAAAGCACCAATATGATTTGGAGAAAAGTGGCAGTACGATCTTGTGTGTGGATTATAAAATGAGTGGGGTAGGATCCAACTCTTGTGGACCTGTATTAAAAGAACAATATCGTTTGAATGAAACGGAGTGGGATTGGTCGATCTCGCTACAAATTAACTAAGATGAAATAAAAAAGTGCGGTTGAAATTAACCGCACTTTTATGTTTTTAGCAAAAATTAAGCAATAACGTTAAATTGTTCTTTCATTAATGCTTCGAAATCAGTGCAACCACCGATTGGTTTTTCATCGATAAAGATTTGTGGCACAGTTTCCACTTCTTTACCGACAGATTTTGATAAATCTGCTTTAGAAATGCCTTCAGCGATAATATCTACATAGCGATAATCGAAATCCGCTACTTCACCTTTTAATTTTTCAGCAAGGTTTTTTGCACGTACACAATAAGGGCAGCCAGGACGACCAAAAATAACTACGAACATAAAATTTTCCTTTTATTTAAACAAAATTCCTAATGATTTTACTCTATTTCCACAAAAGCAGAAATCATTTTTCAGGATTATTGTGATTGGTGTAATATATCAACTCTTCTTTTCCTAAGGGTATAACTGAATGAAATTATTGATGCTTTGCCGCGAGCCTCGCCTTTATAGCTGCCAGCGTTTAAAAGAAGCAGCAGAAAGTTGCGGGCATCAAATGGATATTTTGGATCCTAATCGTTGCATTTTAAAACTCGACAAAAATCAACCGCACTTTTCTTTGTATTATCAACAAAATGCAGAAAGTGAGCCTTATTTATTGCCCAATTATGATGCAGTGTTACCACGTTTTGGGACGACAAGTACCCAAATGGGTTGTGCGGTATTGCGTCATTTACAAGGAAAGGGTGTCTATTGCCTCAATAAAGAACAGGCATTTTTAGCTGCTCGCGATAAATGGCGAAGTTTGCAGATGTTATTGGAGCAGGGCATTGCAGTACCGAATTCAGTTTTATCAGGTTGTGAAGTTGCGCCGAAACAAGCCATTAAGCAAACAACCGCTCCAATGATTATTAAAACCTTAAAAGGGTCACAAGGGATTGGCGTGATCTTAGCCGAACGTCCACTAAGTGCGGTCAGTATTTTAGAAACGTTAAAAGATGCGAATGTGCCTGTTTTATTGCAAGATTTTGTAGAAGAGGCAAAAGGGACAGATATTCGCTGTTTTGTGATCGGTGATAAAGTCGTCGCTACTATGCAACGTATGGGGCAAGACGGCGAGTTTCGTGCGAATTTTCACCGTGGTGGCACAGCAGAAAAAGTTAAACTTACCGAAGATGAAAAATCCATCGCTATTCGTGCGACTAAAGCTTTAGGGCTTGCCGTGGCGGGTGTTGATTTGATTCGTTCAAAAGAAGGTTTATTGGTGCTCGAAGTGAATGCCAGTCCTGGATTAGAAATGATTGAGAAGACCAGTGGCATTGATATTGCATTGCAGATGATCTTGTTTTTAGAACAGCAAGTGAAATAATAAAAGAAAAGGGCGAACCATATCATGTTCGCCCTTCTTGTTTATCCTTTTGCGTCTTGTTTAAAATCGTAATTTGGTGGTAATTCCGGCATCGTATTTTCTTCATCAAAAGGCTCGCTTGCCGGTTGATGTTGAAATTCTTTGCTATCGTGAGCCGGTTTTTCTTTACCTAATAATTGCGGTTGTAATTTGATAAAACTACTTTTATCTGAAAGCCACACATCAATAAACGCTTGTGTAAATTTTTGATCGAATTCGTGATCTAACACGGTGTCATTTAACACAAAATAGCCTTTATCCGCTAAGGCAACAAAATTTAAGATGTCGCTTGGTGAAAAATCAGGAAAGATTTCCTGCATTTTCTTGAGCCATGCGGTGGTGTCATCTTTACTTAAGTTTTGGGCTTCCATTTCTTTGGTTAAAGCAATGGCGAAATTTTTCCCTTCAACTGGTTTCTCATATTTAATCGAAAACATTAATGGGCGTTCATTTTTTTCATATGACCCCGTTTCAGAATATAAGCCGACAGTATAAACATGGAATGGCCCCCATGTGTATTCAGCATTGCCGACCGGTTGCCATTGGGCAAAAAGTGCGGTAGAAAATAAGGCTGAAATGGCAGCAATAATAAATTTTAGTTTCATAGTTTTTTTCATATCAAAAATATTGCCGTGATTATAACAAAAAAGCCCTCTAAAAAAACACAAATAAAAAGGCAGGAATACCTGCCTTTGACATCAAATTATTGGGTGAGTTTATTTTAAGCTACCCACCATATCTTCTGGACGAACCCATTTGTCGAAATCTTCGGCTGAAACTAAGCCTAAGTTAATCGCTTCTTCACGTAGGGTTGTACCATTTTTGTGTGCAGTTTTCGCAATTTTCGCTGCATTTTCGTAACCGATGTGGGTATTAAGTGCGGTTACTAACATCAATGAATTTTCTAATTGTTGTTTAATGCGTGGGTAGTTTGGTTGAATACCAGTTGCGCAGTGTTCATCAAATGATACGCAAGCATCACCCAATAATTGTGCAGATTGTAAGAAATTCGCCACCATTACAGGGTTAAATACGTTTAATTGGAAGTGACCTTGTGAACCAACAAACGCGATAGTGGTATCGTTACCGAATACTTGTGCACACACCATGGTTAACGCTTCACATTGAGTTGGGTTCACTTTACCCGGCATGATTGAAGAACCAGGTTCATTTTCAGGAATTAAGATTTCACCGATACCTGAACGAGGGCCTGATGCTAATAAACGGATGTCGTTTGCAATTTTGAATAAGCTCATCGCTAATTGTCTAATTGCACCATGTGTTTCCACAATCGCATCGTGAGCTGCTAACGCTTCAAATTTGTTTTCAGCAGTCACGAATGGTAAGCCAGTGAATTGCGCGATGTAATCCGCCACTTTCACATCATAGCCTTTTGGTGTATTTAAACCTGTACCAACAGCGGTACCACCAAGTGCTAATTGACTTAAGTGTGGAAGGGTATTTCTTAGTGCGCGTAAACCGAAATCTAATTGTGCTGCATAAGCAGAGAATTCTTGACCTAATGTTAATGGGGTTGCATCCATTAAGTGAGTACGACCAATTTTTACCACATCTTTAAATTTTGCCGCTTTTTGTGCGAACGTTTTTTGTAAACGTTCTACACAAGGAATAGTGTGCTCAACCACTTTTTTGTATGCCGCAATGTGCATTGCAGTTGGGAAAGTGTCATTTGAAGATTGTGATTTATTCACATCATCATTTGGGTGAACGAAAGATTTTTCACCTAATTTACCACCATGTAAAACGTGAGCGCGGTTTGCCACCACTTCGTTCACGTTCATGTTTGATTGTGTACCTGAACCGGTTTGCCAAATGACTAACGGGAATTGGTCATCTAATTTTCCTGCAAGGATTTCATCACAGGCGGTTGCGATTAAATCACGTTTCTCTGCAGGTAATACACCTAAATCACAGTTTGCGAAAGCAGCGGCTTTTTTCAAATAACCAAACGCTTCAATAATTTCGTGCGGCATAGAGGCAGCCGGACCAATTTTGAAGTTGTTACGGGAACGTTCGGTTTGTGCTGCCCAGTATTTATCTGCAGGAACTTGAACTTCGCCCATAGTGTCTTTTTCAATACGAAATGCCATGTGATACTCCTATCATCGAAAATAAAATAAATCTTCAAAATTCTAACACCTGCGAGTTATGAATGGAATGTAACATAAAGGTTAAAAGTTACTTTTGTGATGTAGATCATAAAAGTGCGGTAAAAAATTTCCGTGTTTTTTCTATTTACTTTAATCACCTTGTAGATGATTTATTTTTTGCTGCTTTTTTGATAAAATCCGCCAGTTTACAAAACGATAAATGGAGAAGTCGCAATCATGGCAAAAAACGCACAATTTTATCTCTTAAATCCAGAAAAGAAGATAACAGTTGAGCAACTTGCCTGTGATCTTGCCGCTCAAGCGTGGCGTTTAGGCAAGCGAGTTTTAATCGCATGCGAAACAGAAGAGCAAGCATTTTTAATTGATGAAGCATTATGGCAAAGGGATCCGAATGAGTTTGTTCCTCATAATCTTTCAGGCGAAGCAACACAATATGCACCGCCAATTGAGATTAGTTGGAAAGGCAAACGCAATGCCCAACGCCGTGATTTGCTGATCAATTTACAAATGGAAGTGCCGGATTTTAGCCACAGCTTTACACAATTAATTGATTTTGTACCAGTAGAAGAAATGCAAAAAGCTCAAGCACGTGAACGTTATAAACAACTGAGACAGTTAGGCTGGACGTTGAGTACGGAGCAGGTATGACGATATAAAAAAACATCCCTCTTTAGAAAAGAGGGGCTGGAGGAGATTTGATAACAAGCGTGAATTTCTTTATGAGGTTGATATAACTTCTGCCGAATCTCCCCTAACCCCTCTTTGCCAAAGAGGGGATGGTTACAAAAATACTTAAAAATTGACCGCACTTTATGAACGATATTACCTTTTATCAACGATTCGAAGCAGATATTCTCGCTGGACGTAAAACCATCACCATTCGAGATAAATCCGAAAGCCATTTTAAAGCAGGCGATATCTTACGTGTTGGTCGATTTGAAGATAATCAATATTTCTGCACGATTGAAGTGTTAAGTGTATCGCCGATTACTCTTGATGAACTGACAGAACAACATGCGAAGCAGGAGAATATGAGTTTGGCGGAATTGAAAGAGGTGATTAAGGCGATTTATCCTAGTGAAGATAAGTTCGTATTAATCAATTTTAAGATAAAATAATCAGAGGGAATTATGCATATAAAATATATTAGACTGATTTTATTACTTCCTATTTTTCAGTCGTTGTCTGCATGTCTTAGTTTCGATGGGATATATCCGAAGTATAAAGATTATGCAGGTAGTGACTATGGCACATTAAGTGTAAAAAATTACGCAACTCATCTTATAACTATTTATAAGAAAGATGATGTTAAGCAATGTTTAGTACAAGATGGCCCTCGAAGAGTTTTAGTTTTACGTGAGCTTTTTCTACCTGATTTTCAAAATGGAGTATTTAATAATTCACCATTTAAAGACTCCGAAAAATATTTATCTGAAAGTAGAGTAAAGGCTGGATCCTATGTGCAATTAACAAAAAGATCTAATAATTCCAATATAAGCTCTCAAACTTTTAAATTTATTATTGAGAATAAAGGGTATTATTATTTTCAACGAATAGCTAATAAACCTATACCAATTTTAAAGATGGATGAGGATATTAATGAGATTTTCTATCTTTTGCCGGATAAAAATGGGACTTATAAAAAGGATACTTATAGTGAAACAACAAAGAGACATTATACATTAGATGGATTACTCAGCGAAAATGATACTATTATTCGTTATAAGAATGAAATTCCCGCAAGAAAATGGGATCTTCCTGAATGTGAGTAGTTAGATTGTAAGTTAGTTAAAGAGAATAATAATGACACAAAAATTCGAAATGGCAGACCGTTTTAATCCGTCTGCGGTAGAACAAGCCCTTTATCAACATTGGGAAGAGAGCGGTTATTTTAAACCGTCTGAAAATGAAAATGCGCCGAGCTATTGCATTGCGATTCCGCCGCCGAACGTGACAGGTTCTTTGCACATGGGGCATGCTTTCCAACAAACCTTAATGGATACCTTAATCCGTTTTAACCGTATGGAAGGGCATAACACCTTATGGCAAGCGGGGACAGACCACGCGGGTATTGCAACCCAAATGGTGGTAGAGCGTAAAATTGCGGCAGAAGAAGGTAAAACCCGCCACGATTATGGTCGTGAAGCATTCATCAACAAAATTTGGGACTGGAAAGCTTATTCAGGCGGCACAATCAGCCAACAAATGCGTCGTTTAGGTAACTCAATCGACTGGGAACGTGAGCGTTTCACTATGGACGATGGTTTATCTAACGCGGTAAAAGAAGTATTTGTTCGCTTGCATGAAGAAGGCTTGATTTACCGTGGCAAACGCTTAGTAAACTGGGATCCAAAACTTCACACTGCGATTTCTGATTTAGAAGTTGAAAATAAAGAGAGCAAAGGTTCCCTTTGGCATTTCCGTTATCCGTTAGCAAATGGTGCAAAAACGGCAGACGGTAAAGATTATTTAGTGGTGGCAACCACGCGTCCGGAAACCATGTTGGGCGATACGGCGGTGGCGGTGCATCCTGAAGATGAGCGTTATCAATCTTTAATCGGTAAAACAGTGGTTCTGCCATTGGCAAACCGTGAAATTCCGATTATTGCCGATGAATATGTCGATAGTGAATTCGGTACTGGTGTGGTGAAAATCACCCCTGCGCACGACTTTAACGACTACGAAGTGGGTAAACGTCACAGCTTGCCGATGGTTAACGTGTTAACTTTAAATGCAGATATTCGTGATGAAGCGGAAATTATCGGTACTGACGGAAAACCACTTGCAGGTTATGAAGCGACTATTCCTGCGGATTACCGTGGCTTAGAGCGTTTCGCTGCACGTAAGAAAATCGTGGCAGATTTTGAAGCACTAGGTTTATTAGACGAAATTAAGCCACATGATTTGAAAGTCCCTTATGGTGACCGTGGTGGCGTGCCGATTGAGCCGATGTTAACCGACCAATGGTATGTGAGCGTGAAACCGCTTGCTGATGTGGCGATTAAAGCGGTGGAAGACGGCGAAATCCAATTCGTACCGAAACAATATGAAAACCTTTACTTCTCTTGGATGCGTGATATTCAAGATTGGTGTATCTCTCGCCAACTTTGGTGGGGACACCGTATTCCTGCGTGGTATGATGCGGAAGGCAATGTGTATGTCGCGCGTAACGAAGAAGAAGTGCGGTCAAAATATAACTTAGATTCTGCGGTTGAACTCAAACAAGATGAAGACGTGTTAGACACGTGGTTCTCATCAGGCTTATGGACGTTCTCTACCTTAGGTTGGCCGGAGCAAACCAAAGAACTCAAAATGTTCCACCCAACGGATGTGTTAATCACAGGTTTTGATATCATCTTTTTCTGGGTTGCGCGTATGATTATGTTTACGATGCACTTTGTGAAAGATGAAAATGGCAAACCACAAGTGCCATTCAAAACGGTGTATGTAACAGGCTTGATCCGTGATGAGCAAGGCCAAAAAATGTCGAAATCGAAAGGTAACGTGCTTGACCCAATCGATATGATTGACGGCATTAGCCTTGAAGATTTACTTGAAAAACGTACTGGCAACATGATGCAGCCGCAATTAGCAGAAAAAATTGCTAAAGCGACCCGCAAAGAGTTTGCAGAAGGGATTGCAGCTCACGGTACAGACGCATTACGTTTCACATTAGCCGCACTTGCTTCAAACGGTCGCGATATTAACTGGGATATGAAACGCCTAGAAGGCTACCGCAACTTCTGTAATAAATTGTGGAATGCAAGTCGTTTCGTCTTAACGAATGAGAAATTAGATTTAAGCGAAGGCGAGATCGAATTCTCATTAGCGGATCGTTGGATTCAATCAGAATTTAATCGCACAGTAGAAACTTTCCGTAACTCATTAAGCCAATACCGCTTCGACCTTTGTGCCAATGCGATTTATGAATTTACTTGGAACCAATTCTGTGACTGGTATTTAGAATTGACTAAACCTGTATTTGCAAATGGCAATGCAGCACAAATCCGTGCAGCAAGCCAAACCTTGGTTCACGTGTTAGAGAAATTATTACGTTTAGCACATCCACTTATTCCATTTATTACTGAAGAGATTTGGCAAAAAGTGAAAGGATTTGTGGGCATTACGGCTGACAGCATTATGTTACAACCTTTCCCACAAGTGGAAGAAGACGGCTTTGATCCAGAAGCAGAAGCTGAAATTGAGTGGTTAAAAGAAGTGATCGTTGCGGTACGTAATATTCGTGCAGAAAGCAACATCGCACCAAGCAAAGGCTTAGATCTGTTATTCCGTAATTTAAGTGCAGAAAATGCAAAAATTCTCGAAAAACAGACCGCTCTTTTAAAAGCCATGGCGAAATTAGACAACGTTCAATTGTTAGCCGCAAACGAAACAGCACCACTTGCGGTAGCGAAACTCGTCGGCAATGCGGAATTACTCGTGCCAATGGCGGGCTTTATCAATAAAGAAGCAGAGCTTGCCCGTTTAACC
Organism: Haemophilus sp.; assembly: GCA_019423025.1. Taxonomy (GTDB): domain Bacteria; phylum Pseudomonadota; class Gammaproteobacteria; order Enterobacterales; family Pasteurellaceae; genus Haemophilus_D. The sequence continues at coordinate 394,522 of JAHZCD010000001.1, read as the reverse complement.
AAAGAGATTGAAAAATATCAAAATGAAGTTAAACGTATCGAGAACAAACTTAGCAACGAAGCTTTTGTGGCTAAAGCACCTGAAGCGGTGATTACGAAAGAACGTGAAAAACAAGCGGAATACCAATCAGGATTAGAAAAAATCCAAGAGCAATATAAAGCGATTGAATCCTTATAAGGCGGTAATAAAATGTAGGGGCGTATTGAATACGCCCCTGATTATATAAAATGTAAATTATGAAATCAGATAATAAATATTCCAAAATAGTAGAGTTATTACACCCCTTAGCTATACAGCATAGCCCTGAAGGAACTATGCCAAATTCTGTTATTGAACAATGGCTACATGCTCTTGCGACAGATAGTGATTTATTCGCTAAAAGAGAGATTAAAAACGCTAAAGAATTGAAAAAAGAAGTAATAAATATCCTAAAGTCTAATAAGTTATATGAGAAAGAGAGTGATTTTTTTGAACTTATTTATTCTGATTTAAAATTAAAGCCAACTCAAAAGGCTAGATTTAGATTTATTGACCTTTTTGCAGGTATTGGAGGGATTAGATTAGGTGCTCAAGTAAATAATGGTGTATGTGTATTTTCATCAGAGTTTGATAGTTTTGCTCAAAAAACATATTGTTTAAATCATGCCGAAACGCCTTTTGGCGATATTACAAAAATTAGTGAAAACGATATTCCAGAACATGATGTTTTATTAGCTGGGTTTCCTTGCCAGCCATTTAGTTATGCAGGAAAAACGCAAGGATTTGAAGATAAAACTCGTGGAACATTATTTTTTGATGTTTTAAGAATTTTAGAAGCTAAAAAGCCTAAGGTAGCATTATTAGAAAATGTAAAAGGTTTTAAATCTCATGATAAAGGAAACACAATGCATATCGCATTGAGTGCATTAAATGAAGCTGGGTATAATACTTACTGGACTATTTTGAATAGCTATCATTTTGGTGTGCCACAATTTAGAGAGCGTTGGTATTGTGTAGCTATTCGCAGTGATATTGATAATGGAAAATTCAGATTTCCTATTGGTAATGCACCTAAAACAACATTAAGAGATATTGTAGATCTTGATTTAGAAGATCCAGCTTTAACATTACCTAAATTTGAATTAGATAGAATTGCATATCATTTTGAAAATTATCATTTAACTGAACGAGTTCAACATGATAATTCTATGTATGCACCAAATACTAAAAAAGGAAAATATGGTGTATTTTCTTTTTTAAAAGCTGATGGTTCATTAAGATTTCATGTAGGTGATTTTGCTAAAACACAAATTCAAGAAGCTTTTTATGCTTGTTTAGATACTTATGCACCAACAATTATTGCGAATCGTGTTCCTAAATTATGGGATATTAAGCGTAAATTATCTATTAAAGAAGCGGCGAGATTACAGGGGTTTCCTGATGAATTTCAATTTAATGTATCAAATGCACAAGCATTTAAACAGCTAGGGAATTCTGTTACGGTTACAGTTATTGATGAAATTGTAAAAGAAATTTTAAATGTGTTAGGAGAATAAAATGTCTTATATCTCAAAAGAAACGCTATTTAATTCAAGAGAGTATTTAAACCAGAGGACTAAAAAAACAGACACGCTTATTGGTTTAATTGTTTTTTTATTTTGTGTTCAAGAGCGGAAAGAACAGGGGCGTTATCTTTTGTCGGATATGAGAGAATTTGCTCATGTTGTAGATGAAGCATTTTATTTGTTGCCTTCAATTACGAAAAATACGGCAGAGCCGTTAGTTTGGTATGGCTTTATTTCTGAAAATTGGCTAAATGAAGTTAAATTAACTTTTTTAAACAATAATAAGATATCTGCAAAGCATGTTGTTAATGTTTTATTTTGGAGAAAATCATTTTCTCATACGAATGAAGCTGTTGAATGGTTTAAAAATAAAATTACACCAGTGATTTTTAATGAGTTATTTGAGCTTCAAGAAAATTCAGGTAATGATTTTGTTAATGATAAAGCTATTGATGTTTCGGACATAATTAAACACTATGATGGAAACAATCAAGATCTTACTTTGAAATCAGATGGTAAGTTTATTAAGAAAAAAGCCAGTGATTTAAGTGCTGCTCCATTTGGTCAAACACTTTATGCTGCTTCAGAAATAAAAAAAGTGATTTTAATCACACCTTTTGATTTCATTGAAAAATTTACATTTACAAGTTTTGTTCGCCAAGAAAAGCCAAAGAATCTTATTTCAAATAATAATAGTGATTCAAAACTTACTCAACTCCCCAAACCCTTCCTAATCCTAGCTGGCATTTCTGGTACGGGCAAGACTCGCTTTGTGCGAGAGCAAGCGAAATTAGCCAATGCCGATAATCAAGCCAAAGATAATTATTGCCTTGTGTCTATTCGTCCTGATTGGCATGAGCCTTCTGATTTATTAGGTTATATTTCTCATCTAGGAAATCAGCCAAAATACATTACCACAGATGTGTTGCGTTTTATTGTGAAGGCCTGGAAACATATTGCAGATGGTGGCTTTGACCTAAAAACAGGTAAAGTAACTGAGGAACAATTAAATGAGATTCAACCTTATTGGCTTTGTTTAGATGAAATGAACTTGGCGCCAGTAGAGCAATATTTTGCGGATTATCTTTCCATACTAGAAACTCGCCAATGGAATGGCGAAGTATATCAATGCGATCCTTTATTAAAACCAAGTGTGCTTGAGAATATTCAACCAACTGATTTGGGATTAGATGAAGGAGATATATTGTGGGAGCATTTTAAAGAAAATGGAATTTCAATTCCATTTAATCTTATTGTGGTAGGTACAGTAAATATGGATGAAACTACTCATGGATTCTCTCGAAAAGTTTTAGATCGTGCATTAAGCTTCGACTTTAATGAGTTTTATCCAAATGACTTTAATGCTTATTTCTTGTCTCATGCTCAAAATAAGACATTTACCTACCCTATTTATTCCGATGCGAGCTTATCTCTTAATTTTGATTCAATTTTTGTTAAAGAAAGCTGTGAATTTCTATCAGAAGTAAATAATGTATTAAAGAATTCACCTTTTGAATTAGCTTATCGTGCATTAAATGAATTACTACTTTCTGTGAAATGTATCAATCCAAAAAATAAGATTGAGCTACAATCCGTTTGGGATGATTTCTTAATGATTAAGGTATTGCCTCGTATAGAAGGTGACTCAGAAAAATTAGATTTTGATGGTGAAAAATCATTATTAACTAACTTAGAAGCGATAATGAAGGAACAGTTATCAGCTATTTGGGAAGGCAAAAAACGTATTGATTTATTCCGAGAAACAAATGAAGGAGATGTTATTAATATAGAATGTCGGAGTAAAGCGAAGATTAGTTGGATGCAAACTAAATTAGAGAAGTTTGGGTTTACACATTTCTGGAAATAAGGGAAATGGATTGTATTTTTAATCGACAAATAGATGAAGTATTTGAGCTTTCTATTTATGTGAAAGATAGTGAAAAGAATACTACGCGCTATCAACAAACCTTAAAAAAACGCAGGGCAGAAAGTGCTTCTATCAATTATCAAACTGAAAAATTTGAAATTTCAGGTGATTTGCAAAAATCTTATGAAATTCAACCGCTCTTTTTTGAAAATACTCAATACCATTTTGAAATTCAATTCCGTGCTCCTATTCATTATGCGGAATTGCGTCATAAAATTGTGCTAATTAATGACGGTTTCCGCTTTTCTCAAGTTGCTAACATGCTTGTTGGAGTGATTAATACAGGAAATGATATTGGGCAATTAAATTTACCTATTTATTATGAAGACAAAGTAGGAAAAGGTTATTTCATCACGCTTTCTTTTATGGTATTGCCAACGAAGATTGATCTTCAGCAAGATATTGAACCTATTAATGAAGCTATTGATGGCACATTTCCTCTTTGGCGCTTTAATCTTACGGCTAAAACAGAGCAGGGGGCTGGAAAAACAAATGAGAAAGGTTATTTCCCGCTATTTTGGCTTGCACACTTCCAGCAATTACAACAACAATTCAGTCAAGCTTTAAAAATTATTAAAAATTCACCGCATAACCGTTTACAGACCTATTCTTTACATCAAAAAGCGGAACGTTTAAAAGGTAAGTTGTCTGCAAAGCAAACCCATCGAATTAAAAATGATTTAGCGAGCAGTTTACATCATAAAAAATATGCGATTGAAAAAAAGAAATTAAGTGTTAATACGCCTGAGAATCGCTTTATTAAACAAGTGATTATCGAAACAGATAACAAGCTTACTCAGATCAATCAAACATTATCTAAATCAAGCAAAAATCAACTTTCCCAAGCATTTTTTGATACGCTGAATAATTGGCAAAAACCATTAAAACAATTCCAAGCGCTATCTTTTTTTAATGATATTGGGACCTTCAAAGGATTGGAAAAAATTTCGCTAGTACTGCAACAGAAACCAGGTTATTCCACGGTTTTTCATATTTGGCAAGAGTTACGTTTTTATTTAAAGGTCCTTTCGCATCAGAGCCTGATTTCACAAAAATCCCTTTCGGAACTGTATGAAGTGTGGTGCTTTTTAGTTATTCGCCGATTGTTAATTGAAGAACTTGGTTTTGACGAGGTCAGTTCCCAGAAAGCAAAATTAATGTTTTCTGATCAACTAGATTTTACGATGAAAGATGGAATGTATGGTGCATTTCATTTTGAGAGACAAGATGGTTTGAAAATTAAACTTGCACATGAACCAATCTTTCATCAAAAAACAGAAATTAAGTCCTATTTGAACACCCAAAAACCAGATATTTTATTAGAAGTACTTTTCCCAAATAAACAACGTTTTATTTGGTTATTTGATGCAAAATACCGTTTAAATTCCGATGATGGTGAAGATGATTTAGTACCAGATGATGCAATTAATCAAATGCATCGTTATCGTGACGCATTAGTTTGGGCTAAACAGGATAAAGGTAAAAGCCGTCCTGTGTTTGGAGCTTACGCCCTGTATCCAGGTTTTTTTGATCAAGTTAATATGAAGAATCCGTATCAAGCCGGAATTGATGAAGTCGGTATTGGCGCATTTGCATTGTTGCCTAGCCAACAAAATCAAGGTGCAATTTGGTTACGGGATTTTTTTAAAGCGCAGTTAGGAAATTATCTACTTTCTTCACCACTTATTAAGGAAGAGCATTTATTTGTGCAAGAACAAAGCCGAATTCCTTATACAGGAATGAAGCAACAGCTTTATACCGACTTAACGATGTTAGTTTCTCTTGGTCATGCACAAGAGGGCGAAAATGTACGTTCAATAGAATACTTTGAACGTTTTAAAAATGGCACAGCAAAATACTACCATTTACCACAAGACACGTTTGAGATGAAATATAAAGGCTTGCAACACATTGTTAATGAAATCGCTTTTTTAGGATTAGCTGAGCAAGATAAACAAGGTAATAAAATAATTAACAAAGTATGGCAAGTGAAGAGGGTTTCAATTGTTAAGCGTAATACATTGACTGAAGAGCAGGCGGGATATATATCTGATTCTGAACGTCTAGATTATCTTTTTGAATTAGGTATAGCATTGAATTTACCTAATCCAATTAGAAATGTACCGTTAGACGGATTTAGAAAGTCAATGAAGTTAACAACTTTGGCACAGATTAATAATGTAACAGAGTTTGATTCTATTGAACCGGTATATACTGAGTTTTACCTCAATCAATAAGAAACGATGAAAGGGAAAATGTACCTTTATCTTATTTTGCTCATCTGCATCTCTAATTCTATCTTTAAAATGCAGTAAAAAAGCGGTCAGATTTTAAATCTGGCCTCTTTTTATTTTCGTCGATATTGTTGCAAGCAGAAAATTGATTTTAGCTATTCAACACCTCAAGCAATGCTTGAACAGGGTGTTTCAAGATGGTTTTTTCATATCGCTTCACTTGGCTACGGCAAGAATAGCCTGTCGCGAGACAATGATTCGGATCTTTACCTTGTAATTTTTTGCCCCAAGATACGTCGTAAATATCTTTCGACATGGTTTGATTTTGAACCTCATGACCAAATACACCCGCCATACCACAGCAGCCGACTTTCTCGACATTCAATGTTTGTCCAAATTGCGCAAAAATATGCTGCCATTCTTTTGGGCTGTTTGGCATAAAGGTGGATTCAGTACAATGAGGGAATAAATGCCACTCAAAAGTGCGGTCAGATTTTGCGATATTTTTCATCGCACTTTGTAATGTGTTGCTTTTTAATTGATTGGTCAGCCATTCATGTGCTGTGAGCACATGGAAATCACCGCGAGAATCGCCTAAGGCCTCTTTATATTCATCACGATAAGAAAGCACAATGGCAGAATCAACTCCGACCAAAGGCACATTTAATTTAGCGACGCGATTTAAAAACTCGGCTTGTGTTTTAGCGGTTTTACTAAAGCGAGCTAAAAAACCTTTAATATGCATGGCTTTGCCATTGGGTTTGAAAGGCAGAATGATTGGAGAGAATCCTAATTTTTGCGTGAGAGCCACGAAATCCCGTACCACTTTAGCATCGTAATAAGAGGTATAAGGATCTTGTACAATAAAGAGCATCTTCGCTTTTTCTGTGGCACCGAGACCTTCCAATTCTTCTAATTTTTTGCCTTGATAACCAATTTCGACTAATTGCTGTTGAAGGTTTGGCTCTGAAAGGAGAGGCAAATCAGTCATACCAAGTGTTTTTTCAACCAAGCTTTGTGTGACTTTGAGCTTGGTGAAATAATTGAATAATGCCGGTTGTTTTGCCATATAAGGTGCAGCAACTTCTAAATTTGCCACAATATGATCTTTGGCGGGGCGCAAATAACGACTGTGGTAGAAATGGAAAAATTTCGCACGGAAACTTGGCACGTCAATTTTAATCGGGCATTGGCTTGCACAGGCTTTACAAGCCAGACAAGTATCCATTGCTGCTTTCACTTCATGTGAGAAGTCATATTCACCACGCCATTTCTGCACGCTATTGCGGAAACGTTCCACAAGTGCGGTCAGTTTGACTTGTGTTTTATGAAAATCTAATTGATCAGGCGATACGTTTTCATTGGCCATTAATCGCAACCATTCACGCACCATAGCAGCTCGTCCTTTTGGCGAGAATACGCGGTTTTTACTGACTTTCATGGAAGGGCACATAATGCTGTGCTCATCAAAGTTAAAGCAAAGTCCATTACCGTTACAGTTCATCGCGCCTTTGAATTCATCTCGCATTTGAATCGGGATTTGGCGATCATTGTCCGCACGCATTGGCGAGAGAATCGAATAGAGTTCCGCATCGCTATGAAGTGGTGTACAGATTTTACCTGGATTGAGACGATTGTTTGGGTCAAATAAGAACTTCACATAACGCAATTCTTCCCAAAGTTCGGGAGTAAAGAATTTCTCCCCATAATGAGAACGTACACCTTTGCCGTGTTCCCCCCATAGTAAACCGCCGTATTTTACGGTGAGTTCAGCAACCTCATCTGAAATTTGTTTAAAGAGTTTGACTTGTTCTTTATCGCATAGATCTAAAGCGGGGCGAACGTGCAATACACCAGCATCTACATGGCCAAACATCCCATATTGCAGATTGTGGCTATCTAATAAGGTTCTAAATTCTGCAATGTAATCTGCAAGATGTTCTGGTGGCACACAAGTATCTTCCACAAAAGGAATCGGTTTGGCTGCACCTTTCGCATTCCCCAATAGCCCCACTGCTTTTTTACGCATGGCGTAAATACGTTCAATAGAAGGTAAGTCAGAGCAAAGTTGATAGCCGATAATATGATCTTGGCCTTGTGCAATTTTTTCATCTAATTGCTGACAAAGTGCGGTCACTTGGCTGTCGATTTTTGCTTGATTGTTGCCCGCATATTCCACAATGTTTAAGCCCAGAATTGGATTTTGTTCTTCTTCTGTTAAAAGTTCTTTCACTGAATGCCAAATAATATCTTGCTTAGCAAGGTTCAGTACTTTCGAATCTACCGTTTCGACTGAAAGGGCATTGGCTTTCACCATAAAAGGGGCATTGCGAAGTGCGGCATCAAATGAGCTGTACTTCACATTAATTAAGGTACGATATTTCGGAATCGGCAATAAATTGAGTTTAGCTTCGCAGATAAACGCAAGTGAACCTTCTGATCCTGTCAGAATTCGGGTGAGATTAAATTCACTTTCATCTTTATTAAAGACATTCTTAAGATCGTAACCGGTGAGAAAGCGATTGAGTTGTGGTAAATCTTGAATGATTGAGGCGCGTTTCTCTTTGCAACGTTGGAAAATCGTTTGATGTAACGTTTTTCCATTTTCTGCAAGCGGGTAGTTTTCTAAAACATCATCAGATTTGACCGCACTTGTATCTAATATTTCACCATTCATTAAAACAGAACGTAATGCTAAAATGTGATCAGAGGTTTTTCCGTATTGTAATGAGCCTTGACCGGAAGCATCGGTATTAATCATGCCACCTAGGGTTGCACGATTACTGGTGGAGAGTTCTGGTGCAAAGAATAAACCGTGAGGTTTTAAAAATTGGTTTAATTGATCTTTTACGACGCCCGCCTGCACGCGAATCCAACGTTCTTCTATATTAAGCTCCAAAATGCCCGTCATGTGGCGAGAGAGATCCACAATAATATTGTTATTAATGGATTGCCCATTTGTGCCCGTGCCACCACCGCGAGGTGTAAAGGTTAAGTGAAGGTATTTCTCTTTATTCGCTAATTTGGTGATACGTATCACATCAGCAATGGATTTAGGAAATAAAATAGCTTGCGGAAGTTGCTGATAGACACTGTTATCTGTGGCAAGACTTAAGCGGTCAGCATACTTTGATGCAATATCACCTTCAAAATGCTGTTTTTGGAGTTCATGAAGATAATCACTTACTACATGATTAAGTTGGGGTACATTAGAAAGACGAGGCAACATAAAATCACTCACCTATATTAAAGAGAAGAAAGTGAATTTGATGATATATGAAGCTCAAAAAAAAGTCGATTTGAACAAAAGATATTTTTTGTTAGAATAGAAATCGGGTTAAAAATTAACCCGATTTTTGTGAACGAATGTTCATTTTAGGGGTTGTTTGTCTATAAAATAACCAAAAAGGGCAAAAAAAGTTTGATCTTTGATGTTTTTATAGGATAATAACCATACTTTTGAACGTTCCTTTGGCTATGGCAAAGGAATTGAATTTGTCAAAAGGATAAGTTAGGGCAAATTCAAAACCCTAGTTAAGCAACGTTTAGAGTGTTTCTTTTTTATAAAGTTCACAATAAACAAGGAAACTTTTCTTATTAATAACGATGACTAAATAGAGGACATCAAAATGAAAAAAACTGCAATCGCATTAGTCGTTGCTGGTTTAGCAGCAGCTTCAGTAGCTCAAGCAGCTCCACAAGAAAACACTTTCTATGCAGGTGTTAAAGCTGGTCAAGCATCTTTCCACGATGGTATCAAAGCTAACACTGTAGTTAACCCTACTAATGCATATTCTGATTTCGGTCCTGGTTACCACCGTAACTCTGTTACTTACGGTGTATTTGGTGGTTACCAAATTTTAAATCGTGACAACTTAGGTTTAGCGGTTGAATTAGGTTACGATGATTTCGGTCGTGCTAAATTCCGTGATGCTGGTAAAACAGTGTTCAAACACACTAACCACGGTGCACACTTAAGCTTAAAAGGTAGCTATGGTTTAGGCGGTTTAACTTCTGCTTTAGAAGGTTTAGACTTCTACGGTCGTGCTGGTGCAGCTTTAGTTCGTTCAGACTACAAATTCTATGACACAGCAACTGGTGCTCGTGATCACGAAGAAGGTCGTCACAGCTTACGTGTTTCTCCAATGTTCGCAGCTGGTTTCGAATATGCATTACCTTCATTACCAGAGTTAGCGTTACGTTTAGAATACCAATGGTTAGCTCGCGTAGGTAAATTACGTACTCAAGATACAAACAACAGTTCTGTAGACTACAACCCATGGATCGGTTCTATCAACGCTGGTTTATCTTACCGTTTCGGTCAAGGTGCTGCTCCAGTTGTTGCACCTGAAGTTGTAAGCAAAACTTTCAACTTAAGCTCTGATGTAACTTTCGCGTTTGGTAAAGCTAACTTAAAACCACAAGCTAAAGCAACTTTAGACGGTATCTACGGTGAAATCGCTCAAGTTAACAACGCTAACGTAGCTGTTGCTGGTTATACAGACCGTATCGGTAAAGATGCACCAAACTTAAAATTATCACAACGTCGTGCAGACTCTGTAGCTAACTACTTAGTAGCTAAAGGTGTTCCAGCTCAAAACATTTCTGCAGTTGGTCACGGTAAGGCTAACCCAGTTACAGGTTCTACTTGTGACGCGGTTAAAGGTCGTAAAGCGCTTATCGCTTGTTTAGCACCAGACCGTCGTGTTGAAATCGCAGTTAACGGTACTAAATAATTTTATTTAGTTATCCATTAACGGATTAACATTAGAAGACCTAAACTTCGGTTTAGGTCTTTTCTTATATAAATTAAACTTATAAATTGAAGGGATTTTTGAATGAAAAAGTGGATTATCTTGATTATTATCGCCGTTGCTGCAGGTTTTGGCTTAATGTCTAGCTACAATGGCTTAGTAAAAGCAGAAACTGAAATTGATTCTGTTTGGGCAAATGTTGAATCATCTTATCAACGTCGTGCTGATTTAATTCCAAACTTAGTGAATACTGTAAAAGGTCAAGCTAATTTTGAACAGCAAACATTAACCAATGTAATTGAGGCTCGCGCAAAAGCAAGTCAAACTAAAATCGATCCGTCTAATTTAACGGAAGAACAATTAAACGAATTCCAACAAAACCAAAATCAAGTAGGTTCAGCATTATCTCGTTTACTTGTTACTGTAGAACAATACCCACAATTAAAAGCGAATGAAGGTTTTATGAACTTACAAGCGCAACTTGAAGGTACAGAAAACCGTATCAATGTCGCTCGTAATAAATTTAATGAAGCTGCACGTATTTATAATGAAAAAGTACGTCAATTCCCAACTAAATTAGCGGCAATGATTTTTGGTTTTAAAGCTAAACCTTACTTTAAATCAGCTACTGGCGCTGAAAACGCACCAACTGTAAACTTTAACTAAGGTTTATCTATGCCATTCTTTTCCAGAATTCCAGTAGATAAAAAGCAAATCGAGGCGGCGATTAGTCGCCTCGAAAGCTTAAGTTCAGCTGAGTTACGTGTTTATATTGAACGCAAAGTACCAAAGACTTCAGCACAACTGTCTGCAATGGAACGTGCTTTAGAAGTGTTTGATGAACTGGAAATGCATAAAACAGCGGCACAAAATGCCGTGTTGATTTATGTGGGATATAAAAATCATCTCTGTGCAATCGTAGGTGATAAAGGCATTCATCAATTTGTTGATGTGGCTTATTGGCAGTTACAATGCGATTTAATGATTGAGCAGTTTAAACAAAAAGCTTATACACAAGGCATTGTCGATGCGATTGATCGTATCAGTGATATTTTATCTCGCCATTTCCCTATTCAGCCTGATGATGTGAATGAATTATCTAATGAGGTAATTATTAATGGCTAAGCTTTTATCTTTTATGAAAAGTGCGGTTGTTTTTAGCCTTGTTTTTTTTGCTCAAATGGTTGTTGCGGCAGAATTTCCGCCTGCACCAAATCCTTTCCATTACATAAACGATTACACCAACACACTTTCATCAGAACATAAGCAAATTTTAGAAAATAAACTGATTGCTTATAGTAAAGAAACGAGTTCACAAATCGCTGTTGTTTTGGTTCCTACAACCGGTGAATATGAAATCGCTGATTATACCTTTGCTTTAGGTGATAAATGGGGTATAGGACGTAAAAATCTGAACAATGGCGTGTTGATGTTGATTGCGAAAAATGATCGCAAAGTCTTTATCGCAACTGGACAAGGTTTAGAAGGTGTATTGCCGGATGCTTTTTTATCGCAAGTCATCCGTTCAGCAATTTTGCCACAATTTAAACAAGGCCAATATGCGCAAGGTATTAATGACGGCTTAAACCAAATTATTGCGGCAAGTAAAGGCGAGTTTGATGCGGCACAAGTTGAAGAAGATGCGTTCGATAAGTACATCCCATTCTTAATGGTATTGGCGTTTATTGCTATTGTATTATTTGGTGAATTCCAATATCACAAAGATGAAGTCTATATTAGCCCGAATCAACGTGATCAACTGAATAAAATCATTCGTCAAAGTACGATTTCTCGTCGCCGTGGTGGCGGTTCCGGTTTCGGAGGCGGATTTGGTGGAGGCTTCGGTGGCGGAGGTTCTTCCGGTGGTGGCTTTGGTGGCGGTGGCTTTGGCGGCGGCGGAGCTGGTGGAAGTTGGTAAGACCAAGTCTTTCACTCAGGTTCTATCTTATGCTAGAATAGCACCCTATTCAGACTTATTTGAACAAGGAACATTATGGAAACGTTAGACAAAATCAAAAAACAAATCGCTGAAAACCCAATTTTAATTTACATGAAAGGTTCACCAAAATTACCTTCTTGTGGTTTCTCTGCGCGTGCATCTGAAGCATTAATGAATTGCAAAGTGCCTTTCGGCTATGTTGATATTCTTCAACACCCAGATATTCGTGCTGAATTGCCGGCTTATGCAAACTGGCCAACTTTCCCACAATTATGGGTAGAAGGTGAGTTAATTGGTGGTTGTGATATTATTTTAGAAATGTATCAAGCTGGCGAACTTCAAACTTTATTAAGCGAAGTAGCGGCTAAACATCAAGCTTAATTGACGATAGATTACAAGATAAACCTGCTTTTCAGCAGGTTTTCTTTTGCTTAAAAAATGATAAATCTGTTATAAAAATGTGATCAGATTAACATTTTTAAGTTAAATAACTTGTTGATAAAATTCCCTTACGTTAGACTACATCGAACTTAGTCGGGGTGCCAATATTAATGGCTGAGAAACACCCGTGAACCTGAAACAGATAATGCTGGCGTAGGAAACTAATTATCTCATTATGCTGTTTCGTTATGCAAAAATAAGGAGAACGCATAATGAACAAAACGCTTCCCATTTTAACCGCACTTCTTACCGCTTCCGCTTTCGCACAAGCTGCACCTCAAACATTAGATGTTTATACTTATGATTCATTTAGTGCTGATTGGAGTGCAGGACCAAAAGTTAAAGCGGCTTTTGAACAACAATTCCCGCAATGTAAACTGAATTATGTAGCTTTTGACAATAATGGCACTTTGTTTAACCGTGTTCGTCTAGAAGGTAAAAAAATTAAGGCGGATGTCGTGCTTGGTTTAGATAGTTATCAAATTGAGGATGCACAAAAACTCAATATTTTTGAGCCAAATAAAGTGGATTTAAGCCAGTTACGTTTACCAATTAAATGGGAAAATCACACGTTCTTACCATTTGATTATGCGCAATATGCGTTTATTTATGATAAAAATAAACTGGCTAATCCACCAAAGAGCTTAAAAGAATTAGTTGAGCGTCAAGATCTTAAAGTGTTATATCAAGATCCACGTACAAGCAGTATTGGACGTGGTTTATTACTTTGGATGAATGTAGTTTATCCAGAAGCAGATGTCGCAAATGCCTGGAAGACCCTTTCTAAACATACGGTCACGGTCACCAAAGGTTGGACTGAGTCTTATGGGGCCTTCTTAAAAGGCGAAGGTGATCTGGTTTTAAGCGTCAATACGTCACCGATTTACCATATTCTTTCTGAACAAAAAGACAATTATGTGGCAACGGAATTTGCAGAGGGTAGCGTATTACAAGTTGAAGTCGCGGCAAAAGTCGCTAACCGCAATAATGCCTGTGCTGATGAGTTTTTAGGATTCTTACTTTCACCGCAAGCTCAAGCGGATATTGCTAAAAGTAATGTGATGTTACCCGTGGTAGAGACCAATATCGAAAGTCATATTGATGCGCTTAATTCTCGCGCAAAATCAATGCGTATTTTAGATACCACAACGGTAACAAGTGAGCAGCTGAAAGGCTGGATCAATCAATGGCAAAAAGCTTTATCTAAGTAGTATTAATGAGCTTATTGCAACATCCGCATTTTCGTCCTCGCCATTATTTGGGCGGAAGTGCGGTCATTTTTTTCATTGTTTTACTCTATGGATTTTCACTTTCTGCTGTTTTTTCAGTTGGAAGTGATTATGCCTTATCTGATTTCTTAAAAGACGATTATTTGCATCAAGTTATCGCCTTTAGTTTCAGTCAGGCATTATTATCTGCCTTGCTTTCTAGCGTAATTGGAACTTTATTTGCGCGTGCTTTTTTCTATTTAGATTTCAAAGGCAAATCGCTCATTTTACGCATTTTTTCCCTCACGTTTGTTTTGCCGGCATTACTGGCTATTTTCGGTTTGATTGGTATTTATGGCACAGCCGGTTGGCTAACACAACTGCTGCAAACCTTAGATATTTCGTGGAAACCCTCCATTTATGGTTTAAGTGGCATTCTCATTGCCCATTTATTTTTTAATATTCCTTTAGCGGCAAGAATGAGTTTGCAGGCTTTGCAAAGTGTACCAACCGAACAGCATCAACTTGCGGCACAATTGAATATCAAAGGTTTCACATTTTTCCGCTTAATTGAATGGCCTTATTTGAAAAGCCAAATCGTGTCTGCCTTTGTGCTGATTTTTATGTTGTGTTTCACCAGTTTTACGATTGTCTTGGCACTTGGTGGCGGGCCACAAAATAGCACACTAGAAGTCGCCATTTACCAAGCCATTTTCTTTGAATTTGATTTACCCAAAGCGGCACTTTTTGCGTTAGTGCAATTTGCGTTTTGTTTTGCGTTATTTTCGCTTTCACAATATTGGGCAAAAGAACCCGAAACCCAGATTTCGCAACGTTATCGATGGGTTTTGCCGTCTTCAAGTGCGGTCAAATTTGGACATGTTTTTGTCTTATTCTCGGTGTGCTTATTTATTTTAAGTCCCTTATTCAATATCGTTTTCCAAGGTTTATCTGCAACTCAATTATTTGGTTATTGGCAAAACCCACAATTATGGAAAGCACTTGCTTATTCATTAACCATGGCGCCGACCGCAGGGATTTTATCGGTATTATTTGGGTTCTTCTTATTGTTACTTTCCCGTCAACTGCAATGGTTATATCACCCTAAATTAGCTCACTTGATTTTAACAGGTGGAATGATGATTTTAGCCATTCCGACGATTGTCTTAGCAGTCGGCTTATTCCTTTGGTTACAAGATATTGATTTCTCGGCAGGGCATTTGTTTGTGGTAGTATCTGTTTGTAACGCCTTGGCTGCCTTGCCATTTGTGATCAAAATTCTTAATACACCAATGAATCAATCGATGCAATATTATGAAAAACTCTGTTTATCGCTGAATATTACAGGCTGGCAGCGTTTTCGTTTAATTGAATATCCGATACTAAAAGCCCCGTTGAAATATGCCTTGGCACTCGCGACGACCTTATCACTCGGCGATTTTACGGCAATAGCCTTATTTGGTAGCCCTGATTTTACTTCGTTGCCTCATTTGCTTTATCAACAAATCGGGCAATATCGAAGCCAAGAAGCGGCAGTGACGGCATTGATTTTATTGGGCTTATGTTTAGGTTTATTTATGTTTATTGAAGGGCAGAAAGAACAACATGATTAAATTAGATAATGTAGTATTCAATTATCAATCCATGCCGATGGTGTTTGATTTACATATTCAAGCCCAGGAAAAAATTGCCATTATTGGTGAAAGTGGCGCAGGAAAAAGTACCTTGCTGAATTTAATTGCCGGCTTTGAATATGCTGATAGTGGCGAGATTTGGCTAAATGGCGAAAATCATACCAAAACGGCACCTTTTGAACGCCCGGTTTCCATGCTATTTCAGGAAAACAATCTCTTTACTCATCTTTCTGTGGAAGAGAATATCGCTTTAGGTTTAAAACCGAATTTAGCCTTAAATGCAGAAGAAAAAGCGCTTGTAGAACAAGCCGCAAGTGCGGTCAATTTACAGGATTTTTTAACGAGAAAACCGACCGCACTTTCAGGCGGGCAAAAACAGAGAGTGGCATTGGCACGCTGTTTGCTACGAGATAAACCTATTTTATTATTGGATGAGCCTTTTTCAGCCCTCGATCCTAAATTACGCATTGAAATGCAGGATTTAATGGATCAATTATGCGAAGAAAAAAAGCTCACCATGTTATTGGTGACACATCAACCCAAAGAAATTGAACGGCATATTGATCGAGTGATTGAAATTCATCAAGGAAAAGTGATCTGATCTCTTTTTATCATATTGCAGAGTAATATGCTCAACTTAATAAAAGCTAAGTAGCTTAAACGAGGAAAATATAATGACAACCACAAATGTAGTACAGCTTTCATCTATTACGCCCCATCCTTCAGTGGAGTATTGGTCTGTTTGCAAAGTAGAAGCGCTATTTGAGACACCTTTTTTAGAATTAGTCTATCGTGCGGCTCAAGTGCATCGAGAGCATTTCAACCCAGGAGCAATACAGTTATCGACGTTGATGTCAATTAAAACGGGTGGCTGTCCGGAAGATTGTGGTTATTGTCCTCAATCTGCACGTTATCAAACTGGCGTGCAAAATCAGCAGATCTTGGATATTGATGAAATTGTCGAAAAAGCCAAAATTGCTAAAGCACGTGGTGCAGGGCGTTTTTGTATGGGCGCGGCATGGCGTGGTCCTAAGCCTAAAGATATGGAAAAAGTCACGGCGATTATTCGTGCGGTAAAAGATATTGGCTTAGAAACTTGCGGTACTTTTGGCTTACTACAAGATGGTATGGCGGAAGAGTTAAAAGATGCAGGATTGGATTATTACAATCACAATCTAGATACCGCGCCAGAGAATTATCACAATGTCATTGGCACGCGTCGCTTTGATGATCGTTTAAGCACATTAGGAAAAGTACGTCATGCCGGTTTAAAAGTTTGCTGTGGTGGTATTGTAGGCATGAATGAAACCCGTAAAGAGCGAGCAGGCCTTATTGCAAGTTTAGCAAATCTTGATCCGCAGCCGGAGTCCGTGCCAATTAACCAATTAGTGAAAGTGGAAGGCACACCAATGGCTGATGCAGCTGATTTAGATTGGACAGAGTTTGTTCGCACTATTGCGGTTGCGCGTATTACTATGCCGAAAAGTTATGTTCGCCTTTCTGCAGGTCGTCAAGGTATGAGTGAAGAAATGCAAGCGATGTGCTTTATGGCTGGCGCGAATTCCATTTTCTATGGGGATAAATTGTTAGTAACAGGTAACCCAGAAGAAGATGGCGATCAACTTCTCATGGCAAAATTGGATCTGGAGCCGGAAACAGAAGAAAATAGAAAGCCACTCGACAGAAATTAGTCATAAAAAAGTGCGGTGAAATTCACCGCACTTTTTATTGGGACTTACTTAACTTGTTCCGTTAAGCAAGGCTGAATTTTATTTAGCATTTCTTTTAAAATACGCGCTGGTGCAGCCACGATGTTGCCTGAGCGTAAATAGCCATGACCCGCATTGAAATCACACACTAAACCGCCTGCTTCACGCACGATTAAATCACCCGCTGCGCAATCCCAAGGTTTTAAGCCCATTTCGAAATAACCGTCAACGCGACCGGATGCTACATAGCAAAGGTCTAATGCGGCAGAACCTGTACGACGGAAATCTGCAGCTTCATCAATTAAGTTATTCATGATAGCAAATTGAGTTGGCATTAAGCTTGGTTGTTTGAATGGGAAACCGGTGGCTAAAATCGCCCCGTTAAGTTCATTTTGGCTATCTACACGTAAACGCACTTCATTTAATTTTGCGCCTTCACCACGCACTGCAGTGAATAATTCATTACGAATAGGATCGTAAACCACACCCACTTCGGTACGGTTTTTTACACGGATAGCAATAGAAACAGAGAAATGTGGCAAACCTTTCACGAAGTTGGTTGTGCCATCTAGTGGATCAATCACCCATTGAATATCACTGTCTTTGCCTTCTAATGCACCACGTTCTTCACTGATAATTGTATGATCAGGATAAGATTTTTGAATGATTTCAATGATCTCAGCTTCAGCGGCTTTATCGACGCTGGTCACATAATCATTAATACCTTTTTTACTTGTTTGGATGTCATCACGGCGCTCATAGTTTTTAGCAATCACGTTGCCCGCTCTTCGTGCCGCACGAATAGCGATATTTAACATTGGATTCATATTTCCACCAGATTTTAAAGAACAGATAAATAGGTCGCCTATTATAAGGGAGTTTTAGTAAATAGCCAGTTGAAAATGTTTAATTCACGGTTTTTCCCGTTTTTTAAAGGAAATTTGCGATCAGTATCGCAAAAATAAAGTAGCCAATTTGGCTTTCTTCTAAAGGACTTTTAAAGTGCGGTCAAAAAGAAGGCATTTTATGTATAAAGGGATAACTTTATTAGAAACCTTGATTGTATTATTTATTTTAAGCTTAACGTTGGCGTTTACATTGCCTAAATGGCAGAAAAACGATCCCCAATATTTTCTCGAAAAAGAGCAACAACGGCTTTATTTTTTCTTACGCAATATTCAAGCGAGGGCAGAAAATTCATCAGCGATTTGGTTTATTTTGGCTAATCAAGATAGAGCGAATCAACGTTGGTGTATTACTGCTCAAGTAAAAAACGATCATTTTTGTGATTGTTTTCATCCCCAGAATTGTCCTAAAAACCTTTATGCGCATTTTTACTATCCTTATTTTGAAGGAAAAACGATGCTTATAGGCCCTAAATTATATCCGTCTGAAGTGGCGGTGAAATTTAATGGGGTAAGAAATACCATGGAAACAAATTGTTTTATGCTACAGGCTGAAGAGCATCGTACATTGTTCTCTTTTTTCAATGTTGGCAGTATCAAATTAAAGTCTGATCAAGCGGCGAGTGCATGTACAAGATGAAACCATTAAAAGGCGAAACATTGGTGAGTTTGTTGATTTCACTTGGCTTATCCGCTTTATTATTGCTATTGGTTGCACAATTTTATGCCCAAACTCAACAGCAGAATCAGCGTTTAATGTTACAACTCAAACTACAAACGGAATTACAACGTACAATTCAACTCATCGGGAAAGATCTGCGTCGTGTAGGCTTTCGAGCCGCAAACCAAAAACTCATTGAAGATAATCTGGCTTTATTTGAATTGGATGAAAAGGGCACTGCAATAACCATTGCTCAAGCAGACAATGCTCCGTCAAATAGCTGTGTTTTATTTTTTTATGATTTAAATAGTAATGGTTGTATTGGTGAAAAATACACAAAAAATACCTGTGTAAATGGCGTTAAAAATGTGGCAAAAAATATCGAAAAGGAGCTATTTGGTTACAAACTTAACGAGAAAATGATCGAAACCAAACAAACTTATAAAAATGCGGTAAATGCGGATTGTCGTTCAGAAGAGTGTCAGCGTGCTTTAACGCAATCTACTTGTAACGCCGGTGGTGGATGGACAGATTTATTGGATGAAAAAGAGTTTGAGATTTCTCAATTACGTTTTGACTGGTTAAAGGCAGGGAAAGGGATTGAAATCAAACTCGCGGGAAATCTTGCAACACATAAGCATATTCAATATGAAACTTCGCTTGTGGTGCCTTTATTAAATCAAGAAGAATGATCATGAAAAAAGGGATTGTGACACTGACGGCACTGATTTTACTTTCAGGCTTATTGGCACTGATCTTATTATTTGATGAACAGATCTTTGCGTTTTTTCGATCTCAAATGAGTCAGCGAAAATATTATGTAGAACAAAGCCTTGCGCTACAGAAAATCAGTCAGCTGCAACAAAAACATATTTGCCAAAACTTGCCTGTAAATGGTGCTGAAAAAGTGAAACAAGTCTTTTTTGAGTCTAATGGGGCAGAGGATAAAGTGGCCTATTCTGTTTGGTGTAAACGTGCAGAGTTATTTAAGAAATCGCCCACAAAAGGCATGAATGAAAATATGCTGCGAGATTTTATTTCCAGCGAAAAACAAGCTGATTTTCAACCGCACTTTGTGAAAGTGGTGTCAGTTTTAACAGCTCAAAAAACACCACAAGTGTATTGGATAACGCAAAGCCAATTAGAAATTAAAGGGAATGTGAATGGTATTCTGCTAGCAGAAGGAGATTTAACCTTAACAGGCAAAGGAAGAATAAGTGGAGCAGTGATTACAGGTGGTTCGCTTAAGTTAGAGGAGGGCGTGACGGTGGCTTACGGTAAAGCCGTGGTGACAAAACTCGTACAAGAATATAGCCAATGGCGTTTGGTAGATAAAAGTTGGAGTGATTTAAGTGCGCAAGATCAAAGTGAATAATGGTATGTCGTTAATGTCACTTTTATTAGCCTTATCGATTTTCAGCGGGTTATTTTTGATATTTAACCGATGGACGACCGAGCAACGGAAAAGTGCGGTCAGAATTTTTCAAGAATTTCAGGCGATTCAAATTGCTGAAAATCAGGCTCAACGTCAGTTTTTAGGCTTGTCTTGTGAAAATAGCGTACAACAAAATGGTATTCAATTTACAATTCAATGCAGTCATCATCAAGTGAATATACGCTATCCTCAAGGTGAATTTTTATTGAAAACCGAGTAAAATAACGCATTGTTTTTGCTTTCAAAAGGGCGTTACTTTGTTCGTTACTTATTATTCAAACCAACTGGAAATTCAAAAGGATATTTTAGTTTCGCTGTTGGAAAATTTACCTCAACATGATCCGTTTCAGTCTGACATTGTGTTAGTGCAAAGTCCGGGTATGGCACAATGGTTACAAATGGAAATTGCTAAAAAACGCGGTGTTGCAGCGAATTTCCAATTCCCCATGCCTTCCAGTTTTATTTGGAAACTTTACGCCGATAATTTGCCGAATGTTTCCACGCAAAATCCTTTTGAAAAAGATTCAACGTTATGGCGATTAATGAGGTTAATCCCTACCTTTTTACAGCAAAAAGAATTTGAACCATTAAAAAAATATTTAGCGTCCTCGCCTGCATCAGAACAGCAAAAACTTTATCAATTAAGCCTAAAAGTTGCCGATTTATTTGACCAATATCTCGTCTATCGCCCTGAATGGATTGCAGCATGGGAAGAAAATAATGATGAAAAAATCTTGGCTCAAATTAATCAGCAAAAGCAGGGCCTTTCGGCGTTAAATCCTACCTTTCTTTCTCAAATTAAAGGCAATATTCACTGGCAGGGAATTTTATGGCGAGCCTTGGTGGATGATGTTCAACGTGATTTTGGTGGAAACGCAAAGCATCGTGCTGCACTCAATCAACAATTTTTAGAATTATGTCTTGATCCCAATGCGACACTCAACTTGCCGGAACGTATTTTTATTTTTGGTATCCCTGCATTGCCAACGGTTTATCTCAATATTTTCCAAGGTATTTCAGCTAAAACAGATGTACATTTATTCTTCAATAATCCATGTCAAGAATATTGGGGTGATTTGCGAGATCTGAGTAAATCCTATTTATTAGAAAGACAGCGTTTCGTGCAAGAAACCAACGATGTGAAGCCTTTAATTTCAGCCGAGCAAGTGTTATGGGAACCTGCTGATCTTGATTACACCAATCAACAAGAAGAATTGTTCAGCGGAAATCCGCTTTTAGCCTCTTGGGGAAAAATGGGACGGGATTTTCTCTATCAATTAGTGCGTGATGAAGAAAATATTCAAGCCATTTCCCGTGATTATTATGCCGAACTTCCCGAAAAAACGTTGTTAGGGCAGATCCAAAATCAAATTTTGACGTTGAGCCATGGCGCATTAAATATAGAGAAAAATGACCGCTCTTTGGTGATGAAATCTTGTCATAGCGCGATGCGAGAAGTTGAAGTGCTACATGATTATTTGTTGGATTTATTCGATCAGAATCAGTATAAACCAAAAGAAGAACAGATTACACCAAAAGATGTGGTGGTCATGGTGGCCGATGTTAATCAATACACGCCTTATATTCAGGCTGTCTTTGGGGCGAATAGTGCGGACGCACCTGTTATTCCGTTCTCAATTTCTGACAGTAAATTGTCTGAAAGTGATGTGATCGTGTCGAGCTATCTTTCCCTGTTAAATTTAAAAGAAAGTCAGTTTGGCGCGGAAGAAGTACTGGCTTTATTGGATATTCCGGCTATCCGTGAACGTTTTAATATTGCCCTTGCCGATCTCGAGCAAATCCGTGAATGGGTGAAAGAGTCAGGTATTCGCTTTGGTTTAGAAAAACGGCAGAATACACTGAATTTTAACGCGTGGCAGGCGGGGCTTGAGCGTATGACCTTAGGTTATGCGATGCGTGAAGAGCAAGGCGTTTGGCAAGACAGCCTTGGACTTGATAGTAGCTATGGATTGAAAGGGCAGTTAGTTGGTGCAGTGAATCAATTTTTTACGGTCTTAAATAAATGGCATCAAGATCTGCAAAAAGCACACAACATTGAAAAATGGCGTGAAAAATTGACTGCACTTTTGAAGGATTTCTTTGTGCAAAATGAAGAAACGGCGGATACCTTGTTTTATATTCAAGATTGTATTAATGCCTTTGCCGATGATTTGCAGGCCGTCAATTTTGAAGAAACCTTGCAGGCGGATGTCATTGCGGAAGTGATGTCTGCGCGTTTAGAAGAAACACCAAATAGCCTTCGTTTCTTAGCGGGAAAAGTGAATTTCTGTACGCTTTTACCAATGCGCTCTATTCCTTTTAAAGTGGTGTGTTTGCTCGGAATGAATGAAGCGGATTACCCACGCAGTCATACCCCAAATAGTTTTGACTTAATGCAATATCATCATCAAAAAGGCGATCGTGTTCGTCGAGATGATGATCGTTATTTATTCCTTGAGGCTCTGCTCGCCGCAAGATCCCATTTTTATGTGAGTTATGTGGGCTCTTCAATTATTGATAATCAACCCAAAGAGCCTTCAGTATTGGTGAGCCAATTGGTTGATTATATTAATCATTATTCAGACAATGGTTTGAGAATTGAACAACATCCAATGACGGCATTTAGTCCAAGCAATTTCCAAAATGAAGGGAAAATTAACCGCTCTTTTGCGAAAAAATGGTTGCCGATTGCGCAATTTCAAGAAAGAAAATGTCATGAATTTGTTGTGCCGATGGGGGAAAATCAAGAGTCAATAGCGGAAATTGAGCTCGATCGTTTTGTGAGTTTTGTTGAAAATCCAGTGAAATTCTTTTTTGAAAAGCAGCTTGGCGTGTATTTCCGAGATGAGGACGATCGCATTGAAGAAAGTGAAAACTTCACGTTAAATGGTTTGGATCATTATCGCATTAGTAATGAGTTATTGCATTTAGAGGAAGCGCAATTTAACGATTATTTTGCCAAACAGCGAGTGAAAGGCATCATGCCTCGCGGCGAGTTTGCAGAAGTCTGTGCACAATCCATTCGTGCTGATGTATTGGCTTTTAAAGAGAAAATTAAGGATTATTCTTCACCACATAGTGAGAGTGTCGATTTTGTGGTGGAAACGGCACAAGGCAATATTCGCTTGTTTGGCTATATGGAGCCGTTATTTGGCGATGAAAATCAGATAATCGAATGGCGATTTGCAAAATATAAAGATCGTTATCGTATTCGCCCATGGCTTTATTATCTCATTCAACTGGCGACAAAAGAGAACGCTCAGCCACCACGCATTATCGCTAAAGATAAGGATTTAACATTAAAAACAATAGAAAAATCAACCGCACTTGAGAAATTGAAAATGTACGTTGAGGCCTATTTACAAAGCCAGCAACAAATTCAGCTCATTCCAACGGAAAATATAGTGAAGTTTATTGAAAAAGATGAAAGTGCGGTCAATTTTGACAATGTTTTAACGAATATCGAATCTCTAGCGAAAGATGATAACTATGGTTATAGAAAAGCCGATCCTTATTGGGCGAGGGTGTGGGGGCAAACGGAACAATTTAAATCGCAGGATGGTCTTTTACAATTGGTGAAACAAACCACATCTTGGTTTGGAGAAATGTTATCTTAAAGCGGATCTTCAGATCGAAAAGATCTTGGATTTTTGATAAGATACTGACTTAAGAATCATTTTGAAAAGGAGCTAAAATGCGTTGTCCGTTTTGTTCAACTGAAGAAACTAAGGTGATTGACAGCCGTTTGGTTTCTGATGGGTATCAAGTGCGTCGTCGTCGGGAATGCGGGAATTGTCATGAACGCTTTACCACCTTTGAAACAGCAGAATTAGTGGTGCCAAAAATTATTAAAAATGATGGGTCACGCGAGCCGTTTAATGAAGATAAATTGCGTAGCGGTATTCAACATGCGTTAGAAAAACGTCCTGTAAGTTCGGATGATGTGGAAAAAGCCATTAGCCATATTATCATCCAATTACGTGCTACGGGTGAGCGCGAAGTGCCAAGTCATCTCGTGGGTAAATTAGCCATGAATGAGCTGAAAGAATTAGATAAAGTGGCGTATATCCGTTTTGCATCCGTTTACCTGAGCTTTGATAATATCAATGAATTCACCAAAGAAATTGAAAACTTAAAGGATTAATATGAGTGACACCTTTTCCCCTGATGACGTGAAATTTATGCAACTGGCTCTTGAGCTTGCGGCAAAAGGGCAGTACACCACCGCGCCAAATCCATCCGTAGGATGTGTGTTAGTTAAGAACGGTGAAATTGTCGGGAAAGGGTTTCATTTTAAAGCGGGTCAGCCTCATGCAGAGCGAATGGCGTTGGCCGATGCCGGTGAGAAAGCGAAAGGCGCAACCGCTTATGTGACGCTTGAACCTTGTTCTCATTATGGACGCACACCGCCTTGTGCATTAGGTTTAATTGAAGCGGGGGTCAGTCGAGTTGTTGCCGCCATGGCAGATCCTAATCCGCAAGTAGCAGGCAAGGGCCTGAAAATGCTAGCTGATGCAGGCATTCAAAGTGCGGTCAATTTATTGAATGAACAAGCTGAAGCCTTAAATAAAGGTTTTCTCAAACGTATGCGAACCGGTAAGCCTTATGTGCAGCTGAAATTAGCCATGAGTTTAGATGGACGAACAGCCATGGCGAGCGGTGAAAGCAAATGGATTACAGGTGATGCAGCTCGTGCGGATGTACAAAAAATGAGAGCTAAAGCGACCGCACTTTTATCTACAAGTGCTACCGTGTTAGCCGATGATCCAAGCTTGAATGTGCGTTGGAATCAATTCCCTGATGATTTAAAAGCGGAATATGCTGAAGAAACCGTGCGTCAGCCTATTCGCATAATCTTAGATTCTAAAAATCGAGTTCAACCAAGCCATCAATTATTCCATACCCATTCGCCAGTTTGGCTTGTGGGTTCAATTCCACGAGATATGTCTGTATTCCCTGATTTTTGTGAGCAAATTTTACTGCCAGAAAACTATGATTTTGATCTATTGATGACAGAATTCGGCAAGAGACAAGTGAATTCCGTTTGGGTTGAAGCGGGTGCTAATTTAGCGGGTAGCTTGATTGAACAACATGCTGTAGATGAATTAATCATTTATGTCGCCCCAAAACTCTTGGGGGATAAAGCTCGAGGATTATGCCAACTCCCGCATTTGGAAAAACTTGCGGATGCCCCATTGTGGCAACTGCAAGAATGTGAAAGAATTGGGGATGATTTAAAGCTCAGTTATTTACCTAACTTATTAATAAAAGAATAAAAAATGTTTAAAAAACTTTTCCACTCCGCCCTTTGGGGGCTTGCTGCGGCAGGTGTTATTTTATTTGCCGTTCCTAAACTCAATAACAGCAGCCTTTTCTCTGCTGATGATATCGTTTCGTTTAATAGTGCTGTGAGAATTGCTTCTCCTGCGGTCGTGAACGTCTACAACCGATCTTTTTCTTCTGCCAGCATTAATGATAGCGATCAATTACAGGTAAATAACTTAGGTTCTGGTGTGATTATGACGAAAGACGGTTATATTCTCACCAATAAACACGTTATCCAAAATGCCGATCAAATTGTAGTCGCACTGCAAAACGGCAATATTTATGAAGCGAATTTAATCGGTTCGGATAATTTAACGGATCTTGCGGTACTAAAAATTAAAGCAACCGATCTTTCCACGATTCCACAAAATAAAGAGCGCCAAGTACGTGTTGGTGATATTGCTCTGGCTATTGGTAACCCGTATAACCTCGGTCAAAGTGTATCCCAAGGGATTATCAGTGCGGTAGGGCGTAGTGCTGTAGGGGATTCTTTAGGTCGTCAAAACTTTATTCAAACCGATGCATCAATTAACCGTGGTAACTCTGGCGGTGCGTTGATTAACTCCGCGGGCGAATTAGTGGGGATCAGCACGTTAAGTATTGGTAAAACAGCCAATGAAATTGCAGAAGGGTTAAATTTTGCGATTCCAATCAGTATTGCAAACGATGTGTTGTATAAAATTATTCGCGATGGTCGTGTGATTCGTGGTTATTTTGGTGTTCAAAGTGAAATTTCTTCTAACTCAAACGGTGGTATTGTCATTACTGGCGTGACAGCCAATAGTCCCGCAGCAAAAGCAGGTATTCAAGTGGGGGATGTGATTTTACGTTTAAATAAACAAGATAATCTGTCTATTCGTGAAATGATGCAAATTATCAGTGATACTAAACCGAATACAGAAGTTATTGTCACAATTTCTCGCTTAGGTAACGTTATCGATCTTCCCGTGATTATTGAAGAGCTACCATCTAACTAAGGATATTTTGTGGAAGTTAAAACGAGTCACTTTTTTGCCTGTTTAGATCGTCTTCGTTTAATTCAGCGTTGGTCATTGATGCGCAATATTGAAAAGGAAAACTTAGCAGAGCATAGTCTGCAAGTTGCTTTTGTGGCACAGGCTTTAGCCATTATTAAAAATCGCTTTTTTGGTGGTGAAGTCAATCCTGAACGTATTGCAGTGATGGCGATGTATCATGATACTTCTGAAATTTTTACTGGTGATTTGCCGACCCCAATTAAGTATTTCAATTCTGAAATTACTCATGCTTACAAAGACATTGAAGCGGCTGCAGAATTGCATTTAATTAGTTTGCTTCCGACAGAATTACAAGACAGCTTCGCGCCATATTTAGACAGTGAACAATTTAGCCCTGAAGAAAAGCATTTAGTAAAACAAGCGGATTTGATTTGTGCCTATATTAAAGCTCAATTTGAATTAGAGCATGGTAACCATGAATTTAAAACAGCGAAAAAACGCTTAGAAAATTTAATGGAACAATGGCACAGTCAAGAAATGGATTATTTTTTACAGGTCTTTTTGCCGAGTTTTGGGCGTTCGATTGATGAGATCGCGTTATAGGCGAAAATAAAAAAGTGCGGTTAATTTTGACCGCACTTTTTTTTTCTAGGATTATTTCAATGTTGCTAAAATGATCTGTTCTGGATCCACGTGTAACCACACATCTTGTCCCACTTTCCAACCATCTTTGCTATGAATACTCGCACAAAATTCAATTGAGCTATCCTTTATTTGCAAAATCGCTTCTTCATTCTGCATAGAAAGAATCGTCGCTTGGAAAAGGTTATTTTTTTCTTCTAATGGGGTGGTGCTAATTTTCACCCAAGGGGCTTTAAACATGACCATCACTTCTTTTTCAGTAATGAGTCTGAGGCGCTCAGCACTGCGCATTGTGATTGAAACATGTAATGGATGAGCTAAATCCTGAATGTTTACTGCAACAATGCAGCGGGAGTCCACAATATGTTGGCTTGCCACTTTCCCGAAAAATTGATTGCGCGCGCTACTTTGTAAGGAGAATTTTGCCGTTGCTGAAAGTAGGCTGTTTAGCGGGATCGTCTCATCTTGCAGAATATGGAATGCGTGCTCTTGTGTTTGTTCGAGTAAATCATAAAGCTGCAGCAAGCGCTCAGCATAAGTGGTTAATGAAGTACCGCCCCCATTTTTCCCACCGATATTACGTTCTAAAAGCGGTTTGGGGCTGATTTTATTCATTGCCTCAAGGTGATCCCAAGCACTTTTATAGCTCACTTTAGCGTTTTTGGCCGCTTGGTTGATTGAGCCACATTCTTTAATTTCTTTTAAGAGGCGAACACGTTTTGGATCAATAAATAATTCTTGATGAAGTTTGATCGTCAGTAAAATTTCAGTTTGTTTCATCATCTCCTCCTAATACACAATTCTGCTTATTTTACTTGATCTTTAAGTTTTTCTGTATGCTTATTTAAAAATTCAAGTTATAATTTAATCGTAGTATATTTTTTTATATATAGTTTCATTTATATAGGAGATAAATAATGAAATTAACTAAATTTGCAACCGCACTTTTAATTGCAGGCATGGGCGTATCTTTTGCGGCATCAGCAAAAGTGACTGTGTTTGCAGCAGCTTCAATGACTGATGCGTTACAACAAATTGCGGATCAATACCAAACTGAAAAGCCAAATAATACCGTCGTTTTCTCTTTTGCTTCTTCTTCTACCCTTGCAAAACAAGTTGAAGAAGGTGCACCTGCAGACTTATTTATTTCAGCTAGCAACAAATGGATGAAATATTTATCAGATAAAAATCTCACTGTAAAAGAAACGGAAAAAGTATTAGCAGGCAATGAATTAGTGTTAATTGCGCCGGCTAAAAGTGCGGTTAATTCAGTGGATATTGCTAAAGGTGAATGGATTAAAGGCTTAAAAGACAGTTATTTGTCCGTGGGTGATCCTGCGCATGTTCCTGCAGGACAATATGCAGAAGAATCATTAACGAAATTGAATTTATGGGATCAAGTCAAAGATAAATTAGCGCGTGCGAAAGACGTGCGTGGTGCGTTAGCTTTAGTTGAACGCGCTGAAGCCCCTTATGGTATCGTGTATAGCACTGATGCAAAAGTGAGTAAAGACGTGAAAGCAGTAGGTGTATTCCCGAAAGATAGCTATAAACCGGTTGAATATCCAGTCGCGATTTTAAAAGATCATGACAATGCGGATACCCGTGATTTCCTTAACTACTTAGAATCGAGCGCAGCGAAAAAAATATTTGTTGAATATGGTTTCTCTGTGAAATAATGAGCTCAGACTTTATAAAGAAAGGACAGGAAACTGTCCTTTTTGTTATCTCTAAAGAAATTTCGTCATATCGATATATACACAAGGAAATATTTTGCTCTCTTGGTTTCAATTAAGCCCGATGGAATGGGATGCGATTCACTTAAGCATGAGTGTCGCATTGAGTTCTATGCTTTGGAGTTTGCCCTTCGCAATTTTTATCGCTTGGTTACTGGCTCGTAAGGAATTCTACGGTAAGTCACTGATTACAGGAATTATTCATCTGCCTTTGGTGTTACCGCCAGTGGTAATTGGTTATTTATTATTAGTTGCCATGGGGCGTAATGGTTTTATTGGCAAGTATTTATATCAATGGTTTGGTGTATCCTTTGGCTTTAGTTGGAAGGGAGCGGTATTAGCTTCTGCAGTGGTGGCATTTCCATTGGTTGTGCGGGCAATTCGTCTTTCCTTAGAAAGCATTGATTTTAAATTAGAGCAAGCTGCACAAACGCTTGGCGCTTCGCCTTGGCGAGTCTTTTTTACAATCACATTACCTCTTTCTCTCCCTGGTGTATTGGCGGGTTTAGTATTAGGTTTTGCTCGCTCTTTAGGGGAATTCGGGGCAACCATTACCTTCGTTTCCAATATTGCGGGGGAAACTCAAACCATTCCTTTAGCGATGTATTCATTTATCCAAACGCCAGGTGCGGAAGCACAAACTGCACGACTTTGCTTGTTTGCGGTGATCCTTTCATTAATTTCCTTATTGCTTTCCGAAGCATTGAGCAAACGGATGCAGAAAAAATTGGGGCAGGGCGATGCTACACATTAATGTACAACAACAATTAGGTCGCCTGACCTTACGTGCGGATCTGCAATTGCCAACTCAAGGTGTGACGGCTATTTTTGGTTTGTCAGGTTCGGGTAAAACCTCATTGATTAATTTAGTGAGTGGTTTAACCCATCCCGATCAAGGATTTATTCGTTTAAATGACCGCACTTTGGTCGATGTGGAGAACGGTGAGAATCTCCCTGTGCATCAACGCAAAATTGGTTATGTATTCCAAGATGCTCGTTTATTTCCGCATTACAATGTCAAAGGTAATTTGCGTTATGGCATGAAGCATGTCAGTCGTGAAGATTTTGACTATATTGTCCAGCTACTTGGTATTGAACCGTTGCTCAAACGCTATCCGCTTACTTTATCGGGTGGCGAAAAACAACGTGTAGCGATTGGGCGAGCTTTATTAACAGATCCTGATATTTTATTAATGGATGAACCGCTTTCAGCTTTAGATGTGCCTCGCAAACGTGAGTTTATGCAATATCTGGAAAGTTTATCTAAAGAAATTAATGTGCCGATTTTATATGTGACGCACAGTTTGGACGAATTATTACGCTTGGCCGATCGCGTTGTGCTGATGGAAAACGGCAAAGTGAAAGCCTATGATACCTTAGAAAATGTCTGGAACAGTCCGTTATTTGCCCCTTGGAAAGGTGAGTCGGAGCAGAGCAGTGTGTTGGCGTTGCCAGTATATTTACATAATCCAACCTATAAAATGACCGCACTTTCTTTAGGCGAACAACAGCTTTGGATTAACGAAGTGTATCATCAAGCGAATGAAAAAGTGCGCGTCTGTATTTATAGTTCCGATGTATCACTCACTCTCAGCAAGCCAGAACAAACGAGTATTCGTAATATCTTACGTGGGCAAATTGTACAAATCGTTCCGCAAGAGAATCGCATTGATATTGCGGTGTTGGTGGAAGGGCATAAAGTTTGGGCAAGTATCAGTAAATGGGCGTTTAATGAATTGCATTTCGCTCAAGGCATGGATGTTTATGTGCAAATAAAAGCCATTTCAGTCGTATAAAGTAAAAGTGCGGTCAATTTCAAAACAGTTTTAAAATTGACCACACTTTTTGTTTAGGTTTACTTACCTAAGTTATCAAAGAATTTCTTCACACCGTCTAAAAAGCTTGAAGATTTCGGACTATGCGACTTTTGTCCTTTCAAACTTTCTTCCAGTTTTTCTAATAATTCTTTTTGTTCTTTATTTAAGTTCACCGGTGTTTCAATCACTACGCGACAAATGAGATCGCCTGCGTAGCCGCTACGAGTAGAGCTCACCCCTTTACCACGCATACGGAAGAGTTTGCCTGTTTGGGTTTCTGCAGGAATTTTGAGTTTCACTTTACCGTCTAAGGTTGGAACTTCAATTTCACCACCTAATGCAGCCATTGAGAAACTGATTGGCACTTCGCAGTAGAGGTTATTGCCATCACGTTCAAAGATATGATGTTCTTTAACGTGAATAACCACATATAAATCACCTGCTGGCGCACCATTTTCGCCCGCTGCACCTTCACCGCTTAAACGTAATTGGTTGCCTGTATCCACACCTGCTGGGATTTTAACGGAAAGGTTTTTCTTCTTGTGAACACGACCTTCGCCATGGCAGCTTTTACATGGTTTTTCAATTTTCTTACCCGAGCCATGACAAGTTGGACAAATCGCTTCAGTCACGAAGAAGCCTTGTTGGCGACGAACACGACCAGAACCATGACAGCTTGGGCATGTCTCAACTTTTGATCCTTTTTCTGCGCCAGTACCATCGCAGCTATCACAGTGAGCAAGCGTATTAATTTGGATGTCTTTGGTTGTACCTTTTACGGCTTCTTCTAACGTAATTTGGATGTCATAACGTAAATCTTCACCGCGAACAACACGCTGACGGCCTCGTCCGCCACCGCCGAAGATATCGCCGAACATATCACCAAAAATATCGCCGAAATCAGCACCGCTGAATCCGCCACCGAAGCCACCACCTCCCATGCCGCCTTGTTCAAAGGCTGCATGGCCGTATTGATCGTAAGCGGCACGTTTTTCTTTATCACCTAGGATTTCATAGGCTTCTTGGATTTCTTTAAATTTTTCTTCTTTGGCTTTATCACCTTTGGTTCTATCAGGGTGATATTGCATGGCGAGTTTTTTGTAAGCACGTTTAATTGCTTTTTCATCTGCACCACGTTCAACACCAAGAACGTCGTAATAATCTTTCTTTGCCATAATGTTTTCGTTTTCCGTTTAAAAATATAAATTTAAAAAATTTTATTTTGTTATTGTATGGTATTGCGTTAACAACATACCTAATAATAAAAATAATGTCGAAGTCAGAAATATCAAGGGTAAATTCGTTAATTTATGACTTATTTTGCTGCTGCGAATGCTTGCTCTAAGTCAGCTAAAATATCTTGAATATTTTCAATACCGCAAGAAAGGCGAATAAGTCCTGCAGAAATCCCCGCTTTTTCTAATTCAGCTTCACTTAATTGGCGGTGCGTTGAAGTCGCTGGATGTAATGCACAAGTACGAATATCGGCTACGTGTACTTCACGAGAGGTCATTTGCAATGCGTTTAACCATTTTGCTGCGGTTTCTTTGTCACCTTTAATCTCAAAGGAAATAACGCCACACAAACCGTTCGGTAAGTATTTTTGTTGAGGGCATAATCTGGCGAACTTGGTAAGCCAGGGTAATTCACTTTAACAACTTGCGGATGTTTTTCTAGAAACTCGGCTACAGCCTGTGCATTTTCATAATGACGTTGCATGCGAAGCGCAAGGGTTTCCATACCTACATTCAATAAGAAACTATTTTGAGGAGCTGGTGTAGCACCTAAATCACGCATTAATTGCACGCGTGCTTTGACAATATAAGCCGCAGGGCCGAAGGTTTCTGTGTAAACCAAACCATGATAAGTTTGATCTGGCGTGCTTAATTGCGGATATTTGCCGTTATTCCAATTAAAGTTACCACCATCAGTAATTGAGCCACCTAAGGCAATAGCATGACCATCTAAATATTTAGATGTGCTGTGAATGACCACGTTTGCCCCAAATTCGATTGGACGACAAAAATAGGGAGTAGCAAAGGTGTTATCAACTAATAATGGCGCCTCTGCAGCTTTCGCTAAGGCAGCAAATTTTTCAATATCCAACACGCGTAAAGCGGGGTTCGCAATGGTTTCAGCAAAAACCGCTTTTGTATTTGGACGAATCGCTTTTTTGAGTTCTTCAAGCGGTAAATCTTGATCCACAAAAGTTACTTCGATACCCATTTTTTTGAATGTATGGGCAAATAAATTGTAAGTACCGCCATACACATAAGAAGAGGAAATAAAATGATCGCCGGCTTCTAAAATATTCAACATCGCATAGAAAACCGCAGATTGACCAGAAGCAGTACACATTGTTGCTACACCACCTTCAAGTGCCGTGATTTTTTCTTCCGCAGCATTTGTCGTTGGGTTTGCTAGGCGAGTATAGAAATAACCGGCTGCTTGTAAATCAAATAACTTGCCAATTTCTTCTGCTGAATCGTAAGTGTAAGTGGTACTTTGTACGATTGGTTGAACACGCGGCTCTCCATTTTTAGGACTATAACCAGCATGGAGACATTTTGTTTCGAATTTCATTATTTTCCCCTTGAATTGGGCTTATTTCGGGATAAAGTGCGGTCATTTTTCATCATGTTTTTACACTTTAGGTTTGTAGTGTAGAAATGAGTGATATAAATTCCCATCTCATTGTTTAGTAGAATAATCATGTGATTTATCCTATAAACCTATTTTTCCTGACTTCACTTTTTTAAATAAAGTCAGGAAAAATGCTGATGAATGAATACACCAAAAGGGCGTATCGCTACGCCCTTTGATTTAGGTTAAAGTGAAATTATTTGTTGTCTTTCACTTCTTCAAACTCAGCATCAACAACATCATCATTTGGTTTGCTGTTGCTTTGAGCTTGTTGTGCATCAGCTTGCTGTTGAGCCACTTGAACAAGTTTTTGAGCAACTTCTGCAAGCACTTGAAGTTTAGCTTCGATAGCCGCTTTATCTTCACCTTTCGCAGCTGTTTCTAAATCGCTTAATGCACTTTCAATTGCTGCACGATCTTCAGCTGGAACTTTGTCACCGGCTTCTTCTAATTGTTTACGTGTGCTGTGTACAAGATGATCTGCTTGGTTGCGAGCTTGTACTAATTCTTCAAATTTACGGTCAGCTTCAGCGTTTGCTTCTGCATCACGAACCATTTGTTGAATTTCTTCATCACTTAAACCAGAAGAGGCTTTGATGGTGATTTGTTGTTCTTTACCTGTGCCTTTATCTTTCGCAGAAACGTGGATAATACCGTCAGCGTCGATATCGAAGGTTACTTCAATTTGTGGCATACCGCGTGGAGCTGGGTTGATGCCTTCAAGGTTGAATTGGCCTAAAGATTTATTCGCTGATGCTTGTTTACGTTCACCTTGTAACACGTGAATGGTTACTGCACTTTGGTTATCTTCTGCTGTTGAGAACACTTGTGATTTCTTAGTTGGAATCGTCGTGTTTTTCTCAATTAAGGTAGTCATCACACCACCCATGGTTTCGATACCTAAAGATAATGGCGTTACGTCTAATAATAATACGTCAGTTACATCACCCGCTAATACACCACCTTGAACTGCAGCACCGATAGCAACTGCTTCATCCGGGTTCACGTCTTTACGAGGCGCTTTACCGAAGAATTCTTCTACTTTTTGTTGTACTAATGGCATACGGGTTTGACCGCCCACTAAGATAACATCATCAATTTGTGATGCACTTAAGCCAGCATCGTTTAATGCAACTTTTACAGGTTCAAGTGATTTCGCCACTAAATCTTCTACTAAAGATTCTAATTTAGCACGAGTTAATTTAATGTTTAAGTGTTTAGGACCTGTAGCATCTGCTGTGATGTAAGGTAAGTTAACATCAGTTTGTTGTGCAGAAGAAAGTTCAATTTTCGCTTTTTCGCCCGCTTCTTTTAAACGTTGCATTGCAAGTGGGTCATTACGTAAATCAACGCCTTGTTCTTTTTTGAATTCATCTACTAAGTAGTTGATTACACGGTTATCGAAGTCTTCACCACCTAAGTGAGTATCACCGTTGGTTGCTAATACTTCGAAGGTTTTTTCGCCACCTACTTCATCAATTTCGATGATAGATAAGTCGAATGTACCACCACCTAAGTCATAAACAGCGATAGTTTTGTTGCCTTGACCTTTATCTAAACCGTAAGCTAATGCTGCAGCTGTAGGTTCGTTGATAATACGTTTAACTTCTAAGCCTGCGATACGACCTGCATCTTTTGTTGCTTGACGTTGAGCATCGTTAAAGTATGCTGGAACAGTGATTACTGCTTCAGTCACTGGCTCACCTAAGAAGTCTTCTGCAGTTTTCTTCATTTTTTTCAATACTTCTGCAGAAATTTGTGGTGGTGCAAGTTTGTCACCTTTTACATTTACCCATGCATCACCATTGTCTGCTTTGGTGATTTCAAATGGCATAATGTCGATATCACGTTTTACTTCAGCATCATCAAAACGACGACCAATTAAACGTTTGATTGCGAATAATGTATTTTTCGGGTTAGTCACCGCTTGGCGTTTTGCCGGTTGACCGACTAAAATTTCGTTATCATTTGTATAAGCGATAATTGACGGGGTAGTACGATCGCCTTCTGCGTTTTCAATTACACGAGGTTTGTCACCATCCATTACAGCGACACAAGAGTTTGTTGTACCTAAGTCAATACCAATAATTTTTCCCATGTTGTTACTCCTAATTAAATTTTAAATTCGTTGTAAGTTATTACGATGAATAAGATGTGGATACTTTTTCGCATTTCAAGAGGTAAGATTTAAAATTTTTTTCTTCCTGTTAAAGTGCGGTCATTTCCGTTCTTGTTTTACAAAATAAGTCCAGAGATGAGAAGTTCAAGGGGGAATATAAAATTATTTTTTAAAAATAAGAAAAAAATTGTGATTTGTGGTAAATTGCCAGCAATTTTAATCATCTATTAGTTAGCAAAGGAATCAAAATGAAAAAATCAACTGTAGCATTAGGTGTCATTGTTGCCCTTGGCGTTGTAGGCGTCGGTGGTGCATGGTTTACTGGAGAAAAAGCACAAACTGAATATTTACGCCAAATTGAATTAGCGAACCAAAAATTACAAAGTTTAGGTTTGTCAGATTCAGTGAATCTTGTTTATAAAAACAAGCAATTTGATCGCAGTTTCTTTACTTCTCAGGTAGAAGATGAGGTAGTTATTTCTTTACCGAAAGAAGGGCAAGTATTTACTATCCCACTTTCAACTAAGCTTTATCATGGACCATTTCCACTTAATCAGTTGGAAAAATTTAACTTCGTACCAACAATGTTTTCAGCACAAGGTGTGATTGGTAAAAATGAAACAACTCAGCCGCTATTTGATTTTCTTAAATCAGATAAACCTGTTCAATATCAAGCTTCGACTAGCTATAGTTTAGCAACAAAAGGTAAAGTTGAATTAGCAGCTGGGGAAATGACAGATCCTCACTCACCGCAAAATAAGATCTCATGGTCAAATATCAACATTGGTTTTGATGTAGATAAAGATCGAGCGGGGAAATATGACATGACCTTAGACGAAGTGACTGCTGATTTAGGCCCTAGTAGTGCAGATGGGGATAGCCAGGACGCTACTGCAGTTAAGTCGGTAAAAACGAAGATGAAGGGCATGAAATTGGATGCCTCATTCAATCCTACAAAATGGGCTTACATTTATACGGGGAAAGGTTCTTATTCAACTGAAAGCTTCGAAATGACGAGCACGGACTATGCTGGAAAAACGACTTCTCTTATTGAAAAAGGCTTAAATGCCACATCTGATATTTCACTTAATGGTGATTTTGTAAACTTAAAAAGTGAGAGTGCAGTAGATTCATTTGTTCTAGATGGAAAAGAGTTAGGGAAGTTAACTAACAATAGCGAGTTAAATCATATTGAAGCAAATGCAGCAAATGCGTTGATTGAAGCTCTTTTCACGGTATTTAAGTCTGTTAGAGATGATAAAAATGTGAATGATGAAGTGGTATCTGAAATTTTAAGTTCATGGGTTGAAGAGCATGGTATGGCTATTTTTAATAATCAGCCTCAACTTAAACTCAACCCAGTATCAATTTTAGATAATCAAGGTAAAGTGTCATTAGATCTCAATGTGGCATTAGCGAAAGATCCAAAATTTGATTTAATGAAAGGAAGTTTATATAAACAATTTACGGATTTTGCGGTGCATATTCATGTAGATAAAGCGACAGCAGAAAAAATCATGACACAATTTGCTCCAGAAGAAGATAAAGCGTTGATTAAAGAGAAAATTGAAGAGCAAGCCAAACAAGCAGCAGCACAAAATATTGTGGTGAATAACGATAAAAATGTGACGCTTGCCTTAGTACTTGAAAAAGGCGAATTAAAACTTAATGGTCAAGTGATTCCAGAAGAGCAGGTGCAAGGCGTACTATTTATATTGATCATGAGCGCGGCAATGCAAGGTAAGTAATTGACGAGTAAATAAACAGAAAGGAGATAAAGTGATTTATCTCCTTTTTATTTGGTTAATTTAAACGTGCTTTTAAATATCCTTCATAATCGGGGATATCAATATTGATTTCTTGATCAAATAAGCTTGATGTTAAAAGAAAATCAGCGGAGCTTTGATTAATTGCTACAGGAATATTCCACACTGTGGCGATACGCATTAAGGCTTTTACATCGGGATCATGTGGCGCGGCGTTCATCGGATCCCAAAAGAAAATCATCATATCAATTTTTTTCTCAGCAATCAGTCCGCCAAGTTGTTGATCGCCGCCCATCGGGCCACTTAATAGCGAGGCTATTTTGAGTCCCGTTTCTCTTTCTAATAGATGGCCAGTTGTACCAGTCGCATAAAGTTGATGGGGAGCGAGTGCTTCTTTGTGTTTCTTTACCCAATTGAGCAGATTTTGTTTGCAGCTATCATGTGCAACGAGCGCTATTCGTTTATGAGAAAAGATTGAGCGAGTTGTCGTGTTCATATTTTGTCCTCTAAAAAACTCAAAAGCATACGAACACTTTAGATCAAAGCGGGTAGGGAATGCAATATGTAAAGTATGCTTTAACTTAAAGCCAAAAATCCTTTAAAAATGACCGCACTTTTAGTGAAGAGTATTGCAATAACAGGAAGAAATGCATGAGAACAGTGAAAATCTACTATCTTTCTTGCAAAAAATCTTCTAAAATTTACAGGATTTTGTTAAATGTTTGTAACATTGATTAACAAGCTTGATTTTCGTGTTTGGTCATGACCAAACTTCATTTTCACTCAGTAAAATAAGGAAAGACTATGTCAGATACCTTAGTAAACGATATTGACCCAATTGAAACACAGGATTGGTTGTCAGCTGTTGATTCATTAATTCGTGCAGAAGGCGCAGAGCGAGCGCATTACATTATCAATCAAGTGATTGATCAGGCACGTAATGGTGGTGTGAACATTGCAAAAGGTGGCGTAACAACCCCTTATGTTAATACCATCCCACTTTCTGAACAGCCAGCATACCCAGGTGATAAAGCTATTGAGCGTCGTATTCGTAGTGCTGTACGTTGGAATGCGATCATGGCGGTATTACGTGGCCAGAAAAAAGATCTTGAATTAGGTGGTCACATTTCAACTTATCAATCTGCAGCAAGCATGTATGAAGTTTGTTTTAACCACTTCTTCAAAGCAGCGACTGATAAAAACGGCGGTGACTTAGTCTTCTTCCAAGGCCACGCAGCACCAGGTATGTATGCTCGTGCATTTGTTGAAGGTCGTATTACTGAAGATCAAATGAATAATTTCCGTCAAGAATGTGAACCAGGCAAAGGTCTTTCTTCTTACCCACACCCGAAATTAATGCCTGAATTCTGGCAATTCTCGACCGTATCTATGGGTTTAGGCCCGGTAAATGCAATCCGTACTGCTCGTTTCTTAAAATACTTAGATAACCGTGGTTTAAAAGACACCAAAGATCAAAAAGTGTATGCTTTCCTTGGTGACGGTGAGATGGACGAAATCGAAGCAAAAGGTGATTTAACATTCGCAGCACGTGAAGGCTTAGATAACTTAATCTTCGTTGTAAGCTGTAACTTGCAACGTTTAGATGGTCCTGTAACAGGTAACGGCAAAATCGTTCAAGAATTAGAAGGTTTATTTGCTGGCGCAGGTTGGGAAGTGATCAAAGTCATGTGGGGTAGTAGCTGGGATAAATTATTTGCAAAAGATACTACCGGCAAATTAACCCAATTAATGATGGAAGTGCTTGATGGTGATTACTTAACCTTCAAATCTAAAGATGGTGCATACGTTCGTGAACACTTCTTCGGTCGTTACCCAGAAACCGCTGCATTAGTAGCTGACATGACAGATGATGAAATCTGGGCATTAAGACGTGGTGGTCACGATTCAGAAAAACTTTATGCCGCATTCCATAAAGCACAAACTGCAGGTAAACCTGTTGTGATCTTAGCTCACATGGTTAAAGGTTATAAAATACCTGAAGCAGAAAGTAAAAACACTGCACACCAATCGAAAAAAATGTCACTCGAAAGCTTAAAATCTTTCCGCGATCATTTCCAATTAGATATTAAAGATGAAGATATTCCTAACTATCCATACATCACCTTCCCAGAAGGTTCGGAAGAGTACAATTATCTTCACGGCAGACGTAAAGCGTTAAACGGTTATTTACCAAAACGTTTACCAAAATTCACCACTGAATTTAAAGTGCCTGCATTAGAAGAGTTTGCGCCATTATTGGAAGAGCAAGCACGTCCAATTTCAACCACAATGGCATTTGTTCGCTTCTTAAATACCTTATTGAAAGATAAGAACATTGGTCAACAAATTGTGCCAATTATTGCTGACGAAGCACGTACTTTCGGTATGGAAGGTTTATTCCGTCAAATCGGTATTTACAACCCACATGGTCAAAACTATGTGCCTTCTGACCGTGATTTAGTGGCTTACTACCGTGAAGCGAAAGATGGTCAAGTATTACAAGAAGGTATCAATGAATTAGGTGCAGCATCCTCTTGGTTAGCGGCAGCGAACTCATATTCTGTAAATAATCTTCCGATGATTCCATTCTTCATCTACTACTCAATGTTTGGTTTCCAACGTGTGGGTGACTTAATGTGGGCAGCAGGTGACCAATTAGCGCGTGGTTTCATGATCGGTGGTACTTCTGGTCGTACAACATTAAATGGTGAAGGTTTACAACACGAAGATGGTCACAGCCATATTCAATCTCTTGTTATTCCTAACTGTGTGTCTTATGACCCTGCTTACGTTTATGAAGTGGCAGTTATCCTACAAGACGGTATCAACCGTATGTATGGTGAAAAACAAGAAGATGTGTTCTACTACATCACCACATTAAACGAAACTTACGAACAACCAGCAATGCCAAAAGGTGCAGAAGAGGGTATTCGTAAAGGTCTTTATAAATTTGAAACCGTTGAAGCGAAAGGTAACAAAGGTCATGTTCAATTATTAGGTTCTGGTGCGATCTTCCGTCACGTTCGTGAAGCAGCACAAATCCTTGCAAATGAATATGGTGTAAGCTCAGATGTATATAGCGTGCCTTCATTCACTGAAGTGGCTCGTGAAGGTGCGGATGCAGTACGTTGGAATATGTTACACCCAACAGAAACACCACGCGTACCTTACATTGCACAAGTAATGAACGATGCTCCAGCTGTTGCAGCAACTGACTACATGAAATTGTTCGCAGAACAAGTTCGTGCATTCATTCCTGCACAAAGCTATCACGTATTAGGTACTGACGGTTTCGGTCGTTCAGACAGCCGTGAAAACTTACGTGAACACTTCGAAGTGGATGCGCGTTATGTTGTGGTTGCAGCATTACATGAGCTTGCTAAACAAGGCAAATTTGATGCGAAAGTGGTGGCTGATGCAATCGCGAAATTTGGTTTAAAAACTGAAGTTTTAAACCCGCTTTACGCTTAATAAAAACATCCTGTGCGAAAAACGCACAGGATCATCTACAAATAAAGTGCGGTTGATTTTAACTGCGTTTTTTAAAGGTAAGATAACATGTCAAAACAAATTCAAATTCCTGATATCGGTAGTGATGAAGTTACCGTAACAGAAGTGATGGTGAAAGTAGGTGATACCATTACTGCTGATCAAAGTATTATCAATGTTGAAGGTGATAAAGCTTCAATGGAAGTACCCGCACCAGAAGCTGGTGTGGTAAAAGAAGTATTAGTAAAAGTAGGTGATAAAGTCACAACTGGCACACCAATGCTTGTTTTAGAATCGGCTGATGCGGCAGCACCTGCTCCAGCTGCAGCAGCACCTGCGCCGGCAGCCGCACCTGCAGCTGCAAGTGTAGTTGAAGTTAATGTACCCGATATCGGTTCAGACGAAGTAAATGTGACTGATATTATGGTGAAAGTAGGCGATACCGTTGAAGTTGACCAATCAATCATCAATGTTGAAGGTGATAAAGCTTCAATGGAAGTGCCTGCTCCTGTTGCTGGCGTAGTAAAAGAAATTTTAATCAACGTGGGCGATAAAGTTGTTACTGGCAAATTAATCATGAAATTTGAAGTGGCAGGTGCAGCACCAGCCGCAGCGCCTGCTCAACAAGCTTCGGCACCTGCAGCAGCACCGACAGTTTCAGCGATTAAAGAAGTGAATGTACCTGATATCGGTGGCGATGAAGTTAACGTAACTGAAATCATGGTTGCCGTTGGTGACAGCGTTTCTGAAGAGCAATCTTTAATCACCGTTGAAGGCGATAAAGCCTCAATGGAAGTGCCAGCTCCATTTGCGGGTGTGGTAAAAGAAATTTTAGTGAAATCAGGTGATAAAGTTTCAACTGGTTCATTAATTATGAAATTTGAAGTGGCAGGTGCAGCACCCGCTCCTGCAGCAGCTCCAGCAGCGGCAGCTCCAGCGCCTCAAGCAGCACCTGCAGCAGCGCCGGCAGCACAATCAGGTAATGTATCTGGTTTAAGCCAAGAACAAGTTGTAGCAAGCGCAGGCTATGCACACGCAACACCGGTGATTCGTCGCTTAGCGCGTGAATACGGTATTAACCTTGATCGCGTAAAAGGTACGGGTCGTAAAGGTCGTGTTGTGAAAGAAGATATTCAAGCTTACGTGAAAACTGCTGTTAAAGCGTTTGAAACAGGCACTGTATCTTCTGCAGCAGCGGGTAATGGTGTGGCAAACGGCGCAGGCTTAGGCTTATTACCATGG
Source organism: Haemophilus sp. (assembly GCA_019423025.1). Classification (GTDB taxonomy): domain Bacteria; phylum Pseudomonadota; class Gammaproteobacteria; order Enterobacterales; family Pasteurellaceae; genus Haemophilus_D. The sequence goes on along the minus strand of JAHZCD010000001.1, from coordinate 352,375 downwards.
CCGAAAGTTGACTTCAGCAAATTTGGTGAAGTAGAAGAAGTTGAATTAAGCCGTATCAACAAAATCTCTGGTGCAAACTTACATCGTAACTGGGTAATGATTCCACATGTTACTCACTTCGATCGCACAGATATCACCGATTTAGAAGCATTCCGTAAAGAACAGAATAAGATTGTTGAAAAACAAAAATTGGATGTGAAAATTACACCAGTTGTGTTCATTATGAAAGCGGTAGCGAAAGCATTAGAAGCGTTCCCTCGTTTCAATAGCTCTATCTCTGAAGACGGACAAAAATTAACACTTAAAAAATACATCAACATTGGCGTAGCGGTAGATACACCAAACGGTCTCGTTGTACCTGTATTTAAAAACGTGAACAAAAAAGGTATTATCGAACTTTCTCGTGAATTAATGGAAGTCTCCAAAAAAGCACGTGACGGTAAACTTTCAGGTTCTGATATGCAAGGTGGTTGTTTCACCATTTCAAGCTTAGGCGGTATTGGTACAACTCACTTTACACCAATCGTAAATGCACCAGAAGTAGCAATCTTAGGTGTATCTAAATCAGAAATGCTACCGGTATGGAATGGTAAAGAATTTGAGCCACGCTTAATGCTTCCATTATCATTATCTTTCGACCACCGTGTGATCGATGGTGCTGATGGTGCTCGTTTCTTAAGCTATATCAATGGCGTATTAGCTGACTTACGTCGCTTAGTGATGTAATTAACGCGGTAAGATGTGAGTGATTAGGCCCACATCTTACAGAAAGGATCGCAAGTGCGGTCAAAAATTTGAACGTTTTTACGAGGTAAAAATGAGTAAAGAAATTAAAACCCAAGTTGTGGTACTTGGTGCTGGTCCTGCAGGTTATTCAGCGGCATTCCGTTGTGCGGACTTAGGTTTAGAAACAGTACTTGTTGAACGTTATTCAACATTAGGTGGGGTATGTTTAAACGTAGGTTGTATCCCTTCTAAAGCATTACTTCACGTAGCGAAAGTAATTGAAGAAGCGAAACATGCAAGCAAAAATGGTGTGTATTTCGCAGAGCCTCGCATTGATTTAGATGAAGTACGCGCAGGTAAAGAAGCAGTTGTGGCGAAATTAACTAGCGGTCTTGCAGGCATGGCTAAACAACGTAAAGTAACCGTTGTTGAAGGTTTAGCAGCATTTACTGACCCAAATACATTAGTTGCACGTGACCGTGATGGTAACCCAACTACTGTTAAATTTGATAATGCCATTATCGCAGCGGGTTCTCGTCCAATTCAATTACCATTTATCCCACATGAAGATCCACGTATTTGGGATTCAACAGATGCACTTAAATTAAAAGAAGTACCGAAAAAACTTTTAATCATGGGCGGTGGTATCATCGGTTTAGAGATGGGTACAGTGTATCACTCTCTAGGTTCCGAGATTGAAGTGGTTGAAATGTTCGACCAAGTTATCCCGGCAGCAGATAAAGATGTGGTAGCAATCTACACCAAACAAATCGAGAAAAAATTCAAGTTAATGCTTGAAACTAAAGTGACTGCAGTTGAAGCAAAAGATGATGGTATCTATGTTTCAATGGAAGGCAAAGCATGCAACGATACTAAACGTTATGATGCTGTATTAGTTGCAATCGGTCGTACACCAAATGGTAAATTGATCGATGCAGGTAAAGCAGGTGTTGAAGTGGATGAGCGTGGTTTCATCCATGTTGATAAACAAATGCGTACCAATGTGCCTCACATCTTTGCAATTGGTGATATCGTTGGCCAACCAATGTTAGCACATAAAGGTGTTCATGAAGGTCACGTCGCGGCAGAAGTGATCGCAGGGAAAAAACATTACTTCGATCCAAAAGTCATTCCTTCTATTGCTTATACTGAACCAGAAGTGGCTTGGGTAGGTAAAACTGAGAAAGAATGTAAGCAAGAAGGTTTAAACTACGAAGTGGCTAAATTCCCTTGGGCAGCTTCAGGTCGTGCGATTGCTTCAGAATGTGCTGAAGGTATGACCAAATTAATCTTTGATAAAGATACTCATCGTATACTTGGTGGGGCTATCGTGGGGGCTAACGGTGGTGAATTATTAGGTGAAATCGGTCTAGCGATCGAAATGGGTTGTGATGCGGAAGATATCGCATTAACAATTCATGCTCACCCAACACTTCATGAATCTGTAGGTCTTGCGGCTGAAGTATTTGAAGGTTCAATTACCGATCTTCCAAATGCAAAAGCGAAGAAAAAATAATCAATTCTAATCCTTTTAAGGGCTGCTCATTGAGCAGTCCTTATTTTTTTGAGATCTCACTCACAAAATTGCATAAAAATTCAATAAAAACTGGCGGGCATAATGACTTTTTGATAAAATCCGACCAGTTTTGTTTTTATATTTTTTTATTATTTAAAAGCTATGTTAAAGAAGATTTTGATTATTGTAGGTTTAGCTGTTTTGACAACAGCCTGCTCTAACAATTCGGGGCAGGCTCAAAATGGCATGATTAGTGAAAGTGATGATGCTGAGTTAACGGGATTGATTGCCGGTTTAGATGGGAAAAAAGGGGGCGTTTACCCTAAATTAAGAACTAACCGTCCTAAATCAGGTTTAATTGGTGACAAAGCACTTGCTCAAGTTTATAACGAATGGGTGGGAACTCGTTATAGAATGGGTGGCACTTCAAAACATGGTATTGATTGTTCTGCATTTATGCAAACTGCTTTTCTCGATGCTTACGGCATGGAGCTTCCACGTTCAACTTCAGAACAACGCTATTTAGGTCGCCAAATCCAAAAACATGAATTACGTAAAGGTGATTTAGTGTTCTTCCGTCGCAACAATCATGTTGGCGTTTATATTGGTAATAACCAATTTATGCATGCAAGTACAAGTCAAGGTGTAACAATTAGTTCATTGGATGAAGATTATTGGTCAAGAACTTATACACAATCTCGTCGAGTGATGTAATGACAATTTTATTTCAATAAAAAAGTGCGGTTAATTTTAACCGCACTTTTTCTTTATTTAGATTATTTGATTATTGGCTTAAGCAGCAAATTTCATTAAGTCTCTTCTTGGTTTCATTTGATGGATAGTATTCGTCACCGTGCCAACTAACGGAAGGTTTGTCCATTGTGTTGTTTTAATATTTTCCACTTTAGAATCTAATGCCATGAATACAAATTCATTACCGCTTACGCCGGCAAATTCATAAATATGGAATTCGTCTTGTTTTTCTAATACGACAAGATCACCAATGAAAAGGCTGTCATTTTTTTCAACCACTAACATATCGCCCATTTCAATCCCCCAAGCAAGCATATTCGGATTGGTAACACGAATAAAACAAGTTTGTTGTGGACGTTTGATACAATAAAGGTTGAGGTCTAATTTTTTATTAAATGTCGATTTGCTTTCAACATCATTGAAAAATGGCATAGGATGATAAGAAAACGTCATATCATTTTGTGCAACTGTATTTGCGTAGTTCATCATCTTGTGTTCCTTTTAGTTTGTGTGTTTTTAATCAGTGGTTGTTTATACAGTTGTAATATACTGGTATTAGATACAGTATGTCAATAGGGGATAGAAAAAATTTTTTTATAGGCGAAAATTTTAGAAAAAATTCATTCCTAGCTTAAAAAGTTCAATTTTTTAGCAAAATAATAAAGAAAAAATTTTCTTTTAAATAAAATTTGAGCTATCTTTATCGTGTTTCGGTGGATCGTAACGATCTGAAGTTCAACTTAATCTTCATTTAAAACTATTATGAATACAACACGTTTATTTCATTTTTTGTTCCAAGGTAATTTGGTAAAACGAATTGCTGTTGGTTTGGTACTCGGGATCCTTGTTGCCTTGGTGAATGAGAGTGTAAAAAATTCAGCAGGTATTGATCTTGCATCTAGCTTTGGCGTGCTGGGTCAAATTTTTGTTAAAGCATTACGTGCAGTTGCACCAATTTTGATTTTCTTCCTTGTTATGGCGGCACTCGCTAATAAGAAAGTGGGTTCTAAAAGCAACATGAAAGAAATTGTCGTGCTTTATCTTTTGGGTACTTTCTTAGCGGCTGTGGCTGCAGTAATTGCAAGTATGGCATTCCCATCAGATGTTGCTCTTGCAGTAAAAGAAGATGCGAGCTCAGCGCCTCAATCTGTTGGCCAAGTGATGCTTACTTTAGTATTGAATGTGGTGGATAACCCATTAAATGCGATTTTCAAAGCCAACTTTATCGGTGTTTTAGCATGGTCTATCGGTTTAGGTTTAGCCCTTCGTCATGCATCAGATGCAACTAAACAGGTTGTAGCTGATTTTGCAGAAGGCATTTCTAAAATTGTTCACGTGATTATTTCATTTGCACCTTTCGGTGTATTCGGTTTAGTGGCTGAAACATTATCTGACAAAGGTTTATCTGCGTTAGGTGGATATGTTCACTTATTATTCGTGTTAATCGGTACAATGCTATTTACTGCCTTTGTACTTAATCCAATTCTCGTTTATTGGAAAATTCGTCGTAATCCATATCCATTAGTGTGGACTTGTGTGCGCGAAAGTGGTGTAACTGCATTCTTTACACGTAGCTCTGCAGCAAACATTCCTGTAAACATTGAATTAGCAAAACGCTTAAATCTTGATGAAGAAACCTATTCAGTGGCAATTCCATTGGGTGCAAATATCAATATGGCGGGTGCGGCAATTACTATTACTGTATTAACGTTAGCGGCAGTTCATACATTAGGTATTGAAGTTTCTTTTGTTAGTGCGGTGTTATTAAGTATTGTTGCTGCACTTTGTGCGTGTGGTGCATCTGGTGTGGCTGGTGGTTCATTATTGTTAATTCCATTAGCTTGTAGCTTATTTGGTATTAATGATGACATTGCAGCTCAAATGATCGGTGTAGGTTTCGTGATTGGTATCTTACAAGATTCAACAGAAACCGCGCTAAACTCTTCAACTGACGTATTATTTACTGCGGCAGTATGTATGGAAGAAGAGCGTAAAAACGGCTAATTAAATGAATCTGACAAGGCGGGCAAATTGCTCGCCTTTTGTTTTTAAGGGAAAGAGAATGACACTTTTAATTCAGCAAGCAAAATTTAAGCTTTATCAAAAACAGACCTTAAACTTACCGCACTTTGCGATTGAGCCACAACAATATTGGGTTGTGGTAGGCAGTAATGGGAGTGGGAAATCGGCGTTTGCTTTAGCTTTGCAAAATGAGTTACCTTTACAGGAAGGGGAGTACCATAATTCCTTCAAACGTGTTCACTCCTTTTCTTTTGAAAAACAACGAGAAATTCTTGAAGCCACATTAAAGAATTTAAACAACGATGATACTGGTCCCGATTTTTTTGGTAAAACGGCAAGAGAAACCATTTTAAATGGCAGCACGGAACTCACTTTTTGTGAACAAATTGCAGAAAAATTAGGGATTACTTATCTCTTAGATCGTTTCTTTATCAAACTTTCCACTGGGGAAACACGAAAAGTCTTATTGGCACAAACATTATTGCAAAAGCCCGATTTATTAATTTTAGATGAACCTTTTGAAGGGCTAGATCAGCAATCAGTAAAAGATTGGATGGTGATGTTGAACGAACTAAAAAAAGAATGTGCTATCGTTCTAATCGTTAATCGTTTGGCAGATATTCCGGCTGAAGCGACTCATTTAGCGATGTTGGAAAATTTAGAGTTAGTATTAGAAGGTGTACGCCAATCCATTGAGCAACAAAGTATTTATCAACAATTAGTGTATGCGGAACAGTCTGTTGATGTTGCGTTGCCTGAGCCGGCCTCACCATTACTAAAACTGTCTGAAAACCAACCGCACTTTGAACTTAAAAATGTTACAGTTCAGTATGGCGATAAAGTGATTTTGGATCATTTAAATTGGGTTGTTCAGCCAAATCAAAATTGGTGGATTAAAGGACCAAATGGAGCAGGGAAGTCAACCTTACTTTCGTTAATTACAGGTGATCATCCTCAAGCCTTTGCGAATCATGTGGTGATTTTTGGTAAACAACGTGGTTCAGGCGAAACCATTTGGGATATCAAACAAAAAATTGGTTACGTAAGCAGCCAACTGCATTTAGATTATCGTGTGAATTGTTCCGTGCTAGATGTGATCATTTCAGGTTTTTTTGACAGTATTGGGATTTATCAACAAGTGCCAGAGGCAATTCGTTTGAAAGCCATGCAATGGTTAGCTCGTTTAAATCTGACTCATTTAGCAAAAAAGCCATTTCGTTCACTTTCTTGGGGACAGCAACGTTTGCTTTTAATTACACGTGCAATGGTGAAATATCCGCCTGTTTTGATTTTAGATGAACCTTTTCAAGGGCTTGATGGATTAAATCGCAAGCTAGTAAAACATTTTATTGAGCAACTGGTCAATAATAGTAAAACCCAACTTTTATTTGTCTCTCATCAAGATTTAGATGCCCCGAATTGCATTACACATCTTTTTGAATTTATAAGAGAAAACGATAAATATATTTATATACAAAGTGCGGTCTAATTTGTTAGACTTTTCTTATATTTCCTCACATTAAGGAGTAATCTATGGAAGGCTTATCCGTTGCCGCAATCGTCTTTATTGTATTAATTGTCGTCGTACTTTTTTCAGCACTAAAAACTGTACCGCAAGGTTATAACTGGACTATTGAGCGTTTTGGGCGTTATACCCACACTTTAATGCCTGGCTTAAACTTTGTCGTACCATTTGTGGATCGTGTTGGTCGTAAGATCAATATGATGGAACAGGTATTAGATATTCCATCACAAGAAGTCATTTCTAAGGATAACGCCAACGTATCTATTGATGCGGTCTGTTTTGTTCAGGTGATTGATGCCCGTAGCGCGGCTTATGAGGTGAATCATTTAGAGCAGGCGATTATCAATTTAACTATGACTAACATTCGTACCGTATTAGGTTCGATGGAATTGGATGAAATGCTTTCCCAACGTGACTCTATTAATGGTCGCTTGCTGGCAATTGTGGATGAAGCGACCAATCCTTGGGGAATTAAAGTTACTCGTATTGAAATTCGCGATGTGCGTCCACCACGTGAGTTGATTGATTCAATGAACGCGCAAATGAAAGCAGAACGTAATAAACGTGCGGAAGTCTTAGAAGCAGAAGGGATCCGTCAGGCGGAAATTTTACGTGCAGAAGGGGAAAAACAAGCCCGTATTCTGAAAGCGGAAGGGGAGCGTCAAGAAGCCTTCTTACAAGCAGAAGCACGTGAGCGTGCAGCGGAAGCAGAAGCAAAAGCAACCCAAATGGTGTCAGAAGCGATTGCTAGCGGTGATACCAAAGCGATCAATTATTTTATCGCACAAAAATACACAGAAGCTTTAAAACAAATTGGTGGCTCACCGAACAGCAAAGTGGTCATGATGCCGCTTGAAGCAGGCAATTTAATTGGCTCGGTAGCGGGTATTGCCGAACTGTTAAAAGGCGATAAAAAAGCGTAATTTCTTAAAGTGCGGTTAAAAATGACCGCACTTTTTCTCTCAAGGAGTTGATATGGCAGATTGGTTAACAACTTGGTCGGTGTGGCATTGGTTGGTATTAGGTTTTGTATTGTTAATCGCTGAAACCCTTGTACCCGGTGTATTTTTATTGTGGTGGGGCTTGGCTGCAATTGTGACGGCAGGCGTAATGGCGTTAGTACCGAGTTTATCCTTAACCGCGTTAGCCGTTTTTTATGCGATTTTAGCGATTATTCTCTCGCTGCTTTGGTGGAAATACCAACATAGCAAAGATAATCAGGATCAATCACGTACAACCTTAAACCAACGGGATCATACTTTGTTAGGTAAAAAAGGAACGGTGTTAGAAATTGGTTCTAACGGGATTGGTCGCGGTGCCTTTGGCGACACCACATGGCGTATCCAAGGCGAGCATTTAAATGTGAACGATCTTGTGGTGGTAGAACGCGTTGATGGCATTACATTGTTAGTTAAAAAGGTAACAGAATGAATCATTTGATTATTTTTGCGCATCCCAATAGCCAAAAAAGTTTTGGTCGTGCCATCGTGGATCGCGTTGTGAAAGCAAGCCAACAGCTTGGCGTTGAAACCCATTTGCGTGATCTTTATACCATGGAATTTAACCCGATTATTTCCTTTGAAGAATTACAATCGGCCAATAAGGGGATTATCCCAGCAGAAATTCAGCAGGAACATGATTTTATCCGACAAGCAGATTTGATTACGATGGTTTATCCTTTATGGTGGATGGGTTTCCCCGCCATGTTGAAAGGCTATTTGGATCGTGTATTAAGTCATGGTTTTGCTTACAAAACAGAAAATGGTGAATCCAAAGGTCTGCTTCAAGATAAAGCGATGCAACAATTTATCACCATAGGGAGTAGCGTAGCAAAATATCAAGAATACGGTGTGGATAAATCCCTCAATCATTGTTTGATCAATGGTTTATTTAATTATTGCGGTATCGAGAATGTGGATTACACTTTATTTGGCGATATTCATATTATCGATAATGCTGCTCGGCAAGTGATGCTTGATGAAGCTGCTGAAAAAACAACAGCAAAATTGACCGCACTTTTAGCTCAATCTTGAGCACAATTATAGGAAAGCAACAGATGTCAGAAACTCAAATGAATAATTTCTCTTTAATTAGTCGCTTATTCGGCAATTTATTTTATCGCAGCCCTACAGATCCTATTTTAACTGGGGTATTTGATTGGCTGCAACAACAAGGTTTAAGTCAAGTGTGGGCGCTTTCTACGGATAAAGAAAGCGAAGCTGCCATTGATAATTTACAAATGAAAATTGATTTAACGTTGCTTGATCAAGAATATCAAAAATTGTTTGGCCCAAACGGTAATGTGCCGACAGCTATTTCTAGTTATGATATGGATGTGCAACGTTTTGTGGATTTTCGTCATGCTCGTAATGTGCCTGAAGCAGAGAATGTGGATCATTTTGCCTTGTTATTGCTTACGGCTTCTTGGTTAGAAGACAATACGGAATCGTTATCTGCTCAACAAGATTTATTCGGTGATTTCTTATTACCTTGTGCAGCGAAATTTTTAACCCAAGTAGAAACTTATGCCACACTTCCTTTTTATCGTTCATTGGCGTATTTAACCCGTGAAATTCTTGCGGCAATGGCTGATGAATTAGAAGAAGGCGAGTAGTTTTCATCAGTAGAATAGATCCCTAAAAGAGATTTTTAGATACCAATAAAAAAGCCCCACGAATCAAAACGCGGGGCTTTTATTTATTGTAAGATTATTTATTCTTCAGAAGTCACATCTTCAGATCCTTCATCTTCATCATCCACATCACAAACACGTTCAAGACTGACTACGTGCTCATCTTCTGCGGTACGAATTAAACGAACCCCTTGGGTGTTACGGCCAACGATACTTACTTCACTTACACGAGTACGCACTAAGGTACCTGCATCGGTAATAAGCATAATTTGGTCGGTTTCTTCTACTTGTGTCGCGGCAACGACTTTACCGTTACGTTCGCTTACTTTAATCGAAATCACCCCTTTGGTATTACGGGATTTGGTTGGATACTCACTTAATTGCGTGCGTTTACCATAACCGTTTTGCGTCGCCGTAAGGATTGCACCATCATTTTTCGGCACAACTAAGGAAACGACTTTATCGATGTTGAGATCGAGTGTTTCTTCTGCATTATCGTCAGAAACGTCTTCAATTTCGACCGCACTTTCATCGTCAGCGATATCATTGGTGAGAGCGAGTTTAATACCGCGTACACCCGTTGCTAAACGACCCATTGCACGGACGGCACTTTCAGCGAAACGTACCACGCGACCTTGAGAAGAGAACAACATGATTTCGTTAGAACCGTCAGTGATATCTACACCGATTAATTCATCTTCATCACGTAAGTTCAAGGCGATGATGCCGCTTGAACGTGGACGGCTGAATTCGGTTAGCGCAATTTTCTTCACAATACCGCCAGCGGTTGCCATGATGACGAATTTATCTTCTTCATAAGCAGAGATTGGCAGGATTGCGGTGATACGCTCATTTTCTTGTAATGGTAGAATATTTACAATTGGACGACCACGCGCGCCACGGCTGGCTTGTGGTAATTGATAGACTTTCAACCAATATAAGCGACCACGGCTCGAGAAGCAGAGAATCGTATCGTGAGTATTCGCTACTAAGAGTTTTTCAATGAAGTCTTCATCTTTCATCTTCGTTGCAGATTTACCTTTACCACCACGACGTTGTGCTTCGTAGTCGGTAAGCGGTTGATATTTCACATAACCTTCGTGAGAAAGGGTTACTACTACATCTTCTTGAGCGATTAAATCTTCTAAATCAATATCACCGGAAGCCGCAGTAATTTCGGTACGACGTTCATCGGCGAATTGTGCACGTACTTGTTCAAGCTCTTCACGAATCACTTCCATCAAGCGCTCAGGGCTATTGATGATGTGGAGAAGTTCTGCAATTTTAACCAATAACTCTTTGTATTCATTGATCACTTCTTCAGTAGCAAGGCCGGTTAAACGGTGTAAGCGAAGTTCTAAGATTGCATCAACTTGTTCTGGAGAAAGATAGTAATCAGAACCTTTAATACCAAATTCAGCCGCTAATTCAGCCGGACGTGCCGCTGCATCAAGCAGACCTAAAATTTCGTTATTCAGTTTCCAAGAACGAGAAATTAATTTTTCAGCCGCTTCTTTACGCTCTTTCGATTGACGGATGATGTCGATGATTTCATCGATGTTTGATGTTGCAACCGCTAAACCTTCTAAAATATGCGTACGCTCGCGGGCTTTACGCAATTCAAATAAAGAACGGCGAATCACCACTTCGCGACGGTGCATCACAAAGGCTTCAATGATTTGTTTTAAGTTGAATAAACGTGGTTGACCGTGATCCAAAGCCACCATGTTGATCCCGAAGGTCACCTGCATTTGAGTAAGGGCATAGAGGTGATTTAAAACTACTTCGCCCACCGCATCACGTTTGATGTCGATTTCAATGCGGATCCCTTCTTTGTTAGAAAGGTCGATAATATTGCTGATGCCTTCAATTTTTTTATCTTTGATAAGCTCAGCAATTTTTTCTACTAATTTAGCTTTGTTCACTTGATAAGGCAATTCAGTCACAATAATTTGCTCTTTGCCTTTATCTGTGGTTTCTACGCTAGCACGAGCGCGAACATACACTTTGCCGCGACCGGTGCGATAAGCTTCTTCAATCCCTTTACGGCCATTAATTAATGCCGCTGTCGGGAAGTCTGGGCCTGGGATATATTGCATTAATTCATCAATGGTGATGTTTTCGTTATCAATATAAGCCAAGCAGCCATCTAACACTTCATTTAAGTTGTGTGGCGGAATGTTCGTTGCCATCCCCACCGCAATACCGGAAGAACCGTTTGCTAAAAGCGCCGGAATACGGGTTGGTAATACATCCGGAATCATTAATTCGCCATCATAGTTTGGCGAGAAATTCACGGTTTCTTTATCCAAGTCAGTTAATAACGCTTGGGTAATTTTTTGCATACGGACTTCGGTATAACGCATTGCCGCTGGCGCGTCACCGTCGATTGAGCCAAAGTTACCTTGCCCATCTACCAACATGTAGCGTAATGAGAACGGCTGTGCCATACGCACAATGGTGTAGTACACCGCAAAATCACCGTGCGGGTGATATTTACCGATTACATCACCTACCACACGGGCAGATTTTACGTATTTTTTGCCGGCAGTGATGCCAGATTGATCCATGGAGAAAAGCACACGTCGATGCACCGGTTTTAAACCGTCACGTACGTCGGGCAAAGCACGCCCAACAATCACCGACATGGCGTAGTCAAGGTAAGAAGATTTGAGTTCTTCTTCAATATTGACTGGGGTAATAGAGGAATGGATTGAATCCGTCATTTTTATTCCTTTTTTGATCAAAAAATTGCGACGGATTATAGCATAAATTTAAGCATTTTTGTGTGAAAAGTGCGGTTGATTTTAAAGCGTTTTTTTAATGCGGAAATAAATAAGGCAGACATGAAGTCCGCCTTATGATTGAGAGAAAATCGTCTATTTCCAATTTTCTCGTTTGGCTTTTTGTAGTTTAGCATAGGCACCAAGTAAAGCTTGGTGTTCTTTGAAGTTTTCAAGCGTTTCATCGCTGGCTGGTAAGTTATAGAACGGGTTACCTTTTTCAGCCACCGCAGCCCAAGCTTGTTGAACGGCTTCTTTGCCATACATTCTTTCAAATACAGTGCGATATTGTTGTGGATCGCGAGTATTGTCTAAATGTAATTCAATGATGCTGATTAAGGCACGATAGTAATTTGCACGCTCAGGCGTAAACACAGAGCTATTCATATTCATCGTCCAGTTTGCCCAATCTAAGGCTAATTCTAATTCACCTAATGCTAAGTAAAGCATGGATTTAAGTTCACCAACACGTAATGTTGTCCAACCGCTTGCTTTTGGTGCAACGATACCGATAAATTCGCGAACGCGTGTAGCATCGTCAATATCTTGCTCATCTAATTCTGCTAATAATTCTTCATAAGTTTCAGCATCATGATGATGGTGTGGTAGATCCAATAAGATCTCACGCCAGTCCATACCCATATTATTATTGGCATAAATGAGGTCATCAGCAGGGTAGATATCAGACATGCCAGGCACAATAATGCGGCAAGCATAAACATCTAAATGGTTGTAATCCATGATATAGACTTCTTTTTCTTCCGCCTTAAATATTTCCATCAAGTTTTCATATTCTTCTTGCGTTGAACCTGAGAAATCCCAATCTGCAAATTCATAATCTGGCGTATTTTTGAATAAATCCCAAGAAATTAAACCGCTAGAATCAATGAAGTGTGTTTCAAGGTTAGCGTGTTCAGCCACATCATCATTATTGAATGATGGAGGAGAGAATACATCGAGATCTTTTAAGCTGCGACCTTGTAAAAGCTCCGTTACCGTACGCTCTAATGCCACTTGGAAGTTCGGATGTGCACCAAAAGAGGCAAAGCACGTGCCGTTATTTGGGTTGAGCAATACCACGCAAATGACAGGATATTTGCCACCTAATGAGGCATCAAAGGCATAAATAGGGAAGCCTTCTTCCTCTAATTTGGCAATAGAGGCTTGAATGGATGGGTAACGATCCATCACGGATTTTGGAATTTCAGGAAGACTGATTGCTTCCGCAATAATGCGATTTTTCACATAGCGCTCAAAGACCTCAGACAGTCCTTGCACACGCGCTTCATTTTTTGTGTTACCAGCGGACATCCCGTTAGAAACATACAAATTCGCAATGATACTTTGTGGAATATAGACGGTTTGTTGATCGGATTGGCGCACATAAGGCATCGCGACAATACCGCGATCGTAATTACCGGATTGCAGATCCACAAGCAATTCTGGGGTTAGTTCTTGATTTGGATCGAAATAATCCCATAAGTAATCATCTAAAATCCCTAGTGGTAAAAGGGCTTCATCTTCAATAAGAAACCATTTTTCAGTGGGATAATGGACGAAATCGCCATTGGCAATCTCTTGCCCTAAATAGAAATCAGCAAAGAAATAGTTGGTGGAAAGACGTTCGAAATATTCACCTAATGCAGACGCTAATGCGGCTTTTTTGCTCGCGCCTTTACCGTTAGAAAAACATTGTGGGCAATCTTTATCACGAATATGTACAGACCATACATTTGGCACAGGATTAAGCCAAGAGGCTTCTTCGATATTGAAACCAAGTGCGGTCAATTTTTGTTGAAATTTTGAAATACTGTCTTCAAGTGCGGCATCTTTGCCGAGAATAAATGTTTGTTCGGTCATAATTGTTCCTGTTATAAAAAGTTCCCGCATCATAGGGGAGTTTAGTGGGCTAATCAAGCATAAAATTTATACGCTTTAGCTCTTGTTTTCCTTGATTTTTAAGGGTAAATTAGCCTAGCGCAGGAAGGCATTTTCTGCGTAGGTAAAATTATAAACAAATCAATCAATTGGGAGACATCATGGCTCAAGGATTTTATGAATTAAAAGTGGCTAAAGACGGACAATTTATGTTCAACTTAAAAGCAGCAAACGGACAAGTTATTTTAACTAGCGAACTTTATAAAACAAAAGCATCAGCTGAAAATGGCATTGCATCAGTGCAAAAAAATGGTGTGGATGCGAAAAACTTTGAATATCGCGTAGCGAAAAATGACAAACCTTACTTCATTTTAAAAGCGGCTAACCATCAAGAAATTGGCCGTAGCCAATATTATTCTTCTCAAGCTGCAGCAGAAAAAGGCGTTGAGTCTGTAATGAATAATGCATCTTCTGCAGTAATCAAAGAAGTGACAGAATAATTATTCTGTTCTGATTTCTTTAAATGCACTTGCCGGCTCTAAAAACGCCGGCATTTTTGATCGCGCTTTCTCAGGATTCAGTGTTAAGGGATAAGTTCGTTTTTGGGCAATGATCACAGTGAGCGGAGAGCAGAGCGAGCTCTTTTCTTGTTTTATGGATAGTCTTTCTTCTGCAATCACATCAAAGTTTAATAAGGATAGCCAGTCAACCACTCGCCAAGTAGCATATTGTCGGAACTTAAACTCGCCTAATTTGGATTTGAAAAGCAAGGGACTCATCGGATTAAATAACGTGATGAAAATCCAGCCGTCATCCTTTAAAACACGATGTGCTTCACGCAATATTTGGTGAGGATCTTGCGCAAAATTTAAGGTGTTTGCCAATAAGCAGGCATCCATTTCTTTTTCAATAAAAGGCAAGGTTAATGGCGATGCTTGGAGCAAGCTATCACTTTCATTTAAAAGTGCGGTAGGAAAATGCGCTGTTTTTTCAGCTAACACAATTTGATGACGTAAAGGCAAGTCAAAGGCAATTTCGCCACTTAAGGCACCGACTTTCAGAATTTGATAGCCTAAAATTTTAGGTGTCCATTGGGCAAAATAATGTGTTAATACGTTACAATAGGCTTCACCTTGTGGTAACGCTTGCCAACTTTCAGGTGAAAGAAGTGGTTTGTGCCATTTGGCTTTCCAATTCAATGTTAATCCTATTTTCATAAGGTAATTTATGCTAGTTTCTATTCCTGCACTCAATGATAACTATATTTGGCTTTATAGACGAGAAAATTTCCCTGTAATTGTGATCGATATCCCAGAAATAACGCGTTTAATTCCGTACTTAGAATCGAATAAGTTAGACGTAGAGGCGGTGTTATTAACTCATAATCATGATGATCATGTGCAAGGTGTCGCGGAATTTAAGCAATATTATCCAAATGTACCTGTTTTCGGCCCAACAGAATGTGCAAATAAAGGGGCAACCAATATCGTGGATAGTGGTGTGATTAATACGGCACATTATCATATTGAAGTTTTGCCAAGTGGTGGTCATACAGCAGGGCATGTCAGCTATTTGGTGGATGGGCATTTATTTTGCGGTGATGCGTTATTCTCTGCGGGCTGTGGTCGCGTATTTACGGGAAATTTTGCACAAATGTTTGAATCTATGCAACGTTTTAATCAATTACCGAATGAAACCGTTGTTTGCCCCGCTCATGAATATACGCTGGGTAATTTAGCTTTTGCGGAAACCGTATTGGCAGATAAAAGTGCGGTCAAAAATCAACGTGTTTTAGTGGAACGTTATCGAGCAGAGGGTAAGCCGAGCTTGCCGACAACAATTGAATTAGAGAAACAAATTAATCCGTTTTTACAAGCAAAAAATTTAGACGAATTTACACAATGGCGTTTAGCGAAAGATAAGTTTTAACTCATTTTAGTTATTTATTTGAGTTTTTTCTCTTGAAATTTGCTCAATTCTCAACAATTCATTAAAATAGCGAAACTTTTACTTTCTACTTAAGCCGCATATTCATAAAAGTGCGGTTGTTTTTATTAGGTTTTTATGACCCTTCTTGTTCTAGGCATTAATCATAAAACAGCTTCTGTCGCTGTTCGTGAGAAAGTCGCTTTTTCTGAAGAAAAGCGGCAGCTTGCCTTACAACAAATTCACCAACAAGATTTGGCTGAAAGTGCGGTTATTCTTTCTACTTGTAACCGTACAGAGATTTATCTTCACCATCGTCAAATTTCACCCCAAGAGTGTAAGCAATGGCAAACGAACTGTATAAATTGGTTTGCTAACATTCATCAGCTTTCTGTCGATGAATTAAATAAAAGTATTTATGCGCATCAAAATCAACAAGCAGCAAATCATTTAATGCGCGTGGCGTGTGGTTTGGATTCATTAATTTTGGGTGAGCCGCAAATTTTAGGACAGGTGAAACAAGCTTTCCAAATTAGTGAAGATTATTATCAAGCGGCTAATATTCCGCTTTCAAGTACGCTTTCTCGCTTGTTCCAAAAAACCTTTGCAACAGCAAAACGAGTGCGTACTGAAACCAATATTGGTGAAAGTGCCGTATCGGTGGCTTATGCGGCTTGTAGCTTGGCACGTCAAATTTTTGAATCTTTACGTGAATTACAAATTTTGCTCGTTGGGGCAGGGGAAACCATTGAATTGGTGAGTCGTCATTTATTACGCCACGGTGTAAAAAAATTGATGATTGCTAACCGCACTTTATCTCGTGCTGAGCAGTTGGTGGAAAAATTAGCGTCTAATACACCGATTGATGTGTATTCGCTTGATGAATTGCAAACACCGCTAAATCAAGCCGATATTGTTATCAGCTCTACAGGCAGTCCGACTATTTTAATCACTAAAGCGATGGCTGAAATTGCGGAGAAAGCACGCCAATTTAGACCGACTTTAATGGTTGATATCGCCGTGCCTCGTGATATTGATGAAAATGTCTCTGAATTAGAAAGTGTGTATCATTACACCGTGGATGATTTGCAAGATATTATTCAACGCAATCTTTCTCAACGTGAGCAAGCATCAGAGCAAGCACAAGATATCATCACGCAAGAATGTAATGCCTTCTTTGAGTGGTTGAAAGTTCAACAATTCTCCAATTTGATCCGTCATTACCGTGATGAGGCAGAGAATACTCGCCAAGAATTACTCGAAAAAGCGTTACACCAAATTCAACAAGGTGAGAATGCTGAAAAAATTCTGCAAGAATTAAGTTATAAATTAACAAATAAACTCATTCATGCACCAACCCAAACTATGCAATCCATGATGAGATCGGGTAATGCAGAAGGGTTGCATGCCTTTTCAAATGCGTTGCATTTAACCCATCCTTTGAATGAAAAAAACGATTAAATTTTTGACCGCACTTTTCGGTAGTGCATCGTTACTGATGAGTGTGCCAGCCCTAGCGGAATACCGAACTTTTGATGATGGCAATATTACTTACGGAATTTTCCAAGCAAAGCCCGAAGAAGTACAGCTACATTGGAAAGATGCCGAAGGTAAAGATTATCAAAGTTTAACGCGTCTCAAAAATGCCTTAGAGCCTAGCTATAACGTGAAAATGATCATGAATGCAGGCATTTATAGCATGAATAACACGCCAGCGGGATTATGGATTGAGCATGGAAAAGAGCTCAATGCGTTAAATACAAAATCAGGCAAAGGTAACTTTCATGTACAACCCAATGGTGTGTTTGCCATTGCAAAAAATAAGCCCTACATTTTAACCACATCCGCTTATCAGAAAAGTAAACTCAAGCCGGATTTTGCGCTGCAATCAGGCCCGATGTTGATTATTCATGGCAAAATAAATCCGCAATTTAGAGCAAGCCTAGAAAGCTATCATAAGCGTAATGCAGTGTGTTTGACGAAGCAAAATGAATTGCTATTTTTGATGACGATAAGAGGTGAGCCTAATCTTTATACCTTGAGTCAAGGTTTGCTTAAAATTGGTTGTCAGGATGCCTTATATCTTGATGGAACCATTTCTAATTGGTACATTCCAGGGCAATTTAGCTCTTTGCATTGGAAGCATTTTGTGGGAATGATCTCCGTTCTTGATGTGAACAAAAAATAGCAAAAGCGTTTTATTTATAATCAACTAAATCAAAAAATCCGTTTTTTGCAAAAAAATGATTGACGAGAATAGGTCAAATCAGGATAATACGCCCCGCAAAGCCGATAAGGTAAAGCAAATGATGGCTACATAGCTCAGTTGGTTAGAGCACAACACTCATAATGTTGGGGTCGCAAGTTCGAATCTCGCTGTAGCCACCAAATTTGCGGGACTGGCGAAATTGGTAGACGCACCAGATTTAGGTTCTGGCGCCGAGAGGTGTGTGGGTTCAAGTCCCTCGTCCCGCACCATTTATCAGCTTGCAGTCAAATAGTAGTTGGGGTATCGCCAAGCGGTAAGGCACCGGGTTTTGATCTCGGCATCCCTAGGTTCGAATCCTAGTACCCCAGCCATACTATCTAAATAAAATCTTCTTTATTTCCAATCAAAGAATTTCTGTTGGGGTATCGCCAAGCGGTAAGGCACCGGGTTTTGATCTCGGCATCCCTAGGTTCGAATCCTAGTACCCCAGCCATCTTATTTTCTCTATTTCTTTTATATAAAAAATGCGATTAAATTTAACCGCACTTTGTTCTATCCATCAGTTGTTATTTGCTCAAAATTTTAATGTCTTTATATAAAAGAAAAGCCACCTTGCGGTGACCTTTCATATTGATTTATTTTAATTCTACTAAAGTTAAATTACATTGAGCTGTTGATGCTGCAGGTAATGCTTCATAATCTTTTCCTGCCTGAGGCGTGAATGTGAGTTTTTTACCCGAACAGCTGTAACCTAGTTGTGTATATTTAATACCTTTTGCATAATCGGTATAAGTATTATCTGGGGTTACTATTTCACTTTTTAGAGTGATTTCAGCACCAGCAGGGATAACAAACTCTTTAAAGAAAGTACTTGAACCAAAGTTATTGAATTGGCTTGGTTTTTTACTCGCTTCGCTATCTGGCATCCCTAGCGATTCATTACCTTTAAGGTAAAGCATTGAGCCGAAGGATTGCCCCCATCCACCTCCAACATTTACTTTTTCTGTTTTTCCATTCTGTTTTACTTCCATCTCGGTATAGCGACCATTTTGTCCATATAGACGGATACGTGCGTCAGTTTGTGGGTTATAAGCTTTTCCTGCATTTGACAGCTCAGTGTTTACACAACCCGAGAGTAGTAACACTGCTGTACTGATAAGCATCAATTTTTTCATAATTTTTCCTTTTGTTAATGGTAGAAAATGGTAATTAATGTTCCCTTGTCTTAAAGAAGGTCACATCAGGATAACGTTCTTGTGCAAGATTTAAATTAACCATAGTTGGTGCAATGTAAGTAAGATTATCGCCACCATCTAATGCTAGATTTTGCTCATTTTTGCGTTTGAACTCTTCAAATTTTTTGTTATCTGCACATTCCACCCAACGAGCCGTCGCGACATTGACCGTTTCGTAAATGGCTTCAACGTTATATTCTGATTTCAAACGAGAAACGACCACATCAAACTGTAGCACACCGACCGCGCCAACAATCAAATCATTATTACTTAATGGGCGGAACACTTGAACAGCACCTTCTTCAGAAAGTTGTACTAAGCCTTTTAACAATTGTTTTTGTTTAAGAGGATCTTTCAAACGAATACGACGGAATAATTCAGGGGCAAAGTTTGGAATACCGGTAAATTTAAGCTCTTCGCCTTGCGTAAAGGTATCGCCAATTTGAATCGTACCGTGATTGTGCAAACCGATAATATCGCCAGCATAAGCCTCATCTGCATGAGTACGATCCCCCGCCATAAAGGTGAGGGCGTCAGAAATGACTACATCTTTACCAATACGCACGTGTTTAAGTTTCATGCCTTTTTCATATTTGCCAGAAACTACGCGTAAGAAAGCCACGCGGTCGCGGTGTTTTGGATCCATATTGGCTTGGATTTTAAATACGAAACCAGTGAATTTTTCTTCTTCTGCTGAGACTTTACGGGTATCAGCTTGACGAGCTTGTGGTGCAGGTGCCCATTCAGTTAAACCATCTAAGAAATGATCAACACCGAAGTTACCTAATGCAGTACCGAAAAAGACAGGTGTTAATTCACCACTTAGGAATAAATCCAAATCAAATTCATTACTTGCACCTTTTACAAGCTCTAATTCATCACGCAGTTGTTGGGCTAAGTCATCGCCTACGGCAGCATCTAATTCTGGGCTATTTAGACCTTTCACAATGCGTACTTCTTGGATTGTAGAGCCTTGCCCACTTTGGTAAAGATAGGTTTCATCTTTATATAAATGATAAACCCCTTTAAACAATTTACCGCAACCAATCGGCCAAGTAATTGGCGCACAATGGATTTTTAATACGCTTTCCACTTCATCTAATAATTCCATTGGATCACGAATATCACGGTCAAGTTTATTCATGAAAGTGATAATTGGCGTATCGCGTAAACGGGTCACTTCCATTAATTTAATGGTACGTTCTTCAACCCCCTTTGCCGAGTCGATAACCATTAAGCAGCTATCCACAGCCGTCAACGTGCGATAGGTATCTTCCGAGAAATCCTCATGCCCCGGCGTATCCAATAAATTCACTAAGCATTCATTGTAAGGGAATTGCATCACGGAAGTGGTAATGGAAATACCACGTTGTTTTTCCATTTCCATCCAGTCAGATTTTGCATGCTGTGCAGAGCCTTTACCTTTTACTGAGCCTGCTTTTTGAATGGCATTGCCGTATAACAATACTTTTTCGGTGATGGTGGTTTTACCCGCGTCAGGGTGGGAAATAATCGCAAATGTGCGACGTTTATTCACTTCTTCTAATGGATAACTCATTTGTCTTGTTTCTTCTGTTTTAAATGATGCTGTATTGTCGCTGATTTTCAGATTGAGCTCAAATTAAATTGCTTTTCTTTTGTTATCTATAGCTTATTTAGGTGTATGACTCTGTAGTTTCTTTTCTTTAAAATTTTTCATAAAAAAAAGCAAACGTTTGCGCCAAAAGTGCGGTACAATATCTACCGATTTTTTATTCTTATAATTAAAGGTGCAAGCAATGACACAACTTAGTCTAAAAAAAATCTATTCGGGAAAAGTGCGTGATCTTTATGAGATCGATGATAAACGGATGTTAATGGTAGCCAGTGACCGTTTGTCCGCATTTGATGTGATTTTAGATGATCCTATCCCACGTAAAGGTGAAATCCTGACTCAAATTTCCAATTTCTGGTTCAATAAGTTAGCTCATATTATGCCGAATCATTTTACGGGTGATTCAGTTTATGATGTGTTACCAAAAGAAGAAGCTGATTTAGTAAAAGATCGCGCAGTGGTTTGCAAACGTTTGAATCCAATTAAAATTGAGTCTATCGTGCGTGGTTATTTAACAGGTAGCGGGCTAAAAGATTATAAGCAAACAGGGACCATTTGTGGCTTGAAATTACCGGAAGGATTAGTTGAGGCAAGTAAATTACCTGAACCGATTTTTACGCCATCAAGTAAAGAAGAATTGGGTAATCACGATATCAATATCAGCTATGAACAATGTGAAAAAGCTATTGGCGCAGAGTTAGCGGCACAAGTGAGAGAAAAAGCGATTGCACTTTATACTGAGGCAGCAAAATATGCGCTGACTAAAGGTATTATTATTTGTGATACCAAATTTGAATTTGGTTTAGATGAAAATGGCACGCTCACTTTAATGGATGAGGTATTAACACCGGATTCTAGCCGTTTTTGGTCAGTTGATACTTATAAAGAAGGAACAAATCCACCGTCATTTGATAAGCAATTTGTACGAGATTGGTTAGAACAAAGTGGTTGGAATAAACAACCGCCAGCACCGAAAGTACCAAAAGAAGTGATTGAAAAAACAGTGGCTAAATATCAAGAGGCGTTGGATTTATTAACAAAATAACATTAACAAACTCCCTGCTATGCTTTAGAATAGCAGGGATTTTTATGGATAAAATATTGTGAATAAAAGAGTATGAAATCTGTTGCGATAGTTGGTTTAGGTTGGCTAGGCTTACCGCTGGCGCTGCACTTAAAAGAGCTTGGTTGGTGTGTAAAAGGCTCAAAACAATCCCCTGATGATGCTCAGAAATTGCATCAGCTAGGCATTGAAACTTATCCTTTTTCGCTTTCTGACGAAATGAAACGTTTACCAGACCATATTCGCCCTCTTTTTAATGTAGATGCTCTCATTATCACCCTACCACCTAGCCGTTTTTCTTCTCAACAGTATTGTGAATATCTTGCTTTTTTAGCCAATCAAGCCAAGAAACAAGGTGTACAACATGTACTTTTTACCAGTTCAACTTCTGTTTTTCCTGATATTTCGGGGCAATTTGATGAAAGTTCTCAACGTTCAGCTGAAACAGAAATGGGTAAAACACTGATACAAGCAGAACAGTGCTTGTTCCAATCAGGAATATTGCATTGCGATATTCTTCGACTTGCAGGATTAATTGGTAAACAACGCCATCCGGTTAAATTCTTAGCAGGAAAACACAATTTAAAACAGGGCTATTCGCCTGTTAATTTGGTGTATCTAGAGGATTGCATTCAAGCTATTACTGCCTTACTCATGAATTCAAATGGATTACGAACTTACCATCTTTGTGCTCCAATTCATCCTACTCGAGCAGAATATTACACAAAAGCAGCGGTATTTTATGATTTATCCATACCACAATTTGAATGTAGTGATTCGGATCCGAAACGAATCATTATGGCAGATAAAATTTGTCGAGATTTAGGCTTCGCTTATCGTTATCCAAATCCCGATGATATGTTAGAAAAGCGCAGTGATTTTTGACCGCACTTTTTAAAGACTCACTCACCATAACCACAATGAAGGAAATAAAATATGTCAAATACGATTCTGCAACATTTACCTAAAGGTCAAAAAGTTGGTATCGCTTTTTCAGGCGGGCTAGATACCAGTGCGGCATTACTTTGGATGCGTCAAAAAGGTGCAGTACCTTATGCTTATACAGCAAACTTAGGTCAACCAGATGAAGATGATTACAATGCAATTCCCAGAAAAGCAATGGAATATGGTGCGGAAAATGCTCGTTTAGTGGATTGTCGTGCGCAGTTAGCCCATGAAGGGATTGCGGCTATTCAATGTGGTGCATTCCATATTTCTACTGGTGGAGCAACCTATTTCAATACCACACCACTTGGTCGTGCGGTAACAGGTACGATGCTTGTTGCAGCAATGAAAGAAGATGATGTGAATATCTGGGGTGATGGTTCAACTTTCAAAGGTAACGATATTGAGCGTTTTTACCGTTATGGCTTATTAACCAATCCAAATTTAAAAATTTACAAACCGTGGTTAGATCAACAATTCATCGATGAGTTGGGTGGTCGTTTTGAAATGTCACAATTCTTAATCGCAAATGGTTTTGACTACAAAATGTCGGTAGAAAAAGCCTATTCAACTGACTCTAATATGTTAGGTGCAACTCATGAAGCGAAAGACTTAGAAGAATTAAGCACCGGTATTAAAATTGTGAAACCAATTATGGGCGTGGCATTTTGGGATGAAAATGTTCAAGTAAAACCAGAAGTGGTGACTGTTCGTTTTGAAGAAGGTGTGCCAGTTGCATTAAACGGTAAAACATTTGATAACGTGGTGGATCTTTTCTTAGAAGCAAATCGCATTGGTGGTCGCCATGGTTTAGGCATGTCAGACCAAATTGAAAACCGTATTATTGAAGCAAAATCACGTGGTATTTATGAAGCACCGGGAATGGCATTATTCCATATCGCTTATGAACGTTTAGTAACGGGTATTCATAATGAAGATACTATTGAACAATATCGTATCAACGGTTTACGTTTAGGCCGTTTGTTATACCAAGGTCGTTGGTTTGATCCACAAGCGTTAATGTTACGTGAAACAGCACAACGTTGGGTCGCTCGTGCGGTGACTGGTGAAGTGACATTAGAACTTCGTCGTGGTAATGATTATTCAATCTTAAATACTGAATCACCAAACTTAACTTATGCGGCAGAACGTTTAAGTATGGAAAAAGTGGAAAATGCACCATTTGATCCAATCGATCGTATTGGTCAATTAACTATGCGTAACTTAGACGTAGCAGATACACGCGGAAAATTAAGTATCTACTCTCAAGTAGGTCTATTAACTGCAGGGAAAGATTCCGTTTTACCACAATTAGGTAAAAAATAATTTTCTCTTTTAAATTGGAAAAAGTGCAGTCGATTTTGACCGCACTTTTGATTGAGATAATAAAAAACCTTAGGTTTTAGCCTAAGGTTTTCGTTTTTTAGCAAGAATTACTTTTTCTCATCACATTTGTTGATATCGCTACATTTACCGTAGAGGTATAAACTGTGTGCTTTTAATTTGATACCATGTTGCTCACTGATTTCTTTTTGACGCTGTTCGATAATGTTATCAGTAAACTCAAATACCTTACCGCAATCTTCACAGATAATGTGATCGTGGTGTTCTGTTGGTGCAAGTTCAAAAACAGACTTGTTACCTTCAAAATTATGACGAATTAAAATACGTGCTTCATCAAATTGATTAAGTACGCGATATACAGTTGCAAGACCAATGTCACTACCTTGTTCTAACAAGATTTTATACACTTCTTCAGCTGAGAAATGCTCGTTTTTATGTTCTTGCATTAACGCAAGGATAGTCAGCCGGGGTTCGGTGATTTTCAACCCTGCTTTTTTGAGTAATTTGATGTTTTCTTCAGACATAATGTTCCCTTAATTAATTTGCTAAATAGAGATGGTTAAGCCAATTCTGCTAAACACATTTCATCGTAGATTTGTTTCGTCCATTTCTCTACACGTTCTGCTGTGAGTTCTGGTTGACGATCTTCATCGATACACAAACCGATAAAGTTTCCGTCGTCTAATAATGCTTTTGATGCTTCAAAGGTGTAACCATCAGTTGACCAATTGCCCACGATAATCGCACCACGTGGTTCAACGATATCACGTACTGTACCGATCGCATCACAGAAGTAATCTGCGTAGTCTTCCTGATCGCCACAGCCAAAAATACCCACTAATTTGTCAGTAAAATCAATTTCTTCTAAGGTTGGGAAAAAATCATCCCAGTCAGCTTGTGCTTCACCGTAATACCAAGTAGGAATACCGAAAAGTAAAAAATCATAACTTTCGATATCTTCTTTCGTGCTTTTTGCAATGTCACGAATATCGACTAATTCATTGCCTAATTGTTTTTGAATCATTTTTGCAATGTTTTCTGTATTACCTGTGTCACTACCGTAAAATAAACCGACAACTGCCATTGTTCTTTCCTTTTGAAATAAAATTAGGTGAATAGAAAAAAATTAGGGGCAAAGCCCTACAATTTGTGCGAACTATACCACAAATGAATTCTCATTTGAATAGAATAATTCTCATTTAAAACGATTAATTCTTATTTAGAAACCTATCAATTGCACGTATCACAAAATCTGGTTTTTCCGCATGAACCCAGTGCCCACAACCATTGATAGTGAATGAGGTCGCATTAGGGAATTGTTTTAGAATGGTTTCTGTATATTCAGGTTTAATATAAGATGAAAGCCCGCCTTTAATAAAGAGAGTAGGCGTATTAGCATAAACTTCCTGCCAATCCATCAGTTCCGCATAATGCTCAAAAAGTGCGGTCAAATTGAAACGAAAATATTCGCTTGAAGTCGGCTCAAAAGATTTCAACATAAACTGCACCACGCTAGGATCGGCAATTTCACTTTCTAAAATAGGTTTAGCTTGTTGACGAGTTTGTGGTTGAGCTTTTTTCACCGCAAACAAACCACGAAACACATCATCATGTCCCGCACTGCTATTTGCCACTGGAGCAATATCAATGACAACCAATTTTTCTACGCGCTGCGGTTGAAGTGCGGTCATTTTCATGGCCGTTTTCCCGCCCATTGAATGACCAATTAAGATAACCTTATCTAATTGAAGATGATCGATAAGTTGCCATACATCATCAGCCATGACATCGTAATTCATTGTTTCTGAATGAAAACTATATCCATGATTACGTAAATCTACGCGTAAAATGTTATAGTTATCGCTAAATGCACGGGCGATACCCCCAAGATTATTCATATCCCCAAATAAGCCGTGAATAAAAACTAAGGTAGGCGAATTAATTGCTTGTTTTGTTTGATGAAATTGATAGTTTAATAATTGGGAAGATGACATATATTTTGCGTGAGAATTTGGTTAGAAATCGTTATAATGGGTGAAAATTTTAGCAAACGGAGAGAAAAAAATGAAGATAATTGAAGTTGATGAAGAATTATATCAATACATTGCTGCACAAACTCAGTCTATTGGAGAAAGTGCTTCTGATATTCTTCGCCGTTTGTTGAATTTACCCGCTCACGCAACAAGCAAGGTTGATTTCTTTGAATCAGACGTATCAGCTGAAAATCCAAAAAGTGCGGTGCATTCTGAGCCAGTTTTAACGGAAAAAACAACCGAAGCAACTCAACCAAAAGTTGAACCTGTTGAGCCGCCAAAAGTAGTGAAAAAACAATCGGATGAAGCAATTAATCATATTGTTGATAAAGTTCGTGCGCTCTTGAATTCTGCTGAATTCAAAGAAGAGCCAAAAGCAGTTGTACGTTTTTTAAGTATATTACGTACGCTTTATCGCACCAATCCAGAAAGTTTCGCACAGGCAACAGAAAGCCTACAAGGTCGCACTCGTGTTTATTTTGCTCGTGACGAAGGAACTTTGCTTATGGCAGGTAATCACACGAAACCAAAACAAATTCCAGATACACCATATTGGGTGATTACCAATACCAATAGTGGTCGTAAGATGCTGATGCTAGAAGGGGCGATGCAATCAATGCATTTGCCGGAATATTTAATTGATGAAGTTCGCCCTTATTTCGTTAGCAACTAATTCGATGCAAAAATTCCCTTGGCAAGCATTTGCCCAAAATTCAGCGTATGCAGATCAGATCGCGTTGCGAAATTCGCAGGGCGATCCTTTTACTTGGGTGGAACTTGCTGAGAAAATTAATCAAGTGGAAGCCTTTCTTTTACAGGAAGGTGTGACGACGCAAAGTGCGGTTGCTTTTTGTGGTAAAAATTCAGAACAGATTTTATTTCTTTATTTAGCCGTTATTCAGCTAGGCGCAAAAATTTTAGGAATCAATCCAGCATTTCCGCAAGAAAAAGCAGCTGAATTGTGCCAAGTATATGGGGTGGATTTTTGTTATCAAACCGAAGATATTCATTATTTAGCAGCTGAAGCATTACCCGAACATAAAGCGAATTTTACAAAAACGGCAACGATGACGCTCACATCGGGTTCGACTGGTTTGCCTAAAGCTGTGGTGCATAATGTTTCTGCTCATTTAGCTAATGCGGAAGGCGTTTGTGCCTTAATGAATTTTGGCAAAGATCAATCATGGCTACTTTCCTTACCGATTTATCATGTTTCCGGACAAGGCATTGTGTGGCGTTGGCTGTATGCGGGAGCAACCTTGGTACTACCGAAAGAAGATTTTTATCAATCTATTGGTGAAGTTTCCCATGTTTCTCTCGTGCCAACGCAATTACAGCGTTGGTTTGATTATTTGACGGAGCATCCTCAGCCTATCCAAACGCAAGCCGTGTTACTAGGTGGGACACAAATCCCTGTAAAATTAACCCAAGTATTAAGTGAATTAGGTATTCGAAGCTATTCAGGCTATGGTATGACAGAAATGGCTTCTACTGTATTCGCTAAACAATCGGATGGAAAAGTTGGTGTAGGTCAACCTTTGCTTGGCCGAGCGTTCAAGTTAGTGAATGAAGAAGTTTGGTTAAAAGGTGCTGGACTTGCCATGGGCTATTGGCGAGAAGGACATATTGTTCCACTCACCAATGCCGAAGGTTGGTTCCAAACAAAAGATAAAGCTCAATGGCTTGATGACGAATTAGTTATTCAAGGCCGATTGGATAATATGTTTATTTCTGGAGGTGAAAATATTCAACCAGAAGAAATTGAAAAAGTGATTGCACAATCAGATTTGGTGAAACAAGTCTTTGTTTTGCCTCAACATGATGAGGAATTTGGCCATCGCCCTGTCGCGATTGTTGAATTTCATACCTCATTTAATGAAAGTGCGGTCGAATCTCTCAACGTTTTTTTACAAGGACGATTGGAACGATTTAAGCAACCCGTTGCCTACTATGAACTCCCGCAGGATTTAATCCAAGGGGCAATAAAGATTTCTCGCAAAGCACTCGCCGATTGGCTGTTGCAACAATAGGAAAGTTAGTTTAATGAAAAATATCTCTCGAGTTTTGACCGCACTTGGTCTTTCATTTGTTTTTACGCTGGCGCTTTCTCAGCCTGTTTGGGCAGAGAATAATAATGCTGATTTACCGACGGAAAAAACACTAAAAAGTGAATTAGCCGAGGCACAAAAATTACCAGATGGTGATGAAAAAACAAATAACGTCACGACAATCCAGGCTTCGCTTGATTTCTTGCAACAAATTCAAACACAGCAAAAAAATAATAACGATTTGCAAGATACGCTTATTGATGCAGATTCTGAAATTCAGAAGAATAATGCCGATCTTCAAAATCTTAAAAAACAGCTAAGCACGCCAAATAACACCGATTATGCTTCTCAAAGTTTAGCGACTTTGCAGGCACAGCTTGAGAAACTGACCAATCAACAACAAGATGCTCAATCTGCATTAAGTGCCGTGAATACACAACTTGCAGGGCAAAGCGCTGTATCCGAACGCGCCCAAACAGCCTTAACAGATAATGTTAAACGTACGCAAGAATTGAATCAGAAATTGGCTGATCCAACAACCAGTTCGCTATTAAAACAGCAAATTCAACTTGAGTTGCAATTGATTGAGCTAAAAAATGCGTACAATCAAATTTTATTAAAAAATAGCGATCAATTTACGGTTCTTTACCAGAGCCGTTATGACTTATTGAATACACGTGTTCAAGCGCTACAGAAACAAATTGCCGCCATTCAAGACGTGATTAATCAAAAGAATTTGGCTAAAACACAAAACCAAGTTGAGCAAGCACAACAACAAAGCCAAAATGTTGAGCAAAATCCGTTGATTCAGAAAGAATTGAATTTGAATGCACAGCTTAGCCAATATTTACTTGAGCAAACTGAGAAAACCAATACATTAACGCAAGATGAATTGCGCATGCGAAATGTATTGGATAACTTGACGCAGACACAGCGTACCATTGATGAGCAAATCAGTGCGTTACAAGGCACGTTGGTGCTTTCTCGCATTATTCAGCAACAAAAACAAAAATTACCGACTAATTTAAATATTCAAGGGCTTTCAAAACAAATTGCGGATTTACGTGTACAAATCTTTGATATTACACAAAAACGTAATGAACTTTATGATATTGATGCTTACATCAGTAAAATAGAGCAGAATGAAAACAAATCGTTTACACCTGCAGAAAAAACACAATTAACCAATTTGCTCACTGAACGTCGTAAAGTTGCCTCTGATTTGATTAAATCATTGAATAATCAATTGAACTTAGCGATTTCCTTAGAGTTAACCCAACAGCAGATTACTCAAATCAGTGATCAAATTCAGTCTAAACTCGATCAACAAAGTTTCTGGGTAAAAAGTAATAACCCAATTAATCTTGATTGGTTCAAAAAGCTGCCAATGTCACTCAAGGCACAATTTGATGGCATTGGAAAGAAAATCGGCTTCCCGACAAATTTTGATAATTTGCCGTATTTACTCACTTATGTCTTTATTTTGTTTGTGATTGGTGGATTGATTTTCAAATTTAAAGAATCAATTAAACAACGTTTGAGCGTGATTAATGGCGAAATTAATACGCTTCGTTCTGATAGCCAATGGCATACGCCGCTTGCGTTATTTTATACGGCATTTTTATCGTTATCGGGCACACTCTGGTTCTTAGCCGCTTGCCAACTTTTAGGCTTTTTCTTTGTGAAAAATCCACAAGAGTTTTGGGAGTGGTCGCTCAGTATGGCGGGCTATTGGTGGTTCTTTAGTTTTATCTTAGCTATTCTTCGTCCGAATGGTATTTTAGTCCGCCATTTCGGTTTTGCTAAAGAGAGCGCGGCTGCTTTGCAAGACGTCACAAAACGTATCATTGTTTCCGTTGTGTTATTACTGAATACGTCAATTTTCAGTAATGTCATGGATACAGGTTTAGCCAATGACGTCCTCGGCGAAATTAATACGATTGTTGCCTTGCTTTTCTGTATTGTGATTATTGCGCCACGTTTTGTTCGCACAGAAAAATCGTTGAATTCAAGCGTAACGGATCAGCGTGATAGAACGCTTTTAAAAATTATGCGCGTTTTATTGCAATTGGTCCCTGTTATTTTAATTGCACTAGTTGCTTTAGGCTATTATTACACCGCCTTAAATTTAATTACGCATATTATTAATACCTACATTGCATGGGTGGTGTGGTCGTTGGTGCGTCATACTATTTATCGTGGTATTACGGTTGCATCAAGACGTTTAGCTTATCGACGTTTACAAGAAAAACGTCAGCAAAAACAACAAGATTCAAGTGATACTTCAGCCTCTGATGATGTGGTCGTGATTACCGAACAAGAAGAGGGATTAGCCTTAAATGAAGTGCGTAGCCAGTTACTACGCTTTGCCGATCTCTTTATTTGGACCGCACTTTTTGCCATCTTCTATTATGTATGGTCAGATTTAGTGACCGTTGTAAGTTATTTGCGTGATATTACCTTGTGGCAACAAACCTCAACGACTGAAGCGGGCGTGGTGACAGAAACGATTTCACTCTTTAACTTGATTGTTGCGTTAATCATTGTTGTGATTACCTATATTTTAGTGCGTAACATTCCAGGTATTTTAGAAGTATTAATCTTCTCTCGAGTGAAACTTTCACCAGGTACGCCTTATACCATTACAAAATTATTAACCTATATCTTGGTTGCAGTTGGTGGCGCATGGGCATTTTCGACGCTTGGGATGTCATGGTCTAAATTACAATGGTTATTTGCCGCCCTTTCCGTTGGTCTCGGTTTTGGTGTGCAGGAAATTTTTGCGAACTTTGTTTCTGGCATCATTTTATTATTTGAGCGTCCAATTCGTGTGGGCGATACAGTGACAATTAATGGCGTGACAGGTACGGTGGCGAAATTCCGTATTCGTGCGATTACCATGATTGATCCTGATCGAAAAGAAGTGATTGTGCCAAATAAATCCTTTGTAACAGGTCAAGTGATCAACTGGGCATTATCTAATACCGTTACTCGTTTAGTGGTGTCAGTTGGTGTGGCGTATGGTTCAGATTTAGACTTAGTGAAACGCTTATTATTGCAAGCCGCGCATGAGCAACCAAGTGTCTTAAAAGATCCGGAACCAAGAGCATTATTCTTGACCTTTGGGGCAAGTACATTAGATCACGAATTACGTGTTTATGTAGGGCAAGTATCTGAGCGAAATGATACGCTTGATGCACTCAATCGCCGTGTGAATGAGTTATTTGCAGAAAATAATATTGATATTGCATTCAATCAATTAGATATCTTTATTAAGAATAAAGATACAGGCGAAGAAATTCCATTTATTGATGTGGCAAAATTAGCCCAAAATCATTAATTAAAGAGAGAAAATATGGCAGGGAATACTATCGGACAACTTTTTCGTGTGACGACCTTTGGGGAGTCACATGGTATTGCATTAGGCTGTATCGTAGATGGAGTACCGCCGAATCTTGAATTATCGGAAGCCGATATTCAACCTGATTTAGATCGTCGTAAACCGGGTACATCACGTTATACCACACCACGTCGCGAAGACGATGAGGTACAGATTTTATCTGGGGTGTTTGAAGGTAAAACAACGGGTACCAGTATTGGAATGATCATTAAAAATGGTGATCAGCGTTCACAAGATTATGGTGATATCAAAGATCGTTTCCGTCCTGGACATGCGGATTTTACCTATCAACAAAAATACGGTATTCGTGATTATCGCGGTGGTGGTCGTTCTTCTGCACGTGAAACCGCTATGCGTGTTGCTGCGGGAGCGATTGCGAAGAAATATTTACGTGAGCAGTTTGGCATTGAAGTGCGAGGTTTTTTAAGCCAGATTGGCGAGGTAAAGATCGCACCACGGACTATCGATAAAATTGATTGGGATAAAGTGAATAGCAATCCATTTTTCTGTCCAGATGAAAGTGCGGTTGAAAAATTTGATGAATTAATCCGTGAATTGAAAAAAGAAGGCGATTCGATTGGGGCAAAGCTAACTGTGATTGCAGAGAATGTTCCTGTTGGTTTAGGTGAGCCCGTTTTTGATCGACTTGATGCAGATTTAGCCCATGCTTTAATGGGGATTAATGCCGTTAAAGGCGTAGAGATTGGCGACGGCTTTGCAGTGGTTGAACAGCGTGGCAGTCAACATCGTGATGAAATGACACCCAATGGTTTTGAAAGTAACCATGCTGGCGGTATTTTAGGGGGCATTAGCTCAGGACAGCCAATTATTGCAACGATTGCATTGAAACCGACATCCAGTATCACGATTCCAGGCCGTTCCATTAATTTAGCGGGAGAGTCTGTGGAAGTGGTGACAAAAGGCCGTCACGATCCTTGTGTGGGTATTCGTGCAGTACCCATTGCGGAGGCAATGGTTGCAATTGTTTTACTCGATCATTTATTGCGTTTTAAGGCGCAGTGTAAATAACTATTTTAAATTAAGCTTCTTGTGCTCTTTTATTGAAGAGAAATCAACTTATTTTAGGAAATCTTATGAATAAATCTTTAGCAAAATTACTTTCAAGTGCGGTTGTTTTAGGGAGTGTTTTTTTCTCGCTACAAACAATGGCATCACCACAAGATTGGCAACGAATTAAACGTCCAATTCCAGCAACAGATGGTAAAGCGAATCCAATTGGTAGCTATTCGAATGGTTGTATTATCGGGGCGGAGCCATTGCCTTATAAAGGTGAGGGCTATCAAGTTATTCGTATGAATAAAAATCGCTATTATGGTCATCCGGATATGATTGCCTATTTACAGCGTCTTGGGCAAAAAGCGAAGTCTGCAGGCTTACCAACGATGTTAGTGGGAGATATTGCCATGCCGGGTGGTGGGCGCTTTTTAACGGGGCATGCAAGCCATCAAATGGGGTTAGATGCGGATATTTGGTTGCGTATGGGCACAATGACAGACAGTGAAGCACTAAATTCAGATGGAAAAGGCTTACTTGTGGTGAATCGTCAAACACAACGTGTTGATGAAAATGTGTGGAATAACAATCATGCAACGCTAATTAAATTGGCTGCGCAAGATCCAAAAGTCACCCGTATTTTTGTGAACCCCGCAATTAAATTAAAACTTTGTCAAACTGCAGGAGATGATCGTACCTGGTTACATAAAATTCGCCCATGGTTTGGACATGATTCGCATTTCCACGTGCGTATTGCTTGTCCGAAAGATGCGGCTTATTGTGAAGATCAAGCACCGGTACCAGCAGGTGATGGATGTGGTGATGAACTTTATTCTTGGTTTGAACCCGCAAAACCAGGTTCAGGCTCTTCTAAACCAAAAGTGACACCACCAGAACCGTTTTTATGCCAACAAGTGTTGAGTTCGCCAAATAGTAGCGAATGGTTAGAGTAGGAGTTAAATCATGGAGTTGGGGATTGATATATTAGCCATGCTTTTTGCTGCTGCCTTTATTGCCGCATTTATTGATGCGATTGCGGGTGGTGGAGGCTTAATTACAATCCCTGCCTTATTAATGACAGGCATGCCACCTGCGATGGCGTTAGGTACAAATAAATTACAAGCGTTTGGTGGTGCGTTG
Organism: Haemophilus sp.; assembly: GCA_019423025.1. GTDB lineage: Bacteria > Pseudomonadota > Gammaproteobacteria > Enterobacterales > Pasteurellaceae > Haemophilus_D. The sequence continues at coordinate 318,589 of JAHZCD010000001.1, read as the reverse complement.
TCGGCAAGTATTTACTTTTTGCGTAAAAGAGCAGTCAATTTATCGGAGTTTTCTTTCATCTTACTGGTGATTTTTATCGGCTCGGTGATTGGTACCTTGCTTATTCAAAGTTTAGATGCGTTATTAATTAAAAAAGGGCTTCCATTTCTTATTTTAGCGATCGGCTTATACTTTTTATTTACACCGAAATTGGGCGAAAGTGATCGTAAACAACGAATTTCTTACGCTGTTTTTGCGTTATGTTTTGGTTCATTACTGGGTTTTTATGACGGCTTTTTTGGGCCTGGGACGGGTTCATTGATGAACCTAGCTTGTGTGACACTACTTGGATTTAACCTAACCAAAGCGACTGCCCATGCGAAAGTGATGAATTTAACCTCAAATTTAGCCTCATTAATTTTTTTCCTAATTGGTGGTCATGTGATTTGGACTGTTGGGTTAGTCATGATGGCAGGAAGCCTGATAGGTGCCAATTTAGGGGCTAAAATGGTGATGGCAAAAGGCAAACAACTGATCAGACCGATGGTGGTGATTATGTCATTTATCATGACGATAAAAATGGCGTATGATCAAGGTTGGTTTCATTTTTAACGATTGATTATGACAGACTCTCAGAAAAAATTACGTATTACGGCACGAACAGGCTATGAACCACATTTTTCATGGTCATATTTGCATCCGAAAAATTGGGGCATTTGGCTCGGTATTTTTGTGCTTTTGTTACTCGCTTTTGTGCCATTTCGTTTACGAGATAAAATGGCTGAGAAACTGGCGCGTGCACTGACGAAAAAAATTGGTAAGCCACGCATTCGTGCTGAGATTAATTTGAAACTCTGTTTTCCAGATTGGACGGATGAGCAACGTAACAAAGTGATTGAAGAGATGTTTGTCACCGTCGCGCAAGTAATGCTTGGTATTGGTGAGATAGCCATTCGTTCTAAAAAACATTTACAAAAACGTAGCGAATTCATTGGACTTGAGCATATCAAACAAGCCAAAGCTGAAGGGCATAACATCATTTTGATGGTACCACATGGTTGGGCGATAGATGCCTCCGGCATTATTTTGCATACACACGGCATGCCGATGACATCAATGTATAACCCGCACCGAAATCCGTTGGTGGACTGGTTGTGGACTTTAGCGCGTCAACGTTTTGGTGGAAAAATGCATGCTCGCCAAAATGGTATTAAGCCGTTTTTAGCACACATCAAAGAAGGTCAAATGGGCTATTATCTTCCTGATGAAGATTTTGGAGCCGAACAAAGTGTCTTTGTGGATTTCTTTGCCACTTATAAAGCGACGCTTCCTGGGTTAAACAAAATGGCAAAATTAGCGAAAGCGGTGGTTATCCCAATGTTCCCACGTTATAACGCTAAGAATGGCAAGTATGAAATGGAAATTCGCCCACCGATGCAATTAAGCGACGATCCTGAGCAATCAGCCCGTGCGATGAACGAAGAAATTGAGTATTTCGTTACGCCAACACCTGAACAATATGTCTGGATTTTACAGCTTCTTCGTACTCGAAAAGACGGGGAAGATATTTACCCAGATTAATTCATTTTATTTACAAAAGTGCGGTCAAAATTCACCGCACTTTTGTATTTTTATATGCTAGAATGCGAGCCTAAAAACAGGATTTTTTCTTACTCTTTTTTGAGCAATTATTTATGAACAAACAACTTGAATTAATCAAATCTTCTATCAAATCTATCCCAAATCATCCAAAAGAAGGCATCATTTTCCGTGATATCACGAGCTTACTCGAAGTGCCTGCGGCTTTCAAAGCCACAATTGATTTGATCGTTGAAAAGTATAAAGATCAAGGTCTCACAAAAGTGATTGGTACCGAGTCTCGTGGATTTATTTTTGGTGCGCCAGTTGCATTAGCATTAGGCTTGCCATTTATCCCCGTTCGTAAACCGGGCAAATTACCGCGTGAAGTGATTGCACAGTCTTATCAATTAGAATACGGTCAAGACACCCTTGAATTGCACACGGATGCCATTTCACAAGGTGATAACGTGTTAATCATTGATGATTTGTTAGCAACGGGGGGAACAGTTGAAGCTACCGTGAAATTAGTTCAACGTTTAGGTGGTGAAGTGAAACATGCTGCCTTTGTGATTAATTTGCCAGAATTAGGGGGCGAAAAACGCTTACGTGATTTAGGCATTGATTGCTACACCTTAGTGAATTTTGAAGGCCATTAATTTTTAAAGGGATGCGATGAGCTACCAAGTTTTAGCCAGAAAATGGCGACCAAAAAACTTTTCTGAAGTTGTGGGGCAAAGCCATGTGCTCACTGCTTTGGAAAACGGTTTAAAAGAAAACCGTTTACATCATGCTTATTTATTTTCCGGCACCCGTGGCGTGGGTAAAACCTCCATTGCTCGTTTATTTGCGAAAGGCTTGAATTGTGTAAACGGTATTACTGCCGATCCTTGCGGTGAATGTGAAAACTGCAAAGCGATCGAAGCGGGCAACTTTATTGATTTAATTGAAATCGATGCGGCTTCTCGTACCAAAGTAGAAGATACTCGCGAACTATTAGACAACGTGCAATACAAGCCGGTAGTGGGGCGCTATAAAGTTTATCTAATCGATGAAGTGCATATGCTTTCCCGCCATTCTTTCAATGCGTTGTTAAAAACCTTGGAAGAACCGCCTGAATATGTGAAATTCCTACTCGCTACAACGGATCCTCAAAAATTACCGATTACGATTTTATCTCGTTGTATGCAATTTCATCTTAAAGCATTAGATGAACCGCAAATTTCAGCGCATCTTAATCGTGTGCTTACTGCCGAAAATATTCCTTTTGATACGCCAGCACTAGATAAATTAGCCAAAGCGGCGCAGGGGAGTATTCGCGATAGCTTAAGTTTAACGGATCAAGCGATTGCCATGGGCAACGGTAAAATTTCCACCGATGTGGTGAATACCATGCTTGGGCTATTAGATGAAGATCAGCCGATTGAAATCATTTACGCCTTACATCAAGGTAACGGTGAGCGTTTAATGAAAACCATCCAAACGGTGGCTGAAAAAGCGGGCGATTGGGATGAGTTATTGGCAGAAACAGCAGAGAAATTGCATCAAATTGCGTTAATGCAGTTGCTCGCTAAAAATGCTACGGACGAAAACGATCATCTCGGTTTTCTAGCTCAACATATTTCGCCGGAAGACGTACAATTCTTCTATCAAGTAATTGTATCGGGTCGAAAAGAATTGGCCTCCGCACCAAATCGTCGAATTGGTGCAGAAATGACATTATTGAGGGCATTGGCATTCCACCCAAAGTTCCTTACGGCAGCACAAACGCCTAAACAAGGCGGGCTATCCCCTGAACCAAATACACAGAAAAGTGCGGTTGAAAATCAACCTGTTTCTGGTTATGTGGATATGCCGGTGCTGTCGCAAAACATCAAAGCGAATTATTCTGCACAAGCGCAAAAGCCGATGGTTCAATCGGCAGTTGTGCATTCCTCGTCTTCTCAACCTGTTTCCACTCAAACCACATCTTCATTGAATTTAGCCAGCCTTGCTGCGCTAGAGGCATTGAATCAATTAACGCAAATTGAGCAATCAGAGCGCCAACATCATCATGATGAACAGCAAGCCGCAGTGGAAGAAACCTTACATCATCTCCAAGCGTTAGATGAGCAAAAAAATTCACCAAAAATGACCGCACTTCCAGTGCGAGAGATGACACCACCGAAAGCGACGCAAACGAAGGCAGCGGTGCCAAACCCAATTACTCAACAAGCAGAAGCGTTAAAGCAAAGTGTTGAGACGGTTGAAAATACCATTGATGACAATGCTGAAATGGATGCGGAAGAGCAAGAAATTCTGGATGCGGAAACCTATCGTTGGGAGTGGAGCAATCCGGATTTAGCCAAAGTGGATAACAGTGTGCGTCCTTCTGATATTAAACAGGCAATGTTGAAAGATGTGACACCAGAATTGCGTGAGAAAATTATTCAAATTACGCAAAAACAAGATCCTTGGACGGATATTGTCGAACGCTCAGGCGTAAGTGGTTTCTCAAAAGAGTTGGCATTAAATTGCTTTATTAAGTCGCAAACAGAAGATGAAATTCAACTCGGGCTTCATTCTGAAAAAGCGCATTTAAAACAAGATCGAAATATTAAAAATTTAGTGGAACATCTTGAACGTTTATATGAAAAACCAGTCAAATTGTCGATTTTTGTTGAAGATTCCGATGTTTTAACCCCGATGGATTACCGTAAAAAAGTGTATCAAGACTTGCGTGAACAGGCACGTACGGATTTACAGCAAGATAAAAAGCTGCTTTTATTACAAAAAGAGTTTGATGCGAAGTTGGATGTCGAAAGCATTCGACCAGTCTAAAACTCATTTCTCTAAATTTTAACTTACTTTATAAAGGAAAGAATATGGCGTTTAGCTCTCTTTTTACCCTTATTGATGACATTGCATCGATTCTTGATGATGTCGCCTTGATGACCAAAATAGCAGCCAAGAAAACCGTTGGCGTGGTAGGCGATGACTTAGCGTTAAATGCTAACCAGGTAACGGGTGCATCTTCCGATCGTGAATTACCCATTGTTTGGGCAGTCACCAAAGGATCGTTAGTCAATAAAGTCATTTTAATTCCAATAGCTTTACTGCTTTCTGCGTTTTTACCTTGGTTAATTGTGCCACTTCTGATGATTGGTGGGGCGTATTTATGTTTTGAAGGTGTGGAGAAAATTCTACATAAATTTATTGCTCATGAAGAGCATGAAGAAAAAACAACCTTTAATGAAGCCGCTAAAATTAAAGGGGCAATTCGTACGGATTTTATTCTTTCCGCTGAAATTATCATTATTGCATTGGGCGAATTAACCGAAGCGAGCTTGCTGACTCGCATTATTTCCCTTTCGGTAGTGGGTATCGGGATTACTATTTTTGTTTATGGCTTAGTAGCATTAATTGTTAGAGCGGATGATTTCGGTTTATACCTTATCAAAAAAGGTGGTGTGGCGAAGTCAATCGGGAATGCAATTTTAGTGATTATGCCTAAATTTATGCGTTCACTTAGTTTTATCGGTACACTCGCAATGTGTTCTTAGTGGGTGGCGGTATTTTCGTACATAATGTCGATTTCATTCATCATTTGCTCGCTGATTATCAATTAGCGGATGGCTTATTAGGTAATGTGGCGACGTTAGTCGTGGGTGTGATTGTAGGCGCGATTGCTTGTGCGATTGTATTACCCGCGATGAAATTATTTGGTAAACACTAAAACAAGATAAAAAATAACCGCACTTTGATGTTTTTCAGAGTGCGGTTTTTTTATGGATGAAACAGATTATTGGCGAGAAGTATAATCGCCGACACAAACCCATTTATAACTGGTTAAGGCTTCTAATCCCATTGGGCCGCGAGCGTGAAGTTTTTGAGTACTTACCGCCACTTCTGCGCCTAAACCAAATTGTCCGCCATCGGTAAATCGAGTACTTGCATTCACATACACGGCTGCTGCATCCACTTGATTGATAAATTGTGTGGCTAGTCGTTGATTTTCCGTCAAGATACTTTCTGAATGTTGTGTGCCATATTCACGGATGTGAGCAATTGCCGCATCCATATCTTCAACCACCACAACATTGAGATCGAGTGAACCCCATTCTTGGCGTAGCGCTTGTTCTGTTACTTCTTGCACATTGACATTTGCCGCTTGAAGAATCGAAAGTGCGGTCGATTTTGCATGGAATTTTACTTTTTTCTCGGCTAAATATTTCGCGAGTTTTGGTAGGAAAACATCAGCAATTGAACTTTGAACTAACAGCGTTTCCAGCGTATTACATGTGCTTGGACGTTGGCATTTTGCATTCGCAATCACCGCAAGAGCTTTTTCTTGGTCAGTGCTTTCTTCCACAAAAAGATGGCAAACGCCCACACCACCAACAATCACTGGAATGGTAGAATGTTGTTTACAAAGCTCATGCAAACCTGCACCGCCACGAGGAATAATCATATCCACATAGCGATCTAATTTAAGCAGTTGCATCACAAGTTCACGATTCGGATCCGTAATAGCTTGGACTGCATGGCGTGGTAATCCCGCTTGTTCAAGGGCATTTTGTACCACTTCCACCAAAATTTGATTGGAATGTTGTGTTTCTTTTCCACCACGCAAAATTACGGCATTACCGGTTTTTAAGCAAAGACTCGCTACATCAATAGTCACATTAGGACGTGCTTCGTAAATGGTACCAATCACGCCAAGCGGAGTACGGACTCGTTCGATCTTTAATCCGCTATCTAAGGTGCCACCATCAATGATTTTCCCCACAGGATCCGCGAGCGAAATCACATGGAGCACATCATTCGCAATGCCTTTTAGGCGATCTTCGGTTAATAAAAGACGATCAATTAATGCTTCTGATAAGCCATTTTGTTTTGCAATTTCAATATCTTTTTGGTTCGCCGCAAGAATACGATCCGCTTGCTGTTCTAATTGATCTGCAATAATACTGAGCGCATGATTTTTTTCAGTGGTGTTTAACTGCGCTAAAATAAAGGCCGCATCTTTAGCCTGTTTGCCCATTTGTTCTAACATAATTATTCCTTTTAATTATTTTGTTTTCTTCGGTAATTTATCATTTGTTTCATCTTCTTGCTCTTGGAAATCGAAAACAGGTAGTCCCCAGCCAAATCGAACAGCAAGTAAACGCAGTGCAAAACCGCTGAATAAAGTCAGTAAAATCGTAAACGTATGATCTAATTGAATATGTTGTAATGCCATATACATCACAGCAGAGAAGAATGATACACTGGCGTAAAGTTCTTTTTGGAATACAAGGGGAATGCGGTTACAAAGTAAATCACGCAACACACCACCAAATGCCCCCGTCACCGTTGCCGCAATGGATGTCACGGTAAAGCCATAGCCCATATCAATGGCAATTTGTGCACCGATAATGGAATACACGATTAATCCTAAGGCATCTAACACCAAGAAAATGGTGCGGAAGTAGCGCATGAAATGTTTGATGAAAGGTGCGATAAAAACCGTTAATACAGCTGCACCAGCCACCATAATGAAATATTCAGGATGTTTAACCCAGCCAAGCGGGTAGTGTCCAAGTAATACATCGCGTACCGAACCGCCACCAATCGCCGTCACGCAGGCAATAATAATTACCCCAAAAATATCCATTTTTTCTCGTCCAGCGGCTAATGCACCGGTAATTCCTTCGGCAGTTATTCCAATAATATAAAGTACGCTTAATAGCATTTTTTTGTGGTTCCTAAAGTGCGGTTATAATTTTGCTTATTTTAAAAGGGAATGAGTCAAAATGCACGAAAGCCATTAAAAAAAGCCGTAAATTTTGGCATAATGCCGCTTTCTTTTTCTAATCGAGAATCTTATGTCAGAAGAACAATCCAAACCCTTAGCCGCATTTCTTGCTCTCTTGCCAATTGGGTTGCTATTAATTATTGAATTTTTTGCAGAGTCTTTGCAATCTGTTGAAAAACTGATTCCTCATTTAGCCTTTGGTGTGCTGATTGCTCAGCTACTTTGTTTGGTCGCCTTTATTAAAGGCGAAATTTGTCCAGGACAACGTGGACGTTTAATCAAAGCAAATGTCTGTTTTGCACTTTATTGGTTAGTTTGGCTTGGAATGAGCTTAGCCTCCCCACATCATTATGTGATGACTGATATTGTCAGTTTATGTGGATTATCTGCTGTATATGCAGTATGGAAACAACCTAAGGATGAAGTCGCTCGCCGTGGTTTTCTCTTAATGGCATCGTTGGTGAGTGGATTGGGTGTGATTGCGTATTTGATGATTTTCTTTGGCAATCCAACACCAAATTTCGTGCAATATAATCCATTGGCGCAAGCGGTGATGGGGGTATTATTGGCGAATTTATGCTTGTCTGTTTCTCGTAATCGTCTGCAAGGTTTCATTGCGTTACTGCCATTATTGATGATTTTACTGCTTGCACTGAATGCGTTGGCAGTACTGATCTTTATTGTTTATCAAGGTGTAAGTGCGGTCAGTTTTGATGGTGTTTTCGCATACGGTATTTATTTTGTTCTTCACTTAGTAATAGCAGGGGTATTGCTTTTGCACAGTGTTAATAAATGGAAACTTAGTTATAACAGCTTACTCATTTTGTTCTTTATGGTAGCGAGTTTGGCTGTCTGGGCAATGTTCATTTAATGGATAAAATAAAATCTTACGCCGCCCCGATGTTAGTCGTGGGCTGCGTGCTATTCGGTTTAGGAAGCCTAATTGTTAAGTTTGTGCCAGTGGGAGGTTATGCCATCGCATTTTGGCGCTTATTGATTGCCTCTTTTATTTTCTGGTTCTTAATGAAATTAAAAAGACAGCGTTTCCCGAAAAGCCGTAAAGCGATGATGTATGCTGTATTAGCCGGCATCTTTTTAGCCTTTGATTTATCCTTTTGGCATGAAAGTGTATATGCGGTAGGGCCGGGTATTTCAACGTTGCTGAATAGCTTGCAGATTTTCTTTTTGGCAGCAATTGGCTATCTTTTCTTTGGTGAACGCCAAACGAAATTACAAATGTTAAGCCTTTTTCTAGCGGTTGCGGGTGTTGTCTTAATCTCAGGGGAAGAGTTACAACATAATTTTGAGGGGATGTACGGCATTATCATTGGGCTCATTTCTGCAGGCATGCTTGCCACTTCAATGATTATGATTAAAAAAGTACACGAAGAAGAACCCACCGCTTTATTTTCGTTAATGTTTATTTTGAGTTTAAGTGGTGCGCTTGTTTTAATTGTTCCTTCGTTGATTTTTAATTCTGATAATCTTTATCCAACCACCTTCACCGATTGGGGATTAGTCTTCATTTATGGTGCAGTGATGCAATGTGTCGCCTGGGGCATGATTGCTTATACCATTCCTTATTTGTCGTTAGGTTTAACCGGTTTATTGCTTCTTTCTGAGCCGGTGGTGGCGCTTGTGATTGATTATTTTGGCTTGGATAAGCCCATCAATCATTGGCAATGGGCGGGGGCAGTGCTGACATTAGTGGCGATTTATCTGGGCTCTCAAAAAAACAAAACCGCTTAAAACAAAAAAGTGCGGTAAATTTCACCGCACTTTGTCTTCACATTAAACCAAATTACTCAGCTGCTTTCTTTTTCAAGTATTGATAGAGCTCGTCTTTAATCCGTAATTTTTCTTTTTTCAAGTTCTCAATTTCCGTATGAGTAGCGAGTTCTATGTTATCAATCTTATTTTTGATCTCTTGGTCTAATGCATTGTGCTTTTCAAACAAGCGATCGAAATAAGCATCTTTGTTTTTAAGCTTAGTGATTAAATCGCGAAATTCAGGAAACATAGGTTACTCCTCTTGGTTAACGTTCATTTTCATTATAGAACTTTTTTTTGCTGTTTCTAGTGCCTCATTCTCAGAATTTGACAGAGATCACAAAATTAAATTATGGCAAAGTGCGGTCACAAAATTGAATGTTTTTTGAAGTGGTTAATAAAAGAAAAATCAGGCTTTTAACTGGTTTATTTGCTCAAAGCACGCTAGAATAAAGGCATCTGTTTCATAATGAAAAATAGGGAATTCCAATGATCGATCCAAATTTACTCCGTAATAATCTGGCTGAAGTAGCAGAAAAATTAAAAGTAAAACGTAACTTTATTCTTGATACGGAAAAACTTACCGCATTAGAAGAACAACGCAAAGATTTACAAGTAAAAACTGAAACATTACAAGCAGAGCGTAACGCGCGTTCCAAAGCTATTGGTGCAGCAAAAGCACGTGGTGAAGACATTGCACCATTATTGGCTGAAGTAGATAACATGGGCGAACAGCTTAATGAAGCGAAGTCCCAACTAGATGCCGTGTTAGCCGAAATCAATCAAATCGCGTTAAGCATTCCAAACCTTCCAGCAGATGAAGTGCCATTAGGTAAAGATGATACTGAAAATAAAGAAATTTTACGTTGGGGTACGCCGCGTACCTTTGATTTTGATATCAAAGATCACGTGTCATTAGGTGAGGATGCCAATGGCTTAGATTTTGCAGCAGGGGCTAAATTAGCAGGTGCACGCTTTGCGGTAATGAAAGGTCAAATTGCTAAAATGCACCGTGCATTAGCACAATTCATGTTAGATCTTCATACCGAACAACATGGTTATTTAGAAACTTATGTGCCTTATTTAGTTAACCATGCGACCCTTTATGGGACAGGCCAATTACCAAAATTCGGTGAAGATTTATTCCATACTTTAGCGTTAGAAGGTGAGCAACCTTACGCATTAATTCCAACAGCGGAAGTGCCGGTAACTAACCTTGTACGTGATGTGATTATTGATGAAGCAGAATTGCCAATCAAAATGACCGCACATACACCATGTTTCCGTTCTGAAGCAGGATCGTATGGTCGAGATACCCGTGGTTTAATTCGTATGCACCAATTCGATAAAGTAGAAATGGTACAAATCGTCGATCCAGATAAATCAATGGAAGCACTTGAAGAATTAACCGGCCATGCAGAAAAAGTATTACAACTTTTAAATCTACCATATCGTAAAGTCTTACTTTGTACCGGTGATATGGGCTTTGGTTCTTGCAAAACTTACGACTTAGAAGTGTGGGTGCCTGCACAAGATACTTACCGTGAAATTTCTTCTTGTTCAAACATGTGGGATTTCCAAGCTCGTCGTATGCAAGCTCGTTGCAAAGCGAAAGGGGATAAGAAAACTCGCTTAGTGCACACATTAAACGGCTCTGGTTTAGCGGTAGGCCGTACATTAGTGGCCGTGCTTGAGAACTATCAAAATGCAGACGGCTCGATTACTGTGCCAGAAGTATTACGTCCTTACATGGGCGGATTAGAAGTGATCTGCAAATAATCCAAAATATATAAATTCAATTTAGGGCTAATGTTTATTAGCCCTTTCTTTCATCTAGAGAAATGAGATTTTTATTCTAGTCTTTGAGATAAATCCACATCAATATTCATGCATTTAGAGGTAATCTTATAAGGTATCAATTTTTAGGAGAATAATAATGACTGATAAACGACCATTTCCATTACCAACAGGGTATTTTGCGATTCCATTAGGTTTAAGCGCTTTATCTTTAGCCTGGTTGCATATGGGCGATACGCTCTCTTTTTCTCGAAATGTGAGTGATATTATTGGCGTAACGTCTGTTTCAGTATGGGCACTTTTCGTCTTGCTCTATATTTATAAAATGATTTATTTCTCTCAAGAAGTACGAGATGAATATTGTTGTCCGATACGTTTTTCTTTTCTCGCATTAATACCGATTACAACGATGTTAAGCGGGGATGTTCTGTATCGTTGGTTTCCTCTTATTGGTGAGGGATTAATTTGGATCGGTACAATTGGGCAATTATTGTTTGCTTCAGTGCGTATTAGTGCATTATGGAAAGATGGCACATTTGAGCAGAAATCGACACTGCCACCATTTTATTTGCCCTCTGTCGCGACTAATTTCACTAGTGTCTCATCATTAGCCTTATTAGGCTATCAAGATCTCGGCTATTTGTTCTTAGGGGCGGGGATGATTGCTTGGATTATCTATGAACCGGTATTATTACAGCGTTTACGTGTGTTGCAGATTGAACCTCAATTTCGTCCAACCATGGGGATCATTTTAGCACCGGCATTTGTGGGATCGTCGGCTTACTTATCGCTTAATGGGGGAGAGATAGATCTTTTCGTTAAGCTCTTATGGGGATACGGCTTTTTACAAATGTTCTTTTTAATTCGTCTTTTCCCTTGGATTAGTGAAAAAGGGATGAATATTGGTTTTTGGTCTTTTTCATTCGGATTAGCTTCTTTAGCAAATGGGGCAGTTTCTTTTGTTCATCATAACGTACTTAGCGGGTTGGCAAACGGTGCGTTTATCTTTGCTAACTTGATGATTGGTGGGTTAGTACTGATGACGCTAGGAAAGCTCTTAAAAGGACAATTTTGGTTAAAGTAGTGTAAACAAAAAGTGCGGTTAAAAATGACCGCACTTTTTTTGTGAATTTTTTAAATCACAACTTATCATTTACAAAAAACTAGACATGCCGTTTTGCTGTTGATGTAAACGCAATTTTATCTGGTCGATAACTAATACTCCCATATTGAAACGGTCGACCATCAGCCAAATAAGTGGTACTCGTCACATTCACAACCATGTCATACTCACCAAGATCGATCGCCTTTTTTTCTTCTTCATTTGCATAACGAAAGACAATTTTCCGTTGTGAGTGACTAATTTTTAATTTTAATTCGTTTTCTAAATAGTGATAAATAGAGTGCTCAGCGATTTCTCGGCTAATAAAAGGCACGATGCGGCGATCAAAATAAGAAACTTCGTATTCAACGGCTTCACCATCAATTTCACGCAGGCGACTGATGCGGTAGAAATCGATCTGATCATCGACATTAAAAATATGCATTAACTCTTCTTCACCTTGCACAATATACAAGCTGGTTAATGTGGTTTTCACTTGATGTGTTGAGGCACTATTTAATTCGCTGACGGTTTTAATTTCAGAAAGCATTTGTGGTTTAGATAAGTCATGCTCTAAAACAATCGAATTTCGGCCTTGTTGTTTTTGAATATAACCATCAATTTCAAGTAAAGAAAGCGCTCTGCGGATAGTATCTTTAGAAAAACCATAGTTTTGCATGAGGTCATTTTCGCTAGGGAGCTCTTGCAACGGTACTAAATTACCATTGTTAATTTGGGTTTTTATATCGTTATAAACCTTCTTGTACTTACTCATTTTTAATCCTTTTATCTACCATTCGTTCCATAGGTATAGCTATAGCATATCATAAAATCCAAAATGTTATACGTATAAAATGTGATGAATATCACTCTTTTACGAAAATGTTTTAAGCTTTTACGTAAAAGTTGTTGCGTTAAAATATGTTTAGGTTAGAATGAGCCAAAATCATGACTTCCTAGAGGAAATATTATGCTTACTCGTTCAAGTGGTGTTCTCATGCACATTACCTCACTACCAAATGCATTCGGTATTGGTAGTTTTGGGCAATCAGCTTATGAGTTTGTCGATTTTTTAGTTGAAACTAAACAAACTTATTGGCAAATTCTTCCACTTACCACCACCAGCTATGGTGATTCTCCTTATCAATCTTTCTCTGCAATCGCAGGTAATACTCACTTTATTGATTTTGATTTATTAACCCAAATGGGGTTGTTGAAAGAAGCTAATTATGCATCAGTCAATTTTGGTGAAGATCCAACTAGTGTGGATTATGAACGCGTCTTCTATGCGCGCCGTCCAATTTTAGAAACAGCAGTGAAAAATTTTTTAGCGAATCAATCATTCCAAGCTGATTTCAAGAATTTTGAGAAAAACAACCGCTTGTGGTTAGACGATTTTGCTGAGTTTATGGCAATTAAAGAGCATTTCGGCAATCAAGCATTGCAGAAATGGGATGATAAAAAAGCGGTAGCACGTGATCCAAAAACATTAGAAAAATATCGCACCATGTTAGCGGATCAAATTCAGTACTTTAAAGTAACGCAATATTTCTTCTTCAAACAATGGAGTGAGTTAAAAGATTACGCTAATCAAAGGGGCATTAAGATCATCGGTGATATGCCGATTTACGTGGCTGCAGATAGCGTAGAGGTTTGGACAAAACCAGAACTCTTCCAATTAGATGAAGAACGCAATACGCTTTTTGTTGCCGGGGTTCCAGCGGATCAATTCAGTGCAACAGGACAACTTTGGGGCAATCCGCTTTACGCTTGGGAAGAACATAAAAAACAAGGCTACGCTTGGTGGATTCACCGCATTGAAGAAAGCTTCAAAATTTATGATGTACTACGTATCGACCATTTCAAAGGTTTCTCTGATTATTGGCAAGTAGATGGAAAAGCAGAGGTGGCTAAAGATGGTAGCTGGCAGCCAGGCCCAGGTTATGACTTATTTAAAGCCGTTAAAGAGCAATTGGGCGATTTACCGATTATTGCCGAAGATTTAGGTAATATTGATGACAAAGCCAGAAAATTGCTTACAGACTGTAACTATCCTGGCATGAAGATTCTGCAATTTGGCTTTGAAGATGTTAGCGGAGAAAGCTTAGATAGCCCGCATTATTGCATCCCGCATTCCATTGTTTATACCGGCACACATGATAACGATGTGACCAATGGTTGGTATAACAGCCTGACTGAACAACAGCAGCAATATATCAATGATTATACGCATCGCCATGAGGATGAATCGATTTGCCAAGCGATGATTCGTCAGCTTTTTGCAACGGTTAGCAATACCGCGATAGCCACAATGCAAGATGTTTTAGATTTGCCAGCCAGTTCAAGAATGAACGTGCCTTCAACAATTGGTGGAAACTGGCAATGGAGAATGCAGCAATCAGATTTAACGCAAGATAAAAAAGACTTTTTAGCAAAAATGACCACGTTATATCAACGTGCGAATCAGGAAAAATAATGATGAAATTTAGTACCTTTGTAAAAAACGAAACCAATAAATCGCTTGAACAATTAAGCGATAAAGAAACTTATATTCAATTATTAAATTACGTAAAAACACTCTCAGCAGATAAACCTAAAAATACAGGTAAACGTAAGGTTTACTATATCTCAGCTGAGTTTTTAATTGGTAAATTACTTTCTAATAACCTGATTAACCTTGGTGTGTATCAAGATATCAAAGCGGAATTAGAAAGTGCGGGTAAATCATTAAGCCATATTGAAGATATTGAGCCAGAACCGTCTTTAGGAAATGGTGGGTTAGGTCGTTTGGCTTCTTGTTTTATTGATTCAATGTCTACGCTTGGCTTAAATGCGGAAGGGGTAGGTTTAAATTATCATTATGGTTTATTCAAACAAGTCTTTAAAAAGAATGAACAACATGCTGAACCTAATGATTGGATTGAAGATAATTCTTGGTTAATTCCAACCGATATTAGCTATGAGGTGCCATTTAAGAAATTTACGTTAACTTCTAAATTAGATCGTATTGATATTCTAGGTTATAAGAAAGACACGAAAAACTATCTCAATTTATTTGATATTCAATCAGTAAATTCTAAACTGATTAAAAAGGGTATCGAGTTTGATAAAACTGCGATTGAAGAAAACCTGACTTTATTCCTTTATCCAGATGATTCAGATAAAAATGGCGAATTATTGCGTATTTATCAACAATACTTCATGGTATCAAATGCTGCACAATTATTAATTGATGAAGCAATTGCGCGTGGCAGTAACTTACATGATTTAGCGGATTATGCGTATGTTCAGATCAACGATACTCACCCTTCAATGGTGATTCCTGAATTAATTCGCTTATTAACGGAAAAACATCAGATTAAATTTGCAGAAGCGGTTGAAATCGTACGTAATATGGTGGGCTATACCAACCATACGATTTTGGCTGAAGCGCTAGAAAAATGGCCACTCGATTATCTAGATGAAGTCGTGCCTCATTTAGTAGTGATCATTAAAAAATTAGATAAATTAGTGCGCGCAGAATATAAAGATCTAGCAGTGCAAATCATTGATAAACAAAAACGTGTGCATATGGCGCACATGGATATTCACTTTTCAAATTCAGTCAATGGTGTGGCGGCATTACATACAGAGATTTTGAAAAATTCAGAACTTAAAGCGTTCTATGCGTTATATCCTGAAAAATTCAATAATAAGACAAACGGCATTACCTTCCGTCGTTGGTTAGAGTTTTCTAACCAAGCATTAGCGGCTTACATTAAAGAATTGATTGGTGATGAGTATTTGCATGATGCAACGAAATTAGAGAAATTGTTAGCCTTTAAAGATGATAAAAAGGTTCATCAACAATTAGCGAAAATTAAGTTTGAAAACAAATTGGCGTTAAAAGCGTACCTTAAAGAAAATAAAGGTATTGATTTAGATGAAAATTCAATCATTGATACGCAAATTAAGCGTTTCCATGAATATAAACGCCAACAAATGAATGCGCTTTATGTGATTCATAAATACTTAGAAATTAAAGCAGGTAAATTACCAAAACGTAAAATTACCGTCATTTTCGGCGGTAAAGCTGCACCTGCTTATGTGATTGCACAGGATATTATTCACTTAATTCTTTGTTTATCTGAGTTAATCAATAATGATCCTGAAGTTAACAAGTATTTAAACGTCCATTTAGTGGAAAACTATAATGTGAGTGTGGCGGAAAAACTGATTCCAGCAACCGATATTTCAGAACAAATTTCACTTGCCTCTAAAGAAGCTTCCGGTACAGGTAATATGAAATTTATGCTTAATGGCGCGTTAACCTTAGGCACAATGGATGGGGCTAATGTTGAAATTGCAGAATTAGCCGGTGCTGAAAATATCTATACATTCGGTAAAGATTCAGAAAGCATTATTAAACTTTATGAAACAGCGGGTTATGTTTCAAAAGCGTATTATGAAAACGACAAAGATATTAAAAGAGCAGTTGATTTTATTCTGAATCCTGCCGTGGTGAAATTAGGCAATAAAACACGTTTAGAACGTCTTTATAACGAGTTATTAAATAAAGACTGGTTTATGACGTTAATCGACTTTAATGCTTATGTCGACGCGAAAGAACAAATCTTAGCCGATTATGAAGATCAAGATAGTTGGAATGAGAAAGTGGTGCACAATATCGCCAAAGCGGGCTTCTTCTCATCTGACCGCACTATCGCTCAATATAATGCAGATATTTGGCATTGTGAGGGCTAAGGGGAAGCAATGAAACTACTTACCCTGAATGTACACGCTTGGTTAGAAGCTAACCAAGCGGAAAAAATAGAGATTCTTGCTGAGACTATTGTAGAAAAGGGTTATGACATCATTGCCTTACAAGAGGTTAATCAATTGATGTCGGCTCCTGCTATTTCGCCAACGTTAAAGCAAGATAACTATGGTGTCATTCTGTTAAATAAAATCAATCAACGCGTTGCACAGAAATACTCGCTTTTTTGGAGCAATTCGCATATTGGTTACGATAAATATGATGAAGGTATTGCGTTTCTCACTCGTTTGCCTGTTTATGATGTAGATGCGTTTTATTGTAGTCAACACCAACGTCTTGACTCAATTCTATCGCGTAAAATCATTGGCTTGACGGTAGAATATCAAGGCCAGTTAATTGAATGTTATTCTTGCCATATCAATTTGCCAAATTGTGAGGGTGAAAACCAACTCGATAATATTCGTTATATTGTAGAGCGAAGTCAAAGTGCGAATCTTAAAATCTTGATGGGTGATTTCAATACCGATGCAATAGGCGATCAGCAAGCTTATCAGCAAATTAAATCCTTAGGCTTATTCGATACTTTTGAAATGGCAGAGCAGAAGGATAGCGGCATCACTGTAGAGAAAGCGATTGACGGCTGGAAAGGCCATAGTCAAGAAAAGCGATTAGATTATATTTTTTTAAACCAAGCAAAAAGGGTTTTATCCAGTCAGGTTATTTTTAATGGCAAAAATAAACCGATTGTTTCCGACCATTTTGGCGTAGAAGTAGCTCTCATCTTGTAGGAGAATCAATATGAAAAAAATGCTCAGTTTTGAATTTTGGCAAAAATTCGGTAAGTGCCTAATGGTTGTGATTGCTGTGATGCCAGCCGCGGGTTTAATGGTGAGTATTGGTAACTCACTGCCTTTGATTAGCGATGCGGAATGGCTAGCGCTTGTCGGAAACATTATCGCCCAAATTGGTTGGGGGATTATTGGTAACCTTCATTTATTATTTGCTTTAGCAATTGGTGGTAGCTGGGCAAATGAGCGTGCGGGCGGGGCGTTTGCAGCAGGCCTGGCTTTCATTTTAATTAACTTAATTACCGGTAACTTTTTCGGTGTGAAACTTGAAATGCTAGCGGATCCAAATGCACATGTAAGTACAGTATTGGCCGGTGAAATTCCTGTGGCGAATTACTTTGTGAATGTGCTTGGGCAACCTGCGTTAAATATGGGTGTGTTCGTTGGTATTATCGCCGGTTTTGTGGGTGCTACAACTTTTAACCGTTACTACAATTTCCGTAAATTACCTGAAGTACTGACATTCTTTAATGGTAAACGTTTCGTTCCTTTCGTTGTTATTTATCGTTCTGTATTAGTGGCGATCTTCCTATCATTATTCTGGCCTTTAGTTCAGACCGGTATTAATCATTTTGGGCAATGGATTGCTAACTCACAAAACTCAGCACCAATTTTAGCACCATTTATTTACGGTACCTTAGAGCGTCTATTGCTTCCATTTGGTTTACACCACATGTTGACCATCCCAATGAACTACACTTCATTAGGCGGTACTTATGAGTTCTTAACCGGTGCACAACAAGGTAAACAAGTATTTGGTCAAGATCCACTTTGGCTTGCCTGGGTGACTGACTTAATCAACCTTAAAGATGCAGGTAATTTAACGCAATATAACGAACTTCTTTCAACTGTGACACCTGCTCGCTTTAAAGTAGGACAAATGATTGGTTCAACCGGTATCTTAATGGGCTTGACCCTCGCAATGTATATCAATGTGGATGAAGACAAGAAAAAACTCTATAAAGGTATTTTCCTTTCTTCTGCACTTGCGGTGTTCTTAACAGGTGTGACTGAACCAATCGAATACATGTTTATGTTTGTTGCATTACCGCTTTATATTGTTTATGCGTTAGTACAAGGTTGTGCTTTCGCCATGGCAGATATTGTTGACTTACGTGTGCATTCATTCGGTAACATTGAATTCTTAACGCGTACACCAATGGCGATTAAAGCCGGCATTGGTATGGATGTGCTCAACTTTATTTGGGTATCAATCCTCTTTGCAGTGGCTATGTTCTTTATCGCGAACTTTATGATTAAGAAATTTAATCTTGCCACAGCAGGCCGTAATGGTAACTATGATGCAAAAGGTTCAGATGAAGCTTCTAGCAATGAGCCAAAAGTGGCGGATGCTAGCGCGCAAGTTATTCAAATCATCAACTTACTTGGTGGACGTAATAATATTGCAGATGTTGATGCTTGTATGACACGTTTACGTATCACCGTGCATAATCCAGATTTAGTGGGTGATGAAGCAAGCTGGAAACAAGCGGGTGCAATGGGCTTTATCGTGAAAGGTTCTGGTATCCAAGCGATTTATGGACCAAAAGCAGATGTCTTAAAATCCGATATTCAAGATGTGCTTTCATCTGGCGTTGACATTCCTAAAATGTAATTTTACCTAAATATCTATTTTATCCCCGCCTTCAAGGCGGGGATATCATCTAAATACCTCATCTCGATACTGCTCATCTTCAATCTATCCCAAGAATCCTTTTATTTGATACTATCAACGTACAAAATATTGTCACAACTTTGGTGCTATAAAAAATACCGCCCGTTGTGTAACGAGCGGTATTTCTAGATAGAGGGAAGTGGTTATTAAATGATTAATTGACCGATAATACTGCGAGTTTCTTCTCGTACTTCGGTAAGTTTCACTTTCACCAAATCACCGATTTTGTAACGGCGTTCCCCTTGAATATACAGTGCTAATTCATCAGCATTCACTTGCATTTCATCTTTATTTGGATGCAACGTGGAAGCTGGTACGAACATGGATGCACCATTTTCTAATAATTGAACACGTAAACCGCCACGCATCACATCTTGCACTTCTGCATCAAATTCAGCATTTTCAGCGACTTTGTCAGCAAGATAGCGACAATATAACCAGTCTGCGATATCACGCTCAACCAAGCGATTTTGGCGACGGGCTTCTTGCAAGCGAGCAAGCACTTCATCTTGTGGTTTTTCACAAGCTTGCTGTGTGAGCACGGCTTTAATTAAACGATGGTTCACCATATCGGAATATTTACGGATAGGCGATGTCCAGGTCGCATAACCTTCTAATCCAAGCCCAAAATGTGGAGCGAGTTCGGATTTAAACTCCGCAAAGGTTAAATAACGACGTAAACGGAATTCTAAATAGTCACCTTCAATTGGTTCAATATCATGACGCATTTGGCAATAACCTTTTAAGGTTGCCAAATTTTCCACTGAATAACGTTCAGCAAGTTCAGCTTGATTTTCTTCATTGGCTAAATTTGCCATTAAGAAATTATGGGCATTTTCTAAGAACTTCTTATCAAAGCCAGTATGTGTATTGAAAATACCGGTTTGTGCATGCTCCGCTAAGAATTGAGCGGCACAAATGTTGGCAATGATCATGGATTCTTCCACGATTTGATTTGCAATACGACGATATTCCGCTTTAATTTCTTTCACTTTGCCATTTTCAGCGAGAATAAAGGAGTAGTCCGGTTTCTCTTTAAATAAAAGAGAATGCGTTTTACGCCATTGAATACGCGCTTGAGTAAATTGATGTAACCAATCAATTTGTTGGGCAATTTCAGGTGTTTCCGGTTGCCATGCATCCGGTACTTGTTCTAAATAATCTGAGATCTTGTTATAGACTAATTTCGCTTTAGATTGCACATAAGCAGACACAAAATGCGGTTTAGCCGTGATGTTGCCCACAAGATCCGTTTCAATGTAACACACTAATGCAGGGCGAGTTTCATTTGCCATTAATGAACATAATTCATCAGATAATTCACGCGGCAACATTGGGATATTAAAGCCAGGCAAATAATTGGTAAAACAACGCTGTTTCGCATCTTTTTCAATTTGTGAATCTAATGCAATGTAAGCTGTTGGATCCGCAATGGCAACGACTAATCGCCAGCCAGTTTGTGTACCATTTTGCTCGACAGGTTCGATGTAAAGAGCATCGTCCATATCCTGAGTGCTTTCAGAGTCAATAGTGACAAAATGAAGTGCGGTCAGATCTTTACATGTTTGTTGATCTAACATTTCATAACTTTCTGCACCTTGCACAGGATGACGAGATTGCTCATGACGTGCTAATGTGATCCACCAAGGGGCTAATTCATCATCAGCACGGCAGATAAATTGATTGATAGTGGCATAGAAAAAGCGATCATCACGTAATGGGTGCGTTTTCAAATTTGCTACGACCCAGTCGCCTTCTTGTAATTCTTCTTTTACGGATTTAGCTTGTTGTGCACCAATGGGTTGGTTGATACTTGGGTGATCAACCAAAACTTGCAATTTCTTGTCTTTATTGAACCGTACTTTGGCAATAAAGCGCGTGAGCACTGGCTCAATTAATTCTTCAGGTTCAGCTTGTTCTTTATCGCCTTGCTTTTCAATGGTGGCTTTGATTTTGTCACCGTGCATCACCTTTTTCATCGCTGGTGGAGCAATAAAGTAGCTTTTTTTATCGCACTCTAAAAAACCATAAGCTTTATCAGTACTTTTTACCACGCCTTCAACGTGTTCTTTGCTATCGTGGATTTGTTGCTTAAGTTGTGCGAGTAATGGATTATCTTGGAACATAGTTATATTTAAAAAAAGAGAAAAGGCAGACTGAAAAGCCTGCCTAAAAATAGATTGTACGAAAAATTATTCTTCGCCTAATTCACCCATTGCGGTGATGCTGAAACCGGCATCTACGTGAACGATTTCACCAGTAATACCTGATGCTAAATCAGAGCATAAGAATGCTGCAGAGTTACCCACATCTTCGATAGTAACTGTACGACGTAATGCTGCAGTTTTCTCGAAGGTAGCAAACATTTTCTTGAAGTTTTTGATACCTGATGCCGCTAAGGTACGGATTGGGCCTGCAGAAATCGCATTTACACGAATACCTTCTTTACCTAAATCAGCCGCCATTACACGAGTTGCTGCTTCAAGAGACGCTTTAGCTAAACACATCACGTTGTAGTTAGGAATTGCGCGCTCTGCACCTAAGTAAGAAAGGGTCAATAACGCTGCATTTGGATTTAAGTAAGGACGTGCCGCTTGTGCCATAGCCACGAAGCTGAATGCACTGATATCGTGAGCAATACGGTAGCCTTCACGAGTTGCAGCATTCACGTAATCACCATCTAATTGATCGCCTGGTGCGAATGCGATAGCGTGTACGAAACCATCAAATTTTTCCCAACGTTTGCTTAATTCTGCAAAGCAATTTTGGATGCTTTCATCGGTCGCTACGTCTAAAGGAAGGACGATGTCAGAACCAAATTCTTTTGCAAATTCTTCTACACGCGGTTGTAATTTATCATTTAAATAAGTGAAAGCAAGTTCAGCACCTTGTTCTTTCATTGCTTTTGCGATCCCGTAAGCGATAGAACGATTGCTTGCAAGACCTGTTACTAAAATACGTTTACCAGTTAAGAAACCCATATTTTCTCCTATGTTTGAGTTAAAAAAATCGACGAGATTATACTTGTTTTGTGTGCATTCGGCAATCAATCACACTTTGTACCAGTTAGGCTGGATTATCAATATCTTTAAATTCTACATCCAAACCATATTCAGCCGCTAGCCATTCACCTAATGCCTTAATGCCGTAGCGTTCTGTTGCATGGTGACCAGCTGCAAAGAAATGAATACCTTGCTCACGAGCAGAGTGAATTGTTTGCTCCGAAACCTCGCCGGTAATAAAGGCATCACAACCTTGTGCTGCCGCTAAATCAATATAGCCTTGTCCGCCACCGGTACAAATGCCTACTTTACGGATTAAGTGCGGTCCGTTTTCGGTGCAAATTAACGGTTTACGGTGAAGCACTTGTTCAATACGGTGCGCAAATTCTTCAGCGGTAACGGGATCTTTTAACGTTCCCCAAACAGGAATGCTGGTTGAGCTATTTTCTAAAGGTTGAAGATCGCCAATTCCTAATAACTGAGCAAGTTTTGCATTGTTGCCTAATTCAGGGTGAACATCCAAAGGCAAGTGGTAGCCGTATAAATTGATATCATTCACAAGCAACGTTTTGATGCGTTTGCCTTTCATGCCGCGAATACATGGATTTTCACTTTTCCAAAAATAGCCGTGGTGGACAAGCACCGCATCAGCTTGTTGTGCAACGGCATAATCAATCAAAGCTTGGCTTGCGGTGACACCCGTGATGATCTTTTTGATCTCTGATTTGCCTTCTACTTGCAAACCGTTAGGGGCGTAATCATTTATTCTGTCTGTGCTAAGTTTTTCGTTTAGTAAACGTTCAAGTTCTAGATTGTTCATCATTTTTGAGAGAAAAGAAAAAGGTGAGATATGGTAAGGGATTTAAAAAAAAATGGCTAGTGCAAAAGGAGTGGGGGGAATGCACTAGCCAGTAGTGTGTTTGTCATAACACAAGTTTACTATCTAAAACCTTAAAACGAGTTCATTATATATTTAATTATATAAAGATCAAGAGGAATTCTAGATATTTTTAAAAATAGAATTATTGACAGATTTACCAGCCCTCAATGATAGTTTTTTACAAAATTTTATAGGCAGAACTCGCGGGGTTAGTTTCATAATAGAGCAATTAACTGAAGG
The DNA here is from genome assembly GCA_019423025.1 of Haemophilus sp. GTDB lineage: Bacteria > Pseudomonadota > Gammaproteobacteria > Enterobacterales > Pasteurellaceae > Haemophilus_D. The sequence continues at coordinate 295,186 of JAHZCD010000001.1, read as the reverse complement.
TGTTGTTGATTTCGTAATTGATTGTTTTAAAAGTGTTTTATCCCAAGAAGTATACTTCTTTTAGTTGGTATTGACATACCAACTAAACAAACACTGATAAAAATATTTTTAATTAACATTTAACATAAGGAATCGGAGTAAATCATGCCAAAAATTGAATTATCAAGTAAATGGACTTGTGATGGACGAGAGCTAAAACCTAAAGTTGGAGCAACTCCAAGTGATACTTGGATATATAACGGAAAAGAAATTAAGCCTAAAGTTGGCGCAAGACCATCTGATATTTGGTTATTTAATGGTCGTGAGTTAGTTCCTCAAGTCGGGCGTGCCAGTGGAAATGTAGGTTGGGTTGTAGAAGGTAATAAAATAAAACCTAAAGTTGGAGCGGCATCTGGTACTAATACTTACGAATTAAATGGCCATCCTCTCTTAGTTGCCTTTGGTCAACTTGTTTTAAAACTTTGGTAAGAGAGAGGTAATTATGTCTAAAAAAATCAGAAGTTGTGCAATTTATAAAGATTTAATTATCGAATCTGCTGAAGATTATACCGTTACTATCAGATGTCGTGACAGAAAAACACGGAGCATGTTAAGAGAAATTTCTGAAGATCTTGGTTTTGAATATTCTGACGAATGGAATACTCGTTATTTTGGCCATCGATTAATTAATTTCATCAACGGCGTTGATACTCGTAGAGAAACTACAAAATTAGCGGAGGATAAATTCCCAGAAGAACTTATCACTGATACCGATACTACAGGGAATATTTCTAATGAAGATTGGGAGTGGTGGTGTAGTTTATCTTATGTAATGAAGTGTGTTCTGTTATGGAATCTTAGAGATAAATTTCTTGAAACTGATCATAACTTAATCCCTGAATTGGACACTGAAAATGGTGATATTTCTATTTCAGTCGATCTTAACGATAGAAATACTGCTATTAGTTACTATGTAGGTAAATATTTAACAGGTCAGTATGGTTCAGATCATACATATAAGCCAGGAACAGTTACTTCTCTTGTTATTCCTCAAGTTTATGATGCAGAAGATGATTTTGATAAATTATCACATATCAAACAATTATCATCGTTGTCACTTAGAGATAAAGATATAATTGTTCAAGGATATGTAACATCAATGATTGCGAGTATTCCTCAATTAGAAGAGTTAGATCTTTCTGGTAATGATCTATTTTTATATTCATTAGAATCACTTAAAGATATTAAAAATCTTAAAAAACTCTATTTAGAGAGAGTAAAAATTGCATTTACAGAGGATTACCTTAGCTCAGATGAACTAAATGTGGTTAAGGAATTGCTGCCAAATTGCGAAATTATTGCATAATGAAGCGTTATAACTATATAGACATATGATTTTTTATGACACTATATTAAATTGATTTAATAGCAAATATTTATGATTGTGTTAATGTAGTTACACTAGCCTATATGGACAAACATTAGTTACATATAGGCTATTTTTTTATTTGATAAATTAGAATTAGCTGATGACTAAAAAAATTAGAAATTTTACAGTTTATAATGATGTCCGTATAGAATTAAGCAATGAAGGTATTAAAGTAATATATCGTGATACAATTAAAATATTACGTGAAATTATGGACAGATTGGGCATTTTATATGGAAAAATGGAAAACCCTCAGAGTTTGAGCCATCACCTTATTTCCCATATAACTGGCAACTCCAACTTTTCAAAGGATGCAGATTTCTCCGCTGAGTATGATGAGTTTTTTATTGAAAAAGTAAAAGGGTATGTGACAGTTATGCATCGTAATGTCAGGCTCATATTAGATGAAATAGCAAAATCAGTTGGTTTTGAATTCGAAATTGAGAAAGACCCCAATAAATTTAGCGAAGATCTAGTAAGTTTTATTAATGCTCAGAAAATTAGAAAGATAATTCAAATGTCAGAGGATGAGATTGCTGACAATGAGTTTATCTCTGATGCAGATTGGGATTGGTGGTGCCATTTATCTAACACAATGAAGTATATCTTAATATGGGATCTTCCTAATCAAGAAGAGGAAATTGGTATAAGTGAGTTTTATGATGAAAATTCTCTTGATACTGAGGCAGATATATATGAGCGGGATACTTTTGGGGTCTTGTTAGGAGAATATATAACAGGATTATATTTGTTAGATGATACTTTTATAGAGCCTGTTCTTAATAATATAAATATTCCTAATAATGTTTATGAAATTGACAATTTGAATCCTTTAGCCTATCTAAATAATCATATTTCATCTATTTCATTTAGAGATTGGAGTGGGAAGATTAGTGAGTCTATGTTTGACTCGATTATTAAATTTAATAAATTAGAAACTTTAGATCTTTCCTATAATCGAATAAATATTGATGAGTTGTATAAACTAACTAAATTAAACCATTTGAAAAAGCTTTATCTAAGACGAGTGATGGATTTTTCTGATGAACTTGTTAACTTTAATGAGAGTGAGATATCTCAATTAAAGGGAGCCTTGTCTCATTGTGAAATCCTGATGTAAAAAACTTACTTTTACATAGGGTCTATCATATGTACTTAAATAGCTTTTGATATTGATAAAATATATTGGAGAAAATATGGAAAAAATTTTACCCCCTGAACCAAGGGTTTCAGAAGTTAATAAATATCTTAAAGGGTGGAAAAAACTTGAAAAGTACACTTCACAAGAAAGGGCATTAAATAAACTTTTTCTAGAGTTATTACCTGGAAATTCTGAAATAACTGATATTTTATTGAAAGCATCATGTTTAAATGATTTTTATAGCACAAATATTTTTGCTATTCACTCTGTTGCAGAGCATATTTTAAGTGTTAAAGATCTAGATAAACGTTTAAAGGATGGTGATATTAAACTAGTTCGTGAATTAGGAGAGGTAAAAATTGGTGAGCACAAGAAGTATTTTTATTCTTTTGCGACTAAATATTGTAGTCACCATAATCCAATTGCTTTCCCAATTTATGATAGCTATGTGGAGAGAGTTCTCCTCTATTTTAATAAAGTAGATAAGTTTTCATCTTTTAAAAGGCAAGATTTAAAAGATTACAGGAAATTTAAAGGGATTTTATTAGATTTTCAAAGATATTATAAATTAGAGAGATTCAATTTAAAAGAGATTGACCGATATCTCTGGTTATTAGGTAAGGAGTTTTTTCCAAAAAAATAATAACCTATTCTTAATATAAAATAAAAGGCTAGATTCTTTATAGTATCTCGCCTTTTCTGATTTTTTAGTAGAACCATCTTTTTTACAAATACAAACTTGGTTCATTTTCAGTTGGACGCGTTTTAAAGCGGCGGTGTAGCCACATGTATTGTTCCACACCTTTTAAGATTTCTTTTTCCACGACTTTATTCATTCTTGCAGCGATTGCCGTTTCATCCGAAAGATCGGAAAAATCCACTGGTGGTGAAATACTGACTGTATAGCCTGAGCCGTCTTTGTTACGCAATGGGGCAAAAGGGACGACTTTACAATTTGGTGCTGATTTAAGCAGATAATAACTACCTGTTGTAGTTGCGGCTTCTTTTACTGCAAAGAAAGGCACAAATACCGCATTTTTTCTACCGTAATCGTGATCGGGCGCATACCAAATGGTTTCACCTTTACGTAAGGCTTTGAGCATGCCTCGCAGATCTTTTCGATTCAGCATGTCTTTGTTTGAACGTAAGCGACCTTTAATTTGTAACCAATCCAGTACAGGATTGTCATTGGGACGATAAACGCCTACGCCAGGATGATGTAAGCCCACAATACGAGCGCCTAATTCAAGGGTAAGAAAATGGACGCCTACAAATATGATGCCGTCTTTGGCGTTTTCTTTTAAATAATTTAACCCTTCAACTTTTGACCATTTTTTTATGCGAGCATCAGACCAAAACCACGCCATGCCGGTTTCAATAATCGCCATCCCAACAGCACGCAAGTTTTCTTGCAAAATGGCTTCACGTTCTTGCTCGGGCATTTCTGGGAAGCAGAGCTCAAGATTTCGGCGAGCAATCGCTGCACGACGTTTTCCCACTTTTAGTTTTGAGAAAAGCCAGCCTAAGCTGTTGCCGATGTGACGTAAAATTGGATAGGGAAGTAACAAAAGGCTTCGCCAAATCGCCACACCAAGCCAAAAGCCCCAGTATTTAGGGGCAAGAAAGTGCGGTTGAAATTGAGGGAGTTTTTCGTTTTTCATAATTCTTTTCTGGTTAGTTCGGCGTGTAGTTTATCGCAAATTTGAGTTGTGGTAAAATTGCGCCAAATTTTTATTATTCCAACAGAGAGATTTCAAAATGGCTCAATATTCTGCCAATTTTAATCAAGCGAAAGTATTAGTGTTAGGTGATGTCATGCTTGACCGTTACTGGTTTGGTGCAACTAATCGTATTTCGCCAGAAGCACCGGTTCCCGTGGTTCGCGTACAAAATAACGAAGAACGAGCAGGTGGTGCAGCAAACGTGGCGATGAATATTGCTTCTCTTAATGTACCCGTGCAAATTTTGGGTTTAATTGGTCAGGATGAAACAGGTTCAGCCTTAACGAATTTATTACAGCATCAAAAAATTGATTGTAATTTTGTGGCATTGGATACTCACCCAACCATTACGAAATTACGTATTTTATCTCGCCATCAACAGTTGCTTCGTTTGGATTTTGAAGAAGATTTCCAAAACGTAGAATGCCAAGAGTTGCTAGCGAAATTGGAAGCTGAAGTGAAAAATTTCGGTGCGTTAGTGCTTTCGGATTATGGTAAAGGCACGTTAAAAGATGTGCAAAAGATGATCCAAATTGCACGTAAAGCGAACGTGCCGGTGTTAATCGATCCAAAAGGCACAGATTTTGAGCGTTATCGTGGTGCGACTTTACTGACGCCAAATATGTCTGAGTTTGAAGCTGTAGTGGGTAAATGTGCTTCTGAAGAAGAGATCATTGAAAAAGGCTTAAAATTAATTTCAGACATTGAATTGACCGCACTTTTAGTGACGCGCTCTGAAAAAGGCATGACATTACTTCGCCCAAATCAAGAGCCATTCCATTTACCAACGCTTGCAAAAGAAGTATTTGATGTAACGGGGGCAGGCGATACCGTAATCAGCGTATTAGCAACTGCACTTGCAGATGGTCGTTCTTTTGAAGAATCTTGCTATTTAGCCAATGTGGCGGCTGGTATTGTGGTTGGCAAATTGGGTACATCAACCGTTTCTATTGTGGAATTAGAGAATGCAATCCATGGCCGTTCTGAAACAGGCTTCGGTATTATGTCAGAAAGCCAATTAAAAACTGCGGTAGCTCATGCTAAAGCACGCGGTGAGAAAATTGTGATGACAAACGGTTGTTTTGACATTCTTCACCCTGGCCATGTGTCTTATTTAGAAAATGCCCGCAAACTTGGCGATCGTTTAATTGTTGCCGTTAATACGGATGATTCAGTGAAACGCTTAAAAGGTGAAAGTCGCCCAATTAACAATTTGAATGCCCGTATGGCAGTATTGGCTGGTTTAGCTTCTGTGGATTGGGTGGTCTCTTTTGATGAAGATACACCACAACGTTTAATCGGTGAGATTTTACCGGATTTATTGGTGAAAGGCGGCGATTACAAACCAGAAGAGATTGCAGGCAGTAAAGAAGTATGGGCAAACGGCGGTGATGTTCGCGTATTGAATTTCGAAAATGGCTGTTCAACCACGAACGTAATTGAGAAAATCAAAGCGCTGAAAGATTAATGGCTTTATAAAAACAACGGGCAACCTGTTTTACAAGTTGCCCGTTTTTTATTTTAGAATTTATATCGGATATTGCCGAAATAAACGCGTCCTTCTTCTGGGTAGCCAGCTTGATAGAAGTAGTTTTTATCAAAGAGATTTGAGACACCCGCTTCTAAACTTAATCCTGAAACCGGTTCATAGATTAATTTCGCATTGCTGTTTCCAAAACCAGAGAGCTTCACGGTTTCACCGCCATCTAAATAATAACGGCCATGTTCCGCTTCTTGACTCACATAAAGTGAAAGGTTTGGTAATATTTTCCAATCAACAAATGCAAAGAATTTATGTTTTGGCACATTCTTCACAATGGTATCTTGGGTTTTATTTTTTGCATGGGTATAGGTGTAGTTTGCCCCTAACGTTAAATTATCGGTTGCAAAAACATTCACGGCTAGTTCAACACCTTTAAAGGCTTCTTTGCCTACATTTTGATATTGATTGAGTTTTTTGCTAATCGCGACTTCTTCAATGGCATCTTTTACTTCAGAATAGAAAAGTGCGCTATCCACTCTTAACCAATCGCCGAAGGTATGCATATAACTAGCTTCGTAATGGTAAGCGGTTTCTGGGCTTAAGAATGGATTCGGCTCAGTACGACCAAATCGGCGAGAATAACGTTCTTTCATGGTAGCAAAACGTGTTTTCTTCGCAAAACTTAGCGCAAATTCATCATGTTCAGAGAAATGATGGGCAAGTTTGATTTGATAATTAAAGGCGTGTTTATTACCGATATCAAACGGACAAATCGCATTTTTTTGGTGAGTTGATGCACATTGTTTTTCAAATTTCTCTGCACGGTGTGAATCACGTTTGTCGTAGCTGATGCCTGTAATCAGAGAGGTTTTCTCATTAAAACGATGAGTATTTTCTAAACCAAAGCTGTAGGTACGATCTTTATCTACTGCAGTAGGTTCATCATCATTATGTTCGCGATGCACGTCATATTTAATGAGGGTAGAGAATTTTAAGTGGTCTTTGGAGGTTAAATCGCCACCTAAATCAAAGCCCGCACCGTAGGAATAATCACGGTAATAGCTATTAAAGCTCGATTTTTTCTTTTGAGTACTAAATATTGCGTCATCAAAAGCACGTAAGTCATTTTTAAAGGTGTCGTAAAATGCTTTCGTGTTCAACGTGAGATGATGGGTGCCAAATTCAGTATGTGAAAGGAAATAGATACTGTCTTTATCCCACATCGGCCAGCGCCAGTAGCGTTCAAAGCTATCAGCGCCAGAATAGAACGGCGATTCTTTGGTGCCTTTTTGTGTGGAGAACGCAAGTGCGTATTCATCATGCTCATTTGGTGTATAAGCGACTTTTAAACTTAATTTTTTATCACGTTGTTTAGAATTTTCTGCTCGGCCACCATCATCCCCTTTGGGATTGATTTGTTGATAATGATGAGAAAGTTGTAAGCCTTGTTTTTCAACAAAAGAACCACTTATTTGCGCATAAAATAATTCTTGTTTAGTTCCTAAATCAAAATCAGTTTTATTGGTTGCTGTACCGCCGCTTTTACCATGTGAAAAACCATAGCCAATAGAACCTTCGAAAGGTTTAGTTGGTTTTTTGGAAATTAAATTAATTGCACCACCCATGGTATTTGCGCCATAAAGCACAGAGCTTGCGCCTTTAGAAATATCAATACGAGATAAATCAAAGGTGGTAAAACGACCTAAGTCCATTTCGCCATCATAAGGGACATAAACAGGAATACCATCCATAAATACGGGTACGCGGCGAGCATTAAAACCACGTACTAATAAGTTGTATTCGTTGCGTGCGCCACCATGTTCGACAAACACACCCGGTGTGCTTTTTGCTACATCAGACACACGATCTTGGTTATTTTTTTGTAATTCAGCTTGATCAATACGCGCGGTGCTGAGATCACTCGCTTTTTCACCGATGACTTCAATTTGACCAAGAGTAAATACATTCTCGGCATAAGCAGGCAAGCAAGCCAAACTAATGGCGATGCAAAGCAGTTTCTTTTCCATTGGAACATCCTTTTAGGTTGGGGTTGAAACGTAACTTCAATGCAATGGTGATCGCAGCGAAAATTTTCTCATCATTATGGGGGAAATTTTCTCGTAAAGTGCGGTTAGAATCGCTGAAGTTTATTTTTCCGTTAGCTAATTCTGTGAGTAAAATCGAAGGGGTAAGTTGAAGTTGCTCCGCAATTTGTAGAATTGAAAAGTGCTCAAACGTCATGATCAAACGGTCTAAATTGCAATAGGTGGGATAGCGACTATGTGTCACCAAATCATTAAATTGTTGCACAATTTTGACCGCTTTATTTTTACGATTGAAGAAGTGTAAAGCCACACCCAAAATAAACAGTAAAGCAGAACCTAAATGCAACTGAAAGATGCCTTGAATGGGCCACTGGAAGTAAATCCCTAAGCCGCTGAACACTATCCCAGCCAATCCTGCAATGAGCATACAAAGTAAGCAAAACTTATAAATTACATCCCATTTCATTTTTTTCACCTTTAGCTATGAACAATAAATGTTATATAATTAAAAACATAACGATGTTATTATAACAAAATTTATTTGTTATGTTAAAAAATACATAACGTTAAAATTAAGTTGTATTAGTTGAATGGCTAAAAGAGGGAGAAAACATGAAAAAATGGATAACCATTGTACTTTCAGTCTGTGTAGGAACCGCAGCATTAGCAACCGAGGAAGTGTCTTATTTGGCAGGGGAATTACCTCCGCCAGCTAAAATTGAAAAAGTCTTAAGTGCAGGTAATCCAGCTGATGTATTATTGGTTTCAAGTGCACCGAATAAATTGCTGGGATTGGCGGGATTTAATATGGAAAAACGTGGAAAACTGTTTCCTACAGCACTGCAATCTTTACCAACCTTAGGGAAAATAGCTGGAAAAGGCAGCACGCTCTCTCCAGAGAAAATTGTGGCATTACAACCGAATTTAATTATTGATGTGGGTAATGTTACGCCAAACTATATCGATCAAGCAAAGCGTACCTTTGAACAGACGGGCGTGCCTTATTTGTTGCTAGATGGCAAACTTAGCGAAACACCGACCACTTTGCGTTACTTGGGGAAAATACTAGACGTAGAAAATCTCACAGAACCTCAAGCGAAGTATGCAGAAGAAACCCTTAAACAAGCAGTCGACAACGCCTCTAAATTTACCAAAACCTTCTATTTGGCTCGTAGTGCAGATGGCTTACAAACAGGACAAAAAGGCTCCATTCATACGGAAGCTATTGAAATTATCGGTTTAAAAAATGTGGTGGAAGGCGATCATAAAGGGCTTACACAGGTTTCGATGGAGCAGCTTTTATTATGGAATCCTGATGTGATTTTTAGCCAATACCCTGAGTTTTTGCAAACATTGAAAGAGAATCCACAATGGCAACAATTAAGTGCGGTCAAAAATGGACAAGTTTTTTTAATTCCGAATAACCCATTTGGTTGGTTAGATTCGCCACCTAGTGTGAACCGTTTGCTTGGAGTACGTTGGGTCTCTCATTTAGTCAGCGGTAAACCTATTGCTGAATTTGCAAAAGAAGTACAAACGTTTTATCACTTGTTCTATCAGATTGAATTAACCGCAGAACAAGCGGCTCAATTGCTACATGATGTGAAATAGCTATGCCGTATTTTGTTCAACGTAACCCGAAAGTATTTTTCACTTCTCTGGTGATTTTGCTAGTCGGTACCATTTTGCTCTCGTTGAATGTGGGGAAATTTCCGATTTCTCCACTTCAACTTGGGCACGCGATTCGTTGTGTATTTGAAACCGAATGTCAAACACCATCTTCCGTTGAAACGGTGCTTTGGCATATTCGCACACCACGTATTTTAGTGGCGTGTTTAGTGGGAGCCGCGCTGGCTGCAGCGGGGGCGACTTATCAGGGGATGTTTAAAAATCCGTTGGTTTCCCCCGATATCTTAGGTGTTTCAAGCGGTGCAGGACTAGGTGCATCACTGGCAATTTTCTACAATTTACCGATGTTTTACGTGCAGCTTTTTGCCTTTAGTGGCGGTATTTTTGCTGTGTTATGTGTATCGATGGTCGCATCAAGAAGCCGTAATCAAGACCCAATTTTAGTTTTAGTGCTTTCAGGGATTGCTATTGGCTCATTACTCGGGGCAGGTATTTCATTGTTAAAAATTTTAGCTGATCCTTTTACTCAGCTACCTTCCATTACTTTTTGGCTCTTAGGCAGTTTTACCGCGGTTGGTGTGAAAGAATTAAGCCAACTAGCCCCAATTTTAATCTTCGGTATTTTGCCGCTTTTCTTATTACGCTGGCGCTTAAATCTACTTGCCTTAGAAGAAGATGAAGCCAAGAGCCTCGGTATTCCTATCCAACGCACGCGCTATATTTTGATTATTTTTACCACACTTTGTACCGCAAGTGCGGTCTCCATTACGGGGATTATTGGTTGGGTTGGATTGCTCGTGCCTCATATTGCTCGATTATTAGTGGGGGCTAATTTCATTTTATTACTGCCAACATCGTTGTTGCTTGGCGCGAGCTTTTTACTTCTCACGGATACACTTGCTCGCACAGTTGCGAGCATTGAACTCCCAATAGGGATTTTAATCTCCGCTTGTGGTGCACCATTTTTCCTCTATTTATTGTTGAGAGGGCGAAAATGAATTTAATTGAAACCCAACAGCTCACGATTGGCTATGGCAATAAACCGTTGTTAGACAAAATCAATTTTGCTCTCAAACCTCAGCAAATTTGTTGTTTGCTTGGCGCGAATGGAGCGGGGAAAAGTACTTTCTTAAAAACCTTGTTAGGCTTGCAACCTGCACTCAATGGGCAAATTCTCTTTCAAAATCGACCGCTTGCTACATATTCAGCCGCTGAATTAGCACGTGAAATTGCCTATGTGCCGCAAGCACATGCGCAACTTTTTCCATTTCTTGTGCAAGATATGGTATTGATGGGGCGTTCTGCTTATTTGAAATGGTATCAAACACCGAAAGCTGAAGATAAAGATCTTGCCCTTGCGGCTTTAGAGGAATTACAAATAACGCACCTTGCCAAACGCTATTATCACGAACTCAGCGGTGGCGAAAAACAACTTGTACTCATTGCACGAGCTATCGCTCAGCAGGCGAAATTGTTGATTATGGACGAACCGACAGCCAGTCTTGATTTCGGTAATCAAATTCGAGTATTGGAAAAAATTAAGCAACTACAGCATCAAAACATCGCCTTGCTGATCACGACTCACAACCCTCAACAGGCGGCCTATTTAGCCGAGAATATAGCTATGCTCGATCAAGAATTTGGTTTTCAGCAAGGTCACAAAGATGAACTGATGACATTGGAAAACCTCGCCAAAATTTACCGCACTTCAGTTCAGGAATTACAAAAGCATCTCAACATTTAAGGATAAACTATGATTTATTTCTCAGACAAAGAACTCGATGATCTTTTATTAGAAGATATTTATCGCGGAGACTTAACCACGCGCGCATTAGGGGTGGAAAAAGTCCTAGCAAAAATTGAATTCAAACGTAAAAATACCGGTGTAGTGGCAGGGATTTCGGTAGCAGAACGATTACTGAAAAAATTAGACATTACTCCACAGATTTATGTGAATGAAGGGGAATCCGTTGAAGCAGGTGCAGTGTTGCTAAGTGCGGTCGATTCTGCGGATAAATTACAGCAGGCATGGAAAGTCGTGCAGCTTGTATTGGAATGGTCTTGTGGCGTGGCACAATACACGGCAGAGATGATTGCTAATGCCAAAGCCATTAACCCGAATGCGGTGGTGGCTTGTACCCGTAAAAGTATTCCGAATACCCGAAAACTGGCGACCAATGCGTTGCTGGCTGCCGGTGGACATATCCATCGTCAAGGCGTGAGTGAAACTGTATTGGTTTTCACTAACCACCGTAATTTATTGTCTGAGCCGAATAACTGGGTGCATCTTGTGGAAACCTTAAAGCGTGAAGCACCAGAAAATAAGATTACTCTCGAAGCAGATAATTTTGCTCAATTCGAACAAATCATTACAGCCTCTCCCGATATTATTCAGCTAGATAAATGGTCGGTTGAAGACGTGAAAGCCGCCCTGGATCTCATCAATGCGCAAGGCAAAAATATTATGCTTTCTGTCGCGGGTGGTGTGAATAAAAATAATGTGGCGGATTATGCCAAGCTAGGTATTAATTTGTTTATTACCTCTGCGCCTTATTATGCTGCACCAGAGGATATTAAGGTGGTGATCAGTAAAGCATAGTCGTTTTGCTTAGAACATCTATTGTTTTGTATATATCGCTATATATTTTGTTGTATAATTCAGATCCGTTTTCATTTTAAGGATAATTTATGAAATTTAATCGCTTATTTGCTGCAGCTTTGTTCGGTATTTTCTCTACATCGGCTTTGGCTGATCGCGTTGTAACTGACCAACTAGATCGTCAAGTGACTATTCCTGATCATATTCAGCGTGCTGTAGTATTACAGCATCAAACCCTTAATATTGCCGTGCAATTAGATGCCACTAAACAGATTGTTGGCGTGTTATCAAATTGGAAAAAACAACTGGGGCAAAATTATGTACGTTTAGCACCGGAATTAGAAAAAATGGCCATGCCAGGCGATTTAAATTCGGTGAATATTGAAAGTTTGTTGGAATTAAAACCGGATGTGGTGTTTGTTACCAACTATGCGCCACCGGAAATGATTAAACAAATTGCTGATACAGGTATTCCGGTGATTGCCATTTCTCTACGAACTGGTAGCGATAAAGATAAACTTAATCCAACCTTGGCCGATGAAGATAAAGCTTATAACGAAGGCTTAACTCAAGGTATTGAGTTGATTGCCCAAGTATTTGAAAAAGAACAACAAGGCAAAGAATTAGTTAAAGCGGCATTTGCGAATCGTAAAATGTTAGCCGATCGTTTAGGGGCAATTCCTGCAGATAAACGAGTGCGTACCTATATGGCCAACCAAGATTTAAATACCTATGGTTCGGGTAAATATACTGGTTTAATGTTGGAACATGCAGGTGCTTACAACGTTGCGGCAGCGACAGTGAAAGGCTTTAAACAGGTATCTATGGAAAATGTGCTTGAGTGGAATCCAGCAGTGATTTTGGTACAAGATCGTTATCCTAAAGTGGTGTCACAAATTAAAGAAGATGCAGCTTGGGCTAATATTGATGCAGTGAAAAATAACCAAGTATTTTTAATGCCGGAATATGCGAAAGCTTGGGGTTATCCGATGCCAGAAGCCTTAGCATTAGGCGAAGTTTGGTTAGCAAAATCGCTATATCCGCAAAAATTTCAAGATATCGATTTAGATAAAATGGTGAATGACTACTATTTAAAATTCTATCGTCAACCGTATAACAATGGTAAATAAACATTCTAAATTGATGGGCTTGTTGCTCATTGTCTTGGTCGCTAGCGCCCTGATTTCTTTAGGAATCGGGCGTTATGCTTTATCCTTAGAGCAGATTTTGCAAATTTTAGCGGCAAAATTGACCGCACTTCCTATTGATCCAATCCATCAGCAAGTTATTTTTCAAGTTCGTTTACCGCGTATTTTATCTGCCCTTTGTGTGGGGGCCGGATTAGCCTTAAGCGGCGCCGCATTACAGGGCATTTTTCGTAATCCGTTGGTGGATCCGCATATTATTGGCGTTACCTCAGGTTCAGCATTTGGCGGCACGTTGGCCATTTTTTTTAGTTTGAGTCTGTATGGCTTATTTGCCAGTACGATTTTTTTCGGTTTAAGTACATTAGTGCTCGTTTTTTTGTTTAGCGTAAAGTTTGGTCGAAGAAGTTTACTGATGTTGATTTTAATCGGGATGATTTTAAGTGGGCTGTTTTCTGCATTGGTGAGCTTATTGCAGTACGTTTCCGACACTGAAGAAAAATTACCGAGTATCGTGTTTTGGTTGATGGGCAGTTTCGCTACAGCCAATACAGAAAAATGGCTATTTTTCTTAGTCCCTTTTGTGTGTTGTTCGACTTTATTGCTGAAACTTAGTTGGCGCTTGAATTTACTTTCTTTAGAGGATAAAGAGGCAAAAGCGTTAGGGGTGAAAGTCGGGCGATTACGTTGGTTGGTTATTGGTCTTAGCGGAACGTTAGTCGCTTGCCAAGTGGCGATTAGTGGCAGTATCGGTTGGGTTGGTTTAATTATTCCGCATATTAGTCGTATGTTGGTCGGTGCTAATCACCAACGTTTACTGCCTTGTACAATGTTAGTTGGTGCTATTTATATGCTGTGGGTGGACAATGCCGCTCGTGCGTTGACTGACAATGAAATTCCGATCAGTATTTTAACCGCACTGATTGGCGCGCCTTTATTTGGCATCTTGGTTTATCGTTTGAAACGAAATGGAGCGATGCGTGACTGATTTGATTAAAGTAAATGATTTTGCATTTGCTTATGAAAAAAACAACCTGCTTTTTCAACATCTCAATTTTGCTTTACAGGCAGGAGAGATTCTCGCCATTTTAGGACAGAATGGCTGTGGCAAAAGTACCTTGTTAGATCTGTTACTTGGCATTCATCGCCCCTTACAAGGCAATATTCAGCTGAATGACTCGATAGGTTTTGTCCCGCAATTTTTCAGTGCACCTTTTGCCTATTCGGTATTGGATATTGTGCTAATGGGGCGTTCAAGCCATATTGCCACCTTTAGTAAGCCTAAACCACAAGATATTGAAGTGGCGTTACAAGCGTTAGCTGATTTACAGTTGCAGCATTTAGCCGAGCAAGATTTTGCTTCACTTTCAGGAGGACAACGCCAGTTGATCTTGATTGCGCGCGCCATTGCGTCTGAATGTCGTTTAATGCTGTTAGATGAACCCACTTCCGCGCTTGATTTAGCCAATCAGGATGCGGTGCTATCACTTTTAAGACAATTAGCAAAAAAGCACGGCTTGGGAATTATTTTCACCACGCATCAACCTAACCATGCACAAGCAATTGCGGATAAAACACTTTTGATCAATCGAAATTTTATTCGCTTTGGACAAACGGATGAGATATTAACTTCTGAAAATCTGACCGCACTTTTTCATTTACCGATGATCGTTGAACAATCGCAATATCAACAGCAACCGTTTAGCCATTTTGTGCCGGTTTATGAGGTGTTGTTAGAAGGAAAGAGAGATGAATAAACTGACAATTTATAGTGCTGGAAGCTTTCGATATGCCTTATTGGAGCTGACTCGTGCATTCAAGCAATGTCATGAAGTGGAAATTGAATGCATATTGGGTCCTGCTGGTTTGTTGAAAACGCGCATAATACAAGGAGCGTTAGCTGATCTTTTTATTAGTGCGAATTCAGAAAATGTATCGGCACTAGGGCGTCGAGTTTTTCAGCAGCAGGTGTTAACTTATAATCAACTTATGCTGACAACAAAGAATAAGCCAGAATTTCAGCGAGATACCCTTGAGCTACTTTTTGATGATCAATATCGATTAGCCACGTCAACGCCAATTTGTGATCCTTGTGGTGATTATACTTGGCAGCTTTTTGATCTCATTGAAAAAGATTACCCTGAACAAGGTAAAAGGTTAAAATCGAAAGCATTGAAATTGGTCGGCGGAACAGAAAATCAAGTTGTTATACCACCAGGTGAAATAGCTTCATATTATCTCTTGAAAAACGATTATGCGGATATGATGTTGGGTTATGCGCATTATCAGACAAGATTAGAAAATTTGAGGATGCTTTGTCATGCATTGCCATCGGAATATGATATTCGCGCAGAGTATGTCCTTGCTATGCTGAATGATGCCGCATTGACGCAGCGATTTTATCAATTTTTATTGAGCGAGCATGCGCAAGACATTATTCGTAAGAATGGATTTAAAAATGATTAAATATTTAAGAGGAACAGCGTAATAATTCCTTGCTTTTATTGGCTTCAATCGTTAAAATTCAGGCTCCTTGTCATCGCTGAGTTAGAGATCGGCGAATGATGTATTAATAACACTACCTTTTAGGAGTAAAAAATGTCTCTAAGTACTGAAAAAAAAGCAGCAATCGTTGCTGAATTTGGTCGCGATGCGAAAGATACTGGTTCTTCTGAAGTTCAAATCGCATTATTAACTGCACAAATCAACCACTTACAAGCTCACTTTGCTGAGCACAAAAAAGACCACCATGGTCGTCGTGGTTTATTACGTATGGTTTCTCGTCGTCGTAAACTTTTAGACTACTTAAAACGTACTGATCTTGCTTTATACCAAAGCACTATCGCTCGTTTAGGTTTACGTCGCTAATTTTTATTACGATAGTAAAAATAAAAGCCTTCGGATTACCGAGGGCTTT
This sequence comes from Haemophilus sp., assembly GCA_019423025.1. Lineage (GTDB taxonomy): Bacteria > Pseudomonadota > Gammaproteobacteria > Enterobacterales > Pasteurellaceae > Haemophilus_D. Next base: position 279,098 of record JAHZCD010000001.1, on the reverse strand, counting down.
TTTATTTTCTGCATATTAGAAAAATAAAAAACGGTCAAAAATTTGACCGCTCTTTTTTAGTTATTAGTTCGCAATGCCTTTATGGCGGAGCAATGCGTCTAATTGAGGTTCGCGTCCACGGAAGCGTTTGAATAATACCATTGGTTCTTCAGAGCCACCGCGAGTGAGAATTTCATCTAAGAAGGATTTACCCGTAACTGGATTGAAAATTCCTTCTTCTTCAAAGCGAGAGAAGGCATCTGCAGATAATACTTCAGCCCATAAATAGCTGTAATAACCTGCCGCATAACCGCCTGCAAAGATATGGCTAAAGCTATGCGGCGCTCTTGCCCATTCAACACCTTTAATCACGGCAACTTTATCTTTCACTGCTTTTAAGGTATCAAGCACTTGGTTAGCTTTACCCGCTTCAAAAGTATGATGAAGGGTAAAATCAAACAAGCCAAATTCAAGTTGACGTAACACAAACATGGCTGCTTGGTAGTTTTTCGCTTTGAGAAGTTGATTTAATTTTTCTTCTGGTAATGGTTCGTGCGTTTCAAAGTGACCAGAAATAAAATCAAGGGCTTCTTTTTCCCAACACCAGTTTTCCATAAATTGACTTGGAAGTTCTACCGCATCCCAAGGTACACCATTGATACCCGCGACATCAGGTACATCAACTTTGGTGAGCATGTGATGAATACCATGACCAAACTCATGGAAGAGAGTCGTGACTTCATCATGGGTGAATAGTGCAGGTTTATCACCAATAGGTGCATTGAAGTTACAGGTTAAATAGGCAACAGGTTTTTGAATTGAACCGTCGGCATTGCGTTTTCTGCCGATACAATCATCCATCCATGCGCCGCCACGTTTATTTTCGCGCGCATAAAGATCGAGATAGAAACTGCCGCGTACTTCTCCCGTTTCATCAATTAAATCAAAGAAACGCACATCTTTATGCCAAGTATCTACGCCAAAACGTTCAACTGCACGAATATTAAAAATACGTTTAATTAATTCAAATAAGCCCGAAATAACGCGATCTTCAGGGAAATAAGGACGAAGTTCTTCATCATTGATCGCATATAAATGTTGTTTTTGTTTTTCAGAGTAGAAACTGATATCCCAAGGGGCAAGTTCCGTTATACCAAATTCTTTTTCACAATAAGCTTTGAGTTCCGCTAATTCTTTCTCGCCTTGTGCTTTTGAACGATCCGCAAGATTATTTAAGAAATCTAACACTTGTTGTGGATTTTCTGCCATTTTGGTCGCAAGTGAGCGTTCAGTATAGGTATTGAAACCTAATAGTTTGGCTAGTTCTACGCGTAACGTCATGATTTCTTCAATGATCGCTGTGTTATCCCATTTGCCTGCGTTTGGACCTTGATCAGAAGCGCGAGTCGCATAAGCACGATACATTTCTTCGCGTAATGCTGCATTTTCACAATAGGTCATGATAGGCAAATAACTTGGGATTTCCAACGTAAAGCGATAGCCTTTTAAGCCTTTGCTTTCAGCAGATTGTCTTGCTGCAAGTAATGCAGATTCAGGAAGACCCGCTAATTGGCTTTCATCTTCAATAACCTTTTCCCAACCCATGGTGGCATCGAGTACATTATTGCTAAATTGTGCACTTAATTCTGATAAACGTGCCACAATCTCACCATAACGCTTTTGTTTTTCTTCGGACAAACCAATACCTGAAAGCTCAAAATCACGCAGTGCATTTTCAATGGCTTTCTTTTGTGCTACTGAATAAGTGGCAAATTCAGGACTATTTTTTAAGGCTAAATAAGCGTTGTATAAGCCTTTGTGTTGGCCTACCCAGGTACTGTATTCAGAGAGTAGTGGTAAGCAGGCTTGATACGCATCACGTAATTCAGGGCTATTTTTCACGGAATTTAAATGAGAGATTGGTGACCAAGCGCGGCTTAGGCGTTCGCCTGCTTCAGAAAGCGGTTCAATAAAGTTTTCCCAAGTAAAGTGCGGTTGTTTTAAAACTTGTTCAATGGCTTGACGATTTTCTTCGATGAGTTCTTGGATTGCCGGTTGAATATGTTCTGGTTTGATTTGAGAAAACGGCGGTAAGCCTTCAATATGAAGTAATGGATTAGACATAAATATTCCTTTTGCTAACAGTTTCTTTAGTAAGTTGCGACAAATTCTATAATATCAAGGTTGAAAAATCTAAAAAATCAGTAATAATTGCGTATTACTTTTATTTAGGAATAATAATGAACGGCGTGTTATTGTTTTCTGGCTTAATCACTTTTTCGATTATAGTCGGTTTTGTTGCACTTAAATTTTTTCCAAAAAATCCTTTAATTAAAGCCATTTATATTATACTAGGCTGTATTTCTTTGGTTTTAGGCGTGATTGGTGTTTTTCTACCATTTCTGCCGACCACACCTTTTTTATTACTCACGCTTTATTCGTTTGCGCAAGGTTCTTCTCGTTTAGAACGTTGGTTCTTGGAGACGAAACTTTATCAAAAATACCTAAAATCCTTTAATGAGCGACGTTCATTAACGAAAAAAACAAAAATCTCTATTTTAACCTTTTCAACCACGATGCTTTTAATTGGTTTTTATTTTACTCCAAGTGTTGTGGGACGAACGATCATTGCGATTTTAATTGCGGTAAAATATTGGTTCTTTTTCTTTTGGATTAAAACAGAAGACGTTGAAAATGGATAATGCTTTCCTTACTTGGCTTAAAAGTGCGGTCATTTTAGGTGTCGTTTTGGGATTAAGCGGTTGTGACAAATTAAATAGCCCGAAATCTACAAATACGGTATCAGAAGAGCAACCAACACAAAGCCAGTCTATTGAACAAGAAAATACTTCAAAACCGAGTAGAACTTTACTGACTCGGGCGTTTACTCATTCTCCTTCTTTTGAGCCTTGGTTTGTGCGTTATCCTGAACAAGAAAACTTATTGCGCGATTTATATGAAGGCTTAACCGCTTATGATCAGGAAGGACGAATCGTGCCAGGTATCGCAGAAAGTTGGCAAACAAAAGACAACAAAACTTGGCTCTTTACCTTACGTGAAGGGCTTCGTTGGTCAAACGGTGAACCTTTAGTCGCTCAAGATGTGATGCTTTCTTGGCAAGCACTGTCTCAATCCAATAGTCCATTAAGATCTTATTTGGCTTATCTTAATCTAAAAAATGCGAAAGGCGTTTTAGAAAAAAATAAACCTTTTAAGAGTTTAGGCATTTATGCGGAAAATGACCGCACTTTACGCATTGAGCTTGATAAACCAACACCGTATTTGCCGGAAATGTTGGCGCATATTAGCCTCGTGCCACAATATAGCGATCCTGATTCCCCTGTGACTAATGGGGCTTATATGATCGAAAGTGAAAGTGTGAGAAGCATACACTTAGCGAAAAATCCCTATTATTGGCAGAAAAATAATGTTGCTTTTGAACGCGTAGCTTATCTACCTTTTGTTGCGCCTAAATTGGCTGAATTTGATGTGGTGGTTGATGTGCCTGAAGTTCATTCAGATCTTCAGCATTTTCCGAAGCTTTGTGAGTATTTTTATGAATTTAATTTAAACGATCCTAAACTTGCTAAGGCAGATGTGCGTAAGGCGATCGCTTCGTTGGTTTCGGTTACAAATATTGTGAATAATGAGATTCCAGCGGCAATTCCAAGTTCTTATTTTTTACCGAAAGCTATGCTAAATGGACAAGATTCAAGATGGGAGCCCGTTGTTGCCGAGCAGTTATTGGCTCAAAATAAAATTGATGAAAGACATCCGCTACATTTAAATGTGCTCTATGATGATGCACCCTTGCATGTGAATATCGCGCAACGTGTAGTAGGGCAATTAACGCAGTCCGATATGTTGCGCGTGGATGCCCAACCCGTCAATTGGCAAACATTACAAATGAAACGCCAAAAGGGTGATTTCCAAGTCATTCGTTCTGGCTGGTGTGCAGACTTTAATCATCCGATGGCATTTTTGGGTTTGTTCTATTCTAAAAGCCCCGATAATAAAAATGGCTATGCTAATGCAGAATACGATCAACTTTTTGAGCAAGCACTGAAAAGCTTAAATGAAAAAGAGCGGTCAGAAATTTACTTAAAATTAAGTGAGAAGATCCAACAGGAAAACCTTGCGTTACCGCTTTTCCAATACACTACACCGGTTTATATTTCTCCAACTATTATGGGAGCGAAGAAAAATCCAGTAGGGGTTATTTATAGCAAAGATCTATGGCGAAAAGTGGAAAGCTAAAGCTGATTAAGAAAGTTGTTTATCATGCGATGAACAACTTTTTTATTAAATTTAATTAAAAGTATAAAGTAACACTATTTACTTTTTGTTTTTATCCGCTACAATACACAACAAATCAACTTAGAGGGAAATCCTGATGTTAAAAATGAATGATTTAGTTAAGCTTAGTCAGACACCAAAATCCACGGTGCTGTACTATGTGAAAGAAGGTTTGTTGCCAGAGCCGGTGAAAGATAAACCGAATTTTCATCTCTATGATGAACATTGTGTGAAGTTACTCAGCTTTATTAAATATCTACAAAGCAATTTCAATGCAACGATTTCACAAATTAAAGCACTTTTTGCACATACTCATTTTGATTGGAATAATCCTTATGAAAGTCTTATTGGATTATTAGACATCATCATGGGTGCTGAAAATGAAGTATTTTCAGTGGAGCAACTCTCTGCAGAATTTCATCTTTCTACTCAGCAAATCGAAGAGATGGTAGCGGAAGGATTATTGAATCCTCGTGAAGGCATTTTTACAGCAAAAGAACGTGATATTTTGGCGATCTTAGCGCGTTGTGATGCAGCCGAAATGGATGTAGTGAAAGCTTATTTGACTGCAGCAAAAATGTTAGCGGAAAAAGAGGTGAATGTGACTTTAGCGGCATTAGCCAATAGTGAACAAAAAGATGAAAAATTAAAACATTTATTTGATTTATTGTTGGTGTTAAAACCTTATCTCTTGAATATGAAAACCTTTAATCTTTATCAAGCGGAGAGTGCGAAATGAAACTCTTAAAATATGCTGGCTTTGTGCCTTATTTAGCCATTGCCTTTATTAATGCCAGTGTGGATTTAGCACATAAAATTACCATTCAAAATGTGTTGCTGAAAAGTTTTTCAGGCGAGAGTTTGGTGGTTTTAACGGCATTAATTAATGCGATGATTTTATTACCGTTTATTTTCTTATTTTCCCCTTCGGCATTTATTAACGATAAATTTTCTCGCACCAATGTGATTCGTTATAGCAGTTTAGCGGCAGTGGCGATTAGCGCGGGGATTTTATTGAGTTATATGACGGGCATGTTTGCTATTTCCTTTGTACTGACATTGATTTTGGCGGCGCAAAGTGCGGTCTATTCTCCAGCCAAATATAGCATTATTAAATCAATTGTGGGCACTGAAAATATCGGTATGGCAAATGGTGTGATTCAAGCACTCACCATTGTGGCTATTCTGTTTAGTTCTTTTGCCTTTTCTTTCTTCTTTGAAGCACATTATGTGGCATCAGATGACCCGAATGAAGTATTACAAAGTGTTTGGGTGATTGGTGTAGCATTAGTATTGCTGAGTGCATTAGAAGCCTATTTTGCTTTTAAAATCCCATTCTTTAAGCAAGAAGCTGAGAATACAGATGGTCAGTTTGATATGAGAAAATACCTTTCTTTAGGGTATTTAAAAGATAACGTTCGCACATTAAAAGCAGATCAAAATATTTGGTTGAGTGTCATTGGATTAAGTCTATTTTGGGGCGTGTCACAAATTATTGTGGCGGCATTCCCTGCGCATTATAAAGCGATGTTCAATGAAGATAATGCAGTTGTCATTCAAGCAATTCTTGCGGTGAGTGGAATAGGGCTTGTGCTTGGTTCATATCTTGCAGGACGTGCTTCTCGTTTGCATATTGAGTTAGGTATTGTGCCGCTTGGTGCGTTGGGTATTTGTGTGTCGTTATTCTTCTTAACTCTAGCTCAAAGTGGGGTGGTATTAGCACTTTGTTCTTTTGTCTTTGGTTTCTCTGGCGGTTTATTGATCGTGCCATTGAATGCAACCATTCAGTATTTCGCACCTGAGAAAATCAGCGGCAAAATCATGGCGGGTAACAACTTTGTGCAAAACGTGTTCATGGTAGTGTTTTTGCTATTAAGCATTGTTTTTGTACAACTGAATGTTTCGACTCAAGGTTTATTCTTAGTGACTTCGGCTGCATGTTTTGCTGCGAGTTTATATACCATGTCGAAAGTACCCCATTTATTTACGCGTTTATTCTTGCTCTTTGCATTAAAAGCGAATTACCGTTTTCATGTGGAGGGGTTAAAAAATCTTCCACAAAGTGGTGGCGTGTTGTTATTAGGTAACCATATTAGCTGGATTGACTGGTTGGTGTTACAAGCGGCTAGCCCGCGTGCGATTAAATTTGTGATGTATCGTCCGATTTACAACAAATGGTATCTCACTTGGTTCTTCCGTATTTTCAAAGTCATCCCAATTGGTGGAGGCTCAAGTCGTGAATCTATTGAAACTATTCGTGAATATTTAGCGCGTGGTGAAGTGGTGGCGTTATTCCCAGAAGGCCATATTAGCTATAACGGTCAAATCAATGAGTTCCAAAAAGGCTTTGAGCACGTATTAAAAGATTTAGAGAATGTGACGACTGTTCCTTTCTATTTACGTGGATTATGGGGTAGCAGCTTCTCTCGTGCCGATTCTTTCTATAAGAATTTAACTAAACGCCAAGGTAAAAGTGAAATTTTAGTAGCATTTGGTAAACCCATTCATGGCTTTATTGATGCGACAGCCATGAAGCAAAAAGTACTCGAACTTTCTTTCTCCGTATGGGAAAAAGTCATGAGTAAACGTAAACCACTTATGCACCATTGGTTGAATTCGGCAAAATCGAATTTATTCAAAGAAGCCGCGGTGGATGCACAAGGTACTAAACTGAATAACCTGAAATTTATTGCTGCAGTATTGATGTTTGTGAAAACCTTGAAAGCCGCTTTAGGGAATGAAAAAAATGTTGGCGTGTTATTACCAAGTTCATCAATCGGGGCAATTATCAATATGACCTTAATGGTGATGGGCAAAGTACCGGTAAATTTAAACTACACGCTAAGCCCTGAAGTGATGGAAAAAGCGTTGAAAAAAGCCAACATTTTGCAAGTCATTACCTCTGAAAAATTCTTGGATAAATTGAACGCAAAAGGTTTTAACTTTAGCCAAGTGGTGGCTGATAAAGCCCTCTTTATGGAAAATTTAGGGAAATCGATCACTAAAGCGAATAAAGTGCGGTCATTTTTAACGGCGTTTTTAGCGCCGCAATGGTGGATTAAATTACGCTACTTTGCAGATGTAAGCTTGGAAGATAATGCCACCATCTTATTCAGTAGTGGTAGTGAAGGTGATCCGAAAGGCATTGAATTAAGCCATAAAAATTTACTGACGAACATTAAACAGATCGGTGAATTATTAAACTTCCATAAAGATGATGTGATTTTAAATTCTTTACCGATTTTCCACTCATTCGGATTAACCGTGACAACTTTATTGCCATTGTGTGAAGGGATTAAAATGGTGAGTGTGGCGGATCCAACAGATGGGGCGACAGTAGGAAAAATGTGTGCTCGACATCGGGTGAGTATTTTATTTGGGACTTCAACTTTCTTTAGGTTATATGTACGCAATAAGAAATTCCATCCGTTGATGCTACAAAACGTGCGTATGGTTATTGCGGGTGCCGAAAAATTGAAAGCAGATGTGAAAGAAGCCTTTAAACTTAAATTTGGTTTGGAAATTTACGAAGGTTATGGTGCGACTGAAACCGCACCAGTAGCTAGTGTAAATATGCCTAATTTACTTGATCCGGAAACCTTACAGGAATTTACCTTCAATCAAGCGGGTACGGTAGGTATGCCATTACCGGGTACCATTATTAAAATTGTGGATCCAGAAAGTTTGCAAGAATTACCAGTTGGCGAAGACGGCTTGATCTTGATTGGTGGTGGGCAAGTGATGAAAGGTTATTTGAATGTACCAGAAAAAACAGCAGAAGTGATTGTTGAAATTGATGGTGTGCGTTATTACAAAACTGGCGATAAAGGCCATATCGATCATAACGGCTTTATTACCATTGTGGATCGTTATTCTCGATTTGCTAAAGTCGGCGGTGAAATGATCAGCCTCGGTAGTGTGGAAGAGAAACTTTCACAAGCATTTGATGAAGAAAATCAATTCGTTGCGGTGGCTGTAAGCGATGATAAAAAAGGCGAGAGCATTGTGCTTTTAATCAAGTCTGCGCTTTCTTTAGATGAGATCAATGAACGCATTAAAGGATTAAATGTACCGCCGATTATGCTACCAAGCCAAGTCTTCTTAGTGGATGAAATTCCGATGTTAGGAAGTGGTAAAGTAGATTTCAAAGGCGCGAAGAATCTGGCGATGAGTCTGGTTGAGTAACGAAAATCGTCATAAATAAAAGAGCGGTCAAATTGACCGCTCTTTTTGTTATTTTATGAACCTCATTTAGGTGTTTTTCAGTTTAACCTTACATCAACGTTCCGACATATTTTAACATGACCCCAGCGGCAATGGCCGAGCCAACCACACCGGCAACATTCGGTCCCATCGCATGCATAAGTAGGAAGTTTTGGTTATCCGCTTCCAATCCGATTTTGTTGGAAACGCGAGCTGCCATAGGAACGGCAGATACGCCAGCAGAACCGATGAGTGGGTTAATTTTGTTTTTGCTGAATTTGTTCATCAATTTTGCCATTAATACACCACTACCTGTACCGATTCCGAAAGCAATGACACCAAGAATTAAAATGCCTAATGTTTGCGGTTGTAGGAATTTATCTGCAATCAGTTTAGAGCCCACAGACAAGCCAAGCACAATGGTTACAATGTTAATCAAGGCGTTTTGTGTGGTGTCGCTTAAACGTTCTACTACGCCACTTACACGCATGAGATTACCGAAACAGAACATCCCGAGTAATGGGGCAGCATCCGGTAGGAGTAACCCAACGAGTAACAGCAAAATCACCGGGAACAAGACTTTTTCACGATTACTCACATGGCGCATTTGTGTCATGCGGATTTTGCGTTCTTCTTCTGTGGTTAAGGCTTTCATAATCGGTGGTTGAATCAACGGCACTAATGCCATGTAGGAATAGGCCGCCACGGCAATAGCACCAAGCAATTCAGGTGCCAGTTTACTGGTAAGATAAATCGCTGTCGGGCCATCTGCACCACCAATAATGCCGATAGAGGCAGCTTGAGGCAGCGTAAATTCGATAATACCGAAATAATTTAACGCTAGCGCACCGAGCACGGTAGCGAAAATACCGAATTGAGCAGCCGCACCAAGTAGCAATGTTTTCGGATTGGCTAATAACGGACCAAAGTCTGTCATTGCACCTACGCCCATAAAAATGACCAATGGTGCAATACCGTAGCTGATCGCAACTTTATAGAACAATGCCAAAATACCGGCGCTATAACCCATATCCACAGATAACGCTTCTAATTGATTTATCATCGATATCGGCGCAGAATTTAGCGCAGTTTTTATCAAGGCTGGATCGGGTGGTACACCCAATTGCGAAGCGATTACCGCAATTTGTTCAGGTGAGCCGAGATGAAGCAAATTCTCCAATGCTGTCATAGCAAGACCAGCTTCAGGGATATTGGACAATAATCCGCCGAAACCAATTGGCAGTAACAACAAAGGTTCAAATTTGCGCGAGATGGCAAGCCACAGCAACAGTAGGCTTACAGCGATCATCACCGCTTGCCCCCATTGCAGATGGAATATGCCCATCCCTTTAATTAACGCAATAATACTCTCCATAAACCATTCCTTATGCTAAGGTCATCACGGTATCACCTACCGCGACAGCATCACCAGCTTTGACGCAAATGCCGCGTACGGTACCAGCCTGTGCAGCTTTCACTTCGGTTTCCATTTTCATGGCTTCGAGAATGAATAATACATCGCCAGCTGCTACGGTTTGACCTTCTGTTGCAACAACTTTCCAAATATTACCCGCCATCGGCGCCGTTACTGGTGTGCCACCAGTTGCTGGAGCTGGAGTCGCTTGCGGCGCAGCTTGCGGAGCAGTAGTCGAGACATGAGAAATATCGCCGCCTTCGCTTACTTTCACTACAAAAGCTTTACCTTCCAATTCCACGGTATAAACAGCGGAGCCAGAAGCAGTTGGTGTCGCTTTAGAAACAGGTTTATTTTCCACCGCACTTTCATTGCCAGTTGGAGCAGGTTCAAAGGCGGCTGGATTGTTGCGGTTTTCTAAGAATTTCCATGCAATTTGAGGGAAGAGCGCCACGATTAAAGCATCATCTACGGCGTTGTCTGCCAATTTGACGCCTTTCGCTTTAGCTTGTTCAGCCACTTCAGCTTCAATTTTCGCCATTTCAGGCGCAATGTGATCGGCAGGACGGTCAGTTACTGGCTCAGCCCCTTCTAATACGCGAGCTTGCAACGCACTATCTACTGGTGCAGGTGTTTTACCGTATTCACCTTTTAAAATACCAGCCGTTTCTTTGGCTATAGTTTTGTAGCGTTCGCCTGTAAGTACGTTAATAACCGATTGTGTACCAACAATTTGAGAGGTTGGGGTAACAAGAGGAATATACCCCAAATCTTTACGTACACGTGGGATTTCTTCTAACACTAAATCTAATTTATCGGACGCATTTTGTTGTTTTAATTGGTTTTCTAAGTTAGTGAGCATGCCGCCTGGAACTTGTGCTACTAAGATACGGCTATCTACACCACGTAATTGACCCTCAAATTTCGCGTATTTTTTACGTACATTACGGAAATAAGCTGAAATTTTTTCCAAACGAGGAATATCTAAACCCGTGTCATATTCAGTGCCTTGTAAGGTGGCGACCATGGATTCTGTTGCTGGGTGACCATAAGTACCTGACATAGAAGAAATTGCCGTATCAATACCATCTACACCAGCTTCAACCGCTTTTAATAACGCCATTTCTGCCATACCAGTGGTGGAGTGGCAGTGTAAATGCAATTCTATGTCAAAACGTTTTTTGATTTCGCGTACTAAGTCTGCCGCCGCCATTGGATTTAAAATACCAGACATGTCTTTGATGACCAAGCTGTCGATACCAATTTCAAGTAATTGTTCTGTGGTGTCGAGCCAGGTTTGCATGGTATGAACTGGGCTGGTTGTGTAACTTAATGTCCCTTGAGCATGACCACCAAATTTACGTACTGCCTGCAACGCTGCTTTCATGTTACGCGGATCATTGAGCGCATCGAATACGCGGAAAACATCCATACCATTCGCTACACAACGTTCTACGAAACGTTCTACCACGTCATCAGCATAGTGACGATAGCCTAATAGGTTCTGACCACGTAATAACATTTGTAATGGGGTTTTTGGACAGGCTTTTTTCAATTCACGCAAACGAACCCAGGGATCTTCACCTAAAAAGCGAATACAGCTATCAAATGTAGCACCGCCCCAAGCTTCCAATGACCAATAGCCGATATCATCTAATTCATGAGCAATTGGTAACATATCATCAAGACGTAAGCGAGTTGCGAAAAGTGATTGGTGGGCATCACGAAGCACCAGTTCTGTCATTTTTATTTTTTTAGCCATGGTAAAATCCTTATGTTATTTGAACTGTTTGGTACGGCGATGGTGTGCGATAGCCGCTGCAATCATAGGACGTAAACGCTCAAAATCGTCAGTAGGTGCCGCAGAATGTGCGGTTGAATTTTGGGGAGTTTTAGGCTCGGGTTGTGGTTCAGGAAAGAATCGATTGATAAGTTTAGATATCACTCCAATTGCCCAAATTAAAATGAGCAAAAAGACCAACACAAAACCCATCCCTGAAAACATCAGGTTAATTCCTTCGACTATAAGTGCTGAGGGAGTCATCATTTTTCTTCCTTATTTGCTTGAAAAAATGGACAATTTTATTCTAATCGATCTGTTTAAATAAAACTGTGATGAAGATCATAATTTGAAATATAGGCACACAATAAAAGGGGAAATGTGCGGTTGATTTTGAAGTATTTTGGCGTGAGTTAAATATTATTAATGAGGTATTTCTACTGAAACATACGTTATACAAAGCGTGTAAAAATTAAAAGGACTAAGTCCTATAGTGACAGAACTTAGTCCTTGAATTAAATCAATCTTGATTTGTTGATAGAAAGGAAAATTATTCTACTTTTACAATCCAGCCTTCAGGTGCTTTCACATCACCGAATTGGATGCCGGTTAGCTCGTTGTAAAGTTTACGTGTAACAGGGCCTACTTCAGTTTCTGAATAGAACACGTGGAATTTACCTTTGTGTTGAATACCACCTACTGGCGTAATCACTGCAGCAGTACCGCAAGCACCCGCTTCGGCGAATTGATCAAGTTGATCAATATAGACATCGCCTTCAATGGCCTCCATACCTAAACGTTCTTTTGCAATGTGAAGTAATGAGTATTTCGTGATACTTGGTAAAATGGATTCAGATGCTGGCGTGATAAATTTATTATCTTTGGTAATACCAAAGAAGTTTGCCGCACCCACTTCTTCAATCTTAGTGTGAGTTTTTGGATCAAGATAGATCGCATCAGCAAATTTACGTTCAGGTGTGCCAGCTTCAGCTGCTAATTCATGAGGAAGTAAGCTTGCAGCATAGTTACCACCCACTTTTACACCACCGGTCCCCATCGGAGCAGCACGGTCGTAATCAGTTGTAATGAAGTTAGATGGCGCTAAACCACCTTTGAAGTATGCGCCGACAGGGCAGCAGAATACAGAGAAAATAAATTCAGGAGCAGTTTTCACACCGATATTCGCACCCGTACCAAAGAGGAATGGACGTAAATATAATGTCGCACCAGAACCATAAGGACCTAACCATTCTTGGTTTGCTTTCACAACTTCTTTACAAGCGCGGATAAATAATTCGGTTGGCACTTGTGGCATTAATAAACGATCAGAGGTGTGTTGCATGCGTTTTGCATTTTGATCAGGACGGAATAAGTTGATTGAACCATCTTTACAACGATAGGCTTTTAAGCCTTCAAAGCATTGTTGACCGTAGTGAATTGCAGTTGAACCTTCGTGGATATGTAGCATATTATCAGTGGTAAGTTTCCCTTCATCCCATTTACCATCTTTCCAATGTGCGATGAAACGATAATCTGTTTTGATATAACTAAATCCAAGATTGTTCCAGTCTAAGTCTTTCATTTTGCTTCCTTAATTTGTATAAATCATTTTATGAATGGAAATGCAGTTAATCTACACCATAACGGCTACTATGAAAACCTTTAAACACAAAAATATTGTGATTTCTCAAAATTTTTATTGGATTTTTAAATTTGTGAAGTTGGTCAGGAAATAAAATTTTGCTTATGTTAGAATGCGGGAATAAAAAAACGCCGCTCGAAATGAGCAGCGCTTAACCAGAATGGTTTAATATATACAGGAAGTAAATGAGTAACTTAATTGTTACTCCAGTTCGGAGAACCGAACTATATGCAAACACAACATCATACTTAAGTCTGAAACTCATTAACTTGTAAGGAATTACCAATCATTAAGTATGGGTTCATTGTAGATAGAAGGTGATGGAAGGACAAATGATGTTTTTTTATTTGACGCATAAAAAAAACTAATCCGAATTAGATCTTAATCATTATAAACTAAAATTTAGCCGTTGGGAAGAATTATGTATAAACGTTTGCCTCCCTTGAATTCATTGAAGTCTTTCGAATCAGCTGCACGACATTTAAGCTTCACAAAAGCTGCGGATGAACTTTTTGTGACACAAGCCGCAGTGAGCCATCAAATAAAATTATTAGAAGATTTTTTAGGTGTCGAGCTTTTTATACGTAAAAATCGTTCACTCGAATTGACTGAATTTGGGAAAGCCTATTTTGTTGATATTAACAAAGTTTTGCGAAAATTAAATGAAGCGACCGAACGTTTATTAACACTTAAAGCAGAGCCACATTTGGCAATTAGTGTGCCACAAACCTTTGGTATTCAATGGCTTGTGCCGCATTTGAGTGATTTTAATAAGCAACACCCTGAAATTGAAGTGCGCTTAAAAGGCGTTGATCAAGATGAAGGTTTATTAAATAAAGAAATTGATATTGCCATTTATTATGGCAAAGGTGATTGGGAAAATTTACAAGTCGATCGATTAGGTGAAGAAAACTTAGTGATTTTGGCAGCACCTTCATTGCTTGAGAAAATTCCCGTTCGCCGTCCAGATGATTTGAAAAAGCACACGCTGATTCACACACATACTCGAGATAACTGGCAAGCGATGGCAGATTATCTCAAATTAGATGATTTGAATATTCAGCAAGGCCCGTTATTTAGCCACACATTTATGGCATTGCAAGCTGCTGTTCATGGTCAGGGTATCGTGCTGGCTAATCGTATTTTGGCTCAGCAAGAAATTGAAAATGGTCATCTGCAAATTGTGTTACCAACCGAATTACGGGATCCGAAATCATTCTATGTAGTCAATCATTTAGATCGTTTAGATGATGAACAGATTCAAGCCTTTAGAACATGGATTAAAGATTCAATAAAATTAGGGAAAATATGAATAAATTAGCCTTATATTGTCGAATTGGCTTTGAAAAAGAAGTGGCCGCAGAAATTACCGACCGAGCTTCTGAGCGTGGTGTATTTGGTTTTGCTCGCGTGGTAGAAAACAGCGGCTATGTCATTTTTGAATGCTATCAACCGGGTGATGCAGATCGTTTAGCGCGAGAAATCCCTTTTAATCGTTTGATTTTTGCACGTCAAATGATCGTTGTGTCAGATCTCTTAGAAAATCTCGATCCTCAAGATCGTATCTCGCCAATTCTTGCTCAATATAAACATATTGCAGAAGACATTAATCTTAAGCAAGCGGTAGAGCTATTTGTTGAAACAGCAGATACGAATGAAGCCAAAGAGCTTTCGACATTTTGCCGAAAATTCACCGTGCCGTTGCGCCAAGCATTGAAAAAGAAAGGTTGGTTACAAGGCAAGCCGAATGCAAAGCGCGGTCAGATTTTGCATTGTTTTTTCACGCAGCCGAATTGTTGCTATGTGGGGTATTCCTATCTTGGTAATAACTCCACCCACTTTATGGGAATCCCACGTTTAAAATTCCCAGCGGATGCACCAAGCCGTTCAACTTTAAAATTGGAAGAGGCAATTCTAACCTTTATTCCTCGAAATGAAGAAAGTAAACGCTTGAATGAAAATATGGTAGGGGTTGATCTCGGTGCTTGCCCTGGCGGCTGGACCTATCAATTAGTGAAACGTGGTTTATTTGTGTATGCGGTTGATCACGGCAAAATGGCGGCGAGCCTACATGATACTGGCAGAATAGAACATTGCCCAGAAGATGGATTTAAATTCCAACCACCAAAACGTAAGCATATTGATTGGCTTGTGTGTGATATGGTGGAGCAACCAAGTCGAATTGCGAATTTAATTGGAAAATGGTTAATTAACGGCTGGTGCCGAGAAACTATTTTCAATTTGAAATTGCCAATGAAAAAACGTTATCAAGAAGTGATGTTGTGCTTAGAAAATCTTGCGGTGATGTTAGCAGAAAAAGAACTGGAATTTGATATTCAGGCGAAGCATTTGTATCACGATCGTGAAGAGATTACGGTACATATTGCTTTAAAATAAAAAAGCAAAGTGCGGTCAAAAAATCCCATGTTTTTTGACTGCACTTTTTATTTAAGCAATTATTTATTCGCTAAAATCACTGCGCGAGTTGGGGCTTGATAGCCTTCGATGGTTTTACTGTGATCGTTTGGATCTAAGAAATCAATCAAGCTTTCATTTTCTAACCAGTCAGTTTTACGCTGTTCTTTTAATGTTGTGGTGGCGACATCCACACAACGCACATTAGTAAAGTCGACTTTTTCCAACCAATTAATGAGTGCAGCAACAGAAGGAATAAAATACACGTTCTTCATTTTTGCATAGCGATCTGAAGGCACTAATACCGTATTCACATCCCCATCAACGACTAATGTTTCTAACACTAATTCGCCACCTTTTACTAATTGGTTTTTTAGCTGTGTGAGATGATCGAGCGGTGATTTACGGTGATAAAGCACCCCCATTGAGAATACGGTATCAAATGCCGCAAGTGGTTGCATTTCTTCAATACCTAATGGGATCAAGTTCGCTCGATGATCGTTATTTAGTAATTTTCGAACAGCTTCAAATTGGCAAAGGAAAAGCTCGGTTGGATCAATACCAACGACCATTTTTGCGCCTTCACCAACCATTCGCCACATATGGTAGCCGCTACCGCAGCCCACATCTAAAATGGTACGATCTTTTAATGGTGCAAGATGAGGTAAAACTCGATCCCATTTGAAATCAGAACGCCATTCGCAATCCACGTGAATATCAAATAAATGATAAGGTCCTTTTCGCCATGGCATCAATTGCTTTAAATGGTGGATAATGCGTTGTTTTTCACCCTCTGAAAGTGGGGAAGTGCGGTCAGATTTCACGGCATTTTTTAAATCAATAGTATCTGCCTGCAAATCAGGGAGAAAATCCACGATTTTTGACCATTTGGCATAATCACCATGGGTTTGTTTTTCCCATTCTTTTAACTGCAAAGGCAACGTTTCTAGCCAAGCAGATAAATTGGTGGTGGCAATTTGCTGATAAAAAGGACGAAAATCAATCATTATTTTGCTTCCTTATAAGCTTTTTCGGCTTTCTCAAAGGTTTCTTTAACTTCATTTTCCGGTTCTCCAGACAGAAGAGAAACCACAATAATTGCTAGGCTAGCGAGAGCAAATCCAGGGATCATTTCATAAACATTAAACCACTCACTGGTTTTAGGAATGACGGATTTCCAAGCAAATACGACAACTGCGCCGACAACCATGCCAGCCATCGCCGCTGATGAAGTCATGCGTTTCCAGAATAAGGAGAAAAGCACCACAGGACCAAATGCAGAACCAAAGCCTGCCCATGCGAATTCAACGAGTTTTAGTACTTTGCTGTTTTCATCTTGCGCAATCCAAATGGCGATAGCGGCAATAACTAAAACCATTGCACGACCTAACCAAACTAATTCTTTTTCAGCGGCTTTTGGACGAATAAACCCTTTATAAAAATCTTCAGTAATAGAGCTTGAAGAAATTAATAATTGTGCGGAAAGTGTGCTCATTACCGCTGCCAAAATTGCAGAAAGCAGAATACCGGCAATCCATGGATTAAAGAGCAATTTAGCCAGTTCAATAAACACTTGTTCTGGTTCATTATTTACTATGCCCGCAACATCAGGATTCGCAAAGAAATAAGGGATACCGAAGAAACCGATACCAATCGCACCCGCAAGGCAAATCACCATCCATGTCATACTGATGCGGCGTGCTTTAATGAGGGATTTAACCGAGTAAGCTGCCATAAAACGCGCAAGGATATGCGGTTGACCAAAATAACCTAAGCCCCAAGCCGCTAAACTTAATAAACCTAATGGCGTGGTAGAACTAAATAAATCGGTAAAGTCTTTACTTGCAGCAACTTCAGCTTGATGGAGTACTTCCGTAAATTGTGATGTATCGCCCAAACTTAAAAAGATGAAGAGTGGCGTTAAAATTAAGGCAAAAATCATCAAAGTAGCTTGAATGGTATCAGTCCAACTCACCGCTAAAAATCCACCGATAAAGGTATAAATAATCGTCGCTAATGCGCCGTACCAAATGGCGGTGGAGTAGTCGACTGAGAATAGGTTTTGGAATAATTTAGCACCCGCAACCACACCTGAAGCACAATAAATAGTGAAGAATACTAAGATGATTGATGCAGACACAATTTTTAAGAGATGATGCTTTGTACCAAAGCGATGATGGAAATATTCTGGTAATGTGAGCGCATTGTTGTTAAATTCGGTATAAATTCGTAAGCGACCCGCCACGAGTAACCAGTTAAAATAAGCTCCAAGAATTAAACCAATGGCGATCCAACCTTCTACTAGGCCAGATACATATACCGCACCTGGCAAGCCCATTAATAGCCAGCCTGACATATCAGATGCGCCAGCAGACATGGCTGTCACAAAACTTCCGAGTTTACGGCCACCTAAAATATAATCGGATAAGTTGTTTGTATAATAATAGGCAAGAACGCCGATTAAAATCATGCCGAAAATATAAATACTAAAAGTAATAAGTGTTGGGTCTAAACCAAACATTAAATACCCCAAAAAAAGTCATGAAAATTTGAGAAAGGTCATATTTTACCTTATTTGGGTCTATTATTCTATTTTCCTTTTCGATAGACTTATATCATTAAAACTAAGGTCGAAAAAATGAATTCTGTTGAATTATTAATGAATGTTACGCCCAATGAAACCCGCGTTGCGTTGGTGGAAACGGGCGTTTTAAAAGAAGTGCATATTGAACGTCAAGCCAAACGTGGCATCGTGGGGAATATCTATAAAGGGCGAGTAACCCGTGTTTTACCGGGGATGCAGTCCGCATTTGTGGATATCGGTTTAGAAAAAGCCGCATTTTTACACGCTTCCGATATTGTTTCACATACCGAGTGTGTGGATGTGAACGAACAAAAGCAATTCCGAGCAAAAACCATTTCTGAACTCGTACGCGAAGGGCAGGATATCGTAGTACAAGTGGTAAAAGATCCTTTGGGTACCAAAGGTGCAAGATTAACCACGGATATTACATTGCCTTCTCGTTATCTTGTCTTTATGCCTGAAAATAGCCATGTTGGTGTCTCACAACGTATTGAAAGCGAAGAAGAACGCGCAAGACTAAAAGCGTTAGTTGAGCCTTTTTGTGATGAGTTAGGCGGCTTTATTATTCGTACCGCCACCGAAGGTGCAACGGAAGAAGAGTTACACCAAGATGCAGAATTTTTAAAACGTTTATGGCGTAAAGTGCTTGAGCGTAAAGGCAAATATCCAACGCGTTCTAAAATTTATGGTGAACCAGCGTTGCCACAGCGTATTTTACGTGATTTTATCGGTGCCAATTTAGAGAAAATTCATATCGATTCCAAACTTTGTTTTAACGAGGTTAAAGAATTTACCGATGAATTTATGCCGGAATTAAGTGAAAAATTAATGCTTTATACGGGCAGTCAGCCGATTTTTGATATTTATGGTGTAGAACGTGGTATTCAAAATGCACTTGAAAAACGCGTGAATTTAAAATCAGGTGGCTATCTCATTATTGAGCAGACCGAAGCGATGACAACTATTGACATCAATACAGGCGCTTTCGTTGGTCATCGAAATTTAGATGAAACGATTTTTAACACCAATATTGAAGCCACTAAAGCCATTGCACAGCAGCTACAACTGCGTAATTTAGGCGGGATTATCATTATTGATTTTATTGATATGCAAACCGATGAGCATCGTAATCGCGTGATTGAATCCTTGGAAGAAGCGCTATCGAAAGATCGTGTAAAAACCAATGTAAATGGTTTTACTCAACTTGGTTTAGTGGAAATGACCCGTAAACGCACACGAGAAAGTTTAGAACATGTATTGTGTGATGAATGCCCAACTTGTCAAGGTCGTGGGCGTGTGAAAACCGTCGAAACGGTATGTTATGAAATTATGCGTGAGATCATTCGCGTTAACCACTTATTCTCGAGTGAGCAATTTGTGGTTTATGCCTCTCCAGCCGTGGCAGATTACTTAATCAAAGAAGAGTCGCATGGTTTATTGCCAGAGATCGAAATGTTCATCAGCAAACAGGTTCAAGTCAAAACTGAGCAGTATTACAACCAAGAACAGTTTGATGTAGTGGTAATGTAAAAGACAAAAGTGCGGTCAAAATTGACCGCACTTTTTATGTTATCAAATTTTGATGGGATATACTTCTTAGTATGTCTTGTTGTAAGTAATCCGAATAATAAATTAAATAAGTGCTTAATCTAATTGATATAGAATGGCGAATTTTGAGGCGGTATATGGAGAGTAATTCTTGGTATGAAGATTATAAAAAAACATTAGATAAAAATGATATTTTATTTTCTGAAGATGAGATAGAAAAAGTATTCAATAATTATAGGTACTTAATTAACTTTGATAAAGAAGAGTATAATTATGAAAATTTTAGGAAGTATAAATTTATAGAGTTTCTAGATGATGATTATTCCGATGAGTGTAGAACTGATTTATATATATCTGGATTCCTTAAAGAATTCGATTGTTTGTACGCTATTCCTGTAGTTTTTAGTTATGATGATTTAAATCATATAAAAAATGAAAATATCCCACCTATTGCTATGAAATCACGTTCAAACAATAGGTTTTTTAAAAAATGTGCAGGGTCATTAATCTCATACTATAGTGGTGAGTTCGTTATTTTTTCTGAGGATTTCTCATCATTTCTTATTGCTAAACCTGGTCATTATTTTATTAAAAGCACAGATAAGAAAAATTATTGTTGGAATGATCTACTTTTAGATAAATATGAATTTTATGACTATGACCGAAATGTATTACTGGGATTTGCTAAAGTATTTAAATAGATAGAAGACAAAAGTGCGGTCAAAATTAACCGCACTTTTTACTTTAACTACTTCAATCTTTCTAACTGTTGAATAATGGCTTCATCAGGTTGTGATTGGATTTTTCGCATACGCATAAAGAGTAAAGCGGCGGCAATAGTTAATGCAATGATAAATGCAACCCAGAAACCTTTTGCGCCGATGCTTGGTACAATCCAATCCGTGCGGGAAAGAATATAACCAACGGGGATACCCACGCCCCAATAGGCAAGCAATGTGATGTAGAGAATAATTTTTGTATCTTTATAGCCACGTAAAACACCGCTCACGACGACTTGCACTGAATCCGAAAACTGATAAATCGCCGCCATTGCTAATAAGCTGCCTGAAAGGGCTATAACGGTGACATTATCGCCTACAATTAATGCGGCAATCTCTGCACTAAATACCCAAATCACCAACGCCAATACGCTTGCCGCAATCAAGCCAAGAATAATAGCGGCGTAAGACATGATTTTGGCTTTTTGCGGCGCGTGATTACCGAGCTCTTGCGCCACTAAAATGGTGGCAGCCATCGCAATAGACATTGGGAACATAAAGGCTACAGCACTGGTATTTAAGGCAATTTGGTGGCTGGCGACCACATCTGCACCTAATGGTGAAAGTAATAAACTACTTAATGCAAAGAGTGAGACTTCACTGCACAGCGCAATGGCAATAGGCAAGCCAAGTGCGGTCAATTTTTTCAGTGTTTTGATATCTGGCTTTTCGATAATCTTTTCAAAGACTTTCAAACTACGTTCATTATAGTTTTTGGCAGAATAGGTAATCATCAAGATCGCCATCGCCCAGTTAACAATAGCTGTTGCCACACCACAACCGACACCACCTAACGCAGGCGCACCAAATTTGCCGTAAATAAACATATAATTCAGCGGAATATTCAGCATTAACCCCAAGAAGGTAATCACCATGGCCGGTTTTGTTTTGGCAATGCCATCATTCAAACAGCGGAAATTAATCAGCAATAAATAGGCAGGTAAGCCCCACACCATCGCACGCAAATAATTCATCGTCACATCCGCCATGTGGGCATCCATATTCATAAACTGCAGTATGAAATCATTATGATAGATGATGAGTGCAAGGGGGAGCATCACTAAAAATGAAATCCAAAGGCCTTGTCTCACTTGATGAGCAATGCGATGGCGTTGTCCAGAACCATTTAAATAGGAAATTGTTGGTGGCAAGGCGAGTAATAATCCTTGCCCGAAAAGTACCAAAGGTAGCCAAATAGAAGCACCAATACCGACACCACCTACATCAGCCGAGCTCACACGCCCCGCCATAATTACATCCACAGTGCCCATGCCAGTTTGAGCCAATTGGGCAAGCCCGATAGGTGTCGCAATTCGGATAAGTTTTTTAATATCAATACGGTATTGAGAAAAAAGACGAGAATTCATAAATTTTGCTATAATATTGGAAAAATTTTTAATGAAGGAATAATAATGTTTACAGGTATTGTACAGGGCATCGCCCAAATTCATGAAATTAAAGACAGTGATAATTTTAGAACACAGATCGTAAAATTACCAGCTGAAATGCGAGAAGGCTTAGAAATCGGTGCATCAGTGGCGAATAACGGTGTGTGCTTAACCGTGACTGACATTCATGATGATCTTGTGAGCTTTGACTTAATGCAAGAAACCTTGCGCATCACCAATCTCGGCAGCTTAAAAGCAGGGGATTTTGTCAATATCGAACGTGCAATGCAAATGGGGGCAGAAATTGGAGGGCATATTTTATCTGGCCACGTTTATTGCACTGCAAGCGTTTCACAAATTATCGAAAGCGAAAACAATCGTCAGGTTTGGTTTAAATTGCCGAATAAAGACGTGATGAAATACATTCTCACCAAAGGATTTATTGCCATTGACGGCATCAGCCTTACTATCGGTGAAGTAAAAGACGATGAATTCTGCGTGAATTTAATCCCTGAAACTTTACACCGAACTATAATCGGCAAACGCCAAATTGGTGATTTAGTGAATATCGAAATCGATCCACAAACACAAGCGATTGTGGATACAGTGGAACGGTATTTAGCCGCTAAAGCTTAGTTGGAATGAAAAAAGTGCGGTAGAAAACGATGTTGTTTTTTACCGCACTTTTTATTGTATGATATTAGTTAGCTTTGGACTTCTTTGCTTTTTTCCATTTCCAGAATAAGAAAACCGCTAATGTACCAACAAGGATATAAATCACAAGCTGACCTTTTTGGATTTGCTCATGGAGCCAGTCTAAATTTCTTGCACCAAATTCGCCAAGATAAACCCAAATTGGTACGGAAATAATGGCAGCGCAGAAATCAATTAACACAAAGCGAGTGTAGCTTACGCGGCGGGTGATGCCTGAAACCATGTAAATTGGCGCGCGTAATCCTGGAAGGAAACGAGCCACAAATAAAACACGGTTGCCGTATTGGGCAAATTTTTCACGCACCATTTTGAGGCGTTCTAATGTTACGATTTTACGCATTGGTCGGAAACGTAAAATGCGTGTGCCGTAAATGCGACCTAGCCAGTACATGGTTGAGTCACCGGCAAGTACACCAATCATACTCACGACTAACATTAAGTGGGAATTGACGCTTTCAGGATAGAGGCCAGCGATTACACCGCCGGAGACAAGCGTGATATCTTCTGGAATGGGTACACCAAAGCCACAAATAATCAGAACAAATAGCACCGCCCAATAACCGTAATCGGTAAAAAAGCTGATAAGAAATTCCATTTGAAACCCACTTACAATCAGTTAGTTAAAATTAATTAAAAATTGGGGCTTATTTTAATCGCTTTGCCTTGAAAAGCCTAGAAAAAAATTGCTGTGTAAATTTGCATTGTGGGGCTGAATATTTTATAATCCGTCGCTCTCAAAGTTTGTCTTTGAGCAAATTTAGGAAAATTGCTGGGTCGCCTGCAATTTTTTATTTTAAACTTTTAATCAAGAGAACATTAAAATGGCATTTAAATTTAACGCTGAAGTTCGTCAAGCGCAAGGTAAGGGTGCGAGCCGCCGCCTGCGTCATAACGGTCAAATCCCTGCAATCATTTATGGTGGCAGCGAAGCACCTGTTTCAATCATCTTAAATCACGATGAATTAAACAACGCACAAGCTCACGATTCTTTCTATAGCGATGTAATCACTTTAGTGGTTGAAGGTAAAGAAGTTGCAGTGAAAGTTCAAGCAATGCAACGTCACCCATTCAAACCAAAATTGGTTCACATTGACTTCAAACGTGCTTAATTTTTAGCTTGTGATAAGAACACCAATAATGATGAGTTATTGGTGTTTTTTCTTTTCGGGCAAAGTGCGGTCAAATTTGAAATCGTTTTAGGAGTATTTTCCAATGAAGATAGCCTTAGGCATTGAATATAACGGAAAACAGTATTGTGGCTGGCAGCGACAAGAGAAAGTACGCAGTGTGCAAGAAGAATTAGAAAAAGCGTTATCTTTTGTGGCAAATGAAAAAATTGAAGTGTTTTGTGCGGGCAGAACAGACTCTGGAGTACATGGCACAGGACAAGTCGTGCATTTTGAAACCACAGCAGTTCGTCCTGAAAAAGCTTGGGCATTTGGTACCAATGCGAATTTGCCTGATGATATTTCAGTGAGTTGGGCAAAAGTGGTGGATGATGAATTTCATGCTCGTTTCTCGGCAACCGCGCGTCGCTATCGTTATATTTTGTATTGTAATAAATTGCGTTCAGCCATTTTGCCGGAAGGAATTACCCATTGCCATTTAGATTTGGACGAAAAGAAAATGCACCAAGCTGGGCAGTTTTTATTGGGCGAAAATGATTTTTCTTCTTTCCGTGCTGCGCAGTGCCAATCAAATACCCCTTGGCGAAATGTGCATCATTTAAATGTGGTGCGAAAAGGGCAGTACATTATTGTGGATATTCAAGCTAATGCCTTTGTGCATCACATGGTGCGTAACATTGTAGGAAGCTTGATTGAAGTCGGTGCAGGCAATCAACCTGTTGAGTGGATGAAATGGTTGTTAGAGCAAAAAGATCGTAAATTGGCCGCGCCAACAGCGAAACCTGAAGGCTTATATTTAGTGAATGTCATTTACCCTGAAAAATTTGCGATTCCACAGAAAAATTTAGGGCCATTGTTTTTAGAAGATAATCTCATCTGACTAGCAAATTTCGCTAAATTATGATTAAATACGCAAACTTTTCTAGTTAATAAAAAAGGTAAAAAATGAGCTGGATTGATAGAATTTTTAGCAAAGGAACCTCTTCCTCTGCATCACGTAAAGCTAACGTACCAGAAGGGGTTTGGACAAAATGTACCTCTTGTGAACAAGTGCTTTACGGTGAAGAAGTAAAACGTAATTTATATGTTTGTCCAAAATGCGGTCATCATATGCGTATTGATGCTCGTGAGCGCCTTTTAGCCTTATTAGATGAAGGTTCAAGCCAAGAATTATCGGCTGATTTAGAACCAAAAGATATTCTTAAATTTAAAGATTTAAAAAAATATAAAGATCGTATTACTGCTGCACAAAAAGAAACCGGTGAAAAAGATGCGTTAATCACAATGACCGGTACCCTTTACAATATGCCTGTAGTTGTTGCCGCATCTAACTTCAGTTTCATGGGCGGTTCAATGGGCTCTGTTGTGGGTTCAAAATTTGTAAAAGCGGCAGAAAAAGCAATGGAATTAAATTGCCCATTTGTGTGTTTCTCTGCAAGTGGCGGTGCGCGTATGCAAGAAGCCCTTTTCTCACTCATGCAAATGGCGAAAACCAGTGCGGTATTAGCGAAAATGCGTGAAAAAGGTGTACCGTTTATTTCTGTATTAACGGATCCAACATTAGGTGGCGTTTCTGCAAGTTTTGCGATGTTAGGTGATGTGAACATTGCTGAACCAAAAGCATTAATCGGTTTTGCAGGCCCACGTGTTATCGAACAAACTGTACGTGAAAAATTACCGGAAGGTTTCCAACGTAGTGAATTCTTACTCGAGAAAGGGGCGATTGATATGATCGTGAAACGTTCAGAAATGCGTTCAACCCTTGGAAACCTTTTAAGCAAACTCACTAATCAACCTTCACCTTTTGTTGAAGTAGAAGTTGTTGAAAATGCCTAATGCAATGAATTTAAAAGCCACTTCGCCACTCGCTGAGTGGCTTTCTTATTTGGAAAACAGTCACTTCAAAGCGATTGATTTAGGACTAGAGCGTATTAAGTCAGTGGCAGAAGAATTGGATCTGTTGAATCTCGCACCCTATGTGATCACGGTGGGGGGCACAAATGGTAAAGGAACAACTTGCCGTTTGCTTGAAACCATTTTGTTAAATCACGGCTTGCGTGTAGGTGTGTATTCTTCACCTCATTTATTGCGTTATAACGAGCGTGTTCGTATTCAAAATCAAGACTTGCCGGATGAAATGCATACCGCTTCTTTTGATTTTATCGAAAAGCATAAAACGCAGTCTCTCACTTATTTTGAATTTAGCACCTTATCAGCGCTGCATTTATTTAAACAAGCGAAGCTTGATGTCGTCATTTTAGAAGTGGGGCTTGGTGGGCGTTTGGACGCAACCAATATTGTCGATAATGATCTAGCCGTTATCACTAGTATCGATATTGATCATACGGATTTTCTAGGTTCAACTCGCGAAGAAATTAGCTTTGAAAAAGCGGGGATTTTTCGTGCGAATAAACCGATTGTGATTGGCGAACCCAATGTTCCGCATCCTATGCTAGAACAAGCGGAGAAATTGCATTGCCACGTTTCACGTCGAGATGTTAATTGGTCGTTTAAAGCCAATGAGCAAACTTGGATGTGGCAGAGCAACAAAGTGTGGTTAGAAAATCTGCCGTTTTGCCAAATTCCATTAGCTAATGCCGCAACAGCTTTGGCGGCTGTTGAGCAATTACCTTTTGATATTTCTGTAGATACCATTAAACGTTCATTAATTGAAGTAGAATTAGTTGGTCGTTTCCAACAATTGAAAGGTAATCAGCTAGAAAAACTGGCAGAACGCTTGAATGTCCCTTATTCACAGTTACCAAAAGTGATCATTGATGTGGGGCATAACCCTCATGCGGCAAAATATTTAGCCGAAAAATTGACCGCACTTAAGGCACAAATATCAGGTCGCATCATTGCCGTTTGCGGAATGTTAAAAGATAAAGATGCTGAGTCGGTGTTTATCCAGCTTACTTCCGTTATTGACCAATGGTATTGTGTCACATTAGGCGGTTACCGTGGTCAATCCGGTGATGACTTAAATGCAAAATTAACATCAGTTTACCCATCAGCAAAAAGTGTTTCTGAAGATTCTGTAGTTGAAGGTGTGCAAAGTGCGGTTAAAAATGCAGATAAAAATGACATTGTGCTGGTATTTGGATCCTTCCACACCGTAGGGGAATTTTTAGAATATTTAGCTTAATGGCGATGGAAAATAATAAAGGCTGGTTTTGACCAGCCTTTATTATTTTTAAAGTATTTTGTGAAAGTAATCCCTTAATTCAGAGTATTGGAATGTAAACCCACAATCTAACAAATGTTTTGGATAGGCATTCTGACTGTCTAATAGAATGCAAGCGCGTTCACCGAGAAGAGAAGTGAGTAAAAATTGAGGTATTTGAGCAAAACAAGGTCGATGTAGTGCTTGACCTAATAGTTGGTTGAATGTTTTGTTTTTAACAGGATGTGGCGCAGTAAAATTAAATACACCTTCACAATCATTATGGTCAAGTAAGAAGAGAAGTCCTTTTACCATATCCTCTAATGCGATCCAACTCCAATATTGCTCGCCATTCCCTAATTTGCCGCCTAATCCGAAGCGATAGAGCGGAAGGATTTTTGCAAAAGCCCCGCCTTTTAGAGAAAGCACTAATCCCGTTCTGACTAAACAGACTCTTGTGTTAGCTTGTTTTGCTGCATTTTCCCAATCAATACAAAGCTGTGCAGTAAATTGACTACTTGGATTTGTCTCTTCAGTAATTAGGTCTTCGCCACCGTCTCCATAAATTCCCGTTGCAGAACCTGAAATCAAGACTGGGGGATATTCACTTTGATTAATAAGTTGAACAAGCTGTTGTGTTAAATCAATGCGACTGTGACGAAGTTTCTCTTTTTGTTGGGCTGTCCATTTTTTATCGAAGATTGGTTCACCGGCAAGATTAATGACCGCATCAAAGTTATTCAAATCTTTGAGTGTTGAAAGTGCGGTCAAAAATTGTGGTGTTTTTTCAGGAAAAATAGTGTGGGCTTTTTCAATCGAGCGAGTTAATACGGTAACGCTATCGCCACGTGAAAGTAGCGCCTTAACTAAGGGTTTACCAACAAATCCCGTTCCACCGGTTACTAAGATATTCATTATAGATTGCTTTCAAAGAGCGTTTGAATTTGTCCTAAAAGCGATTTGATTGTTGTGTCTTTTGTTGGTGTCACAAAAATGGTGTCATCTCCTGCAATCGTGCCTAAAATACCTTCGGGTTTACCAATGGAATCCAATAAGCGGGCAATCAACTGCGCGGCACCTGGAGAGGTTTTAATGACGATAACGAAATCATTGTGATCAATATCCAAAACCAAATTTTTTAATGGACTGCTGGTGGCGGGTACACTTAATTCGCTTGGTAAGCAATACACCATTTCCATTTTCGTATTTCTCGCACGAACCGCACCAAATTTACTTAGCATGCGTGAAACTTTAGACTGATTAATGCTTTGAAATCCTTGGTTTTTTAAGGCGTCAACAATTTCACTCTGAGAAGCAAATCGTTCTTGATGGAGGAGTTCTTTAAATGCTTTTGTTAATTGATCTGACATAGTTATTCTCATATAGGGGAATTTGCATAAGAATTGCATAAAAATTCATTTTAAGCAATTAAAATAAATTTACAGTTTGAAAAGTTTGAGCTAGATCGCATTATTGAATTTCTCTGTTTGTAATTTAATGACTAAGACTTTAAAATTCTACCTAGTTAGGATTAATTAATACATGAGGAGTATTTTATGAAAGTTGCAGTATTAGGCGCAGCAGGCGGTATTGGTCAAGCATTAGCCTTATTACTTAAATTACAATTACCCGCTGAAAGTGAATTATCACTGTATGATATTGCACCAGTGACCCCCGGTGTGGCTAAAGATGTGAGTCATATTCCAACAGCGGTGAAAGTAGAAGGTTTTGCGGGAGAAGATCCAACACCAGCACTTAAAGGTGCTGATGTCGTTTTAATTTCTGCAGGGGTAGCACGTAAACCGGGTATGGATCGTTCAGATCTTTTCAACATCAATGCTGGGATCGTGCGTAACTTAATTGAACATGTTGCAAAAACTTGTCCAAAAGCGTGTGTAGGTATTATCACCAACCCTGTGAATACGACTGTTGCGATTGCGGCAGAAGTGTTGAAAAAAGCAGGTGTTTACGACAAACGTAAATTATTCGGTGTCACTACTTTAGACGTATTACGTTCTGAAACATTCGTTTCTGAATTAAAAGGCTTAAATGTTTCTCGTACAAGCGTACCGGTAATTGGCGGTCACTCAGGTGTGACGATTCTTCCATTACTTTCACAAGTTCAATATGCTGAGTGGAAAGAAGAGGAAATTGCACCATTAACAAAACGTATCCAAAATGCAGGTACTGAAGTGGTTGAAGCAAAAGCAGGTGGCGGTTCTGCGACACTTTCTATGGCTCAAGCTGCAGCACGTTTTGCGCGTTCATTAGTGAAAGGCTTAAGTGGCGAAACTGTGGTTGAATGTACTTATGTAGAAGGTGATGGTAAATACGCACGTTTCTTCGCTCAACCAGTACGTTTAGGTAAAGAAGGTGTAGAAGAAATTTTACCAATCGGTACCTTAAGCAAATTTGAACAAGACGCTTTAGAAGCAATGTTACCAACATTGCGTGCAGATATTGAATTAGGCGAAAAATTTATTAACGGTTAATTTAATTCTATTTCTAGAGAAGAGGAGCTGTATGCTCCTCTTTTTTTATACGAAAACGATTAAACATAAAAAAGTGAAGAAAAAGCGTGATTTAGCTCACAAATTTGAACATTGCTATTTGCAATATAAATGACTTTGCCGTATTCTTAAATCACTAAAAACAAGTGCTATTTTTAAATAGCCGACATCTATTTTGCTTTCCGAGTAGTGCCCCAGTGGGGCACTTTTTTTTGCCTTATTTTTAGTCTCAGCATAAAAAAGTGCGGTCAAAAAACACTGGATTTTCTGACCGCACTTTAAAAATGAATGCTAAGCGAAAGAATTATTCAAACATTGCTGAAATAGATTCTTCATTGCTGATACGACGAATTGCTTCAGCAAGCATAGTTGAAAGAGTCAGCACGCGTACTTTACCAAGTGCTTTCATTTCAGGTGAAAGTGGAACAGTATCCGTTACCACGATTTCATCAATGGCATCGCTCGCTAAGTGTTGTGCTGCTGCACCAGAGAAAACGGCGTGAGTTGCGTAAGCAAATACGCGTTTTGCACCGCGTTCTTTTAATGCTTCAGCCGCTTTACATAATGTACCACCTGTATCAATCATATCATCCACAAGGATACAATCACGATCTGCAACATCCCCGATAATATGCATAACTTGTGATACGTTTGCACGTGGACGACGTTTGTCGATAATCGCCATCTCTGTATCATTTAATAATTTTGCTACTGCACGAGCACGAACAACACCACCGATATCCGGAGAAACAACGATAGGATTGACAAGATCCGTTTTCTTCAAGATGTCATCAAGTAAAACTGGTGAACCGAATACGTTATCAACAGGTACATCAAAGAAACCTTGGATTTGCTCTGCATGTAAGTCACAAGTTAATAAGCGGTCAATTCCGACAGTTGAAAGTAAATCTGCCACCACTTTTGCCGTGATTGGAACACGAGCAGAACGCACACGACGATCTTGACGAGCATAACCAAAATAAGGAACAACGGCAGTAATACGACCGGCAGATGCACGACGTAAAGCATCAACCATTACAATCAATTCCATCAGGTTGTCATTCGTTGGTGCACAAGTAGATTGAATAATAAACACGTCTGCACCACGCACATTTTCATTAATTTGCACTTGGATTTCACCATCGCTAAAGCGTCCAACAGTGGCATCGCCTAATGAAATGTAAAGACGTTCAGAAATCTTTTTCGCTAGCTCAGGCGTAGCATTTCCAGCAAAGAGTTTAATGTCTGGCATTTTATATAACCTCAGGTTGAGTGTAGATAGATTGGTTGGTCGAGAGTTGTTTCAACATCACATGTAATGGTGAAACGTTTAATCCTTTAGCAACAAAGCCGAAAAATTCCTTCGGTTTTTGTTGGAAAACAGCTTGTGCTGATTTTTCATCATCAAATTCAGCAAAAACGCAAGCCCCGGTTCCGGTTAATCTGGCTGGTGCATATTGTAGCAACCATAGTAGGGCTTTTTCAACTTCAGGATATTGAGTTCGCACGACTTTTTCGCAATCGTTTGCAAACGGTTGATTCAAAAGTTCGGCAAGGGATCTTTTTTCTGTATTGCGAGGCAAATCGGGATCACTAAAGACCACTGCAGTAGAAATTGCAGTTTCAGGTTTTAGTACCACATAATATTTTTCTTGTGGTTCGCAGTATTGAATTTTTTCACCTACACCTTCTGCAAAAGCGGCTTGGCCATGAACAAAGATAGGCACATCAGCCCCGAGTTTTAATCCAAGCTTAGCAAGTTCATCAATGGATAAATGGGTTTGCCATAAATAGTTTAAAGCAAGGAGAGTCGTTGCTGCATTGGATGAACCGCCACCAATACCACCGCCCATTGGCAGAATTTTATCTAAATGAATGGATGCACCGAGCGTACAGGCTGTTTTTTCTTGTAGTAATGTCGCTGCACGATAGATTAAATTTTGTTCTAGAGGTAAGCCAGGAATTTCTGGTGTGATGTGGATTTGTTTATCTTGGCAAATATCAATGGTGAGCCAATCGCCAAAATCAAGAAATTGGAAAAGCGTTTGTAATTCGTGGTAGCCGTTTGGCAGTTTACCGTTTATATAGAGAAATAAATTGAGTTTTGCGGGGCTTGGAAAGCGGTTAGGCTTTCCAAGAGAAGTTGAAAGTGCGGTTGAAAAGTGATGTGTTTTCATTAGAACGCCCATTCATCCACACGAATTTTTAGGGTTTGCGATGTACTTTTATTCTTTAATAGAATATTTTCAGGCATCGAATTATCTGCATGATAACTTAAGTAATCGGCTGTCCACATCGAACCATCAAGCGGGTAGCTAAATTCGGATAAAAGGTGATTCGTTCCAACTTGGTAATCGGCATTATCAGCTGGCTGACCTTTTAGCCAATAAGATAGATGCTCTAATGGCACATCCATTCCGATGATTTCGCGTAACAATAATTTGGCATTTTTATCAGATTGTTGGTTGCCTTTATTATCTGAAATCGTCATACCGTTTGGATGCATTTCCATAGTTAGCGTTGTTTTGCTAATCAGAGAATAAAGTTTTAACTTATAGGCTTTCGGGTTTTGATATTGCCATTCAAAGCGACTCGAAAAACGCTCTTGTGGACTGATGTAACCAATTTGTCCTTTGGTGCTATAAGATTGAATTTGTTTGATTTTTTTGAGGTGTTGTTGCCACGTAATATCGTTTTTATCGATATGTTGAACATCGGTTGGGCGCTCTGCATCAAGAGTACAAGCAGATAAGATCACACTTGCAAATACAGGTGCTAGAAGAGATTTTAATAATTTCATAACAAAATATTTACTAAAAAATTGCACATATTGTAAGGGTTAGTTTACTTTTAGTAAAGCTGGATTAAGCATTTAAGCATGTTTTCTCAGCTTTTACCGCCGCAATTCTTCGACGCGTTAATTCATCTCGAATGCCTTGTTTTTCAAACCCATCTGCAATGACTTGCTGTACATCAACAGCAAGGGCAGCTTGATAAAGCGCTTTGAGATAATCAATTTGTGGGTATTCTTTATTTTCAAAGCCAGTTCGTCCGCGAGTATCAGATAAACATACTAATAGAAATTCTTTGAAGCGCTGAGGTTTACGCCAAACATCAAACGTATTAAAGAGTTTCACCACTGTTTCAGGACGAAGCTCTAAGGCTTTATGCACATGCGTGTGATATTCACAAGTTAATTCGGCTAATTCTTGAATATAATTAGGCACTCTAAGGCGTTTGCATAATGAGCGAGTTGGTTTAATACCCGCTTTTTCATGACCATGATGACTTGGCCACATTTCTTTTGGTGTAAGGGCTTTTCCAAGATCATGACAAATCGCTGCAAAACGAACCACACTTTTATTCAAATTGGTATTTTCTGTGAATTTAACCGCTTGTTGCAATACGAGCATGGTATGAATAAAGCTGTCAATTTCAGGATGATATTTGGCTGGATTCGGTACACCATCTAAGGCGGCAATTTCAGGGAAGAGCACTTTGAGCGCACCAACTTGATGCAGCGTTTCAAAATAAATTTCAGGATGCGGCTCATTTAATGCTTTTTCTGTTTCCATCCAAACACGTTCAGCAGTTAAGTGCGTAAGTTCGCCTTGTTCTGTGAGTTCAGCCATTAATTTAAGGGTTTCTTTGGCAATTGAGAAACCTAAATGATGAAAGCGAGCAGCGAAGCGTGCGACACGTAATACACGCAGTGGATCTTCAGCAAAAGCAGGTGAAATATGACGTAAAATACGTTGATGAATATCCTCTACACCATGATAAGGGTCGTGCAACTTGCCATCTTTGTCTTGGGCAATAGCATTGATAGTAAGATCTCGGCGAATTAAATCTTGTTCAAGCGTAATCTCATCTGAAAAATCACAAATAAATCCGGTGTAACCTTTACCTGATTTTCGTTCTGTACGAGCAAGTGCATATTCTTCATGGTTTTCAGGATTGAGAAAAACGGGGAAGTCTTTGCCAACTTGTTGGTAACCTTGAGCTAACAACATTTCTGGTGTAGCGCCCACGACAACCCAGTCACGATCTTTAATCGGCAAACCTAAAAGTTGATCACGTACTGCACCGCCGACAAGATAAATGTCCATTTTGCTCTCCCGTCAAAATGTAAAGAAAAGGTAGGCAAATGCCTACCTCAACGATGAATCATTACCAGCTATCACGGCGTTTACGTCTTGGTAAAATGTGAGGTAATACAAGACCGATTAACAAACCTACGCCTAACACAGAACCACCATAAATAAACCATTGAATTGCAATTTCGCGTTTATTAGCATCAAGCATCGCTTCTAGATCACGATTTTTATTTTTCGTCATTTCTAATTCACGTTTAAGTTGTGAATTTTGCTCAAGCAATTCGCTGCTTTGTTGTTCAGCTTGTTTACTACGGCGTTGAATTTCGTTTGTACGTTGTTGCCAATCTGAATCGACGCGATTCAGTTTTAACGTTAATTCTTGTACCTGTGCTTTTAATTTTGGATTTTCTTCACGGCTACTTGGTGTAGTACTTAGTTCAGAGGTTAAAATCCAAGCTTCGCGATTTTTATTATCACGAATCAGGGTGTATTTTCCTTGTTGTTCCAAGACGGTTACCGCTTCGCCAGATTGGATAGCACCTGCGATCTTAAATTGATCACCTGCACCACGGCGTAAATATGTATTCAGATTTTCTGTCACATATTGCGTTTCAGCCTGTACAGTTCCAATGGTTGAGCCCAATAGAACACAAGAAAATAAAAGTTTGCTCACTTTTGACATAATACTTCCTAGATTCATGAAGAAAGTGCGGTTGGAAAATGAAATGAAAAATAACCGCACTTTTAATAATTATACTAGTGGAAAATCGCGCGAAGGATGTAGAAAATCACAATCGCAAAGAATGCACCAGCAGGTAACGTCACAACCCATGAACTAATGATGTTACGGATAACCGTTAAGTTAAGCGCTGCAATACCACGGGCGAAACCGATACCTAAGATTGCGCCCACTAGAGTTTGCGTAGTGGAGATAGGTAAACCCGTACCTGATGCCACAACAACAGTCATCGCAGTTGCAAATTGTGCAGCAAAACCACGGCTAGGGGTTAAATCAGTAATACCTGATCCTACGGTTGCCATCACTTTTTGTCCCATTGCGATAAGACCAACGGCGATACCTAACGCACCTAAAGGTAGAATCCACCAAGCTAAATCACCACCACTGAGGATTTTCCCGCCATTTTGCACGATTGATACTACAGAAGAAAGCGGACCAATTGCGTTAGCTACGTCATTAGACCCATGTGCGAATGCCATCGCACAAGCCGTTAAAAGCATTAAGATACTAAAAATCTTTTCTACTGAGCCGAACGATCCTTTTCTTGCTTTTGCAGTAAATGCTTTGCTGCGGAAGTAGAAATGGCAGAAAATCATACCAACAACACTGATAAGCAATGAAATAACGAGTGTTTCATTGTTGGAAAGATTTAAACCAACGTGTTTTAACCCTTTCGCCATGGTAACGATACAAAGTACGAATACGGTAATCGCCATGTAGTAAGGACCGTATTTTTGTGCGTTTTTCAGCGGTTCTTCGGTATCGAAAATGAGTTTCTGGATACTTGCAAAGATGGTATAAGCTAAAAGCCCAGCAATCACAGGGGTGATAAACCAACTTCCAACGATCCCACCGATAGTAGACCAGTCAACAGAACTTGGGCCAATCGTAATACAAGCAAAACCAATTAAAGCCCCGATGATGGTATGAGTACCAGAAACAGGCCAGCCCATTTTGGTGGCGATAAACAACCAAGCACCTGATGCAAAGAGAGCAGAAAGCATCCCTAATGCCAATACATCTGGCATATCGACAAATTGAGTAGGATCGATTACACCACTTTTGATGGTTTCAGTTACTTCACCGCCGGCTAAATAAGCCCCAGCAGATTCAAAAATGAGGGCAATAATGATCGCTTGTTTGGCTGTAATGGTACCTGAACCAACTGAGGTACCCATTGAGTTTGATACGTCGTTGGCACCAATACCAAATGCCATAAAAAAACCGAATGCCGCGGTAATTAAAACTAACCACGTACCGTATGCATTAATAATTTCCATAGTGATTTCCTATGTTGTAGTTAATGTCGTCAAAATTAGGAACGGGCTAGCATCAATTCAATGCGAGATCCAACACGTTGAGCTTGATCAGCTAATACGCCTACCCATTCGATGATTTTATATAAGAACATCACATCAATAGGGTTATAACGACTTTCAATCGTGTAGAGCATTTTACGCAATTTAATTTGCATTTGATCCGTATCGTCTTCAATGCTGTCTAGCTCTTGAATCATATGGTTCACTAACTTTAATTCACGGCCTTTAAAACCGGTTTCAAGTAGTTTATCCATTTCTTCAATCACTAAATGAGCTTGATGAATAGAATCTAAACTACGTTTCACATAGTGCAAAAATTCTTCCTGCATTTCTTCAGGAATACCAAACTGGCGACCAATCATACGACCCGCAATATCTTTAGCATAGTTAGCTAATTTGTCTTGTTGGGTGACTAACTCAAGTAAATCGGTACGATCAATAGGTAAAAATAAACCGCGAGGCAATTTCAAACGGATTTCGCGTTTTAAACTATCTGCTTCACGTTCACATTGAGAAATATCTAGGCGTGTTTTTTCCGCATCATCCCATTGTTTTACAAAGGTATGTTGGAAGAATGGAATTAATAAATCACAACATTCAGTCACTTTGTCAGAATGTTTCTGCAGTGGTTTTAAAGGAGAATGGGCAAATAATCCGAGAATATTATTCATTGCCATAGGTGTTTTACTCCATAACAAGGGTTAAAATTTCGGTTGCATATTACCTGATTTTATAAGGAAATACACGAAAAAGATCTTGATTTGTATAAAATTATCTGTATATTTGAACAGTTAAAAATAATAAGGAAAAATAAAATGAGTAATGAAGTTGAATTAAAGCTTGCAGTTACCTCTGATGCTTTCGATACCTTAAAAACACATCTCAATCAATTCAAAATCTTAGAACAAAATACTGTCTTCTTAGGAAATACCTATTTCGATTATCCCGATCATTTTTTGGCTAAACAAAAAATGGGATTGCGTGTCCGTCAGGAAAATAATGATTTTACCCTTACTTTAAAAACAGACGGAAAAGTGGTTGGCGGATTGCATAGCCGTCCAGAATACAATTTATCTATACCTGATAATTCAGTACCTACAACAGCACAATTAACGTCATTGTATCCATTTGAAAATTTGCCTTCCGCTACATTGCAACCGATTTTCTCAACAGATTTTAACCGCACTTTTTGGTTAATTGCGTTTGGAGCATCAAAAATTGAAGTAGCTTTTGATCAAGGGAAAATTTTATCAGGGGAAAAACCA
This sequence comes from Haemophilus sp., assembly GCA_019423025.1. Taxonomy (GTDB): domain Bacteria; phylum Pseudomonadota; class Gammaproteobacteria; order Enterobacterales; family Pasteurellaceae; genus Haemophilus_D. The sequence goes on along the minus strand of JAHZCD010000001.1, from coordinate 242,136 downwards.
CAGCCTATTTGTGAAATTGAATTCGAATTAAAAGAAGGGCTCGTTTCAGATCTTTTCCATTTTGTCTCACTTTTACCTTTTGAACAGGATGTTTATTTTAGTTCAGCAAGCAAAGCAAAACGAGGCTATCAATTAGGTAGCAAACCACTGCTGATTGATTGGTTAAATAAATGGCGTGATTTCTTAAAAGAGGAAAGAGAGGGAAGTGCGGTAGATTCTCGCCAGAAATTAAGTGCTGTCATGAAAATGGAACAGCAATTAATTGAAGAAACGCTTTCATTCCCAACAGATGTGTTTGCTTTCGATTTTATGAAAACCGTTGAACGTGTGGGCGCATTTTTCAATCTTTATCATTATTATGATGACAACAAAACCTTGTTTGAAAAACTGGAAGGAAGTCAATCAGCTGAGTTATTAGCAAGTAATCAATTTTTCCTTAATGAAATAAAACGCTTGATTACCTTTCATAGTGAAACAAAAGATAATGCTCAAACCATTGAGAAGTTAAAAGTATTACTAAAGAGTCGTGCGTATTTTGAAAGAATGCTTGGCTTAATGATGTTGATGGCGTAAAACGGGTTCTCTAAAGGATAGTAAAAATGGCAAAAGCTCCTAAAACCGCTTATGTATGTAATGATTGTGGCGCTGAATTTTCGCGATGGCAAGGGCAATGTTCTGCCTGTAAAGCGTGGAATACGATTAGTGAAGTGCGGTTAATTTCAGCCTCAAATTCCACAAAAAATGATCGTTTTAGTGGGTATGCAGGAGAAACTCGCGCAAAAATCCAAACGCTTTCTGAAATTAGTTTGCAAGAAACACCGCGTTTCACCAGTGGATTTAAAGAATTAGATCGCGTGCTAGGTGGCGGGATCGTGCCAGGGAGTGCTATTTTAATTGGTGGGCATCCTGGTGCGGGTAAAAGTACCTTGTTACTTCAAGTAATGTGCGGATTAGCGAAAAATATGACCGCACTTTATGTGACAGGGGAAGAGTCACTTCAACAAGTCGCCATGCGAGCTAATCGCTTGAATCTGCCGACAGATAAATTAAATATGTTATCTGAAACATCGGTTGAGCAAATTTGTAATCTGGCGGATCAGCTGAAACCTCAAATTATTGTAGTAGACTCGATCCAGGTTATGCATCTTTCGGATATTCAATCTTCTCCAGGAAGTGTGGCACAAGTGCGTGAATGTGCCTCTTTCCTTACTCGTTATGCGAAAACTCGACAGGTCGCTATCATTATGGTTGGACACGTCACGAAAGATGGCACCCTTGCCGGTCCAAAAGTATTGGAACATGCCATTGACTGTTCTTTATTGTTAGAAGGGGAGGCAGATTCCCGTTTCCGTACGTTACGTAGCCACAAAAACCGTTTTGGTGCGGTGAATGAGCTGGGTGTATTTGGTATGACTGAGCAAGGTTTGCGCGAGGTGAAAAATCCATCAGCAATTTTCTTAAGTCGAGGCGATGAACAAACACCAGGTAGTTCGGTCATGGTACTTTGGGAAGGCACTCGTCCGCTTTTAGTGGAAATTCAAGCCTTGGTGGATCATTCCATGCTTGCAAATCCGCGTCGTGTGGCGGTGGGGTTAGAGCAAAATCGTTTAGCCTTATTGCTTGCGGTATTGCATCGCCATGGTGGATTACAAATGTCGGATCAAGATGTTTTTGTGAATGTCGTTGGCGGTGTAAAAGTCGGGGAAACCGGGGCAGATCTTGCGTTATTACTCGCATTAATTTCGAGTTTCCGTAATCGCCCGTTACCACAAGATTTAGTTGTCTTTGGTGAAGTAGGGTTAGCGGGTGAAATTCGCCCGGTGACCAGTGGTCAAGAACGTATTAGTGAAGCGGCAAAACATGGATTTAAACGTGCGATTGTGCCTTTCGCCAATAAGCCGAAAAGTGCGGTCGAAAATATGGAAGTTTTTACGGTGAAAAAACTCGCTGATGCACTTGCCATTTTGGATAATTTCTAAAAAAACGTTGTCCTATTGTTGTCTGATTACTGAAAGTTTTTGATAAATTAGATAGAATATGCGCCGTACATAAGGAAAGGTTATGGAAAAGAAATTAAATAAAGCGTTGGATAGCATTGATATCAAAATCTTAAATGAATTACAACGCAACGGTAAAATCTCTAATATCGATTTATCAAAGAAAGTGGGGTTATCGCCAACGCCTTGTTTAGAAAGGGTAAAACGCCTAGAAAAACAAGGTGTAATTATGGGCTATCGTGCACTACTAAATCCTGAATTACTGGATGCCCCTTTATTGGTGATCGTTGAAATCACTCTTGTGCGTGGTAAACCGGATGTTTTCGAAGAGTTTAATGCCGCGATTCAAGCACTTGATGAAATTCTCGAATGTCATTTGGTATCAGGTGATTTCGATTATTTACTCAAAACACGTGTAGCAGATATGGCGGCATATCGAAAATTATTAGGTACCACATTATTGCGCTTACCCGGTGTGAATGACACCCGAACTTATGTCGTCATGGAAGAAGTGAAACAAACTAATTATCTCGTACTAAAATAAAAATGATTAAGCGAATTACAAAACGATTTACACCGAAACAATATTTAGCAGAATTATTACTCGGATTGACCGCACTTTTAGGTTTATATTTAATCGTGGCATGGTCAAGCTATACGCCATTAGATAACTCTTGGTCTACAGCAAGTTTTCAAACTGAAACCATCAATAAAGCCGGTGCTTTTGGTGCTTGGCTAGTTGATGCGTTTTTTGTTTTCCTTGGTTATGTAGGTCACCTCATTCCGTTTGTCATTTTCATCGTACCGATTTATTTACTGAAAACCAAAGCGGTTCATTCTCTCTCGGCCACCCGCATTGCATTACGTTCCTTTGGCTTTATAGCCCTCATCGTTGGCTTAACTATTATGGCAACCTTGTTGCTTTCAAATACGAACTACTATTTAGCTGGCGGCGTATTTGGTGGTAGCTTAGTGGTAAATTTATATCCTACGCTCGGTAAGTTTGGCTGTATTTTAGTGGGCTTTATCTGCGCAGTTGTAGGCTTTATTTTCTGTTCTGGTGCATCATTAATTCGTTTAATTGTGAAATTCTACCATTGGCTAACCATGAAAAATCAGCCGGCAGAAGAGGAGCATGCAGAGCATACTTCTGTAGATGATCTTGAACAAATTGTGATTGAGGCTCCTCAACAACTCGCTTTTTCTGATTCTCAATTGGAAACAGAATCAGCAGAAGATAAAAAAGAGGAAGTGTCTGAAAATACCTTTGTTAAGCCAGAACAACTGATTAATATCAGTGGACTATCCTCACCGAGTGTTTCAGAGCCTGCAGATGTTGAAAAATTAGAAGATAAGTTTAAAGGTTTCACGGTTGAATCTGACAATTTACCGAATGTGTCTATCTCTGCCAATTCTTCCGTTGAATTACCGACAAAAGAAGATTTTTCAGCTACATGGAAAAATCCGCAAGTGAATCATCAAAGTGTGGATGAGTCAGATGACATTTTTGAAGAAAATGTGATGCCAAAAGTGTCACTTAAAACACCTGAAAATACAACCGCACTTTATCCAACGTATGATGAACCTTTAGAATCAGAAAATGATGGTTTAGAAGATGAATTAGCGCGTCAGTTTGCTGCACAAGAGCAAGCGCGTATGCAAGAAATGGAAGTGCGAGCAAAAGCCTCAAATGCTGAAGATGCATTAAAAGTGATCTTGAATGAGCCGACAGTTTCACCAGTTAAAGAGCGTGAAATTCATATTGAGAATGCAACTGAAACAACCTATAAGCCGTATCCTGATACGCTTATTCACCCAGCATTTCAACAACCAACGAATAAACGTGAAAAACCAACGACACCATTACCAAGTTTAGATTTACTTGAGCATCGTCCTACACAGGCTCAAGACATTACGCGTGAAGAAATTTTAGACACATCCGCACGCATAGAACAACAATTAAAGAATTTTAATGTCAAAGCAACGGTACAAGATGTGTTAGTTGGCCCAGTGGTGACTCGTTATGAGCTTGAATTACAACCGGGTGTAAAAGCATCAAAAGTAACCAGTATTGATACCGATTTAGCACGTGCGTTGATGTTCCGTGCGATCCGTGTGGCGGAAGTGATTCCAGGCAAACCTTATATTGGTATTGAAACGCCAAATGCACACCGTCAAATAGTGCCATTGCGTGATGTGCTGGATAGTAATGAATTCCGTTCATCAACATCATTGCTTTCAATGGCTTTGGGGAAAGATATCAGCGGAAAACCTGTTGTAGTTGATTTGGCTAAAATGCCTCACTTACTTGTTGCGGGTTCAACAGGCTCTGGTAAATCTGTTGGTGTGAATACCATGATTTTAAGTTTACTTTTCCGTGTGACACCGGACGAAGTGAAATTTATTATGATTGACCCGAAAGTGGTTGAGCTTTCTATTTATAACGATATCCCGCACTTGCTTACCCCAGTAGTGACGGATATGAAAAAAGCGGCAAATGCACTGCGTTGGTGCGTAGAAGAAATGGAACGCCGCTATCAATTATTGTCAGCCTTACGTGTGCGTAACATTGAAGGGTATAACGAAAAAATTGAAGAATATGAAAAACTCAATATGCCAATTCCAAACCCAATTTGGAAGCCTGGCGATACAATGGATAAGATGCCGCCTCCGTTAGAAAAATTGAGTTATATTGTCGTGATCGTTGATGAGTTTGCAGACTTAATGATGGTTGCAGGTAAACAAATTGAAGAGTTAATTGCACGCTTAGCACAAAAAGCTCGTGCAATTGGTATTCACTTGATTTTAGCCACACAACGCCCATCAGTGGATGTGATTACTGGATTGATTAAGGCTAACATTCCAAGCCGTATCGCCTTTACTGTAGCAAGTAAAATTGACTCTAGAACGATCCTGGATCAAGGCGGTGCCGAAGCTTTATTGGGCCGTGGTGACATGTTATATTCAGGTCAAGGTTCTTCTGATCTCGTTCGGGTACATGGCGCCTTCATGAGTGATGACGAGGTGGCGCGTGTGGCAGATGATTGGCGTGCACGTGGTAAACCAAATTATATTGATGGCATTTTAGACGGCGCGGATGATGAAGACTCTAGTGAAAAATCAACGGCAAGCAGTGGCGATCTTGATGCATTATTTGATGAAGTCGTTGAGTTTGTACTAAGCACAGGCAATACATCGACTTCTTATGTTCAACGTAAATTTAGTGTTGGGTTTAACCGAGCGGCTCGAATTATGGATCAGCTCGAAGAACAAGGTATTTTAGGCCCAATGAAAAATGGAAAACGAGAAATTTTAGCTCGACGTTCCGAATATTAATTCTCTTAAGTTTCACTTTACAAAAAGGAAAGTAGAATGAAAAAAACATTATTAAAAATGACCGCACTTACCGCACTTTTAAGTGCAAGCAACTTTGCTTTTGCAGATGCTGCAGATGAGCTGCAAAATCGCTTAAATCAAGTGACGGTATTAAGTGCTGATTTCTCACAAACTGTGACGTCTGCTGGCGGTAAAAACGTTCAACAAGGAAGTGGAAAACTTCAAATTAAACGTCCAAATCTTTTCCGTATGGATACCAAATCACCGCAAGAAACACAAATTATTGCAGATGGTAAAACCCTTTGGTATTACGATCCATTCGTGCAACAAGTTACTGCTCAATGGGTGAAGGATGCGATAAATAATACCCCTTTCGTCCTTTTAACCAGTAACGATAAAAGCCACTGGAATCAGTATTCAGTAACGCAGAATGCGGATACGTTTGTGTTAAAACCGAAGGCGAAAAATAGCAATATTAAACAATTTGATATTCGTGTAGATACAAATGGTGTGTTAAAAAATTTCAGCACCACAGAAAAAGATGGTCAAACCAATCTTTATGTGTTGCGTAACATTACAAATCAAACACTAGCTGATAGCTTATTCCAATTTAGCGTACCAAAAGGCGTGGAATTGGATGACCAACGTAAAGGTAAAAAATAATCCATAAGGTGTGAATGATAATCTTCACACCTTTTGCTTATTAAGGAAAGAATATGTCTAATCTTAATTTTGATTTTGCTGAAAATGACTTTCGCCCTTTAGCTGCTCGTATGCGCCCAACTAATTTGGAACAATATTATGGGCAGACGCATTTAATTGGGGAAGGAAAGCCGCTTCGTAAAGCAATTCAAGCAGGGCATGTTCATTCTATGATTCTGTGGGGGCCGCCGGGCACAGGTAAAACAACACTAGCGGAAATTATTGCTCATCGTATCAATGCAGAAGTTGAACGAATTTCCGCGGTAACAAGCGGCGTGAAAGAAATTCGAGAATCAATTGAGCGAGCGAAACAAAATCGACTTGCAGATCGCCAAACGATTTTATTTGTGGATGAAGTGCATCGCTTTAACAAAAGCCAACAAGATGCGTTTTTGCCACATATTGAAGATGGTACGATTATTTTTATTGGAGCGACAACGGAAAATCCTTCCTTTGAATTAAATAATGCCTTACTTTCTCGTGCGAGAGTTTATCTTCTTAAGTCATTGACAGTTGCTGAAATCGAACAAGTTCTACAACAAGCGATTTCTGATCCTGAGCGAGGATTAGGTAAAGAGCGGTTAGTTTTAGAAGAGAATTTGCTACAGGTATTAGCCGAATATGTGAATGGTGATGCGCGCCTGGCTTTAAACTGCCTTGAATTGATGGTGGACATGGCTCCTGAAACAGAAAACGGCAAAAAATTAGACCGCACTTTGTTGAAAGAAGTATTAGGTGAACGACAAGCGCGTTTTGACAAGCAAGGCGATCGTTTTTATGATTTGATTTCTGCTTTACATAAATCCATTCGTGGCTCAGCAGCCGATGCTGCACTTTATTGGTATGCACGAATTATCACTGCAGGGGGCGATCCTCTTTATGTTGCAAGACGTTTATTAGCGATTGCCTCAGAAGATGTAGGCAATGCTGATCCTCGCGCAATGCAAGTGGCTCTCGCAGCTTGGGACTGTTTTACGAGAGTGGGGGCTTATGAAGGAGAGCGAGCCATTGCTCAAGCTATTATTTATTTAGCTGTAGCACCGAAGAGTAATGCGGTTTATAAAGCATTTAATGCTGCCAAACAGCATGCGAAAGCGTTTCCTGATTTTGATGTGCCACCTCATTTACGTAATGCGCCAACGGCTTTAATGAAAGAATTAGGCTATGGCGCTGAATATCGCTATGCACATGATGAGCCAAATGCTTATGCTGCAGGAGAAAATTACTTTCCACCGGAACTGAAAGATACCCAGTATTATTTCCCAACTAATCGAGGGATGGAAATTCAAATTAAAGAAAAGCTTGAACGTTTACATGAACAAGATAAAAACGCATCAAAAAAACGCTATAAATAGTTTTTCTACACATTAAATGTAAAAAAGAGCGGTCAATTTGACCGCTCTTTTGATTATTACTTAAAAGCGCATTATTTTGCTGCTTTTAACTCTTGGTAATACTGTTCATAATATTGAATCGCATCACCTACATCATCTTGCCAGTAGCTTTTTTGAAGGATTTCTGCTGGTGGATAGATAGATGGATCTTCAGTGATTTCTTTTGGAAGTACTTTTTTCGCTTCTAGGTTAGCGGTTGGGTAACCGATCGCTAAAGTCAATTTTTCCGCTGCTTTTGCACCTAATAAGTAGTTAATTAACTTGTGTGCACCATCTGGGTTTTTAGAAGTTTTAGGAATCGCTAAAGTATCAACCCAAAGAACAGGACCTTCTTTTGGGAACACCATATTTAATGGCGCTTGTTCTTTTTTCGCGATACGTACAGAACCATTCCATAACTGACCTAATTCTACTTCACCAGAGATGAAAGAGTTTGCAGGGTTATCAGAATTGAAAGAAAGTACGTTTGGACGTAATTTCAATAACTCTTCATAAGCTTGTTTAATAATTGCAGGATCTTTGGTATTTGGATCTTGACCAATTTTTAATAACGCAATATTGAACACTTCACGCGCATCATCTAATAATTGGATTTTGTTTGCATATTCAGGTTTCCAGAAATCGCCCCAAGAAGTGAAGTCAGAACCTTTATAGGTATTGGTATTAAATGCAATACCTGGCGCACCTAACAACTGAGGAAGTGAGTATTTATTGCCTTTATCATAAGGTTTGTTGAGCCAATCAGGGTCTAATTCTTTGATAACAGGTAATTTACTGTGATCTAATTCTTGTAGCATGCCTTCGCGTCCCATTTTAGATACGAAGTAGTTAGATGGTGCAATCACATCATAACCACCAGCATCACCTTGGGTTTTCATTTTGGCATACATCGTTTCATTTGATTCAAGACTTGCTACGATAACTTTGATACCAGTTTCTTTTGTGAAGTCATCTAAAAGACCATCTGGTACGTATTCAGTCCAAGTATATAAGTACACAGTATCATTTGCTGGAGCCTGTGCTTTTGTAGCATCAGACTTGGCTTCTTTGTCGTTACAAGCAGTTAATGTAGCGGCAACTAAACCGGCAGTAAGCAAACCTGCAAATTTTTTCATTTTTGTTTGTTCTCCGTAAAAGAGGGGTAAAAAACCACCTGCATTAATGCAAGTATAAAAAAACGCCTTGATTGTGCGTCAAGGCGTATTCTATTTGATCTTAAAAGATTTGTGAAACCTTTTTATATCAATGTTTAATGATTATTTTTACGTGCAACTAATTGGCTTAAAATTACTAATCCTAATGAAAGCACGATCATAATCGTTGCTAACGCGTTTACTTCCGGAGTTACCCCTGTTTTTACAAGAGAGAAGATACGCAATGGTAGGATTTCATAGCTTACACCACTTACGAAAGAGGATACAACAACATCATCTAATGAAATAGTAAAGCTTAACAACCAACCAGATACCACTGCCGGTAAGGCAAGCGGTAGGATAATTTTACGCAAAATAGTGACTTCGCTAGCACCTAAATCTTTTGCTGCTTCAAGCATTCTTGCATCAAAGCCATTTAAACGTGAGAAAATTGTCACGGTAACATAAGGTAAACAGAATGTTACGTGCGCCAATAGTAATGACCAGAAACCTAACGAAATCCCTACAACCATGAATAAGGCAAGTAGAGAAACCGCCATTACGATATCTGGGGACATCATGACGATAAATAACATACCACTTACCGCTTGTTTACCACGGAAACGATAGCGGTAAAGTGCGATAGCAGTTAAACCACCCACAATTGTCGCTAATGTTGCAGCAAAGAAAGCAATAGTGACAGAGTGGAACGCAGCTTGGATTAAGGTATCGTTATTAAATAAACGCTCATACCAGTTCCAACTAAAACCTTTCCAACTTAAACCATAACGGTCTTCGTTGAAGGAGTTAGTCACCAAAATAATAATTGGGATATACAAATAAGCGTATACCACAAACATAAAAATATTACGTAGTAAACGACTCATTATTCTAACTCCACTTTCTTATTCAACAATTTATTTGCACGATAGTAAACGAAAATCAACAATGCCATTAAGATGGTTAAACCGATACTGATTGCCGAACCGAATGGCCAGTTACGGGAAATTAAGAATTCACTCTTAATTACGTTACCAACTAATAACACTTTCGCACCACCAAGTAAGTCTGCCACATAGAACATGCCCATTGCTGGTAGTAGTACTAATAAACAACCCGCTACGATACCAGGCATGGTTAATGGCAAAATTACACGGAAGAAACGTTGAACCGCATTCGCGCCTAAATCTCTTGCCGCTTCTAATAAACGTCCATCTAATTTTTCAATAGCAGAGTAGAGCGGTAGAATCATAAATGGTAAAAGGAGATACACTAAACCAATGATTACAGCTACTTCGGTATTTAAAATACGAATAGGCTCACTCAAAATGCCCATATCCATTAACATGGTATTTAACACACCTTTCACACCAAGGAATACTTTCATCCCATAGATACGAATCAGTGAGTTTGTCCAGAATGGCAATACCACGAGGAACAATAAAAATGGACGATATTTTGGATTAATTTTGCTGACCATAAAGGCAAATGGATAGCCAATGAGTAAGCAAATAATCGTCGCAATGCCAGACATATACAATGAATTCCACACAACCTGTGCATAAAGCGGATTAAACAGGTTAGTGTAGTTATCTAAAGTAAATGGCAAAGCATAAAAGTCGCTACCATCTCGGGTTAAAAAACTTACGGTTAATACTAATAAGTTTGGAATTAGCACAAAGAAGATTAACCAACTGAAGATAATTGCAACAGTAATTTTCTGAAATTTATTATTGATTATCTTCATCGTTGAGTACAACCTCCCAACCTTCGTGCCATGTAATACCTACACGTTGACCAACGCTGTGATCCATATGTGGGTCATCTTCGTTAAAGAATTCGCTCACTAATACGCGTTTACCATTGTGATCAAATTCGACCGTAGACTCAAGTGTCATCCCTTTATAGGTACGATCCACAATGCGACCAATAATTGCATTTGAGTGCTCATTTTCGTCAAGCTCTTCAATCACAATATCTTCAGGACGTAATAATACTTGTAGTTTTTGACCTTTTTCAGCAGAGATACTGGTGTGAATATCACATACACGACCTTCTACATTAGCAAGTAGCTCATCGTCAGATTTACGTTCAATCACAGTTGCATCAAATACGTTAATTTCGCCGATGAAGCGAGCAACGAATAAGTTAGCTGGATCTTCATAGATTTCACGTGGTGAACCATCTTGTGCAATTTTACCTTTACGCAATAAGACGATACGGTCAGACATGGTGATCGCTTCTTCTTGATCGTGAGTAACGAAAATAAAGGTAATGCCAAGTTGACGCTGTAATTGTTTAAGTTCGTTTTGCATTTGTTTACGTAACTTATAATCCAGCGCAGATAAAGATTCATCCAGTAGCAGCACTTTTGGCTTATTCACAACAGCACGAGCAATCGCGATACGTTGTTGCTGACCACCAGAAAGTTGAGCTGGTTTACGGTCGGCCATTTCTTCTAATTGCACCATACGCAATGCATCCAGAACGCGAGGTTTAATTTCACTTTCTGCCACTTTTTGCATACGCAAACCAAAAGCTACGTTATCAAAAATGGTCATATGCGGGAATAACGCATAACTTTGGAATACGGTGTTAATGTGGCGTTTTTCTGCCGGAACATTAGTAATATCTTCACCGTCCAAAATAATATGACCTTCATCTAATTCTTCTAAACCCGCTAATAAACGCAATACTGTAGTTTTACCACAGCCGGATGGGCCAAGAATTGTGACGAATTCACCGTTATTAATGGTTAGATTAAAATCATTAATAATTGTGTTAGAACCATAGGATTTTTTGATTGAACGAAGCTCAATAATAGGCTTTTGAACCAGATTTTCCACTAGCTTTGGTTTTCTCCCTAATTTCACCAATTTGATTGGTACTGAGTAGAAATAAACCTGCAAAAAATGATGCAGGGGCGACATAAAATTGAACAGATATGATATAGCGAATTGTTAATGATGAAAAGGATTTAATCGTGTTTTTAGGAAAAAAATTATCGAAATTTGACCGCACTTTTTTCAGAAAATCTTATAACTCTCTACTTTATTGTTATATATCAAGAACTGTAACGAATTTTGGGATTAGACTAGTGCCGATATAAAGGAGAATTTTAAAATGGAAGAACATAATAACAATGAATTATTACAGCGATTTTTAACTTATGTCGCGTTTGATACGCAATCTAAATCGTCTGCAAAACATTCACCCAGTTCGCCAGGACAAATGAAATTAGCTTTGCATTTGCAGCAAGAATTAATTGAACTTGGTTTACAAGATGTTAGTGTGACTAAGCATGCCGTCGTTACGGCTTATTTACCCTCAAATCATCCTGATTTAACACAAACCATAGGTTTTATTTCACACTTAGATACCTCACCACAATGCAGCGGTAAAAATGTTCAACCCGAAGTGATTGAAAACTATCGGGGGGGCGATATCGCATTAGGTTTAGGGGAAGAATTTATTAGCCCTGTGTATTATCCATTTTTGCACCAGCTTATTGGCAAAACCTTAATTGTGACAGATGGAACCACTTTACTTGGTGCGGATAATAAAGCTGGAATCGCAGAAATTATGACCGTACTTTCTGTCTTGCAACAGGAAAATATCTCACATTGTAATATCCGAGTGGCATTTACGCCTGACGAAGAAATTGGTTTAGGAATGCATTATTTCCCATTGGATGATTTCCCTTGCGATTGGGCATATACCATCGATGGTGGGGAAGTGGGCGAGCTCGAGTATGAGAACTTTAATGCAGCAACAGCAAAAATTACCTTTAAGGGGCGAGGTATTCATCCGGGTTATGCGAAAAATAAATTAGTGAATGCGCTGACGTTAGCTTGTGAGTTTCAGCAAGGTTTTCCAAAAGATGATGTTCCCGAAAAAACGTCGGGAAAAGAGGGTTTTTTCCATTTAGATGATTTTAAAGGGGATATTGAAAAAGTTGAACTACGTTATCTCATTCGAGATTTTGACCAAGTTAATTTTGAGCAACGTAAAGCATTTATTTATCAACTTGTAGAAAAATTTAATAGAGAGAAAAGCCTGAAAGAGCCCGTGGAATGTGTGATTGAAGACAGTTATAAAAATATGTATGACACAGTCAAAAATGTCCCACAGGCGATTAAACTTGCTGATGCTGCAATGAAAGCTTGCGGTATAACACCAAACCATAAACCAATACGGGGCGGAACCGACGGGGCATTTTTAGCGGAAAAAGGATTAGCTTGTCCAAATATCTTTACTGGTGGCTATAATTTCCATAGCAAACATGAATTAGTGACTCTTGAAGGGATGGAAAAAGCCGTTGAAGTGGTTATAAAAATAGCAAACTGTAAAGATTTGTAAATTAGTGTAAAGAAAAAGCTTGCATTTGTCAGAATATGTCAATATAATCGTCAGCGTTTTATCGAGATTCCTTTGATAAAGCTAAACTTTAGAGATTTTATTCATAAATTCCTTTTTGGTGCTCCTAAGAAATTAGGAGCTTTTTTTTACCCAAAATTTAGATCTTTACTTCAAAAACCGATTGCTTCGTTTTTCTTGCCCAATGGTTGTGTAAGGACCATGTCCCGCAATGACAACCATATCATCATTTAATGTAAATAATTTATTCTTGATTGATGAGATCAATGTGTCGAAATCCCCGCGAGGGAAGTCTGTTCGCCCAATACTGTTTTGGAAAAGGACATCGCCAGTAAAAGCAATATTTTTTTCATGTTCAATAAAACCAATATGGCCAGGTGTATGACCAGGAAGGTGAAGAATTTCAAAGGTTAATGAGCCAATTTGAATTTTTTCCCCTTCTTGATTAAACCAGCGATCGGGCGTAAATGCAGAAATATAAGGTAAACCAAACTGTTGAGATTGTTGTGGTAGACTTTCAAATAGGAAACGATCTTCCTCCTGCGAGCCCCAGATTTCAATATTAAAATGATCACGAATCGCTTCTGCAGCACCTACATGATCAAGATGTCCATGTGTTAATAAGACAGCTTTAAGGTTTAATTCGAGTTCTTCAATGCGTTGAATCAGGTTTTCCGCATTACCGCCAGGATCGATAATTGCCGCATTTTTTTCATCATCCCAAATAAGTGAGCAATTTTGCTGAAAGGCTGTAACTGGAATAATTTCAATATTCATCTTTTTTCCTTATCGTTTATAACAAAAAACCGCACTAAAGTGCGGTCTAAAATTAAACTGTTTTTTATGCACCACGCCATGTTCTTACAGGGCCAGTATCCACGTGAATAAAGTTGCTATACGGATAATATCCTACACCACCGCTATCAAGATTTTCAGCTGCTTGGCGTAATCTTGCCAAAGGAACACCAGGGATTTTAAAATCAATCGCTTGGCCTTTAATGTGATAGCTGTTGCTTGCTACGTCACGGCTTTGTCTACGACGCATAGCATTTGTCGCTGCACTACGATAGCCACAAATGACATCAATTTGCGCAGTGCGTAAACCTAAATTACTTTGTAAATGATAAAACTTCATAAAGAGATTCGGATCCATTCGGCGTACTTGGTCAGTACGGCGATCTCTCATGAAGTAATCAAGTTTACCAAGTAGTGAACGATTAAATCCAGTCGTTGCAGAGAACTCACCGCTTAATCGTTCATTGGTGTTGACATTATAGAAGCTTAGAATGCGAGGTTTAGGGGTAGAGACCATAGCCAAAACCGTACTCGGCATCATGCTTGCGCCTAAAACGATGCCGCCTAATGAAAGCCATTTACGACGATTTTTGTCAATGTTACCCATTTTTTTAGTCTCTTTTATTACCCATCTCTCACCCTAGACAACTTTTTCTTTAAAAAGTTCTAGCGTAAACATTGTTTAAAGATATTTTTTTACAACTGCCCAGTCGATCCCATTAAAAGTCGCAGCATCGTCGTATTTATAAATATCCGGTAAAACTTGTGTTTGGCCGTTTTCAACCCATGCAGTCACATAATACAAGAATACAGGATCATTTGTACGAATGCTCGCAGACGTCGTTTTCTTACTTTCTAAAACGTTACGTTTTTTATCTTCTGACCAGCCAGCTTCTTGTAACAGAATAGAGGCAAGTTGATCGGATTTTTCTACACGCACACAACCTGAGCTTAATGCACGGTCTTTTTTGCTGAATAAGCTATGATTTGGCGTATCGTGAAGATAAATCGCATCAGAGCTTGGCATATTAAATTTATAGTTACCTAATGCACTGTCGCCAGCGGCTTGACGGATACGGTACGGGAATTTATCACCAATGCTACTCCAGTTAATTGAGTAAGGATCGATAGTGTTACCTTTGCTATCCAAAATAGAGTAGTTGTGTGCTGCCGCGTAGCCAGGGTCACGTTTTAATTTCGGTAAAATATCTTCATTGATTAAACGAGTTGGGGCATTCCAAGGTGGATTAACAACCACATTGCTTAAACGACTGTACATCACCGGTGTACGGCGTTCATTTTTACCCACAATGACGCGTGATTCTAGAAGAACTTTACCATCACGATAATATTTCAATTGATAGCTTGGAATATTAACAAAGATTCCATTTTCAAAATCCGGAATAACGCGTAAACGTTGTGCATTAAGAGCAAGTTTTTTACCCATTGCAGAAATACCTGAAGCTGAAATCATCGATGGAAGTGCTTGTACGGTTTCACGGTATAAACGATTATGGTTAGATAATCCGTTTATAAAACCAGAAACAGCATTGTTTTTAACCGCACTTTGCCATTGGTCAATAATTTCTTGATTTGGTAATTCTGGTTTATAAGCATTCGTTGCGTATAACCAACGTTGTGCTTGTTGATTGACGTTCTTGCTGTAATACAAGTAATCAAGGAAAGCATCACTTAATAATACATCATAGGTGAGTCCACCCGTTTTTTCAGCGTTATGTAAATTGACTAACGATTGAGCTGAACGTTTAGAAATGCCTGATGCCACCATGGCGGCATATTCACGTAGGAATTGTTTCTCAGCCGCCTTGTCTTTCCACATTAAGTCATATTTATTATCAGCATATAATTTTGCCAAAATTGGTTTGAACTGTAGATTTTGTTCACCAATTTCATGCGTTAATGACATCTCTAGCATCGCTTGCTTTTCTGCGGCTAAACGAGCTTGATCTTCTTTTATTTCAGCTTCAAGTTTTGCTCGCTCTTCAGGACTTAATTTAGACATATCAACGCCTTTATTTTCGGCTTGTTGAGGCTGTCCAACTGTTTTGGCCCATTCAGCTAATGCACAACCTGACGTCATCATTGATAATGATAAGACTAATGCGCTTAATTTCATTGTTCCTTTTAACATTGCTGTACCTTTAAAAATATTCATAAAAAATAACCGCACTTCAGTTTTTTTCATCTGCTAAAGTGCGGTCAAAATAATCGTTATTTTGTTGCTTTTGCCGCTTCTTGTTTTATTTCAGCATCCACTTTTTGTTGATTCGCATTAAGTTTAACTAAATCAGCTGCCATTTTTTCCGCTTCTTTTAAGAAGAAATCAGGTGCTTCATAGTCTTTTGGCAAATCATCAATGTCTTTTAATGCTTTTTTACCTTCACGTTTAAAACGATCATTGAGATCTTTTAAACGTCTCGCATCATCCTTATCATTTTCCGCTTTACGCTCTTGGAAATTCAATGATAAGAATTTGCGCTCACGACGTTCATCACGGATTTTAAGATCTTCATTTAAAGCAATAAATTCAGGATCTTTTGCAATACGCTCAAGATGTTTTTCATTTAATGCTTCAACATCTTTACGTGCTTTATTGGTTTCAGAATAAGTCGCTGGTGGAATTTTATCCCAAGGTAAGGCGTTATCTTCTTTTTCTTCACCAATTTCTTTGGCATCAATAATTTCAGGGAAATTAATATCTGCAGCGACACCTTTTAATTGGGTTGAACCACCATTAATTCGATAAAATTTTTGGATAGTATATTGCAACACACCAAGTGGTGTTTGGTCTAAATCATAAACAAAGTTTAATGAACGACTTTGTTGTACGGTACCCTTACCAAAGGTATTTTGCCCAATAATGATACCACGATTGTAATCTTGCATTGCCGCAGCAAAAATTTCAGAGGCTGATGCACTGAAACGATTAATCATTACCAACAATGGTCCTTTATATTGCTGAGCATTGTCATCATCTTCGTGTACACGAATACGTTGATACGCATCTCGTACTTGTACCACAGGACCATCAGTGATGAATAAACCGCTTAATGCCACGGCTTCTGTTAATGCACCGCCGCCATTCTCACGAAGATCCACAATTAAAGCGCCAATTTTTTTCTTCTCAGCATCTACTAATAATTTTTTCACATCATCAGTTAAGCCAATATAGAAACTTGGAATTTTAATGACACCAACAGTTTCACCCTCTACTTTAGAAACGGTGAGTTTTGCTGCTTGGTCTTCAATACGGACTTTATCGCGTACTAAAGTGACAATACGGCTTTTTCCACCTTTTGCAGGTTCAATTTCAAGACGAACTTTTGTTCCTTTTTTACCTTTGATTTTGTCAACGATATCTTCTAAACGCCAACCGATAATATCTTCGATTTCGCCTTTTTCTTGGCCCACACCAATGATTTTATCGCCCGCTTGTAATTTCTTACTGCGTTCAGCCGGCGCACCTGGTACTAAAGACTTAATACTGGTTTCGTCATCTTCAGATTGTAATGTTGCACCAATCCCTTCTAAAGAAAGGTTCATGCTTTCATTAAAGCTTTTTGCAGTACGTGGAGCAAGGTAGCTTGTATGCGGATCGATTTCTCGAGCAAAGGCATTTATATAAATCTGAACAATGTCATCAGCTTTGGTTTGAGTTAGTCGACGAATGGCTAAATTGTAACGTTTAGTTAGTTTTTCTTTAATTTCAGGCCATTTTTTATCTTTTAATTTCAGGCTGATTACATCATTTTTGACACGTTCTTCCCAAAGCTTATTGGCTTCTTCTTCCGTTGCTGGGAACGCAGCTTTTTCACGATCGATCTCAATTTGATCATTACCTTTTAAATCAGGTTCTTTATCTAATAAAGATAATGCATAAGCATAACGCTCATAACGGCGTTTCATCATCAGATCGTAAATCGCAAATGCAGCTGAAAGATCGCCCTCATTAAGTTGATCATCTAATTTAGAACCATATTTAGCACGTAAATCATCAATATCTGATTTTAAAAAGGTGTTATGGCTGTAATCTAAACTTTTAATATAACGATCAAAAATCTTTTCGGAAAAGGCGTCATCAAGCTGAAATTTACGATAATGTGATTGGGTTAAACGTGTTGTTGCACGCTTTGTTGCTAACTGATTTGCATCAGTTGCCGAAGGAGTCGTAATATCGCTTTGCTTTAATTTCGGCTGCACGGCAAATGTGTCAGACGAATGAAGAAATAACGCACCTAAAATTGCTGTCGCAATAAGACTTTTGGTTGTATGTAATTTCATTTAACCTTTCCCGATAAGAAATAAATTATTAGGCAAATAAACGATCTGCGGTGACTGTCATCACTAAACCATTTTCAAGTTCTACGCGTGCGCCATCTTTTTCCACATTTAATACGGTCGCATTTTTCGCTTGTTCTGCTACTTTCACTTTCACTTTGCTACCTGCAGAAAGTGTTGTGAAATCAACCGCACTTAGTTTTACTTGCGGAGCTTTTGGTTTGCGAGTTGCTTGATTTGAATTTGGTTTACGAGCAGGGCGTTTTTGTTGTGCTTTTTTGGCTGCTAATTCTGCTTTGCGTTTTTCTGCAAATTTAGCTTTTGCATCTGCTAATTGTTGAGTCGCATGAGAAACATGTTCTGCGTCTAATACACCAGCAGGGTTGCCGTATAAATCCACACGCTCAGCACCTTCGCGACAGCCGTGTAAATAGCGCCAGTTGGAGGTGTATTGACGTAAAGCCTGACGTAATTGAGTTTTGCTGACACGTTCATCATCTTTTAATGCTTCAGCAAGATCTTGGAAAAGCCCAATTTTTAATGGCTTTGCTTCACCTTCAGCAATAAAGCAAAGCGGGAATTTTTCCACAAGATATGCAATGATCGCTTTTGTATCAGTTAATTTTTGAACGCCTTCAGCATTATTTTCAACTTGGGCTTCAACTTGAGAATTTGTCATTTCTGAGTTTTCCTAGGATAAAAAAATAAAAACTTGCACAGTTTACCGCACTTTTATAAGGATTGACAATGGTTGGACAGAATAATTCCGTTTCTAATTCTAATGAATAACTTCACAAATTCCCTTAATTCAGGCTAAAATAGTCCACTTTTATAATTTCTGAAAACATAATGACAAAAACACCTGATTTTACTCATGCCACTTATAGACTAGTGCGTTGCATAGGATGCGATGCAACAGTGTCTGTTCGTCGTCCGCAAGAAGGGGAACACGCGCAATGTCCGCGTTGCCATCATAAATTGCAATCAGGAAGTCATTGGTCACTTAAACGTTGTTCATTAATCGCCCTTTCTATCTTAATTTTAATGCCATTTGCTTTAGGCTATCCTTTATTGAGCTTAGATTTACTGGGTACTAAAATTGATGCTTCTGTTTGGAAAGGAATTTGGAAAATGGCAGTGGAGGGATATTCCTATACTGCATTTATGATTTTTATCTGTGCTGTTTTAATGCCTGTCTCTTTTGCGATTTTAGTCATTATGTTGCAGCTTTCTAAATTACTCAAAATTAAGCCTCGTAATGTCTTATTATTTGTGGGATATATTAAGCCTTGGGTCATGTTTGACGTCTATTTAGTTGCACTGGGTGTCACCATGTTTAAAGTGCGCGAATATGCCACATTAGAAGTGGAAGTATATTTAATTGCTTTTGTTTTTACTGCACTTTTAACCACTTTATTATTAATTAAAATTAATTTAGATGACTTGTGGCATGATTTTTATCCCGATCAGAAACCGGTTACCAAAAGCGATAAACCGTTAGAACTTTGTACAGCCTGCGATTACACTTTTTTAAAAGAAGATCAACAATACGATCACCGTCATCGAGCCATTTGCCCACGTTGTGCATCGCTTATTGAAATACCAGAGAGTGTAAAATTACAACGTGTTTGGGCGACATTAGTGGCGGGGATTATCATGCTTTTCCCTGCAAACTTGCTCCCAATATCTGGCGTTTATTTGACAGGAAGTTTGTCACAAGATACCTTGATGTCGGGTGTAATGTCATTTATAAGCATGGGCAGCTATTTTGTTGCTTTCGTGGTATTCTTCGCCAGTATTTTTGTGCCCGTAAGCAAAATCCTGATTATGTTGTATTTACTGGCAAGCGTGCATTTTAAATGGAGACATTCAATTAAATGGCAAATGCGGCTATTACATATCATTCACTTTGTAGGACGTTGGTCAATGCTGGATCTTTTTGTGCTCGCCTTGATGATGTCTTTAGTGACACGTGGACAGATTATTAATTTTACCGTAGGCCCTGCGGCATTTTATTTCGGTGCAGCAGTGTTTTTAACTATGATTTCAACTTCTCAGTTTGATAGTCGATTAATTTGGAAAATTTATGACAGAAAACAATAAACCAGAATCTCAATCTATTGATGAGCAATCTAACAATGTAGAAGCGTTATTACGTAAGAATAAACGCATCTCACCGTTTTGGTTGTTACCTTTTATCGCATTATGTATTGGTGCCATTTTATTTTTCCAAATTGTACAAGAACGAGGAAAGACTATTACGATCACGTTCTCTAATGGGGCAGGGCTCGTTGCAGATAAAACCCCTATTCGCTATCAAGGTTTGCAAATTGGTGTCGTGAAGAAGGTTAACTTTACCGACAATATGCAAAAAGTGAAAGTTGAGGCAAATATTTATTCTGAAGCAACAGAAGTGTTAAAAGAGAATACCAAGTTCTGGCTTGTTCAGCCAAGTGTGTCTCTTGCAGGTATTTCAGGCTTAGATTCTTTGGTTTCAGGAAATTATATTACCCTACAACCAGGTGATGGTGATTCAGAAGATGAATTTATTGCAGAAGAGCAAGGCCCTATTGCACAAGTCAATCCTGGGGATTTATTAATTCATTTAATTTCAGATGATTTAGGATCAATTTCGATTGGTGCTTCTGTGTATTTCAAAAAAATGCCAGTCGGGAAAATTTATGATTATCGCTTCAATAAAGAGAATAAAGTTGAAATTGATGTAGTGATTGATAAAGCCTTTGCTCGTTTTGTGAAGAAAGATTCACGTTTTTGGAATATCAGTGGTATCAACGCCAATATTAATGCATCAGGTGTGAATGTAGAGGTTGATAGTTTAAATTCAGTGGTCCAAGGTGCGGTATCATTTGATTCACCGCCAAATAGCCCACAAGCTGTGACCAATAGCCACTATACACTTTATTCTAACTTGCAAGCAGCTAAACGCGGGATTGAAGTTGAGGTGACTATTCCTGTGACTGCAGGTTTAGATGCAGGGCAAACCACTGTTTATTATGGTGATGAGCAAGTGGGCCTTCTTTCATCTTTAAGTGCGGACGAAAATAATGAAGAAATTTTAAAAGGCACATTATTAATCGATCCAAACCAAGCTAACCTCTTAAAAACGAATACTCGTATTGTGTTAAAAAATCGTAAGTTAGATTTAGGCGATATTGCTAATCCTCAGAAATTCTTCCGTGGTGATTATTTCGAAATTATTCCAGGAAGTGGAGAAAGCAAAACGCAATTCGAAGTCATTCGAGAAAATGAGTTATTGCTCAAGGCACCAAATACGTTGGTTTTAACTTTAACAGCGCCAGAGACTTATGGGATTGCAGAAGGGCAATCCGTGTTTTATAACAATATTGCCATTGGTCAAATTGTGAAGCAGCACTTAAATGTTGATGGGGTAAAATTTGAAGTGGCGATTGCGTCAGAGTATCGCAATCTTATTCATGAAAATACACAATTTGTGGCTGCCTCTAATTTTGATGTGAGTTTGGGGATTGATGGCTTACGTTTTGAATCTGCGACACCATCAAAATGGCTGCAAGGTGGCGTTCGTGTATTAGCGAAGAAAGGAAGTGGTGCACCACATTCCACTTATCCACTTTATAAGGATATTAGCAGTGCAGAAACAGGCGTTACAGGCAACTTAGTGAATCCAAGTATTGTGCTACATTCCACTAATTTGCCAAGTATTAGCAAAGGTTCTGTCGTGCTTTATCGTCAGTTTGAAGTGGGTAAAATTATTAATGTAAGACCGAAAGCCAATAATTTTGATATTGATGTGTATATTTATCCAGCTTATCAAGATCTTCTCACAGATAAAAGCGTATTCTGGGTTGAAAGTGCGGCACAGATTGATATTACGCCGAAAGGCATTAGTATCCAGGCATCACCGGTTGCTCGCTCATTAAAAGGGGCAATTAGTTTTGATAATACAGGATCAGGCAAAAATAAAACCCTTTATCCAAGTGAACTGCGAGCTAAATCAGCAGGACAAGTGATTACGTTAATAACAGATGATGCCACGGCTTTAAGTAAAGGAATGAGCTTGCGTTATCTTGGTATGAATGTGGGTGAAGTTGAGCAGATTGCTCTTGATCAAAATACAAACCGTATCACAGCGAAGGCATTAATTAACCCAAGTTATATGGGCATGATTGCGAAAGAGGGTACTGTATTTAAAGTGATTTCACCACAAATCTCAGCGGGTGGAATTGAAAACTTAGATAGCCTTTTACAGCCTTACATTGATATTGAATTAGGCAAAGGTCCATCAAAAACACAGTTTAATTTAACGCAAACTGCACAACCTCGAAATAAATACAGCAATGGCGTGCCATTTATTTTGGAAACCAGTGATGCGATGAATTTAACAGAAGGCTCACCAGTGCTTTATCGCGGTGTTGAAGTAGGAACTGTTCGTAAGTTTGAATTGAATTCTTTAGGCGATCGTGTGTTGGTACATATTGCGATTACACCGAAATATCAACATTTGGTACGTAAAAATTCAGAGTTCTGGGTTTCATCAGGTTATGATTTCAACCTTGGCTGGAAAGGCGCAGAGTTTAATACCGGTAGTGTACAACAATTGTTGAAAGGCGGTATTTCGTTCTCGACTCCATCGGGTACGATCGTTCAACCACAAGCAACGGCAAATCAGCGCTTTATGTTACAAGTGAAGAAACCAGCTGAAGCACCGACTTGGAATTCAGGTGCTTTACCGGCAAATCAATAAAACATAAAAAGAAATAACCGCACTTTTGAATCATCAAAGTGCGGTTATTTTTTTAGGTGTTTTGAGTCTTGCTATTGCCCCATATTTTTGACTGATTTTAAAAAGCCTTTGGCTGAAGTATAGACTTCATCTTTGCCCTGAGCATGTAAAATCATATCGGACATTTCTCGGAAAGCACCTTTTCCGCCTCCAAGTGCAAGCACATAATCCACGGCATTTTGCACATAAGGTGCAGAATCTGCCACGGCAAAAGAAAGGCCACAAGTTGCAAAAGCGGGGAGATCTACGCTGTCATCTCCAATATAGGCTGTTTGCTCCGCGGTAACACCTGCTTGTTTCATGAGATCCAAACAGGCGCTTTCTTTTTCAAGCTTACCTAAAAAGAACAATTTAATTCCGAGATCACTAATTCGCTTACGTAGAATTGCAGAATCTCTGCCTGATAATACGGCTACCTGAATACCTGCATCCATCAACATTTTGACACCAAGTCCATCGCGCACATGGAAACTTTTAATTGCTTCGCCATTTGCATCATAATGGAGTAGTCCATCAGTTAATACGCCATCGACATCGGTGATGACCAATTTAATTTTCTTTAATTTTTCGTTAATCATTAGCTTGAGAACTCCACTAAGCCCACAACATTATTTTCATCATTGACCACAACAAGAGAGTGAATTTTCTTCTCTTTCATCAAGTCTTCTGCTTTCGCCAAGAATTCATTTTCATGAATCGTTTTCGGTGAAGAGGTCATGAGCTCTTTCGCGGTCTTGTTAAGTGTATCGGCACCGTTAGCGGTTAATGCTCGGCGCACATCACCATCGGTAATAATACCTTTAAGTTGTTGGTTTTCCATGACTAATGCCACACCCATACGACCTTCATTCATAATAGTTAAGCAATCAGTAAAGCTGGTATCTGGTGTGGTAATCGGCAATCGAGTTTGCATTTGATCTTTTACTTTGCATAACAAACGACGACCAAGGCTGCCACCTGGATGGAATTTCGCAAAATCTGCGGGTTGGAAATGACGTGCCGTAATTAATGAAACTGCAAGGGCATCGCCTAAGGCCAAAGTGACCAACGCAGAAGTGGTTGGCGCGAGGTTGTTTGGACACACTTCACGCTCTACAGTGATATCTAAAACATAATCCGCATGGCGAGCAAGTGTTGAGTTTTTATTGCTGGTTAACGCAATAATTTTATTACCAAAGTTTTTCAAACTTGGAATGAGTTTATTTACATCATCGGTTTCACCGCTATAAGAAATCAGCATCACGATGTCGATGGGTTTTAACATGCCTAAATCGCCATGAAAGGCTTCGGTCGGGTGAAGGAAGAAACTTGGGGTTCCCGTTGAGGCAAAAGTCGCGACCATTTTTTTGCCAATTAGCCCCGATTTACCAATACCACCGATGACTAAACGACCCTCGCAGGCAAGGATAAGATCGACAACTTGAGAAAACTCATCATCCAAACGTTGGCTTAGTTGTGCGAGCGCTTGGCTTTCAACGGAAAGGGTTTCTCGTGCGATTTGTAAATAATTCATAGGAAATCCTTATGATAAAAGAGCGGTTGAAAATGACCGTGTTTTGTAGGGCTATTCTAACGGAAGTTATTAAAAATAAGAATGAAAATTTGACCGCTCTTTGAATTCCCCCTATACTACGCCGCGAGTTGGTTAGACAATCGCTGGTTTATTGAAGCCCTTAACCGTGTTCGCACGACCTAGTGGGACAAGTAAACGAGAGGAAAGTCCGAGCTACAAAGGGCAGAGTGCCGGATAACGTCCGGGCGGCGTGAGCCGACGACCAGTGCAACAGAGAGCAGACCGCCGTGAAAACGGTAAGGGTGAAAGGGTGTGGTAAGAGCACACCGTGCCGTTGGTAACAACGTGCAGCAAGGTAAACTCCACTCGTAGCAAGACCAAATAGGAACTCAATGGATGGCCCGTCCAGAGTTCGGGTAGGTTGCTTGAGCGGCAGAGTAATTTGTCGCCTAGAGGAATGATTGTCCACGACAGAACTCGGCTTATCGACCAACTCAACAAATTCATCAAAAAATGACCGCACTTTTGTTTTTTCATTATCCTACTCGGGATAGAATGAATAAAAGTGCGGTCATTTTCTTTTGTGTTTTACCACAAGCTCATTTGTTCTAAATGGCTTTCTTCCGGTAAATTCACGTGTAATCCAACGAGACGAATGGATTTTCCGTGGCTACGTTGCCAAATTTGTTCCAGTAATTGTTGAAAGCTTTTTAGTGATAAAGGCAAGCCAGTTTTTTCTAAGGTCGTCACCTGAAAATCTTCAAACTTTAATTTCACCCCAATTTTTCGAAAAGCGGTTAAAGGGATATTCGGCGCACTTCGTTCAATGCGACGAATAAGCTCGGCATAGAGATTATCCAACAACGCTACACCTTGTTCGAGATGACGAATATTTTCGGATAAAGTGCGTTCCACACCGATAGATTTTCGTTCTCGATGTGCTTGAATTTCCCGATCATCAATACCATGACTAAAATCCCAAATTCGCTTGCCCATTTTACCGAAGATATTTAACAAAATAGATTGATCGAGTTGTTGTACATCTTCGCAAGTTTCTAAGCCCATTTTCAATAAACGTTCAGAAGTGACTTTGCCCACACCAGGGATTTTCTTCAATGGTAGTGTTTTTACAAACTGCTCAACTTCATGAGGTTGAATCACAAATTGTCCGTTCGGTTTATTCATATCGGAAGCAATTTTGGCGAGAAATTTAAGGGGGGCCACACCAGCAGAGGCGGTCAGCTTTAATTCATCAAAAATCGCTTGGCGAATTTCTTGTGCGATCCACGTGGCAGATCCTGAACATTGTGTACAATCCGTAACATCTAAATAAGCTTCATCTAAGGAAAGTGGCTCGATGATAGAAGTATAGCGTTGAAAGATCTGATGAATTTGCGCGGATACCTGTTTATAAAGGGGCATATTAACGGGCACTAAAATCAGGTTAGGACATTTTTTGATAGCTTGTGCTGTCGGCATTGCACTGTGCAGTCCAAATTTTCGAGCTTCATAATTACAGGTAGTGAGTACACCACGTTGTCGAGAACTACCACCCACTGCGACAGGTTTGCCCTGTAGCGTTGGATTTTCACGGATTTCAACAGAGGCATAAAAGCAATCCATATCAATGTGAATAATTTTTCGGGTGGAGTTCATGCTATAAGTGCGGTTAAAATTAGGCGTGTTTTTAGTATATCGAAAAGAAAATAACTGTTCAAGTATACAGTTATTTAAAAGCCCACATTGTGTGGGCTAGATAAGAGAATTAACGATCAGAAAGAACAGTTTTATCACCAAGCTGGATAACGCGTTCAATAGGATAAACATCAATTTTTTCTTGTTGGTTCATAAAGACTTTGCGTGCGTCTTCAGCCAGTTGAACAAACGGGATTTGCAAATTAATATTTAAAGATTTACCTGGTTGTAATGGGCTTTGTAAATTGATTTGCATATCTTGGCTGTAAATAACTTTACGGTTATTCACATACACGCCTACCCATTGAATATTTTGGATTGGCTTTTGCCCAATGTTAGTGATTTCATGTTTGAATGCACTTAACGCTTGGCCATTTTCATCAACTACCATTTCACGATTACCAATATTGATGGCAAGGTATTTGTCGATGTTATCACTCGCTTTTACCGCTTGTTGTTGGGTTTGTGTTGTTTTTGCGGGTGTTGCTTCTTTTGCAATAACTTGTGTGTTAAATGCTAAACATAATGCACCTAATGAAAGTGCGGTCAGAGATTTTAATGTTTTCATTATTCGATTCCTTATAAAAAAGTGGCAAAATTTTACCCTAACTTCTCAGGTTAATAAATAGCTTCTTTTCCTTTCTTAGATTTTTTGATAAACTACCGAACGATTTTGGGGCTGATTCTGGATTCGACGGGATTAGCGAAGCCCAAGGTGCACGTCGAGGTGCGGTAGGCCTCGTAAATAAACCGCAAAAAAATAGTCGCAAACGACGAACAATACGCTTTAGCAGCTTAATAACCTGCTCATAGCCTTCGCTCCCCAGCTTCCGCTCGTAAGACGGGGATAAAGCGGAGTCAAACCAAAACGAGATCGTGTGGAAGCCGCTGTTTGAGGATCGAAGCACTAAATTGAATCAAACTAGCTTAAGTTTAGCGTGTCTGTCCGCATGCTTAAGTGAAATTAAAGACGAGACTAAACGTGTAGTGCTGAAGGTAGAGTAATTTCGGACGCGGGTTCAACTCCCGCCAGCTCCACCACAAAATAAACCTATCAAGTCCTATGAAAGACTTTAAAGCCTTGAAAATAATGACTTCAAGGCTTTTTTATTGCGCTTTTAACTTCTATCAAACTCTCGAACTTGAGTAGTAAGTTTAATAGTTGGCGCTTATTGATTGGTTAAATTGTTGCATTACTAAAGTGCTTAGTAATCGGTAAATTATCAGCTAAAGGAGAAAAAATGAATATTTTATTATTAGACGGTGGTAAAGATTTCGGACATTCACATGGTGAGTTAAATCACACACTTCACAAAAAAGCGAAAGAAGTTTTGACTGTACTTGGACACAATGTACAAGAAACCGTGATTGATGCCGGCTATGATGTTGAAGCAGAAATCGAAAAATTCTTGTGGATGGATGCCGTGATTTGGCAAATGCCTGGCTGGTGGATGCATGAGCCTTGGACAGTGAAAAAATACATAGATGAAGTATTAACCGCGGGACACGGCAAGCTTTACCACAGTGATGGCCGCCATCGTGTCAATCCGACTGAAGGCTATGGCACAGGTGGCTTGTTGCAAGGCAAAAAACACATGCTTTCGCTTACTTGGAATGCGCCGATTGAAGCATTTACCCGCGAAGGCGACTTCTTTGAAGGTAAAGGTGTGGATGCTTTATACATGCACTTCCACAAACTCAACGAGTTCATCGGCTTGACCCGTCTGCCGACATTCTTATGTAACGATGTGATTAAAAATCCACAAGTAGAACAATACTTAGCAGACTACCAAGCACATTTGGAAAAAGTGTTCGGATAATTACAAAATATGAGTTTATAAGGTGAGCATTTTGACTCACCTTTTTTATTTCAAACGCTTATCAAACTTTTTGATAGGGAGAGGAAGAGGAATAGACTGAGTTTAGATCAAACAAGCGGTTTTAATTTTGAATTGAATTTGTAAAAACATCTAAAAATCTGACCGCACTTTAAAATAAAAAGATCTAAACATCCTCAATTTGAAACTGCTTACGCCAGCGATTCGGTGAAATCTTATGTTTTTTCAAGAAGTGCTGACGCAAGGCGGTATCGCTATGAAATCCACTTTGTTCTGCAATGTCAGTGATAGATAAATCTGTGCTTTCCAAAAGCTCTCTTGCTCGTTGTAGCCTTGCTTCAATTAACCATTGATTTAATGACATCCCGGTTGCTTTGCGAAAATGTCGGGTGAAAGTGCTACGGCTCATTGACAAACGTTCGGCAAGGCTATCAGTCGAATGAAGTGCGGTCAGATTTTCATTTAAATAAGCAAGCAACGCATTGATATTATGATTAGGTGTGGAACGAGAAATAGGGCGTTCGATAAATTGTGCTTGTCCGCCTTCACGATGAGGGGGGATAACCAGTATTCGGGCAATATGATTGGCAATTTTCACACCATATAATTTACGGACAATAGAAAGGCAACAATCCATGGAAGCTGCTGTTCCTGCTGAGGTAATCAGTCGATCTTGTTCTAAATAAATAGGATTTAAATCCCATTTCACATGCGGAAAGCGACTAGTAAAATCACTATCTCCCAGCCAATGTGTGGTTGCTTTTTTGCCGTTAAGTAGGCCACTGCACGCCAACACATAGGCGCCATAACATAAACCCACTACTGTCGCACCACGTTGATACGCTTGCCGTAATGCTGTTAATAAAGCCTCACTCGGCATCACTTGAGTATCATGCCATCCAGTCATCACAACAATATCGGCATTCTCCAACCACTCTAAACCTCCATCTAAATGTATGTGAAATAGCGAGTTTGTCAGGTTGTCCGAATCGCTAACGATTTTACACTCAAATAACGGCTTGCCGTTTAAATCCGACATAGAAAAAACAGAATATGCCATTGCAAAATGAATGGGCATCATTTGTTCATACACAATCAAAGCAACTGTGGGTTTATTCATTTTATTTCTCCTACTTTGATATGAGTATAGCACAAAAATGACCTGATTATTACGTTTATTAATTTTTTATCTATTTTTGCGCAATTTTGTTCTCACTATAATATGTTTATTCATTCAATAACGTACAGAAAAGGAAAAACAATGAACTTAAAAACCTTAATTAGCACTACAGCATTGGCTATTAGCGCAAATACTTTCGCTGTAGATCTTGCCTCTAAAAACACTGATAGCTACCAACATATCCGTAATGCCACTGGTCGCCTGAACTATGCAGGGAAAACTTTTTTAATTGATCCGATGCTTGCTGAAAAAGGACGTTATGCAGGCTTTGAAGGAACATTAAATAGCCATTTGCGTAATCCACTTGTGGAATTACCGATGAAAGCAGAAGATACTTTCAAAGATGTTGATGCCATTATTTTGACTCATACACATGAAGATCATTGGGATGAGGTTGCACAAAAAATTTTACCTAAATCCATCAAAATTTTTGTGCAGCATGAACGGGATGGCGACTTACTCAAAGCGCAAGGTTTTACAAACATAACCAGTTTATCGCTAGAAAAACCGGTGGAGTTTGAAGGTATTATTTTAAATAAAACCGGCGGTTCTCACGGCACAACGGAAATGTACGCTGTGCCACAATTGGCTGAGATTTTAGATGAGGCGATGGGCGTAATATTCCAAGCGAAAGGCCATACAACGGTTTACTTAGTTGGTGACACAATTTGGACTGCCGAAGTAAACAAAGCCATTAATCGTTATAAACCTGATGTAATGATTATGAACACAGGTGATGCGCGTACCTTAGCTTTTCCGAATGACGGCATTATTATGGGGTTACAAGATGTTGCTCATGCTCGCCAAATGCTACCGAATACAAAACTTATCACGGTGCACATGGATGCGGTAAACCATATGTCTGTGTACCGTAAGGATTTACGCCAATTTGTCCAAGCAAACAAGCTTGAAAATGTAGTAATTCCAGAAGATGGTGAAACAGTGAAGTTTTAAAAACAAGCGGTTTTAATTTTGAATTGAATTTGCAAAAACACCTAAAAATTTGACCACACTTTGTTATAAAAAGCCGTCTGAAATTTCAGACGGCCTTTTTCTAAGAAATAATTTTAATTAATTCCTTCCACTAAAATTGCGCGGCCTGTTGTTGCGCCCAAACGGATGGATTTGAATGCTTGGAAACGCCGAAATCGGGCACGATACGCAATACTTTCTGCAAAACGGGTTTTCTGTTTCAGGAAAACCGCCTGCCGGAAAACTTGACCGCGATGCAGAATATCGCTATTTTTATGGACAAACCCGATGAAGGTGAAATCATCGCGCTGGCGGCGAAAGTCGGGCTGACTGCGGGCGATTTGAACAAATATCCGACCGAATTGTCCGGCGGCATGGCGAAACGGGTAGCATTTTTGCGCCTGCTGCTGTGCGGCTGCGACCTTGCCTTGCTGGACGAGCCGTTCGTCGGTTTGGACCGTGATTTGCGCGATATTTTGGTCGCCATGCTGGTGGAAAAAATCGAGCGGCAGGGCATGGCGTGTATGCTGGTAACGCACGACCGCTTCGAAGCCACACGCCTGAGCCATGAAATCATGCTGCTTTCCACTAAGAGCATGAACGTGCAAAATATGATTACCCTGCCTACGCCGCTGTCCGAACGCGATTCGGCTTTTGAAGAAACCGTGGTGGCAAGAGAGTTTCAGGGGATTCATTATTATGAGTGATAGGAATTTAAATTTCTGACAAACCTTGCGGTTCGTTGCCCTCTCCCTAACCCTCTCCCACGGGGAAAGGGGATCAGGTTTCTCAAAATCAGAGAGCCGTAGAATTGGGAATCAGATGTCAGGTAAACCTGAAAATGTTCAGGCTCGACAGCCCAATTCCCTCTCCCCGTGGGAGAGGGCTAGGGAGAGGGTAAGCAAGCCGCAGGCTTGCCTCTTTAGCGAAAGATACGAATCTGTTATCCGAACGCGATTCGGTTTTTGAAAAAGCCGTGGTGCCAAGGGGGCAGGGGATTCATTATGAGGTGCTTTATGTTTTCGACTGTGATTACTGCTGCTGTTTTATATATTGCTACAGCAGTAGATTTGTTGGTGATACTATTAATATTTTTTGCTAGAGCAAATACTAGAAAAGAATATCGAGATATTTATATCGGACAATATTTAGGTTCTGTAATTTTAATATTAGTTAGTTTATTTCTAGCTTTTGTTTTGAATTATGTTCCGGAAAAATGGGTGTTGGGTTTATTAGGTTTAATACCGATTTACTTAGGTATTAAAGTTGCTATTTACGACGATTGTGAGGGCGAAAAAAGAGCTAAAAAAGAATTGGATGAAAAAGGGTTGTCAAAATTAGTCGGTATTGTTGCTTTGGTTACAGTTGCTAGTTGTGGTGCAGATAATATTGGACTTTTTGTTCCTTACTTTGTGACTTTAGATCTTGTCGACTTATTAGTTACTCTTCTTGTATTTTTAATATTGATTTTTGTTTTAGTATATACAGCACAAAGATTGGCTAATATTTCAGGTGTTGGTGAAATTGTAGAGAAGTTTAGTCGTTGGATAATGGCTGTTATTTATATTGGTTTAGGGTTATTTATTATTATTGAAAATAATACAATTCAAACAATAATATCAATAATATCAATAATATGAATGATACGGGCATTTGAGTATCTGACAAACCTTCGGCTTGCTTCTTCAATACAAGATACAACCCTGTCCGCCCAATAAATCCATATTCGAAAGCATCTTCATGCAGAATTAAGCCAAACCATGAATAAGTTTTTCACCCACCCCATGCGGCCGTTTTTCGTCGGTGCGGCGGTGCTTGCCATACTCGGCGCGTTGGTGTTTTTCATCAGCTCCGGTGCCGTCATTTTGAAATGAAACCAAATCAAAGCTGATTGAACCGTCGTCCACTTGAGTACGACCATCACGTCAGCCGGTTGCTGTTGCTGATGTTTTGTAGAAAATTTTCATAATGTTTTCCTCATTTAATGTTGGTTAATATGGTTTGGCGTACCGCCGTTAAAAGTGAGTTCATTATATTGAACGGCAATATTAAGTGTTATATGATTTATCCAAATTACTTGCCTATTCCTACAAAATTATGTTCTCAACTGAAATGATAGAACGATTATTAAAGGTTATTCCACATAACGAACTCTATTCATCATCGATTAAAGGCTTATTTCTTCGCCATTCAGATCAACCATTTTGTTACGAAGGTATTATTCAAGAGCCGAGCATTTGCATCGTGTTAAGCGGAGAACGTGAAGTGCAGCTAGGCGAACAATGCTACCGATTTGATAATCAACATTTTATGTTTTGCCCAGTAAACATACCGATGCGTGGCGAGATTAAATATGCAGAGCCGCAAAAGCCGTTTTTAGTGATGTCGATGAAAATTGATATTGAAAGCGTTAGCAAGATTTTATTAGCAAATCCAAACCTTGCAGATGATGTCCAACAGGGCGACGAGGGTTTTGCACAATGGCATTTGGATGAATCTCTCAAAAATGCTGTTGAACGCTTATTACTCTTGCACGAAAATCCAAAAGATATTGGGTTTCTTGCACCGCTTATCCAACAAGAAATATATTATCGACTCCTTACAGGCGAACAAGGTGGCAAATTTAAAGCCATGGTAAGCAATGGATCGCACACCAAAAAAATCGCCCAAGCTACCTATTATCTGCAACAACATTTTAGTGAAACCATCACCGTGGAAACCTTGGCAAATCTAAGTGGTATGTCATTATCTGGCTTTCATAGTTATTTTAAGAAGATAACCAGCCTTTCTCCGCTGCAATATCAAAAATCCTTACGTCTGATGGAAGCCAGACGACTGATCGCACAAGAAGAGCGAGGCATTACCGAAACCGCTTACCAAGTCGGCTACGAGTCACCTAGCCAATTCAGCCGTGAATACAAACGGTATTTCGGGCATGCGCCCAAGGGGGATATTAAATAGATGGGGCTTAAAGATAGGTTTAAAAACACCTAAAAATTTGACCGCACTTTATCATTTAAAAAACCGTTTGAAACGATCATTCAGACGGTTTTTTATTTAACTGAAATTTTGTGAAAGAGATTAAAAATGAGATAATTCTCAAACCTTTTAAGAGGCTTTATTTATAAAAATATTTGGAGAAAGCATGGAACATAAACTTGAGGATATCATTGCGATTTTTAATCAATGTTTTGAAGAAGAATATAATACGCGATTGGTTAAAGGTGGGGATGAGCCGATTTACATCCCTGCAAATGATGAGGTGCCTTATAACGCCATTTACTTTGCGAGAGGCTTTTACAGCAGCGCATTGCATGAAATTGCCCATTGGTTAGTGGCGGGGAAAGAGCGCCGTAAATTAGAAGATTTTGGCTATTGGTATGAGCCTGATGGCCGTTCCGAAGATCGTCAGCGTGATTTTGAAAAGGTTGAAGTGAAACCTCAAGCATTGGAATGGATTTTAGCCACAGCGGCGGGATTTCGTTATTTTGCCAGTGCGGATAATTTGAATGGCAATCCAGGGGATACGCAACCATTTAAGCAAGCGGTGTATGAACAAGTGAAAACCTATGCAGAAAAAGGCTTACCAAAACGCGCAGAAACCTTGCGTCATGCATTGGCTCAATTTTATGGTACGGAAGATCGAATTGATTTAGCGAAGTTTGATGTGACTCGCATCTAAAGTGCGGTCATTTTTAGGCAGATTTTGCGTCTGTCAATTTTCCTTAAAATCGGCTAGAATAAGCCGATTTTATTTTTGGCTTTAACTTTATAAAAATATGAAAGATTCTATTATTGCAAAACTTGAAAGTTTAAAAGAACGTTATGAAGAATTAGAGGCATTGCTAGGCGATGCGTCGGTGATTTCAGATCAGGATAAATTCCGTGCGTATTCTAAAGAATATTCACAACTTGAAGATGTGGTGAAATGTTTTAATCGTTGGAATCAGCTTAACTCTAACATTGCTGAAGCAGAATTGATGTTAGATGATCCTGAAATGAAAGAAATGGCAGAAATGGAAATTGAAGAATCCAAAGCCGAAATTGAAGAAGTCGAGCAACAACTTCAAATTCTTTTATTACCGAAAGATCCAAATGATGAATATAACTGCTATTTAGAAATTCGTGCAGGTACAGGTGGTGATGAAGCGGGTATCTTTGCCGGCGATTTATTCCGTATGTATAGCCGTTATGCAGAAAGTAAACGCTGGCGTGTTGAAATGCTCAGCGCAAATGAAAGCGAGCAGGGCGGTTATAAAGAAGTGATCGTTAAAGTAAGCGGTGATGGCGTGTACGGTCAGTTAAAATTTGAATCAGGCGGTCACCGTGTACAACGCGTACCAAAAACAGAAAGCCAAGGTCGTATTCATACTTCTGCTTGTACTGTTGCGGTGATGCCAGAATTACCTGAATCTGAAATGCCGGAAATCAATCCAGCAGATTTACGTATTGATACCTACCGTTCATCAGGTGCAGGTGGTCAGCACGTTAATACGACTGACTCTGCGGTACGTATTACCCACATTCCAACCGGTATTGTGGTGGAATGTCAGGATGAACGTTCGCAACACAAAAACAAAGCTAAAGCGATGTCGGTATTGGCTTCACGTATTGTTCAAGCAGAGCAAGAACGTCAAGCGGCAGAGCAAGCAGATACCCGCCGTAACTTATTAGGTTCAGGCGATCGTTCAGATAAAATTCGTACTTATAACTACCCACAAGGTCGTGTAACCGATCACCGTATCAACTTAACGCTCTATCGCTTAGATGAAGTGATGAACGGCAAAATTGACGAGCTTATTCAACCAATTATTACTGAATATCAAGCGGATCAATTAGCAGCGTTATCTGAGAATAATTAATGACCTATCAACAATGGCTTGCCGATGCTGCGCAAGCCTTAAATCAGGTAAATCCGACAGAGAATGGTAAAGTTGATGCGTTAGTGCTATTGCAACACGCAACAGGCAAATCAAGAACGCAAATTTTAGCTTTCGATGAAACGGAAATTGATGAAAAAGTGCGGTTAAAATTGACCGCACTTTTAGATCGTCGTTTAAAAGGCGAACCTATCGCTTATATCCTTGGTGAAAAAGAATTCTGGTCCTTGCCTTTAAATGTATCTGAAGGAACATTAATTCCTCGTCCAGATACTGAAATTCTCGTAGAAAAAGCATTGCAAATTGCGTTAGAAAAACTGGAAGAAAATCCACCGCACTTTTGTCTTCTCGATCTTGGTACCGGCACGGGCGCCATTGCGTTGGCGTTGGCTTCTGAGCTTTCTCCTATTTGTCAAAAAAAGCATATTCAATTGGATGTTATTGGTGTTGATTTGATGCCAGAAGTCGTCAAATTAGCGCAATCCAATGCCGAAAAAAATCAGCTCAAGGTGCAATTTTTGCCGAGTCGTTGGTTTGAAAATGTTGAAGGGCAGTTTGATATTATCGTCAGCAATCCCCCTTATATTGATGAAACTGATGAACATCTTTTACAAGGTGACGTGCGTTTCGAGCCTCGTTCGGCGTTGGTGGCGGGCGAAAACGGTTTAGCTGATTTACGTCATCTTATTGAGTATGCACCACTACATTTAAAAGATAACGGCTATTTATTGTTAGAGCACGGCTGGAAACAGGGCAAAGAAGTACGGTCAATTTTCTGGCAAAATCATTGGCAAGGGGTTGCAACCATACGGGATTATGGCGACAATGAGCGCGTAACGTTGGGATATTGGAAGCGGTAATGAAATACGATCAAAAAGTCTTATATACTGAGCTAACTCATTTTTATCTGAGCATTTGTGAGAAAGAGCAAATTGATGAGCCTCGTATAAGAGGGCTTGTAGGAAGCTTAGTGCGTAAAGCTCGCCAAGCTATTCCAGAAGAATGGGATGATAAAGCTAAAATTCATCAACTCTTGCAGCTATTTTATGGCGATTGGGGCTTTCATTGTGATGCGGATAATTACTTCTATGCTCGCAATTTATATCTTCCGTATATTTTAGAAGAGCGTGAAGGCATGCCGGTGAGCCTTGGCGCCTTAATCCTTTATTTAGCTGCAAGTTTAAAATTGCCGATTTATCCCGTGAATTTCCCGACGCAACTGATTTTACGTGCAGAAGTCGATGGTGAAGTGGCGTTTATTGATCCTTGGAGTGGAAAATACATTTCAGTGGATGAATTGAAAAAACTCTATGAAGGTGCCTTTGGTTTTGGGGCTCAAATTCAACCGGAAGATTTAGCTCGAGCAGATATTCCGATGCTGACTGCACGTTTCCGTCAGCTTGCCAAAAATGCCTTAATTCGTGAAGAACAAAACGATTTGGCGTTTAATTATATCCAATTCTTGTTAGCGGGAAGAAAAGATCCTTACGATATTCGCGATCGTGGCTTAGTGTTGGCGCAAATGGGCGCTTATCCTTCAGCCATTGAGGATTTGGAATATTTTGTGGATCAATGTCCGAATGATCCCACTTCTTCTCTGTTAAAAACTCAACTTTTAGAACTGAAAGGCGAAGCATTGAAAGATGCCAAGTCCATCCATTAAAAAGGAAATATTATGCAAAATAAAATTGTAAAAATTGGCAATATTGATGTCGCAAATGACAAGCCATTTGTGCTTTTCGGCGGGATGAATGTGCTTGAAAGTCGCGATATGGCAATGCAAGTTTGTGAAGCTTACGTGAAAGTGACTGAAAAGTTGGGTGTGCCTTATGTCTTCAAAGCATCTTTCGATAAAGCTAACCGTTCTTCAATTCATTCTTACCGTGGTCCAGGCATGGAAGAAGGTTTAAAAATTTTCCAAGAGTTAAAAGAAACCTTTGGTGTGAAAGTGATTACCGATGTGCACGAAATTTATCAATGCCAGCCTGTTGCCGATGTGGTGGATGTGATTCAGTTACCGGCATTTTTAGCGCGTCAAACGGATTTAGTTGAAGCGATGGCAAAAACCGGTGCGGTAATTAACGTGAAAAAACCACAATTCTTAAGCCCAGGTCAAATGGGTAATATTGTCGATAAGTTTGAAGAATGTGGTAACGATAAAATTATCCTTTGTGATCGTGGTTCAAACTTCGGTTACGATAATTTAGTGGTGGATATGTTAGGCTTCGGTGTAATGAAAAAAGTGTCTAAAGGTAGTCCAGTTATTTTTGACGTGACCCATTCATTACAATGCCGTGATCCGTTTGGTGCTGCTTCAGGCGGTCGTCGTGAACAAGTGACAGAATTAGCCCGTTCTGGTTTAGCAATTGGCATTGCAGGCTTATTCTTAGAAGCGCATCCGAATCCAAATCAAGCAAAATGTGATGGCCCTTCTGCATTGCCACTTTCGGCATTAGAAGGTTTTGTCTCACAGATGAAAGCCATTGATGATTTAGTGAAGTCTTTCCCTGAATTGGATACTTCTATCTAATTGAGAAGTGCGGTTGAAAACAGTGTTGTTTTTGACCGCACTTTTGTTCTATTAAAAGGAGAAAACAATGAATATCGTATTTTTAGACAGCACCGCAATTCCAAAACATATTCCTATTCCTCGTCCAAGCTTTCCGCATAACTGGGTAGAGTATGAATATACTTCTGCGGAGCAAACTATTGAGCGAGCAAAAGACGCGGATATTATTATCACCAATAAAGTGATTTTAAGCCGCGAGGTGTTGCAGCAATTACCGAAATTAAAATTGATTGCTCTCACCGCAACAGGCACCGATAACGTGGATTTAGACGCAGCAAAAGAATTGGGTGTGACGGTTAAAAATGTGACGGGTTATTCTGTCACGACTGTACCTGAGCACGTATTGGGGATGATTTTTGCGTTAAAACACAGCTTGGCTGGTTGGCAGCGTGATCAAATCACTGGAAAATGGACTGAGAGTAAACAGTTCTGCTACTTTGATTATCCCATTACAGATGTTAAAGGTTCAACGTTAGGCGTGTTTGGAAAAGGCTGTTTAGGTACAGAAGTAGGGCGTTTAGCAGAACTTTTAGGCATGAAAGTCCTTTATGCCGAACATCGAAATGCGACAACTTGTCGTGAAGGTTACACGCCTTTTGAAGAGGTGCTAAAACAGGCTGATA
This sequence comes from Haemophilus sp., assembly GCA_019423025.1. Taxonomy (GTDB): domain Bacteria; phylum Pseudomonadota; class Gammaproteobacteria; order Enterobacterales; family Pasteurellaceae; genus Haemophilus_D. The sequence goes on along the minus strand of JAHZCD010000001.1, from coordinate 204,050 downwards.
TTCTGACATTGCATTGTGCATTGACTGAAACAACTAAAAATTTAATCAATCAAGAAACCTTGTCACTTTGTAAGAAAGGTGCGTATTTAATCAATACTGGTCGTGGTCCATTGATTGATGAGCAAGCGGTTTGTGACGCATTAAAATCAGGGCAATTAGGTGGTGCCGCATTAGATGTGTTAGTGAAAGAACCACCAGAGAAAAACAATCCATTGATTGAATTAGCGAAAACGATGCCGAATTTAATTATCACACCTCATATTGCTTGGGCGAGTGATAGTGCGGTAACCACGCTAACGAAAAAAATGATGCAAAATATCGAAGATTTCGTTCAACAATTAAATCAAAAATAATGAATTTACCTATTTCTTTATACGTCGCTCTGCGATATTGGCGTGCAAAAAGCGCCGATCGTTTTGGGCAACTTGTTGCTAATTTGGCAAGCTTTGGCATCGTACTGGGTGTGATGGCATTGATTATTGTGCTTTCTGTCATGAATGGATTAGAAGACTATCAAAAACAACAGGTGCTTTCGAGCATTCCACACGCAATTATTAGCCAAGAAGCGCCTATTTCGGCAGAAAAACCGCTTGAAAATACACCGCACTTTGTGCAAAAAGCCGTGCCGATTAATACCACAAATGTTGTGTTTCAAACGGCAAAAGGCGTGAGTGCAGGACAAGTGATTGGTATTCAGTCTTTTTCAGATGATCCTTTATTAGAAGGCATCGATCCTAGTCAGTTTAACCAACTTTTACCGCAAGGTGAGTTTAAGTTAATTATGGGTGATACGTTGGCGCAAAAATTAGGCTTAGCAGTGGGTGATAAGGTTCGTTTAATGATTACGGAAAACAGCCAATACACCCCATTTGGTCGTGTGCCGATGCAGCGTTTATTTACGGTGAGCGAGCTCTACTATGATTATGGAGAAGCATCAGGCTATGAAGTTTTTGCTAATTTAGCCGATATTGGTCGCTTAATGCGTATTCAGCCAGGTGAGGCTCAAGGCTATCGTTTATTCCTGGATGATCCTTTCCAAATCACAGAATTGCCAACTTATTTTAAAGATAGCCATATCAGCGATTGGCGTGTCCAAAAAGGGGAGTTTTTCCAAGCGGTTCGTATGGAAAAAAATATGATGGGCTTGTTGATTAGCTTAATTATTGTTGTTGCGATTTCCAATATCGTGACCTCATTAAGTTTAATGGTGGTGGATAAACAAGGGGAAATCGCCATTTTGCAAACACAAGGTGTCACTAAATCACAAGTGCGTTCTATCTTTATTTATCAAGGTTTATTGGTGGGGCTAGTGGGCACATTGATTGGTGCTGTACTGGGCGTATTAATCACCTTAAACCTTGGGGCAATTTTAAGTGCGGTCAATCCGAACGGTGTTTTCTTGCCAACATCTATTGAGCCTGTGCAAGTCATTATTGTGATTGCCTTTTCTTTATTGTTATCTTTATTATCAACCATTTATCCAGCTTATCGTGCGGCGAAAACTGAGCCGGCGGAAGCATTACGTTATGAGTAAAATATGAATAACTACTTATTAGAATGCCAAAATATTAATAAATTTTACCAAGAAGGCGAGAACCAAACCCAAGTATTAAAAGGCGTGAGCTTTGCCATGAAACCACAAGAATTAGTGGCGATTGTGGGGAGTTCTGGTTCAGGAAAAAGTACTTTATTGCACACTTTGGGTGGTTTAGATCAGCCAAGTAGTGGGGAAGTGTTTATTAAAGGGCAATCTTTGCAAAAAGCGTCTGAAAGTGAATTGGCTAAATTACGTAACCAAAATCTAGGTTTCGTGTATCAATTTCACCATTTAATGGCGGATTTTACCGCATTGGAAAATGTGATGATGCCGATGTTAATTGGTCACCAGAATAAAACAGAAGCAAAAGATCGTGCTGAAAAAATATTGGGCGCAGTAGGCTTAAGTCATCGCATTACTCATCGTCCATCAGCACTTTCAGGCGGTGAACGTCAACGTGTGGCTATTGCTCGTGCATTGGTAAATAATCCAGCGTTAGTTTTAGCGGATGAACCGACAGGTAACTTGGATCATAAAACTACAGAAAGTATTTTTGAGTTGATTCAAACCTTGAATGCGGAACAAAACATTGCGTTTTTATTGGTGACACATGATATGTCATTAGCACAAAAACTGTCTCGTTGCTTAACCATGCAAGATGGTATTTTGAAGGAAGGTGCATAATGAATACGCCTTTTTTTATTAGTTGGCGTTATCAACGGGGTAAGCAAAAGAATCCGTTGGTGGCGTTAATTTCAAAATTCTCAGCTATCGGTATCGCCCTTGGCGTGGCGGTGTTGATCGTGGGGTTAAGTGCCATGAATGGCTTTGAGCGTGAATTGAATTCACGTATTTTGGCAGTCGTACCACATGCGGAAATCACAGTAAACCCACAGGGCAATGAGAGCACATTAAACCATTGGCAGAACCTTGCGGAACGTCTAAAAACAAACAAAAAAATTACCGCACTTTCACCTTTTGTGAGTTTTACTGCCTTAGTCGAAAATGGCAATAAACTTAAAGTCGTTCAAGTGAAAGGAGTAGATAAACAAGCTGAAGATCAAGTGAGCTCTCTCGGTAAGTTTGTGGAAGGTGATGGCTGGCAGAAATTCGCAGAAGAAGGCGGATTGGTGCTGGGCTCTGGTATTGCCAAAGAGTTAGATGTTAAAGCTGGCGATTGGGTGTCGTTATTGATTTCTCAACCGAATGGTGAAGATCAAATGGCTCAATCTAATCGGGAGCGCGTTCAAGTGACCGCTATTTTACGTTTAGATGGCCAGTTAGACCACAGTTATGCCTTACTGGCATTACCTCAAGCGCAAGAATTAATGGGATATCGCGAAGATCAAATTACCGGTGTTGAATTGAAAGTTGATGATCCATTTAAAGTACAAGAAATGGATTATTCGATGCTGAATGATTATCCACAACTGCTTTATATTCAAAACTGGGTAGCAAAATTTGGCTATATGTATCGTGATATCCAACTTATCCGTACAGTTATGTATATCGCGATGGTGCTTGTAATTGGGGTGGCGTGTTTTAATATCGTTTCAACCTTAATTATGGCGGTAAAAGATAAGCAAGGTGATATTGCGATTATGCGAACCCTAGGGGCAAATAATGGCTTTATTAAGCAGATCTTTATTTGGTATGGCTTGCTTGCAGGAATGAAAGGGTGTTTGATTGGTATTGTGTTAGGTGTCGTACTCGCACTGAATCTCACGCCGATTATTCAAGGCATCGAGACATTACTCGGTAAAAAATTGTTATCAGATGGCATCTATTTCGTTGATTTCTTACCAAGTGAATTGCATTGGTTCGATGTTGTATTGGTTCTCGTAGCAGCATTGGTATTGAGTTTACTCGCCAGTCTTTATCCAGCCAGTCGAGCCGCGAAGTTACAACCGGCTCAAGTATTGAGTAATCATTAATAAAAAATCAGGGATTAAGTATTTAATCCCTGATTTTTTTATTATTCAACCTTTAATTATTATTGGTTTTCTTTATCTGTTTTTAATAAACCAGATGAACCTTCAGAATAATCACGTGGCGGCTCTTCAGATTTACTTTCTGATGAGGCAGTCACCAATTGCTGGGTAAATAAACCTTTGTCGGCGGGTTTACTGCCAAGCAAAGTTTCAGATGAAACTGCATAGTGACGATACAGTTTTTGATAATCCCCAATTAAGGTTTTAAATAATTCAGCACTTTCTGCGAAATGTTTTTCAAGTTGTGCTTGTTTATCACTTAATTGTGTTTTTACTTCTTTAAGTTCAGCTTCGGTCTGAACTTGTTTTTTTACAGAACCTTTTGTTAAACGTAATAATAAATAGCCTAAGATTACGCCAACCACAAGCCCAATCACAGCGGCTTGCCACATTACTGGTGTCCATGATTGCATACATTACTCCTTCTTTTGAATTCAATGTTTAGTGTAAAGGAAAACTGAAAAACTTTCTTTGCAGTTGATCACATTTTGAAAAAGCAGCGTTTACACAGCTGCAATAATCACGATTTCAACTTTCCAGTCAGGATCCGCAAGTTTTGCTTCTACCGTTGCTCGACTTGGTGGATTTTGGCTATCGACCCATTCATCCCATGCTTGGTTGAGTTGAGCATAATCAGCCATATTAGCAAGGAAGATTTGCGTGGTAAGAATTTTGCTTTTTTCAGAACCAATTTCAGCCAATAATTTATCGATCAGTGAAAGGACTTCTTTGGTTTGCTCGTAAGCATTTTGCTTAACGGTTTTTTCCGGCACTTGGCCGGCAAAATAGGCAGTATTGTTGTGAATAACCACTTCAGAAAAGCGTTTGCTTGGTTGAATGCGTTGAATCGACATAATGGCTCCTTTTTGATGAAGATAATTCCATTCTAAATGCGGTTTTAGACTTTGTAAATCAAGAAATTGTGGGATAAAATAACTGAGAATTTTTATCAACTAAAGAAAACGATGAAACTCCTGATTTCGAATCAATATGGCGCCATTGTGATGGCATTATTACCTTTTGTTTATGGTATGTTATTAGCCTCACCTGTTTGGGCACATTTCTTTTTGCTTTTAGCTTGGTTCACTATGTATTTGCTGAGTTACCCAATGCTTAGTCTCTTTAAAGGCAAAAATATGGCGGAATATAAAAAGTGGACCATCATCTATGGTGTCGCAGTTTTTTTATTTGCGCTTCCTGCCATTTTTTATAACTGGCAAATTCTTTTCTTTATTGCCGCCATGTTTCCTTTTGTATTGGTGAGTATCTATTACACCAAGAAAAAAGATGAACGTAATCTTCTTAATGATTTAGCGGGTATTGCAATTTTTGCTCTTGCAGGTATGGGATCCTATTATTTTTCTGATCGCACTTTTGACGAAAAAATCTGGTGGGTAGCGTTGTATCCAAGCTTATTCTTTATTGGCACGACGCTTTACGTCAAATCAATGATGCGTGAACGCAAAAATCCACTTTATCTCAAAGCCTCTATTATTTTCCATGTACTTTGCGTGCTCGGTTGCTTGTTTACCCAACAATATGTCTTATCACTTGCTTTTGTACCGGCGTTAATTCGTGCCATTTATTTACCAACCAAGAAACTTTCGGTTAAGCAAGTCGGTCTAATAGAATTCGGAACATCCGCGATTTTTTTGATTATTTTATTGATAGCGACGTTATAAGATGAAGACATTAGCCAAACTTTTACTCCTCTCCACGCTTACCTTAAGCAGTTCAGCATTTGCGATGAAAACTATTGATTTGGTCGATAAAGCGCAAATGACGGATCAGCAAAAAATGGATCTGGCACAAAAACTGGCTGAGAAACAAGATTGGAAAGCCGTTTTTGAAATTATGTATCCTTTAGCTTTGGAAGGTAATTTACAAGCACAAAGCAATTTAGGGATGCTTTATAATTTAGGCCGTGGAGTGGATGAAAATAAAGAGTTGGCTTATTGGTGGTTTAGTGAAGCTGCTGAGCGAGGTAGTATTAAAGCTATCAATAATTTGGCGGTTATGTATTTCAACGGCAACAACTATGTAAAACAAGATACCGCTCAAGCGATTAAATTATTTGAAACCAGTGCGACAAAAGATCCTGATGCCATGCTTACATTAGGGGAAATTTATACCAATCAGAAAGAATTTACCAAAGCCTTTGAATGGTTCCAGAAAGCGGCAAATGCAGGCAGCAATGAAGGACGATTCCGTTTAGCTCGTTTGTATGAAGAGGGAATTGGGACACAAGTTAATATTGGTTTGGCCAAATTACTTTATTTGGAAATTATGAATACGGCGAAAAAGGATGAAATCAAAGAAATCGCCAGACAGCGATTACAACGTTTAAGCTTGTATTAAGAAAAAGTGCGGTTGATTTTAACCGCACTTTTTTTATTTTACCTCCGCCCCTTTTAACCAGCGTCTAACCCAACTGCGATTTGGCATTAAGTTATGAATCAGATCTTCACTCATTGGTAAGGGCTCGTCATAAATTAAGGAAGCAAGTGTTTCCCCTAAAAATGGTGCAGAGGTTAATCCTCTAGAGCCTAATGCACCGATTAAATAGAGGTTAGGGTAGTTTACGGCTTGTTCTATTGGTTGTTTACGACGTCGTAAATTAAACAAATTCTGATATTGTGTTTGCTGAGCTGAAAAATGTGGAACAGCCCCCATCATTGGGGTGAGAGCACGTACCGAACAACGCACACCGATTCGAGCAAGATTGCCTGATGTATTCACTTCTTTTGTCCAGTCTTCTGGAATATTTTGCTGAATTTTTTGTTGGTTTTCTTGTTGTTCGGTTAGGCTAAATTCACGAGTCGCATTATCACGAACATGACTTGCGCCAATACAATGACTGGCTTTCGCTTGATCGACTGGCGTAAGATAGCCGTCATAGCACAACACAGTTTTAAGTTTAAGTAAGTTTGCGGATGTCGGAATTTGGCTCACTTGCCCACGAACAGGATAGAGAGGCAGTTTTCGTGTTTGTTCAAACTCAGTGAGTTTATGCCCGTTTGCTAAAACAACCACTTCATGGCTGAAAGTTTCATTTTCAGCCGTTGTGATTTGCCAACCGTGTTCTGTTTGCGAAAGTGCGGTTACTTTTTGTGATGTTTTAATCTGTGCACCTTGTTTCTCTAAAAAGGCAAAAGCATGCTGAACTAACTGACGAGGTGCAAGCCAAGCGCCTTGAGGAATAAAACCGCCCCCAAAAGGTAACGGTAAACCGACTTTTTCGCTTAATTTAGTTTGGTTTAGTGACTGATATAAATCAGAAGGCAAATTCAGCTCAGCGATTTTATTTAATTTACTTTCAGCTTTCTCATTGTAAGCACAAAGTGCGACACCACAGAACTCATGTTCAAATTCGATTTGTTGTTGAATTGCCCATTGTAGAAATTGATGACCATAGGCGAAAGCATGAATATAAAAACGAATATTGCGTTCGTTATCATCGCTCAGTTGCGGATAAAAAGCCCCTTGTTTATTGCCGGATGCATTGAGGGCAGTTTGCTCATCTTCGCAATAAATCGTAATTTTGGCGTCGCGTTTAAGCAGGGAGATTGCCGTACAAAGAGAGGCAATCCCGCCACCAATAATGGCAATATCTTGCTCGTTTAGATTCGCGGACTGACTATGAAACCAGGGGGCTGTAAGTGCGGTCAGTTTTTCATGCGTTTTTTGACCAGAAAGGCATTCCCGTTTTTTACCAAAGCCTTTGCGTTTTGTAATATCAAAGCCTGCAGCGTCTAAGCCTTTTCTGACCGTACTTGCTGCAGTAAAGGTCGCAAAAGTGCCTTGTGGCTTGGTAAAACGAAACATTTGCTGATAAAGCTGCTCGTTCCACATGTCTGGATTTTTACTTGGCGCAAAGCCATCTAAAAACCACGCATCAATTTTATCATTCATATAATCGCCAAGCTGTGGCAGATTTTCAGCCACATCACCAAACCAAAGATCTAACGTGGTTTCATCAAAATGAAAACGATAGCAACCTTGAATAGGATTAAGCCAATGCTGTTGTAAATGCTGAGCGAGGTGAGAAAATTGCGGATAGGCTAAATGAGCTTGTTGTAACGCATCAAGTGGCAAAGGGTATTTTTCAAAAGAGATAAAATAAAGGCGTTTTAAAGGCAAATCTGGGTATTTTTGACGAAATTCACGGAATAGCGTAGTCACCGCAAAGAAATTTAATCCTGTGCCAAACCCTGTTTCAGCAATAACAAAGTGGGACTCTTGATAATTAACCCAACGTTCCCACAACTGATTGCCTTCTAAAAACACATAATGGGTTTCCGCTAAACCATCTTGATTAGAAAAATACACATCATCAAATTTATCCGAAACAGGCGTATTCTCTTGGTTAAAATGAATTTTTGCGTGCTGAATGGTGAACATGTGTTAGCCCTTTTTTGCCTTATCAAATTCTTTTATAATAGCACGGAAATTTTGAGTCGGTTAAAACTTAACTGGTCGAACAAATGAATTATTGCTTGCAATATTTTCATTTCATAGTAAATTGCGTTCAGCTAACAACTGTAAGTTGAATTAAATTTCCCCTAAATCATAAGGAATAAAGAATGAAAAGAGCTGTAATTACTGGTTTTGGTATTATTTCAAGTATCGGTAACAACAAAGAAGAAGTTTTGGCTTCATTAAAAGCAGGTAAATCTGGTATTGAAGTCGTGCCTGAGTTTGTTGAAATGAAAATGCGTAGCCATGTTGCGGGCACAATCAAACTTGATCCAAGCGAGCACATCGATCGTAAAGTGTATCGTTTTATGGGTGATGCAGCAGCTTATGCATATCTTTCTATGCGTGAAGCAATTGAAGATTCAGGTTTAACAGAAGATCAAGTTTCAAATGATCGTACAGGTCTTGTAATCGGTGCTGGTACCGGTTCAGCACACAACCAATTAGTCGCTTGTGATGCAGTGCGTGGTCCACGCGGTGTGAAAGCGATTGGTCCTTACGCAGTAACTAAAACCATGGCATCAAGTGTGTCAGCTTGTTTAGCAACCCCTTACAAAATCCGTGGTGTGAACTACTCAATCAGTTCTGCTTGTGCAACGTCTGCACACTGTATCGGTCACGCAGTTGAATTAATCCAATTAGGTAAACAAGATGTGGTTTTCGCTGGTGGTGCGGAAGAATTATCTTGGGAATGTGCAACTGAATTCGATGCGATGGGTGCGGTTTCAACTAAATACAATGATACCCCAGAAAAAGCGTCTCGTGCTTACGATGCAAACCGTGATGGTTTCGTTATTGCAGGTGGTGGTGCTGTTGTGGTTGTGGAAGAATTAGAACACGCATTAGCACGTGGTGCAAAAATCTACGCTGAAATCGTGGGCTACGGTGCAACCTCTGATGGTTACGACATGGTAGCGCCAAGCGGTGAAGGTGCAGAGCGTTGTATGAAACAAGCGATGGCAACTGTGGATACTCCAATTGATTACATCAACGTACACGGTACATCAACACCAGTTGGTGACGTGAAAGAATTAGGTGCAATCAAAAATGTATTTGGTGACAAAATCCCAGCGATTTCTTCAACTAAATCAATGACTGGTCACTCTTTAGGTGCAGCCGGGGCACACGAAGCAATCTATACCTTATTAATGTTACACAATGACTTCATTGCTCCAAGCATTAATATCGAAACATTAGATGAAGCGGCAGAAGGTTGCAATATCGTGACTGAAACAAAAGAAAATGCAGGTTTACAAACTGTGATGTCAAACAGCTTTGGTTTCGGTGGTACAAACGCAACTTTAGTGTTTAAACGCTATAACGGCTAATTAAAAAATCCTTAAAATCTAACCGCACTTTGGGGCTTCCAAGTGCGGTTTTTTCTTGTCATCGATTCTTTTCCTTTCACTCATAAGAGAAAACAACATTTAAAATGTGATCTAGTTCAAATTTCTGAACAAAAGAATAAAATTTTTTTATTTTTATAAAACTCTATATAAAAATGCAATTCTCTTTGTTTTTTGAATTTAATCTTTATTTAAAACTTTATTTTTATATTTTTCTGGATTTTAATTCTTTTAAATTTGTTTTTTTAGACTTTTGCAATGCTAGACAAGTTGTTTTCTTTCGGTATGATGGTTCCATTGTTTTGACAACGAATCGTAGTAATAAAAGTGCGGTCAGTTTTAGGAGTAAAATATGAAGAAATTATCCGGTGCGGAAATGGTGGTTCAGTCTTTGCGTGACGAAGGCGTTGAGTATTTATTTGGTTATCCAGGCGGTGCCGTATTGGATATTTATGATGCAATCCATACTCTTGGTGGGATTGAACATATTTTAGTTCGTCATGAGCAAGCTGCGGTGCATATGGCTGATGGTTATGCACGAGCGACCGGTAAAGTAGGTTGTGTGTTAGTGACATCAGGACCAGGTGCAACCAATGCGATTACGGGTATTTTAACCGCTTATACTGATTCAGTACCAATGGTGATCATTTCTGGTCAGGTAATGAGTAGCTTAATCGGCCGTGATGCGTTCCAAGAATGTGATATGGTGGGGATTTCTCGCCCAGTGGTTAAACATAGCTTTATTGTTAAGAAAGCAGAAGACATTCCAGGTATCTTGAAAAAAGCCTTTTATATTGCTTCAACAGGCCGTCCAGGTCCCGTTGTCGTAGACATTCCAAAAGATACCGTAAATCCAACTTTAAAATATCCTTACGAATATCCAAAATCTGTTGAGCTTCGTTCTTATAATCCAACGGTAAATGGTCACAAAGGTCAAATTAAGAAAGCATTAAAAGCATTATTAGTGGCTAAAAAACCAGTTTTATTTGTCGGTGGTGGTGCAGTTGCTGCAGGCTGTCATGAAGAATTAACACAATTTGCACAACGTTTAAATTTACCGGTAACTTCATCGTTAATGGGTTTAGGTGTATATCCAAGTACCGATAAACAATTCTTAGGTATGCTTGGGATGCACGGAACTTATGAAGCCAATACAGCCATGCATGAAAGTGATTTAATTCTTGGTGTTGGCGTTCGTTTTGATGACCGTACCACTAACAACTTAGATAAATATTGCCCGAATGCAAAAGTGATTCAGATTGATATTGACCCAACCTCTATTTCTAAAAACGTCCCTGTTGCGATTCCAATTGTAGGTAACGCGAAAAATGTATTGGATGAGTTCTTAAGCTTATTAGGTGAAGAAATTGGTTCGCGTCCTCAAAACCAATTAGAAGATTGGTGGAAACAAATTGATGAATGGAAAGCGAAAAAATGCTTGGATTTCGACCGCACTTCAGGCGTAATTAAACCGCAACAAGTGATGGAAGCGGTATATCGTATTACAAAAGGCCAAGCTTATGTGGCATCGGATGTAGGCCAACATCAAATGTTTGCCGCATTACATTATCCATTTGATTTACCGCGTCGTTGGATCAACTCAGGTGGTGCAGGTACGATGGGCTTCGGTTTACCGGCTGCATTAGGGGTAAAACTTGCGCATCCTGAAGCAACCGTGGTTTGTGTAACGGGCGATGGTAGTATTCAAATGAATATCCAAGAGCTTTCAACAGCAACGCAATATGGTATTCCTGTTGTGGTAATTTGTTTGAACAACCACTTCTTAGGAATGGTAAAACAATGGCAGGATTTGATTTACTCTGGCCGTCATTCTCAAACTTATATGAATTCTTTACCAGATTTCGTGAAGTTAGCAGAATCTTATGGGCATGTGGGAATTCAAATTTCAACACCAGATGAATTAGAAAGCAAATTACAAGAAGCCTTCAGTATTAAAAATAAATTGGTCTTTGTTGATATTAACGTTGATGAAACCGAACACGTTTACCCAATGCAAGTTCGCGGCGGGGCGATGAATGAGATGATTTTAAGCAAACCACAAGAGGAGAAAGAATAATGCGTAGAATTTTATCTGTTTTATTAGAAAATGAATCCGGTGCATTATCTCGTGTGGTCGGCTTATTTTCACAACGTGCATTTAATATTGAAAGCTTAACTGTGGCACCAACCGATGATCCAACCCTTTCTCGTATGACGATTGAAGCGGTAGGGGATGAGCAAGTGCTTGAGCAAATCGAAAAACAACTTCACAAATTAGTGGATGTGTTTAAAGTTATTAACTTGAGTGAACATGAGCACGTTGAGCGTGAAGTGCTGTTAGTGAAAGTACGTGCAACGGGTTCATCACGTGATGAGTTAAAACGTTTAGCCGATATCTTCCGTGGTCAGATTGTGGATGTAACAACAAAATCCTACACAATTCAATTAACAGGTACAAAAGATAAATTAGATGCTTTTGTTGAGGCTGTGAAGGAAGAAAGTACATTACTTGAGATTGTTCGTTCAGGCTTAATTAGTCTTTCCCGTGGTGAGAAAAATATTCTCTAATGATGTAGAAAGTGCGGTTAAAAATGACCGCACTTTTAAAAACGAAAAAAGGAAGTCCTGATTGACTTCCTTTTTGTTTGTTCTGAATGAATATCAAGCTTCTGATTTATTGGTTAATGCGATATATAAGCAAACTGCAAAGCCGGCAAGTAAAACATAAGGCGTAAAGGCTGCAACACCTGAAGGAGCTGCCGCTAAGCCAAAGTTATGTGCCGCAGCTGCACCCAGTAGCATACCGAGAACAAATAATGCTGAGTCATTACTTCCTTCCCCAATATTGACTAATTGTTTGCCTGGACAACCACCGCCTAATGCAAAGCAAAGGCCGCAAAGTGCCATAGAAAGGAAATTGTAGAGATAGTCATTATGGGCGATAGGTTGTTTTTCAAAGCCTAAATGGAATTGACCTAATAAGGCATTGGTTATTGCTGCAAAGACTATCAGTGCAATCACCCCATTTAATAAATGTGCATCACGGAAGAGGACAACGTTTCGGAATGCCCCAATTGTGCAAAAACGTGATTTTTGCATCAGTACACCAAGAAGTAATCCGCCAGCAAGTGACATCCAAATAGCCGCATGTTGTGCACCAGGGCCTTTTTCAGAGGTGTAAATTGCTAAATTTTCACCAAATTTAAATTGGGTTAAGGCTAAAACAAGCAAAATGACAGCAAAGATTGGACAGATTAAGCCAGAAGATTGGCTTTGTTCCTTAGATTTACCTAATGAGAATCCTCGATTAGCGAAGAAAATGCCGCCTAATACACCCACAAATAATCCTACGATACCTGCAATTGCAGTGAGATCACCGCCGCCTAATCGTAAATAAGCACGCCATGGACAACCTAAGAAAATGAGTGCACCAAGCATCGCAAAAAAGCCTAAGCTAATACGAGCAAGTGGGGCAGAGCCACCACGAGGTTTGAATTCCTTAGATAAGAATGCACTGGCGAGTGCTCCTAAAACTAATCCAATGAGTTCTGGACGAAGGTATTGCAATGGGGCGGCGTGGTGTAATCCAAGCGAGCCGGCTGTATCGCGTAAGAAACAAGCCGCACAAAATCCCATATTACCAGGATTGCCATTGTAAGTGAGAAGTGGCGCAACGATACCAAGTGCAGCACCTGCAACCACAGGCCAAGTTAAAATTTTCATAATTAGACCCTTGTGATATCTGAAGTTAAATTGAATTGTTTGTTTTTAATAATAAAAACAAAGGTATTGTAGAAAGAGTTGAAAAATAAAGAAAGTTTATTTTTTTGAAATTGTGAGCGGGATCAATTAATTGATATTAGTAACCTTTAAATCCATCTTCCCAAATGCAATTCCACAATATCAACTAAATGTCGAAGGAATGTGGTGTCTTGGTCGTTGTGGAAACGGTCAGTGTCTCGAGATTTGAAGAGTAAAAGTGCGGTTGGTTTTTGTGGTGTTCCGCCTAAGCGGCAAATCGCCACAGAGCCGATAGGGAGCTCTTCTGGAAGGAACATGAGGGCTTTTTCTTTATTGGAGAGATCGCCTAAATAGAATTGGCGTAATCCCATACGCTCTAGGCGAATAAGTTCAAAGGCTTTTCGGTCTAGCCAATGTTGCTCAGGAATAGTGCTATTTTTTGGCCAACTATCCGTGAAAAGTAAAATTTTAGCGCCTTCTAACTCATAGCCTTTTGCCCAGTCATCTAACTTTTCATTGATGGCGATAAAGTCTTCTGCTTGAAACAGTTTTTTCTGCAAAGGTAAGAGAGCAAAGAAGATATCTGCTTCTTGATGAGCAAGTTGATGAAATTTTTCGAGGAGTTGAGTAAGCTTTTTGATCTGTTCTCGTTGCTGAGCAAGTTGTGCTTCGACTAATGAAATTGTCCCTTCTTCATGGCTATGTGGAATGGTAAGCTGTTGAAGTAGTTCTGGGTGATGAGTAAAAAAATCTGGGTGATTTTTTAGGTAGTCAGCAATATCTTGTTCAGTCATCAAAAACTCCTTAAAAAATAACCGCACTTGGTTGTACCAAAGTGCGGTTTATTTTTATGCTGTTTTAGGCCGCAAATGGATCGCGTAAAATCATTGTTTGAACACGATCTGGGCCCGTTGAAAGGATAGCCACTGGTACGCCAGTTACTTCTTCGATACGTTTGATGTAATCACGGCAAGTTTGCGGTAGTTTATTTACATCAGTCACACCAAAGGTGTTTTCTTTCCAACCAGGTAGGGTTTCGTAAATTGGCTCTACGCCTTCCCAATCTTTTGCTGCTAATGGTGCATATTCAACAATTTCGCCATTTGGCATTTTGTAAGCCGTACAGATTTTTACTTCATCAAAGCCATCTAATACGTCTAATTTGGTCATACAGAAACCAGAAATTGAGTTAAGTTGAATCGCACGGCGAATCGCTACAGCATCAAACCAACCACAACGACGTGGACGACCGGTTACTGCACCAAATTCATTACCTTTACGAGCAATTTCAGCACCAGTTTCATCGAATAATTCTGTGGTGAATGGACCGCCACCAACACGTGTACAGTATGCTTTGATGATACCTAAGACATAATCAAGGTTACGAGGGCCAAAACCTGAACCTGTTGCTACACCGCCTGCTGTAGTGTTAGAACTGGTTACATACGGATAGGTGCCGTGGTCGATATCAAGCATGGTACCTTGGGCACCTTCAAATAAAATGTTGTCGCCATTTTTGCGAGCAGTATCTAAGATGGTTGTCACATCTGCTACCATGCCAGTGATGATATCAGCTACCGCGAACACATCGTCTAATGTTTTTTGATAATCAACAGGTTCTACTTTGTAGTAGTTCACCAATTGGAAATTATAGTATTCAAGCAGATTTTTTAATTTTTCAGCAAAGGCTTCACGATTGAATAAATCACCTACGCGCAAACCGCGGCGTGCGACTTTATCTTCATAAGCGGGGCCGATACCACGACCGGTTGTACCAATGGCTTTTTTACCTAATGCGGCTTCACGTGCGTGATCCATTGCAACGTGATAAGGTAGGATTAATGGACAAGCTTCTGAAATTAATAAACGTTCACGTACTTTTACGCCACGGTTTTCTAATTCGCCCATTTCTTGCATTAATGCAGCAGGAGAAAGTACCACACCGTTACCGATTAAACAGGTCACGTTATCACGTAAAATACCAGATGGAATTAAGCGTAATACAGTTTTTTCACCATTAATAATTAATGTGTGACCTGCGTTGTGACCACCTTGGTAACGCACCACATATTTGACTCGATCCGTTAATAAATCAACGATCTTGCCTTTCCCTTCATCGCCCCATTGAGCGCCAAGAACAACAACACTTTTTCCCATAATTTCCGCCTTAAGTTTTGCGTAAGTTTATAAATCAGACAAACGATTACTTTACTCTTTTTTTGCCTTAATCTCAAATTCAAAACGTAAAAAAGTGCGGTTATTTTTAACCGCACTTTCTCTAAATTTATTATTCAAACAACGATTTATGTAATGAACGTACTACGTCATCCGCTTTGTCACTATGCGCTAGCATACAAATGTTATTCGTGCTTGCGCCATAGCTAATCATGCGAATGTTATAGCCTTCAAGTGTGTCGAAAATACGTTTTGCTACACCAGAAGCGAGGTGTAAGTCATTTCCAATTAATGCGACAAGTGATAAGCCTGTATCGACTTTCACAGTACAATATTGACTTAATTCTTCTAATAATTCTGGTGAAAGTAATTCAATACCAGATGAAGCAGAGCCTGTTTTATCTAACGTTAATGCAATACTCACTTCTGAAGTCGTAATCGTGTCCACCGAAATTTTATATTTGGCTAAGATATTGAATACATTTGCAAGGAATCCTTGGGCATGTAACATGCTTAAGCTTGAAAGCGTCAATAAAGTTTGATCGCGACGAACTGCAATTGCACGGAATGTTGGACGTGGTTGTGGATCGCGTGTTACCCAAGTACCGCCTGCATCAGGTGCTTTACTTGAACCTACATAAACTGGAATATTACTGCGTACAGCTGGAAGTAATGTTGCAGGGTGTAATACTTTAGCGCCGAAAGTTGCCATTTCAGCTGCTTCAGCAAAACTCATGGTATCAATACGTTTTGCTTCAGGGACGACACGCGGATCTGTGGTGTAAATTCCCGCCACATCCGTCCAAATTAATACATCTTTTGCGTTTAATACTTCAGCTAAAAGTGCCGCAGAGTAGTCACTACCACCACGACCTAAAGTAGTCGTTTTACCACCTGGTTCACGGCCGATAAAACCTTGGGTGATGACTAATTCACCTCGGTCGATTAATGGTTTTAATAAATTATCGCAATTTGCTTGGGTTTGAGCATCATCTGGTGACGCTTTACCAAAGTTATCATTGGTTGCGACTAAAGTACGCACATCGACCCAAGTAGCTGAGGTTTGTAATTCTCTTAATACTTCAATGAAAATTTGCGTTGACATCATTTCACCGTGGCTAATGAGCTCATCAGTTAAAGCAAGTGATGTTGCAAGGCTAGCTGCTTCAGAAAGTGCGGTAATATTTTCTAAATATTTTTCAATGATAGGGCGAACACGGCTGTCGTCTTTTAATTCATTTAAAATGTTTTCTTGAATTTGTCGGACTTCACCAATTAATTTTGCGCGCTCTTCAGCTTCGACACCATTGGCTAAGGCAACTAATAAGTTTGTTACACCAGCTGATGCAGAAAGCACGACAACGCGAGTATTAGGATCTGCAATGACGATTTTGGCACAAGCTTGCATAGCGGAATAGTTCGCGACGGATGTACCACCAAATTTTGCTACCGATAAATGAGACATAAGATAATCCTCTAAAAATGAAAAGTAAGATGTTGTGTTTGTGATGAGTATTAGAAATAGCGATTTCATCAAAAATTGTCAAATAAATACTCTAAAAAAATAGAGTAAAAAACCAATTATTTAGATATTTTTTGATTTAACAGGGTAAAAATTAAAGAATCATTAACTATTCAGCAGGCATTGGCAGTGGCTCTGGCGTGCCAAGAAAATAAGGTTTTACCCCGATAATTAAGTCTAATACGGCTTTCACGCGAGCAAACATTTCGCGGACACGTGTTCCAAAATAAACTTCTGGCTGTTTTGCGGTGAAACAAATTGCGTCAATATCGTAATGTTTAGCAATAAGCAGAGCACGTTCACAATGGAATTTTTGACTGATAATAGTAAAAGAGGGCACTTGGAAAACTTTATTTGCTCGCACAACAGAGTCTAAGGTTCGGAAGCCTGCAAAATCTTTAAACATAACGCTTTCAGACACGCCCATTTTACGTAGATCCAAAAACATGGTACGCGGCTCGTTGTATTGAAGCGTGCGGTTATCGCCACTTAGTAGTAGATAATCAACTTTATTTTGATCGATTAAGTATTTTGATGCTTCTAAGCGATAGTCATAATATTTATTGGTTTTTCCCTTAGCGACATATTTGGATGTACCTAGTACTAGTGCGTAGTGACGATGCGGGAGCGTTTCAATGTCTTCATAAACGCGATCTTGCACATAGAAACTAATAGCACGATCAATGGTGAAGCAACCAATCAAGACGAGTAAACCTAACCCCAAGGCGTAGCCGAGGAGTTTTTTCAGAGGAAGGCGAGAGAGCCATGAAAGTGCGGTCATTTTTAACCGCATTTTGGATAGTTGCATATTGCTAACATACTGAAAAATCAAAATAATTTCAAGTGTAATTTGTTTACCAAATTGATAAGGAAATATTTAGACGTCTAAACGTCTAAAATTTCTTGACAAAAAACATGAGCTGTTGATAATTGTTAAATCATCAACGTAAAAGGTTATCATTTAATGGCTGTGCAAAATGTCGTGCTTTTTCAAGACAATCCCCTCCAATTAACATTGGGTGGGCAGCTTTCGCCTATCAATGTCGCATATCAAACTTACGGGACTTTAAATGCAGATAAAAGCAATGCTGTATTAATTTGTCATGCCTTAACGGGAGATGCAGAACCTTATTTTGATGAACCGAATAAAGATGGTTGGTGGCAAAATTTTATGGGGGATGGCCTCGCATTTGATACATCTAAATACTTTTTTATTTGTTCAAATGTATTAGGTGGTTGCAAAGGCACGACGGGGCCAAGTTCAATTAATCCAACTACTGGAAAACCTTATGGTAGCCAGTTCCCGAATATCATCGTTCAAGATATTATCAAAGTCCAAAAAGCCTTGCTTGAACACCTTGGTATCCCTCATTTAAAAGCAATCGTGGGGGGCTCTTTTGGTGGTATGCAAGCTACACAATGGGCAATTGATTATCCAGATTTTATGGATAACATTGTTAATCTTTGTTCTTCTATCTTCTTTAGTGCGGAAGCCATTGGATTTAACCATGTCATGCGTCAAGCAGTGATTAATGATCCGAATTTCAATAATGGTGACTATTATGATGGCACGCCACCTAATCAAGGCCTTTCCATTGCACGAATGTTAGGAATGTTAACCTATCGTACCGATGTGCAGTTAGCTAAGGCATTTGGTCGTGCAACTAAATCTGAAGGGCAATTTTGGGGCGATCACTTTCAAGTAGAATCCTATTTGAGTTATCAAGGCAAAAAATTCTTAGATCGTTTTGATGCCAACACTTATTTGCATTTATTACGTGCACTGGATTTATATGACCCAAGTGTTGGTTATGCGGATGTAAAAGAAGCTTTATCTCGAATTAAAGCACGTTATACATTAGTCTCTGTGACGACAGACCAACTGTTTAAATCTATTGATTTACATAAAAGTAAACAGCTTTTAGAACAAGCGGGAGTCGATTTAAAATTTTACGAATTCCCATCAGATTATGGACATGATGCCTTTTTAGTCGATTATACAGCGTTTGAAAATAAAATTAGAAGTGGATTAGAAGGCGAGTCTGAATAAGAACAATAGAAAAGGCGGAAATTTCCGCCTTTTTTGATTTTTTCTTTATAGATGGCTCACGAAACGTGATAAATCTTTTGGTTTACAGTCTCTTTCTAATTTTTCAGCAGCTGTACCAATTTGTAATAAGGCAACAATCTTATCATTTTTACCACAGCCAAATGCTTCACGTAATTCACGCCCCTCAACGAGAGGACCAGTTGCCCAAAAACTTTCAAAACCAAGTGCATTACCCGCAAGTTGAATTGCATAAGTAGCCGCACCCGCAGTAAGCATTTGTTCCCAACCAGGAACTTTGGCGACTTCATGATTAATTTTAGCAATGACGGCAATAACCATTGGTGCACGGCGTGCAAAATTCTCTGCTTTTTTTAGTCGCTCTTCACCTAAATCAAATTCAGACACAGCTGCTTTGAGCAAGCCTTCTAATTTGCTTAAACCAGTGCCTTGCATCACGACAAAATGATAAGGTTCGAGTTTACCATGATCGGGCGCACGTAAAGCCGCTTGAAACATTTGTTCTAATTGCACTTGGCTAGGTGCTGGCGCCGTTAATTTTTTATTCGATTTGCGTTGTGTTAAAAGGGTTAATGCATCCATAGTATTTTCCTTCTTCTAATTAAGTGCGGTTGATTATAGCATAGTTTTTCATAGGACTTTATGATAGGCTACGCACAATTTTTATTTCTGTTTTAAAGGTTTAATTTCGCATGAATGTCATCTTAAGCGTATTGAAATTTTGTTGTAAAGCATTCAATTTTATCCGAAATCTTGTGATGAATTTTGTGTTCTTACTGTTTGTTTTAGCGTTGATTGTGCTTGTCAGCCTTTTTAGTGATGGCAAGAAAAGCCAAGTCTTATCAGGTGATCAAGGTGCATTATATTTAAGTTTAACAGGCTATCTTGCAGATAACACGGAAGATATGCTGAGTTGGCAAGAGGAATTTCAACGTTTAAATAATGAAAAAGTCTCTTATAAATATTCCACTTTTGATGTGGTGCAAAGTATTTTATCTGCGAAAGATGATGAACGTATTCGTGGTTTAGTATTGAATTTAAATGATTTTGAAGGGGGCGATCTTCCATCATTAGAGTATGTAGGAAAAGCGATTCAAAGTTTCAAAGAGTCAGAAAAGCCGGTTATTGCTTATGCTGACAATTACGCACAATCACAATATTTCCTTGCGAGTTTTGCGGATGAAATTTATCTCAATCCGATTGGACAAGTCAGCATTCAAGGTTTGCGTCAGGAAAATCTTTACTTTAAATCCATGCTCGAAAAACTTGAAATTACGCCGCATATTTTCCGAGTGGGGACATATAAGTCCGCGGTAGAGCCTTTCTTGCGTGATGATATGTCGCCAGAAGCAAAAGCGAATATGCAAAAATGGCTTGGAGGCATGTGGCAAAACTATATGCAAACGTTAATGGTTAATCGCCATATTACCGCCAATGACGTATTACCAAATGCACAAAAATATATTAGTGATTTAAAAGCGTTAAAAGGTGATGAAACGGCTTATGTGAAAAAACGTCAGTTAGTGACACATTTTGCGACAAGATTGGATTTAGATAAAAAATTGACCGCACTTTTTGGTCAAGATACAGAGGGAAATACCAAATTATTAGATTTTGAAGATTATTTATCTGATTTAGGCGATCGTTTCTCTGTAGATCCAAGTGAAAAAAATATCGTTGCGGTAGTGAATGTAGAGGGGACGATTATTGATGGTGAAAGTGATGAAGAATCTGCAGGTGGCGATACTATTGCGAAGTTATTAAGACAGGCTCACGATAACGAGAAAGTGAAGGCTGTTGTTCTCCGTGTTAACTCACCGGGTGGCAGTGCATTTGCCTCTGAAATTATTCGCCAGGAAACTGAAAATCTTCAAAAAGCAGGCAAACCTGTTGTAGTATCAATGGGGGGCATGGCTGCTTCTGGTGGTTATTGGATTTCTTCTACTGCAGACTATATCGTAGCGGATAAAAATACGATTACAGGCTCAATCGGGATTTTTGCATTATTCCCAACCTTTGAAAATACAATCAAAAAAATGGGAATGAGTACCGATGGCGTAGCGACAACAGATCTCGCGGAAACTTCAGCTTTAAGTCCATTGAGTAAAAATACTCAGGATATTTACCAACTCAGTATTGAAAATGGTTATGATCGTTTCTTAGATGTGGTAAGCCGTGGGCGTCAATTATCAAAAGATAAAGTGGATAAAATTGCTCAAGGCCAAGTTTGGTTAGGACAAGATGCACAGAAAAACGGCTTAGTCGACGAATTAGGTGATATTGATATAGCCATTGATAAAGTGGTCGCGCTAGTCAATCAACATCCTGATAAATACATGGATAATTTTAGTGTGCAATGGTTAGTTGATGAAGATAATAGCTTCTTAGCTCAATTAGATCGTAAGCTTAAACAAAAAGGCCAAGCGTTACTGACAAATTGGTTAGGATTACCACAGGAAGTGCATCAAGTGAAAAAACAACTGAATGTGTTAACCAAATTTAATGATCCAAAAGGGCAGTATTTGTATTGTTTAAATTGTAGTTCGGTTAAGTAAAACAGTAGAATGTAAAAAGGGCGAAATATGATTTTCGCCCTTATTTTTTACCCAAATCGCTTATTTTTCATTTTTGATATTAGAGAAAATGTTCGCCAAAATTGGACCCGATACATTGTGCCAGAAACTAAATAAAGCACTTGGTACCGCTGCAATTGGGTTGAAATGAGCAGCAGCTAATGCAGCACCTAAACCTGAGTTTTACATACCTACTTCAATTGCCACCGCTTTACTATCCGCCGTATTAAGTTTAAATAATTTTGCCGCAAAGTAACCAATTAAATAGCCTAAGCAGTTATGTAAAACCACCACGCTGAAAATTAATAGACCAGATTCGACGATCTTATCTTTACTTACTGCTACGACCGCTGCAAGGATTAATACGATAGAAATAACAGACACTAATGGCATAGTTTGGCTTGCTTGTTCTACTTGTTTTTTGAAGAGTGCACGAACAACTAAACCTAAGAAAATTGGGAACAATACCATTTTTAATACAGACATAAACATTGCACCTGCATCAATATCTAACCATTGGCTTGCTAATACATAGAAAATAGCAGGCGTTAATAATGGAGAAAGTAAGGTTGAGATTGTGGTACAAGTAACAGAAAGTGCGGTGTTACCTTTCGCCAAATAAGTCATTACGTTTGATGAAGTACCACCCGGGCAAGAACCCACCAGAATCACACCAACCGCTAAATCAGCAGGCAAATCGAAAGCTTTCGCTAATCCGAATGCGATAGCTGGCATAATAATAAATTGGCCCGCTACCCCAATTAGTACAGATTTTGGATGTTTAGCCACTTCACTGAAATCTGCAAAAGTTAAGGTAATCCCCATGCCAAACATCACCAAACCTAAAAGGTAAGGAATGTAGGGTGCAAAAATTTTGAATTGCTCAGGGAAGAGAAAGGCGAGAAGAGCAAAAACAATCGCCCATAATGCGAAAGTTTTGCTCACAAAGTTAGTGAGTTTTAATAACGCTTGCATAGTTGCTTTCCTATTTTGTTAAAAAGAATGAAAAGAGCGGTCAATTTTAAAGACGTTTTTTTGAGATGTCTATGCCTAACTTGTTTGACAGAGAATTAGGAAGTCGTTGTTTGCCAAGCATTTTCATCAAGCAATTGACCAAAATGGCTTTCTACAAGTAGGCGAGTAATATTATTTTGAGGATTGGTAAAGATCTCTCTCGGAGTGCCAGACTCGATAATCTCACCTTCATCCATTACTAAAACTTGATCGGCTATATGTTTGATAATGCCTAAATTTTGTCCAACATAAATATAGGAAATGCCTAAATGTTCTTGTAAATCTAAAATCAGATTAAGCAATTGAATACGCACAGAGGCATCTAATGTACTCAATGCATCATCAATAATAATGATCTCAGGTTGAAGAATCAGCGCACGAGCTAAGGCGATACGCTGTTTTTGACTGACCGAAAGGTGTTTAATTTTCAGATTCGTATAATCAGGATAAAGCCCTACCAATGAGAGCGTTTCAAAGATCTTTTCATTGCGAGCCTCTTCATCCCAATCGGTAATTAATCGTAGTGGTGCATCTAAGGCTTGTCCAATATTTAAACGCGGGTTAAACGCTGAATTCGCATCTTGGAAAACCATTCGAATATGCTGTGCGCGATAGTGAAAATCTTCGAATTGTAATGGTAAATCATTAAATAAGATTTTTCCTGAAGCAGGGGGAGTTATCCCTGCGATCATTTTTACTAAGGTCGATTTACCCGAACCATTTTTACCGATAATCGCAAGCGTTTCTTTACGGTTAAGCGTAAAGCTGACGTCTTTTACCGCATAAAATTGCTCAAAACCAAAAAGTTTTGCGGGTTCATCAAAGGTTTTACTGAGATTTTCCACTTGTAATAATGGCATTATTCGTTTCCTTTTGATTCGGTATTTAGCGTAAGCGGTGAAGTTGCAATTTTATCTTTAAACTGCCGTTCTCGAAGATTAATCGGATGATGGCAGGAAAACTCATGCTGTTTAATGCGATATCGGCTTGGCTTTTGAATACATTCACGCTGAGCAAAAGGGCAGCGAGGTCCTAAACGACAGCCAATCGGCATTTGTTCTAAAATCGGCACAGTGCCTTCTAATGTCCCTAATTTGCTTTTAAAACCTAAAGGGCGACTAAAATCGGGAACAGAGTAAAGCAATGCTTGTGTATAAGGATGATGAGGCATTTCTAATATTTGGTCGGTCGGCCCAGACTCTGTATTTTGCCCACAATAAAGAACGGAAATGCTATCACACCATTCACTGATACTTTTAAGATCGTTACTGGCTAATAAAATTGTTGTACCTTGGTTTTGGTTCATACTTGAAAGCAAACGGAAAATTTGCAATGCCGTAATGGACTCCAAAGAATTAGTGGGTTCATCCGCAATTAATAATCGAGGTTGATTCGCCACTGCTACGGCAATCATCACTTTTTGGCCTTCACCTTCAGTGAGCTCATTAGGATAACTCGCCATAATATCTTGGTGGTCTTTAATTCCTACACGGTGCAGTAATTCAATCGCACGACGTTTTTTCCAACCAAACCACTGCCACCAACGGCCTTTAAAGGTCCAGTTTGGAATACTTTGAATAAGCTGTTTACCAATTTTTCGACTTGGATCAAGACAGCTTAATGGGTTTTGGAATATCATTGAAATTTCTTTTCCAACGATTTTTCGACGTTGATTCGGTGTCAGTTTAAGCAATTCAACATCATTAAAACGAAAACGGTCAGCGGTGACAATCCAGTTATCTTTAATGGAATTACTGATTACTTTAGCGATTAAACTTTTACCTGAACCTGATTCACCGACGAGCCCTAGAATTTCCCCTTCATTAAGCGAAAGATTGACGCCGTCCACAATTTTCATGCGACCGTTTGGTGTTTGAATTTCAATATTAAGATTGCGAATATCTAACAGCGCCATGGGTTACTCGTAATATTTATTGATTGCTTTACACAATCCGTTAGTAAAAATAATGCTTAATAAAATGGTGAAAATAATAGCAAAGCCCGGTAATAAAACTGTCCAAGGGGCAAGATAAATCAGCTCTAACGAATCTTTAATCATTGCGCCCCATTCTGGCATTGGACGTTGTGCACCAAGAGAAATAAAGCTGAGTGCCGTAATATCTAAAATAGCGACCACAAATGCACGAGAAATTTCTTGCGTATAGACGACACTAATATTCGGCAAGATTGTCGTTTTTAATAATTCCCAGTTTGAAATACCATCTAATTTCAGTAAGAGTACGTAGTCTTTCTTTAGTTCTTGCTGAATAGCTTGATAAATCGCATGTACAAAATAAGGCAAAATAGCCAACAGAGTGGCAAACATGGCATTTATTAAGCTTGGTTCCATTAACGTGGAAATAATAATAGCAATCAGCAAAATGGGGATAGATAAAAACGCATCAAAAATATGACCTAAGAAACGGGATTTAATCCCTTCTGACATGCCGGCAAGAATACCTAATGCGCCACCAATAATTGCCACAGCAATGACCACTAAAAGAGAGGAACCGAGAGTATATTGTGTCCCCATAATTAATCGACTGAGTACATCACGACCAAGATCATCGGTACCAAAGAAAAAAGCAATACGACCTTTTTCTACCCAAGATGGCGGCATGAGTTCTTCTCCGACAAACTCCATGCTTTCGCTATAAGGCATAATGAGTTTAGGAAAAAGTGCGGTCAAAATCAGAAGACAAAATAAATAGAAACAGAATAATGCCACGCGATTCTGACGGAAAAGCAACCAAATCTGAAAGAAGGAGGTACTTTCGCGAAATTCATCAGGTTCTCTATCTTGCATACCAGCCCTTCTTATTCAATGGATCTAACACAAACATGAGCAACTTGGCGAAGGTATCAATAATAATGATACAAATACCAATTACAACTACACCGGCAGAAATACTGTTGTAATCTTGTTGGGTTACGGCATCAATCAACCAACGTCCAATTCCTGGCCAGCCTAATACCGTCTCAACCAACATACATTGCGTTAATACTAAGGTAAATACACGCGTAAGTTGTGGAATTAATAACGGAAAAGTATTGCGGAAAACATAACGTCTTAAAATCGCCCATTTTGACCAGCCACGTGTTGCGGCTGCTTTAGCATATTCTTGTTGAAGTAAATAATCTGCTCGTTGCTGAATGATGCGGATAAATTCCATGGTCGGCAGAATACAAAGCACTAATGTAGGCAAGGCTAGATGTTGTAAAACATTTTGTACGATTTTAGTTCGGTAAGGCACATCCACAAACCACACATCAATAATAGGGAAACCCGTGATAGGTTTGATTTCATAGAGTAAATTATATTGCCCAATGGCTGCGATCTCCCAGCTTTGAATCGCTGCTACATAAAGCAAAATTGGTGCAAACCAGAAAATCGGAATAGACAAACCAACATTGGATATACCCTGCAATGTACGTGAAAAAACACGTTGATTATAGACCGCACTTAATACACCGAGAGGAATACCTAAGATACAAGCTAATAAGAGCGCAGTAAAACAGAGTTCTAATGTGGGTGGTAATACCGTAAAAATTAAATCTTTTAAGGATTCTCCGCCGTTATAGGTAATCCCTAAATCGCCCTGTAACAATGATATAAGGTAATGATAATAAGCACTATAAATGTTATTTGTGACAAGATCGGCGTTGAGCGGATCTCGCATTAAAATCACAAAACTTAATACGGATAAAATCAATAATAAAATGCTTACCCAAATCACATGACGGATCGCTGAAACGAGCATTATTTATTCTCCTTATTTTTCATGAAATACAAGGTAGAAAAATTGATGCTACCAAATGGGGTCATCTCAATTCCTTTAACATTGCCGCGTGCGACCAAAAGTCGTTTGACGTTTGCAATTGGCACAATCGGCAACTCATTTAAAATAAGATCTTGCGCATGGTTATATGCTTTAGAGCGCTCATATAAATGATTGGTCGCTAGCGCACGATTCATCATCTTATCAAATTCAGGATTACACCAATTTGATAAATTCGTGATTTCATTTTGCGTATCACAACTTAAAATCGGACGCATAAAACCGTCAGGATCAAGGTTTCCAGCAAGCCAACCCGTTAAGATTAAATCGTAATCTTCAGTGCCTTTGCGTAATTGTTCGATTAAATATGTACGTGTGACTGACCGTACTTTAACATCCACGCCCGCTTTGGCTAAATCCCATTTAATGAGCTCCGCCATTTTAATTGGGGCTGGGTTATACACTTGCTCTTCATTCATCACCCACATATTTAACGTGAGTTTTTTATCGCGTAATGTTTTTTCTGCTTCTGCAGGCTGATAATCATAAGGAAAATCAGGCGTATTAATTGCAGAAGCCCAAGAAATTTCAGGAATAATGTTATTCGCCACCGTTGCTGTGTTGTGGTAAATATTTCGCACAATTCTAAAACGGTTTAAACTTTGCGAAATGGCTTGGCGAATGGTTTTATCCTGCATTAATGGCTTTTGGAAATTAAAAGCTAAATAGGCCAGGTTCATTCCATCTGTAGATTGCAGATAATAGCGATCATCTTTTTCGCTTAATAAACCGAGTTGGCTAACTTCAGGGTAAGAAGCAATTTGGCATTCATTATTAAAGAATTTTATTAAACGTCCCGTACGATCCGTAGAAAGATCCACGATGATATTTTTAATTTTAGCTTCTTTTTTCCAATAATCCTCATTACGAACCAAGCGAACATATTGGTTATAAATGTAATCTTTCACTTGATAAGGGCCCGTGCCAACAGGATGCGTATCCAATTGGGCGAGATTATCATCCGCACTTAATTGATACGCATATTCTTGCGAGAAAATAATAGAGTATTGACTGGCAAGATGGGAAAGAATAGAGGCATCGGGTTCAAACAGATCAATTTTAACCTGATAAGGATTCGTTGCTGTGATACTTTTAATTTTTTGATTCAGCTTAATACTTTCAAAATAAGGAAAGTGTACCTTTTTGGCTTGCTCATGGAAGATTCTATATTGTGGATTTTTATAGGTGACCACATCATCTGAAAGTGTTGGTAGGTAAGTATCATGCCCTAAAACACGATTAATCGAAAAGACCACATCTTCTGCATTAAAGTCACGTGTAGGGGTAAACCAAGGGGTACGATGGAATTTCACCCCTTTACGAAGATTAATGAGGATTTGTTTACCATCAGATGAAAGAGAATAGGATTGTGCTAACACCGGAACAAGCGCTGCACTATGATCTTTAATATCAAACAATTTGTTATAAATTTGTTCCGTCACCACATTCATACTGGTGCCAGCGTCAGCAGTTTGCGGGTTAAAGGAAAAACCCGATGCATTCGTGCAGTATGTTAAGCCGTTTTCTGTCAACATTTTGGGTATGCTTGGCGCGGCTTGTGCCAGATTAATTTGGCTCAACCCACACAATAAAAAACAAAAAGTGACATTTCGACGTAACATAGCTTTATTATTAAAGACCGTTTTGTGATAAATTGAGTGAATTGTAAAATATCTTGGCAAAAATGGCTAGTTATTGGATTTTTAGGATATGTTTAAATCAATTAATCGGGAAATTAATCAAATAATCAATCGTGGATTTGACCGCACTTTACGTTTGGCTGTGACAGGACTAAGTCGAAGCGGTAAAACAGCCTTCATTACAAGCTTAATTAATCAATTGTTACATATTAATCAAGAGGGAAATGCACATCTTCCTCTATTTGAGGCTGCCCGAAATCAATCTATTTTAGCGGTAAAACGTGTGCCTCAGCAGGATTTAAGTATTCCACGTTTTGATTATGAAGCGAATCTCAATGATTTAATGAATAATCCACCACAATGGTGCCAATCTACTCTAGGGGTAAGTGAAACACGTCTTGCTATTCGTTTTGAACGCCAATCGGGCTTACTTCGCCATTTTAAAGAACGTGGCACATTATATTTGGATATTTTTGATTATCCTGGTGAATGGCTATTGGATTTACCTCTGCTGAATCTAGACTTTCAACAATGGTCACTCGAACAAGCCAAAATTACATCGGGTGTTCGCCAACAGTTTGCGCAAGATTGGTTGGATAAACTGAAAAAACTCGACCTAAGTGCGGTCGTCAATGAAGATGTTTTAGCGCAGATTGCAAAATCTTATACTGATTATTTACTTGCCTGCAAAGCAGAAGGAATGCAATTTATTCAACCAGGTAGATTTGTCTTGCCTGGAGAATTAGAAGGTGCACCTGTATTACAATTTTTCCCGTTATTGCATTTGTCCGAGGAGCAATGGCAAAAACTAAAAAAAGAGGCGAAATCCAATAGCTATTTTGCCGTGCTAAATAAGCGATATGATTATTATCGTAATAAGGTGGTGAAAGGCTTTTATGAAAATTATTTTTCTACTTTTGATCGCCAAGTGATTCTAGCGGATTGCTTAACGCCACTGAATCATAGCCAACAAGCTTTTATTGATATGCAAACAGGGCTTAATCAGCTTTTCAAAAATTTCCATTATGGCAAACGCAATTTACTTAATCGCTTGTTTTCCCCGAATATTGATAAGCTCATGTTTGTGGCAACAAAAGCCGATCATATCACGACAGATCAAATTCAAAACTTAATTAGCCTGATGCGCCAATTGGTGCAAGAAGGCGGTCGTCATGTAGAATTTGAAGGAATTGATACAGAATACACAGCAATTGCTGCGATTCGAGCGACAAAGCAAGTTTTAGTTAATCAAAACGGTAAACAAATCAGAGCCATTCAAGGTGTACGTTCTTTAGATAAGCAGCTGATTACACTTTATCCAGGATCTGTACCAAGTAAACTACCTAGTGCAGAGTTCTGGTCAAAACAATCTTTTGATTTTGATTCCTTTGAACCTCAAGTTTTACAGCAAGGTGAAAGCATCCCGCATTTAAGAATGGATGCGGTATTGCAGTTTTTATTGGCGGATAGGTTTGATTGATAGAAAAATCAAATCAATTTAATTGTCAAATACTTAATATAAACCACTATTTTTTTACTGGTATTTAGGTAGAATCAATTCGAGTCTTTCTAAAGTAAAGGAGCTTATGATGAAAATGAAAACTCTCTTAGCATTAGCAATCAGCGGAATTTGTGCTGCTGGCGTGGCAAATGCACATGACCATATGGCAAAACCAGCAGGTCCTTCAATCGAAGTAAAAGTACAACAATTAGATCCTGCAAATGGTAACAAAGATGTAGGGACTGTAACTATTACTGAATCAAATTATGGTTTAGTTTTTACACCAAATCTACAAGGTTTAGCTGAAGGTTTACATGGTTTCCACATTCATGAAAATCCAAGCTGTGATCCAAAAGAAAAAGACGGCAAATTAACAGCGGGTTTAGCGGCTGGCGGTCACTGGGATCCTAAAGGTGCGAAACAACACGGTTATCCATGGCAAGATGATGCTCACTTAGGTGACTTACCAGCTTTAACTGTATTACATGATGGTACAGCAACTAACCCTGTTTTAGCACCACGTCTTAAAAAATTAGATGAAGTTCGTGGTCATTCTATTATGATCCATGCGGGTGGTGACAACCACTCAGATCATCCAGCTCCACTTGGCGGTGGCGGCCCACGTATGGCATGTGGCGTGATTAAATAAGTCGATTCTTAAAGACAAAAAAGTGCGGTCAATTTTGACCGCACTTTGTATTTAAACTCAATGCAACATTATATCTAGCCATTAGCAGTGGCTTGGAACATAGCTAAAGTAGTAATATATTTAATAATGAGCCTATGTATCAGGAGGAGTATTGAAAACTAAGCTATTACTTCAATATCTTATATTTTGGGTAATTATATTTATTATTTGTTTTACATTTTCTACGTTAGCGTTTAGTTTATTTGAGCTGCTTCTAAAGCTTGATAATTATTCTTTTTCTGATTTTAAGAAAATGGCATCTTTTTGGTTAAATGGCTCTGCTGCAATGGCGACTTTAGTTTTGATAATTGAAGCTAGAAATAAGCGGTGGTAATCTCGTCAATCTTTCAATAAGTATGAGTTTAAAAGTATTGGATAGATTGATATTTGAGTAGAATGTAATTTTAAATGTCCAGATATAAATTGCGGTCAATTTTAATGAGTTTTAAAACTTCACAAAATTGACCGCACTTTTATTTTTTACCACTTTACTTAACTACTTCCGCCGTATATTCCAATTTGTGAATCGCATTAATCAATTGCTCATCAGAAACTTTCGGATCTTCTACAACAGTCACCGTTCTGTCTTTAATGGAGGCTTTAGTGGAAATCACGCCATCAATATTACGTAATTCTTTATTCACCAAATAAGCACAAAGCTGGCAGTTCATTTCATTCACTTTTAGCACAACTTGCTTTGTTTCTTCCGCCTGAGCGGCAGAGAAGATGAATAATGAAAGCAAAAGTGCGGTCGTTAATTTCTTCATTTTTTGTTCCTAATTAGAAAGCTCTAAAATCCACGGTAAAATGGTTGGATAAGTTAAGAAAAAGAGCATGACGATAAATACAATCCAATACAAAACAATGAGCTTTTTACGGGAAATGTATTTGCTGCAAATGATTTTTTTTGAAAACATCAGCAACCAAAAGCCGTAGGCAAAGGCGCATAATGAAACGATAAGCATAGGAATGCGTAAATAATCATATTCACCCAAGCCAATCAACCATGTGGATGACACGCCAAATACTAAATAGATTAAAGGCGCAATACAACACAATGTTGAAGCCACCGCAGCACTTAGCGCGGTGGCAATCGCAACCCAAAAAGATTTATTAGAGCTTTTTAGAGACGTAGTCATATTTAAATTCTTTCGGGTCAAAGGAATTTAGCGGGTCACCACCGACTTCGGCATACGGATAGCCAAAGTTATTGAGTGGGGCAAGTTCTGGTTGCGGATATAAATCGAAGTCACGAGCATGATTAAAGCCTACCCAGTTAGCTTCCCAGTTACCGAATAAGTATTTGGCAACGGCTTGTGTATCCTTATCGTCAACGGATTTTTTCTCTGCTAAACGCATTTTTGCTACATCTGCAGAATCAACAGGCACCCAACCGAAACCTGCAAGATAGAATTCAGCACGGCAATGCTGACCACCGCTTACGTTCGCTACGCCATGTTCATCCGCACTACCGAAAGCACCTTTGGAATATTTGCTCATTTTATCCGCCGCACCTAAACGAATACCGAAAATTTCACGAGCAGGAATTCCGCTGGCGCGAGCCAGTGCAACGAAAACAGAGTTAATGTCGGTACATTTACCTTTTAACACACCAGTGGTCAGAATTTTTTCTACATCACCATCGCCACAGCCTAGAACAGAATTGTCACGTTCCATATTGTTGACGATCCATTGGTGAATCAATTCAGCTTTTTTCAATGGATTAGTTTCAGTGCCTACAATTTTATCGGCGAACTGTTTCACGATGCCATCAGTTTTAATATGTTGAGTCGGTTTTAAATATTCTTGTACATCAACAGAATAGTGAACATCTTTTGGTGGCTTGTAATTTTCTAATGCACCTTTAACCATAGGTTCGCGATCTTTGGTTTCAATCACCATTGTGATTTTTAAATCGCGTTTTTGTGCATCTTTATTCCAAGTCGCAAAGAGAGTTTTCGCACCATATTTGTTGTTTTCTGTTACATAGGCATCCAAATAGTTACCTTCAAAATGGATAGATTTTACCTGTTGATACTCGCCATTAAACGGTAAAGGCACCCACAGATTCGCTTGTCCTTGCGAACCTTTTGGCGCAACTAAGTCATAAGTTTGAGTGAATTCATACAGATGAGAATCGGTATTGTAGTTTGGAATGTCGGTATTGGCATAAGCCATGGAACATGCGGAGAGCACCGCAGTGGCGATAAGTTTCTTCATGAAAAGATCCTTCTAGTTAGTTAACAGTTAAAACTTAACACATTAGATAAACTAATTGTGGACATGACTATAGTAGCTCATTTTATTTTCTAGTCAATATTGCTTTTTTATTTCAGCCATTTAAGATTTGCTAAAGAAATTCGAAGTAAAATACCGTTTCTATTTTTATTGGAAAGAATAATGACAAAACAAATTTTCACACAATCTCAACAACCAGAAGAGCAAGAAATTCTGCCTAAGCAGGAATTTTATAATGTTGAAACAACTATCGATAATGAACCTTTAGAAGGGGAGTTGTTGGACGAGCAATTTGAGCAAATTGTGAAGCCTAAATCGAGTGGTTGGAAAACGGCTTTAAAATTGACCGCACTTTTATTTTTAGGGGCAACAGTTGCCCAATCTGTTCAATGGATTTGGGACAGTTATCAAAATCAACAATGGATTTACCTTGCTTTTGCGTTAGTGAGTTTTGTGGTAGTGCTGTTTGGTTTATCTGAAATTATCGCAGAATGGCGACGTTTAGTGAAACTCAAAAAGCGTTTGAATTTACAAGAACAAAGTCAGCGATTAATAGGTGAATGTGCGGTTAAAAATCATCATGTTTTTTCTGAACAGGATAGTGAGAAAGGAAGATCCTTGTGTTTATCGATTGCTGATACCTTAAAATTGGATTCGCAACATCCCGCAATTGTCCAATGGGAAAAACAGCTGAATGAAAGTTATTCAGCTCGCGAAGTTACTCATTTATTTAGCAAGACAGTGTTACAGTCTTTTGATAAGAAAGCGAAAAAACTGATTACGAAAATGTCAGCAGAATCAGCGGTGATTGTGGCAATTAGTCCTTTAGCCGTTATTGATATGTTTTTTATTGCGTGGCGAAATATTCGTTTAATCAATAAAATTGCAGCGATTTATGGGATTGAGCTTGGCTATTTTACCCGTCTTCGTTTGCTTAGAATGGTGTTAGTGAATCTTGCTTTTGCCGGTGCGACTGAAATCGTGCAAGATTTAGGCATGGATTGGCTTTCGCAAGATATTACCGCAAAACTTTCTACTCGAGCTGCACAGGGGATTGGCGTGGGATTATTAACGGCTAGATTGGGCATTAAGGCTATGGAGTTTTGTCGCCCATTGGCATTTGAAAAGTCGGAAAAACCAAAACTTTCTCATGTTCAAAAGGAATTGCTCACGGTGATGAAAGATACAGTACTTGGCAAGACGAAAGTGAAAGAAAAAGAAGAAGTGTAATAAAAAAAGTGCGGTTAAAATTGACCGCACTTTTTTTGTATAAAAGAGATGATTAAAGTCCCGCTTTTAAGCTTGCTTCAATAAAGCGATCGAGATCGCCATCCAGTACGGCTTGTGTATTACGATTTTCAACGCCTGTGCGGAGATCCTTAATACGCGCATCATCTAACACATAAGAACGAATTTGGCTTCCCCAACCGATATCAGATTTATTATCTTCCATCGCTTGTTTGTCCGCATTTTTCTTTTGTAACTCAAGCTCATACAATTTTGCTTTTAACTGTTTCATAGCTTGATCTTTATTTTTGTGTTGAGAACGATCGTTTTGACATTGCACGACAATCCCACTTGGCATGTGAGTAATACGCACCGCACTTTCAGTTTTATTGACGTGCTGACCACCTGCACCAGATGCACGATAAACGTCAATACGTAAATCAGCCGGATTAATTTCAATATCAATATCGTCATCAATTTCAGGATAAACGAAAGCCGCTGCAAACGATGTATGACGACGATTGTTGGAGTCAAATGGGCTTTTACGCACTAAACGATGAATACCGGTTTCCGTACGTAACCAACCGAAAGCATATTCGCCACTGACACGAATCGTCGCTGATTTTAAACCCGCAACATCACCATCAGAGACTTCCATTAATTCTGTTTTGAAGCCTTTGCTTTCAGCCCAACGAAGGTACATGCGAAGTAACATTTCCGTCCAGTCTTGCGCTTCTGTTCCACCAGAACCTGCTTGTAAATCGACATAACAATCACACGCATCATGTTCACCGCTAAACATGCGTCGGAATTCTAATTTTGCGAGTTGTTGTTCAAGCCCATCTAATTCAGCAACAGCCTCATTGAAGGTCTCTTCATCTTCCGCTTCAACGGCTAATTCAAGAAGCCCTTCAACATCTTCTAAACCTTGTTCTAAATTCTTGATGGTATCAACCACTTGTTCAAGTGAAACACGTTCTTTTCCAAGCGCTTGGGCTTTTTCAGGTTCGTTCCACACATTGGGTTGTTCTAATTCGGCATTCACTTCTTCTAAACGCTCAACTTTTGAGTCGAAGTCAAAGATACCCCCGAAGCACAGAAGTGCGCTCGGAAAGGTCGGTGATTTTGTTTTTGATTGGATTGATTTCAAACATAATAAATAAACCTCTATAAGCGGCAGAAGTATAAGTCATTTTCAGTTTTTTGGGTAGTTTGGCTTGCACAAATCATCGATCCATTTATAATTCTAGTCTTTGTTGTTTAGATATTTAGGAATAAAAATGAAAAAATTACTGACCGCACTTTTAATCACTGCTTCTGCTACTGCAATGGCGAGTGATGCTGAGATTAAATCGAAATTACAAGCATTAGGTGCGAAAAATATTGAAGTGAAAGATTCACCGGTAAAAGGCCTTAAAACAGCTGTGACAGATCAGGGCATTTTATATGTGAGCGAAAATGGTCAATATGTTTTGCAAGGCAAAATGTATGAATTAACAAATAAAGGCCCGGTTGACGTGGCAGGTAAACTTTTAGCGGATAAAGTGAATGCGTTAAAAAACGAAATGATTATTTATCCAGCAAAAAATGAAAAATATGTTGTGACCGTATTCATGGATATTACTTGTCATTATTGTCATATTCTTCATCAACAAGTGAAAGAATATAATGATTTAGGTATTACCGTTCGCTATCTTGCATTCCCGCGTGCTGGAATGAATGAAACCGCTCGGCAAATGGAAGCAATTTGGACATCGAAAGATCCTGTATTTGCATTGAACGAAGCAGAAAAAGGTAACTTACCGAAAGAATTAAAAACACCTAACATTGTGAAAAGACACTATGATTTAGGTGTACAACTCGGTGTGCAAGGTACGCCAAGTATTGTGACTTCAACAGGTGAATTGATTGGGGGATATTTGAAACCCAAAGATTTATTAGCTGCCTTGAAGGAATCAGCACAATAATTTTTAGTAGTGAGGGCGTATTGTATACGCCCTTTAAATATTCATATCATCAAAGCACATATCAAATGTTCCTTTAGGTGATAATTTTAAATAACAAAACACCGTGAAAAAACTCATCAAACGTCGTGAAATTCCTGCCGGAAATCCTGTTTCAGATAATGCATTACTCGATCGTCTCTATCGTTCTCGCCATATTAAAAATAGCCAAGAATTAGACCGCACTTTACAATCAATGCTGAATCCTAATCAATTACACGGTATTCAACATGCCGTAGATTTATTGGTCGAAGCTTATCAACAGCAACAAAAGATTGTTATCGTCGGCGATTTTGATGCAGATGGGGCAACTAGTACGGCGCTTTCAGTATTAGCTTTGCGTATGCTTGGCTTTACTGATGTGGAATACCTTGTACCAAATCGTTTTGAGCAAGGCTATGGTTTGAGTGTGCCTGTTGCTGAAATGGCAATGGAAAAAGGCGTGCAGTTATTGATGACGGTGGATAACGGGGTATCATCTTTTGAGGGCGTGGCGTATTTAAAAGATCAAGGTGTGAAGGTGTTGATTACCGATCACCACTTGCCACCAGAAATATTGCCGAATGCTGATGCTATTGTTAATCCAAATTTGCAACAATGTGATTTCCCCTCAAAATGTTTAGCCGGCGTAGGCGTAGCATTCTATTTAATGCTCGCTTTGCGTGCCAAATTTCGCGAGTTAGGTATTTTTACGACTGAAACACAGCCTAATTTTACTGAATTACTGGATTTAGTCGCACTCGGCACGATTGCAGACGTTGTTCCCCTTGATCAAAATAACCGTATTTTAGCCCATCAAGGATTGATGCGAATTCGTGCGAAACGTTGTCGACCAGGAATTATTGCTCTCGCAGAAGTGGCTAATCGAGAAGTCGAAAAACTTTGCTCGGCTGATTTGGGCTTTGCGATTGCACCCCGTTTAAATGCAGCAGGTCGATTAGATAATATGTCTGTCGGTGTGGAGTTATTACTTGCAGAAAGCATGCAAGAGGCGAGAGCCCAAGCTTTAGATTTGGACAGTTTAAATCAAGCTCGAAAAGAAATTGAGCAAGGCATGAAGTTAGAGGCCTTAGAAATTTGCCGAAATCTCACCGCACTTTCTGATGAATTACCGATGGGAATCGCCTTATTCCAGCCAGATTGGCATCAAGGTGTATTAGGTATTGTGGCTTCTCGAATCAAAGATCAATACCATCGACCCGTTATTGCTTTTGCGCAAGATCAAGAAGGCATTTTAAAAGGTTCTGCACGTTCAATTGAAGGCTTGCATATGCGCGATGTATTAGAGCGTATTCATTCCCAACATCCAGATATGATTTTAAAATTTGGCGGTCATGCTATGGCAGCAGGATTAAGCATTAAAGAAAGCTTTTTCCCAGAGTTTCAAAAGATTTTTAATCAAACGGTGCAAGATTGGTTAAATGAAGATCAATTACAAGGTGTGATTTGGACGGATGGCGAACTTCAAGCAAATGAATTTAGTATTGAAACAGCAGAAGTGATAAAATCTGGCGGACCTTGGGGACAAGCTTTTCCTGAGCCTGTTTTTGATGGTGAATTTAAAATTTTTGAGCAACGCGCGATCGGGCAAAATCAAAACCATTTAAAAATGCTCGTAGAGCCTAAAAATGGTGGTCCATTATTAGATGCCATTGCGTTTAATATCGATACTCGGTATTATCCCGATTTATCGATTAAGCAGGCTAAATTTGCTTATAAGTTAGAGATTAATGAGTTTCGTGGAAATCGAAACGTCCAATTATTAGTCGATTATATTGAACCAATTGGTTAATTTATGAAAAAAGTTTGGCAGAATAAATTATTAAAAGGATCCTTTGCAATGATATTGCTGAGTGTGACGAATGTCGCATTCGGTGAAGTCAATGCAAAGGATTTTTCTGCCAAAAATCCACCGCACTTACCACCAGCGAATGTGGCTCAGTTTGAAGATGGTCGAGATTATTTTTCATATCAAGAACCGATTGAACAAGCCAAAAGAAGCGATCGTAAAATTCCTATCCAATTTTTCTTTGATTACGACTGCCGAGTTTGTTCTTCCGCTCAAGATATTTTGCAACTTTATAGCCAAATTCGTCCAAATAAAGTGGCATTAGATGAATACCCGGTTGCTACGAATGAAGCAAAATTTTCAGCGACAATATTTTATACCTTACAGCGTTTAAAAGTAGGTGAGTTATCAGATACGCTGTTATTTGAAACCTCTGAAAAGGCACGTTATACCGAATTATCGTCATTAGATAAGATGCGTGAATGGATAGTCTCGCAAGGAATCAATAAAGCTGAATTTAATAAAGTCGTGCATTCTGCTGAAGTAAAAGAAGATGTGAATAATGCCATTAATTTAACAGAAGAATATGGTGTATTTACGTTCCCTTATGTGGTGGTGGGCGGAAAATATGTTCTCACCGCAAGTACATTATATAACGATGATTATGGCGTCGCGGTATTAGATTTCTTAGTGAATAAACTTGAGCAAGAAAGGAAAAAATAATGAAAATCGGGATTGTTGGTGCGATGGCACAAGAAGTGGAAATTTTATCCCAATTAATGACAGATAAAAAAGAAACGAAAATCGCAAGTGCGGTCATTTTTGAAGGCAAAATTAATGGTAAAGAAGTCGCATTATTGCAATCAGGGATTGGCAAAGTTGCGGCAGCTATTGGCACTACCGCTTTATTGCAATTGGCTAAACCTGATGTGGTTTTAAATACGGGCTCAGCAGGCGGTGTCGCAAAAGGTTTAAAAGTTGGGGATATCGTTATTTCCGATGAAACCCGCTATCACGATGCTGATGTGACGGCATTTGGCTATGAAAAAGGTCAATTACCCGCGAATCCAGCGGCTTTTCTTTCAGATAAACAATTAGCGGATTTAGCAGATGAAATTGCCCAATCACAAGGGCAAAATGTGAAACGTGGTTTAATTTGCTCGGGAGATAGCTTTATTAATAGTGAAGAAAAAATTGCTCAAATTAAAGTGGATTTCCCTAATGTAACAGCAGTAGAAATGGAAGCAACAGCGATTGCACAAGTTTGTCATGCCTTTAACGCACCTTTTGTGGTCGTTCGAGCTATTTCAGATGCAGGTGATGGCGAAGCGAGTATGTCATTTGAAGAGTTTCTCCCACTTGCAGCAAAACAATCCTCTGCATTAGTGTTGGGCATGATAGATAGATTATAAGAGGTAATTTATGGGTATAATTATCACCGTTGATGGCCCAAGTGGGGCAGGGAAAGGAACACTTTGTTACGCATTGGCAGAAAAATTAGGTTTTACCTTATTAGATAGCGGTGCGATTTATCGCGTGACGGCATTGGCTGCGCTGAAACGTCATGCAGACTTAACCGATGAAGAAGGATTAGCGGAGTTAGCCCGTCATTTAGATATTCAGTTCATTCCAAAGAATGGAGAAGTCAATGTGCTTTTAGGTGGAATGGATGTGAGTCATTTGATCCGCACGCAAGAAGTGGCGGAAGCCGCCTCAAAAGTGGCAGTTTTCCCAAAAGTGCGGTCAGCTTTACTGCAACTTCAGCAGGATTTTGGTAAAAATGATGGCTTGATTGCGGATGGGCGAGATATGGGGACGGTAGTTTTCCCAAATGCACAAGTTAAACTGTTTTTAGACGCAAGTGCGGAAGAACGTGCAAAAAGACGCTATAAACAGTTGCAAAATAAGGGAATTAATGGTAACTTTGCACAGATTTTAGCCGAGATACAAGAACGCGATTTTCGCGATAGAAATCGTGAGGTTGCGCCATTGAAACCGGCTGATGATGCTTTATTGTTAGATAGTACAAAATTGAATATTGATGAAGTCATTGCTCAAGCGTTGACTTATATTCAAGAAAAAGCGTCAATTTCGATTTAACTGTTTATTCAAGGAAGAATAGACATTTATCCTCAACCCCGCATTTTATGGATCTTAATGTGGATGTTATTAACTTAAATTAAGAAGATTATTTATATGTCAGAATCTTTTGCTCAACTCTTTGAAGAATCATTAAAAGGCCTTGAAACCCGTCAAGGTTCAATCGTTAGCGGTACTGTTGTTGCTATTCAAAAAGGCTTTGTACTTGTTGATGCAGGCTTAAAATCTGAATCTGCAATTCCTGTTGCTGAATTCCAAAACGCTCAAGGTGAACTTGAAGTTAAAGTTGGCGACACAGTAAACGTAGCTTTAGATGCAGTTGAAGATGGTTACGGCGAAACTAAACTTTCTCGTGAGAAAGCTGTTCGTCACGAATCTTGGATTGAATTAGAAAAAGCTTACGAAGAAAAAGCGACCGTTATCGGTTTAATCAACGGTAAAGTGAAAGGCGGTTTCACAGTTGAGTTAAACGGTGTTCGTGCATTCTTACCAGGTTCATTAGTTGATACACGTCCAGCACGTGAAGCTGATCACCTACTTGGTAAAGAATTAGAATTCAAAGTAATCAAATTAGATCAAAAACGTAACAACGTTGTTGTTTCTCGTCGTGCAGTGATTGAATCTGAAAACAGCCAAGAACGTGAACAAATCCTTGAGAACCTAGCTGAAGGTTCAGAAGTTAAAGGTATCGTTAAAAACTTAACTGACTACGGTGCATTCGTAGATTTAGGTGGCGTTGACGGTTTATTACACATCACTGATATGGCTTGGAAACGTGTTAAACACCCAAGCGAAATCGTGAATGTAGGTGACGAAGTAACTGTTAAAGTATTAAAATTTGACAAAGATCGTACTCGCGTATCTTTAGGCTTAAAACAATTAGGTCAAGATCCTTGGGTTGCTATCGCTGAAAACCACCCAGTAAACAGCAAATTAACTGGTAAAGTAACTAACTTAACTGACTATGGTTGTTTCGTTGAAATCTTAGATGGCGTTGAAGGTTTAGTTCACGTTTCTGAAATGGATTGGACTAACAAAAACATCCACCCATCTAAAGTTGTAAGCTTAGGCGATACAGTTGAAGTAATGGTGTTAGAAGTTGACGAAGAACGTCGTCGTATTTCTTTAGGTTTAAAACAATGCAAACCTAACCCATGGACTCAATTCGCTGAAACTCACAACAAAGGCGACAAAGTTACTGGTAAAATTAAATCAATCACTGATTTCGGTATCTTTATCGGTCTTGAAGGTGGAATCGACGGTTTAGTTCACTTATCTGACATTTCTTGGAATGTTGCAGGTGAAGAAGCAGTTCGTAACTACAAAAAAGGTGACGAAGTTTCTGCAGTAGTATTAGCAGTAGATGCAGTGAAAGAACGTATTTCTTTAGGTATTAAACAACTTGAAGATGATCCATTCAACAACTTCGTAGCAATCAACAAAAAAGGTGCAGTAATTTCTGCAACTGTTGTTGAAGCTGACGCTAAAGGTGCTAAAGTTGAATTAGCAGGTGGCGTTGAAGGTTATATCCGTGCAGCAGACTTAACAAACGAAGTTGCAGCAGGCGATGTAGTTGAAGCGAAATACACTGGTGTTGATCGTAAAGCTCGTATCGTTCACTTATCTGTAAAAGCGAAAGATCAAGCTGAAGAAGCTGCTGCAGTTGCAAACGTGAATACCAAACAAGAAGATGTTGCTATTCCTAACGCAATGGCTGAAGCTTTCAAAGCAGCTAAAGGTGAATAATTAATTCACATAAATAAGGCTGGGTCATTGACTCAGCCTTATTACTACCAGCTATAATTAACAAGGATTTAGCGGTAATTTATTATGAACTAATGCATTACCTGTAAGTCTTAATAACAAGTTTAAGTATAAATTTAAAGGAGAGTTGACGATGACTAAATCTGAACTAATTGAAAATCTATCAACAAAGCACCCAACTTTATCCGCAAAAGAAGTAGAAGGTATTGTAAAGGATATTCTTGAACTCATTGCACAATCTTTAGAAGAGGGGAATCGTATTGAAGTGCGTGGTTTTGGTAGTTTCTCTTTACACCATCGTCAACCGCGAGTGGGCCGTAACCCTAAAACCGGTGATTCTGTAAAATTAGATGCTAAATCTGTACCGCACTTTAAAGCAGGTAAAGAATTAAAAGATCGCGTAAATGTTTTTGCTTAAACATTCAATCAATATCAATAAAACGACACTTAGGTGTCGTTTTTTATTACAAATTTTGGCATAATGAAACTATTCTTAACAAGGAGATAGTGATGATTAAATATATTCTCGGACTCATTATTGTGCTAGCTATCGTAATCGTTGCGGTAACTATAGGGGCGAATAATGATCAAGTAATCACCTTTAACTACATTGTTGCTGAAAGCCAATTCCAACTTTCAACGCTAGTCGCGATTTTATTTGGTTTTGGATTAATTTTAGGTTGGTTAATTACCGGATTCTTCTACTTAAAATTAAAATTCAAAAATATGTCTTTAGCGCGTCAAGTTAAACGTCAAACATTACAAATTAACGAATTAACGACTACTCGCGATAAGGCAGTATAATGCTTGAATTACTCTTTCTGCTTCTGCCAATAGCCGCTGCTTATGGTTGGTATATGGGGCATCGGAGTGCCAAGAAAGATCAGGAAGATATTAGTAATAAACTCTCCCGTGATTATGTCACGGGGGTCAATTTTTTGCTTTCTAATCAAACGGATAAAGCTGTTGATTTGTTTCTTGATATGTTGCAAAAACAAGAAACAGAAAATGAAATTGAAAGCAACTCACAATTTGAAGCTGAGTTAACGCTCGGTAATCTTTTCCGTTCTCGAGGCGAGGTGGATCGTGCTTTACGCATTCATCAAGCACTCGATCGTAGTCCCAATTATTCTTTCGAACAAAAATTATTAGCTAAACAGCAACTCGCTAAGGATTTCATGACGGTGGGTTTTTATGACCGTGCTGAAGCGCTTTACATTATTATGGTGGATGAACCAGAGTTTGCTAAAAATGCACTGCAACAGCTTTTGGTGATTTACCAAAAAACAAAAGAATGGAAAAAAGCCGTTAATATCGCAGAGAAGCTTGCCAAGATCTCACCTAAAGAAAATAATGTGGAATTAGCACAATGTTATTGTGAATATGCCTTAAGCGGTGAACTTGAAAGTGCGGTTGAAAAACGCAGTATTTTACAAAAAGCGCTAAATGTATCTCCAACTAGTGTGAGAGCATCAATGCTGCTTGCTGATTTAGAAATGGCTAATAAAAACTATCGTCAAGCCATTCACTTTTTAGAGAATATTCTTGATCAAAATCCAATTTATATTGGTGAAGTGCTGAAAACGCTCAAATATTGTTATGATGAATTAGGAGAGAGAGATAACTTTGAGTTATTTCTAATTCGAGCCAGTCAGCAGGTTAACAATACGAAAGTCGATTTAATGTTAGCAAGCTTGATTGAAGAGAAAGATGGCAAGAGTGCCGCACAATCAAAACTTTATCAACAGCTTACTAAACATCCAAGTACATCTATTTTCCACCGTTTTATTCAATTTCAAATTGATGATGCAGAGGAAGGGCGAGGTAAAGAAAGCTTAATTTTGCTACATAAAATGGTCGGTGAGAGAATTAAGCAAAGCTTTGGTTATCGTTGCTCAAATTGCGGTTATCAAACCCATAAATTAATGTGGAATTGTCCTTCTTGCAAACAGTGGGAATCCATCAAACCAGAACATAATTAATTGACACAGAGAGGTAAAATTATGAATAGCAAAGTAATCGTTGCATTAGATTACGAAACAGAAGCACAAGCGCTATCCCTCGTGGATCAAATTGATCCAAGCTTATGCCGTTTAAAAGTGGGTAAAGAAATGTTTACCACACTGGGAACAAATTTCGTTAAGCAATTACACGAGCGTCAATTTGATGTTTTCCTCGATCTTAAATTTCATGATATTCCGAATACTGTGGCAAGAGCGGTGCGTTCTGCGGCTGATTTAGGGGTATGGATGGTTGATGTCCATGCTAGCGGTGGTCTGAAAATGATGGAAGAGGCGAAGAAAATTCTCGAGCCTTATGGAAAAGATGCGCCTTTATTAATCGCAGTAACCGTATTGACCAGTATGGAAGATTTGGATTTATTACAAATCGGTATTAACTCTTCACCACTTGAGCATGTTTTACGTCTTGCACATTTAACCCAGCGAGCGGGATTAGATGGTGTCGTTTGTTCACCACAAGAAGTGGAGATTTTACGTAATGCTTGTGGTCCTGATTTTAAATTAGTCACACCGGGGATTCGCCCAATTGGAAGTGATTTTGGTGATCAACGTCGCGTTATGACTCCTGCTGCGGCTATTCGTTCTGGTTCTGATTATTTGGTGATTGGTCGCCCAATTACGCAAGCTGACAATCCAGCAGAAGTGCTTCGTTCAATTAATTCATCACT
Source organism: Haemophilus sp. (assembly GCA_019423025.1). Lineage (GTDB taxonomy): Bacteria > Pseudomonadota > Gammaproteobacteria > Enterobacterales > Pasteurellaceae > Haemophilus_D. The sequence goes on along the minus strand of JAHZCD010000001.1, from coordinate 160,129 downwards.
TTCGTAATATGACAGAGAGTACTTTAGTTTATTCTACCGAAGTAGGTCGAATTAAAGAGCAAAAGCAACCAGTACAACGCCCTAAAGGTGATGGTGTGGTTCGCATCCAAAAACAAACGAGTGGTCGAAAAGGTGCAGGCGTTTCAGTGATTACAGGGTTAGATTTAGCTGATGATGAATTGAAAAAGTTAACGGCTGAACTTAAAAAGCGGTGTGGTTGTGGTGGCTCAGTAAAAGACGGCAATATTGAGATTCAAGGCGAAAAACGTGATTTACTCAAACAACTTTTAGAACAAAAAGGGTTTAAAGTAAAGTTAGCCGGTGGTTAAGATAAAATAAAAAATCCATCTTCAATTGAAGATGGATTTTTTTATGATTAACTTTCCATGAAGTCTGGTTGGTAAGCAAAGAAAATTGCACCCAAGAAACTTAATACAGCAAATGCCAGAAATGCATTATTTGGATTTGTAGCTTTGCGACTAAAATATTTAGCCGAGAAGAAAATATAAAGCACAAGCATGATAATTTTCATGATGAGCCAGCTTTGTAACTGATAACCGACCAAGAAGAAAATCGTTAAGCCACTCGCAATTAAAAGTGTGTCAACTAAGTGCGGTAAAATTTTTAGCAGTTTAATCGCTCGCCAATCTTTCCCACTTAATTGCATTCCCCCACGGATAATTAATAATCCTAAACTTAAAAATGCACAAACAATGTGCAAATAAACTAACATAATCACTCCAGATGTAAAAGGAAAGTGCGGTCAAAAGTGACCGCACTTTAATTTCTTATTTTGCAATACGCTTATATTTAATACGATGTGGTTGTGTTGCGGCTTCACCTAAGGTTTTCTTTTTCCACTCTTCGTAGTCTGAGAAGTTACCTTCATAGAACGTCACTTTACCTTCATCACCGTAATCTAAAATATGAGTTGCAATACGGTCTAAGAACCAACGGTCATGGGAAATCACCATTGCACAACCAGGGAATTCTAAGATCGCATTTTCTAACGCACGTAAAGTTTCAACGTCTAAGTCATTGGTCGGTTCGTCCAATAACAGTACGTTACCACCACGTTGTAGAAGTTTAGCTAAGTGTAAACGACCACGTTCACCACCCGATAATTCGCCCACACGTTTTTGTTGATCTACGCCTTTGAAGTTGAAGCGTCCAACATACGCACGGCTTGGAATTTCAAAGTTACCAATAGTGAGAATATCTTGTCCGTTAGACACTTCTTCCCATACGGTTTTCTTATCATCCATTGAGTCACGGAACTGATCGACAGAGGCAAGTACCACAGTTTCACCCATTGTAATTGAGCCGCTATCCGGTTGTTCTTGACCTGAAAGCATACGGAATAGGGTTGATTTACCCGCACCATTCGCTCCGATAATACCCACGATAGCACCTTTTGGAATGCTGAATGATAAATTATCAATTAAAGTTCGATCACCGTAAGATTTAGTGAGATGTTCTACCTCAATCACTTTATCACCTAAACGTGGACCAGGTGGAATAAAGAGTTCGTTTGTCTCGTTACGTTTTTGATATTCGCCAGAGTTTAATTCATCAAAGCGCGCCATACGTGCTTTGCTTTTCGCTTGGCGACCTTTAGGATTTTGACGAACCCATTCTAACTCTTTCGCAATGGATTTTTGACGCGCGTTTTCAGTGGCTTGTTCTTGTTCTAAACGTTTCTCTTTTTGCTCTAACCAAGAAGAGTAGTTGCCTTCCCAAGGAATACCTTCACCACGGTCAAGCTCTAAGATCCAACCTGCAACGTTATCTAAGAAGTAACGGTCGTGGGTAATCGCCACAACGGTACCTTCGTAGTCATGTAAGAAGCGTTCTAACCATGCTACAGATTCCGCATCTAAGTGGTTGGTTGGTTCGTCTAATAAGAGCATGTCTGGTTTTTCGAGCAATAAACGACAAAGCGCCACACGACGACGTTCACCACCAGATAAATGTTCGATTTTGGCATCCCAATCCGGTAAACGTAATGCATCTGCAGCACGTTCTAATTGGTTATCTAAATTATGTCCATCGTGTGCTTGAATAATCGCTTCAAGGTTTGCTTGTTCTGCGGCTAGTTTATCGAAATCCGCATCAGGATCAGCATAAAGTGCATAAACTTCATCTAAACGAGTCAGTGCATTTTTTACTTCAGAAACCGCTTCTTCTACTGCTTCACGTACAGTTTGTTGCGGATCAAGTTTTGGTTCTTGTGGAAGATAACCAATCTTAATACCCGGTTGTGGACGAGCTTCACCTTCGAACTCTTTATCCACGCCCGCCATAATGCGTAAGAGGGTTGATTTACCCGCACCATTTAAGCCGAGCACCCCGATTTTTGCACCAGGGAAGAAGCTTAAAGAAATATCTTTCAAAATATGACGCTTCGGTGGCACCACTTTGCCGACACGGTGCATCGTATATACAAATTGCGTTGACATAATTTTCTCGATGTTATGAATAAAAGTGCGGTTATTTTACTTGATGTTTAGGGAATAAGCTATTTGAAAGGCAAAAAAAACCACCCATATAGGGTGGTAGGAAAGTAGTTTAGCTATATTTATGATTATTTTATTTAGGAACTTTATGAATATCAAGCAATCACTTGACGAGGCAAATAGTACATAAATTTCAGTTACAAGGGAAATGCGAATGAATAATTTGTTGATACAAATCAAGAAAATCACAGGATTTTTTATGTTTCGACCGATTTTTATTCGATTTTGATTAGGAACTGCTTGTGATAAAATCTGTCTATTCAATTATTTAGCCCACTTTATTCTTATTTATGTTTAAAAAATTACTCCTAGGATTATCGCTGATTTCTCCTTTTTCGGTTCTTGCTCATCCTCACGCCTTTATTGATATGCAAACCAAACCGTTAGTGAAAGATAATCAATTAATTGGTTTTTCGGCTCAATGGTTACTGGATGAAGCCAGCTCTTCAGCCGTATTGTATGACATGATGCAGACGAAAGGGGATAAAGCTGCTCAACAGAAATTAGTTGATGAGGTAATGGCAAACGTTGTGAATGAACATTACTTTAGTTATGTCTTTGATAAAGAAAATCACAAAATTAAATATAAAAAACAGCCTGAAAATTATGGCATGCGTGTTAAAGGAAATGAGGTGGAGTATTATTTTGATTTTCTTTTGGCTCAGCCACAGGAGTTAAAAGGTAATGAGTTTACCTTGATGACTTATGATAGTACCTATTATGTGGCAATGCGTTATGTAGAAACAGGAAAAAGAGCGGTTGATTTTTCGTCTCTTCCTGGAAATTGCAAAGGGGAAGTGCTCGAACCTAATGTGGATGAAAAAATTAAATCCTACGCTTCATCATTGGATAAATCGCAAAAAAATGAAAATGATTCTCTTGGTGTATTGTTTGCACAGAAAGTAAAAATTAAATGTGAATAAAAAATGAAGTTAAAACTGACCGCACTTTTTATCGGCTTATTGGCGATTATTTTCGCCTTGTTACCTTGGCTTTTTGTGCAAGTAGCCGATTGGCAAAAAGCCTTTAATCAGCTGATTTCTGAAAATCTACACCAAATTCAAGCACATTCATCTACAGCAGGATTATGGTTGATTTTCGCCGCCTTTTCTTATGGTGTATTACATGCATTAGGGCCTGGGCATGGGAAATTTATTATCGCTGGTTATCTTTCTACTCATGAAAGCCAACTTAAAACCAGCGTACGCTTAAGTTTACTTTCCTCTCTCATGCAAGGTTTTGTCGCAGTTGCAGCAACCTCCATTGTGGTGGTGATACTTAATCTTTCCTCAAAATATTTTAAACTTAGTCAGTTGTGGTTGGAACGTAGCGCACTCATTTTATTATTGTTATTGGGACTTTATTGGATGGCTCAAGGTTTAAAAGGCTTGAAGAAAAAACAATCTTTTCGTATCACATCTATTCAATCATTACCGAAACAGATTGGAGCAGCTTCGCCATTTCGATATGAGCAAGGAAAAGCAAGCCAAGCGCAATGTAGTTGTGGACATCAACATCTACCTAATGATCAACAGCTTAAGCAATCGGGTGATTTAAAATCTCAACTCTTAGTGATTTTAACTATTGGTATGCGACCGTGTAGTGGCGCCATTTTTGTGCTTTTTCTCGCTTATATGCTGGATCTTTATTGGTGGGGAATTTTAGCTACTTTTGCCATGTCTTTGGGGACAGGATTAATGCTTTCGCTTTTTGCAGCGTTAGTACGCTATGCGAGAAATGTCGCGACTCGCTTAGGCCATTGGTATGGTTTAGCGGGTTCTAATCAAAAAGGCGAAGCCATGATCAAATGTATTGCGGGTGCAATGATGATCTTTTTTGCACTAAGCTTGTTATATGGCACGATGGGGGTTGTAACAGGTGGTGCAGCCTTATTCGGTGGATAAAGAAAAGGGCAGCGTTTGCTGCCCATTTATTTGAAAATGGATTATTCAACCCAAGTGACGATTTCTTCAATTGGTCGACGAGATTTTTTCGTAATGTCTCTCGCACGATAACCAAATGTTGCTGCCACGGATACACCCCATTCACTTGGATCAAAAAGACCTTCAGCGGCTAAAACTTCATTCATTTTATCGTAGTTAAAGCCTTCAATAGGGCAAGAATCTACACCGATAGCGGCAGCACCAGTTAGCATATTCGCTAATGCAATGTAGGTTTGTTTGCTTGTCCAGTCAAATAATGCACGCTCGCTTTCTGCGGTTTTCATTTCAACTTCTTGTAAGCCTTTATATTTTTCCAAGGCTTTTTCTAATTGCTCGCCTTGTAAACCTCTACGCACCGCAACATCACGGAAGAAAGGCGTGTCATATCGAGCATTTTTCTTCGCAAGAATGATCACTAAATGACTGCAATCATCTAATTGATATTGCATGCCCCAGCTAAAAGGTTTGAGCTTATCGCGTAATGCTTTATTTTGAATCACTAAGAACTTCCATGGCTCAGAGCCGACAGAGCTTGGTGATAAACGAGCAAATTCTAAAATTGCCGCAAAATCTTCTTGGCTAATTTTTTTATTCGGATCGTAATAACGTGTGGAACAGCGATTTTCGAATACCTGAAGCATTTGTTCGCGTGTAATTTGACTCATGTTTTCTTCTTCTTAACATTATCTAATTTGTGATCTTTTGACCGCACTTTAGCGCTCTTTCCAATATCCAATCCACTCTTTGAGTAATTGCATATTTTTCGTAATGGCGCCACCTTGTGGAATAAAATGCATCATATTGAGTCCATAACTGTCGGGCGTAATGCCTTCACCTACACTTGCAGGTAACACATCAAAACCTTGTTGTTGGAATAATAATTTTGCACGTTGCATATGCCATTCATTGGTGACTAAAATAATTTTGTGAATACCTTCTTTTTCCAATATTTGTTTGGTGAAAAGCGCATTTTCTTTAGTAGTAAGTGCTTTAGGTTCAATCCATTTAGTTGGCACATTAAAGAAGTTTTGGAGTTCTTCGGCGGCGATTTTGGCCTCAATAGCGCCTGTTGGACTCGCCCCTGTAATTAATAGTGGCAAGTGTGTTTCTTTTTGTAAGAAAGCGGCATAACGTAAGCGTTCAAGTTGAATAGCAGTTGAAGCTAATGGCGCATAAAGTTCTTTGCTATCACGCAAGCCACCACCCAGCAAAACGATCGCTTGAGCTTGTTGATAATCTTGTAGTGTTAAATGATCTTCAGTAATGAGGCTGTCTTTAAGTACTTGTGCGGTGTAAGGGATACTTAAAAGATAGAGTAGAGAGAAACCAAGTGCGGTCGAAATTCGGCTTAATTTTTTGAAATTGAATTTAGCTAGAATAAGAGACAGCCCCCACAAAATTAAAATATTAAATGGGGGAAGAATCATGGCTGTAATCAGTTTTTTCAATTCAAACATGATTTATCCAATTCAACAAAATCTAGTTCTTTGGTCCATAATTTGGCATAGCTACTATTTTTGCCATAAGAGTTATCGCAAACACGATTTGGAATTTCTAACAAGCAAGAGAAAATATGACCATGTAAGCGAGTTGTGGTGACTTTATCATTCGCTAAGAATACTTGTGCAACACGTTTTACAATACGTTGAGTATAGGCATACCAGAATTGATGGCAAAGATCTTTCAGCCAATCCAGACTAAATTTATTGGCCATTTTACTCATTCGCCAGCTTAATGCTAAAACCACATCATCTTCTGTTGAAAGAATATCTTTCCAGTCTTTTACATTACTGTTAGCAGGCAATTGCGCTAAGATATTTTTTTCTACATCACTTGCTTCAATGTCTTTACGCAAGAAATAAAGTTGTTCACCCGTTGTGCCTTGCTTGGTTTCCATCGTGCCATAAAGCTGATGTGCCATGTCTGGTGATAAATAAACATGATCAGAAAATTGAGCAAATAGATTCGCTGTTCTTTCGTCACGCGCCAATAAATGGCAATCACTGTGGCTACGGAAAAGTTCGGCTGATTTTTGCAGATTTTCTTCGTGTTTAAAATAAGCAGTTTGTGGCAACACAATAATTCGATTATTCGGGAAATTCGTTACCATTTCTTCACGGATCTTTTGGTGCTGCGGATAAAGATCACCAAAGTTACCACCACCATGTAAAAGGATGGTAGTGTTTGGTGTGATTTTCGCTTTGACTTCTTCAAGATCTAAATCATATTCGCAACGTTTTAAGGTCACGTTAATGTGGTGATCTTTAAAAAATTGCTCGGTTCCGTGATAAATCAGCAAATCGCCCACGTTCAAATGAAGTGGGTAGTCGAAATAAAATACGTCGTTTTTATCTTTGATCAGTTCGACAATAGGATTCAGTTTGTTTTTTAAATCAATAAGGAGTTGATTCATTTTTTTACTCTTTTCTTTAAATAGCTAAACAAGAAATTTTTTTCTGCTGTGTTTAATCCGAAGATTAAAATAACACAGATTAATACCATTTCTAAAATGATGGATTGTCCAATAAATTCCAATAAAGAATAGCTGCGGGTGGTATCTGATATATAGATGATACCTAATAGCAGGCCAAACACCACGCCGACATTCACTAAATATGAGACAAATTCTTTGTGGTTAAATTTAATTTTTTTATTAATAAAATATAATCGATAGATTTGTGAGATGACCATCGTACTAAATTTACCCACAAAGGCAAATACTGGATTATAACCTAGTGTGAACAAATAATAAGCCAATGGCACTGTGCAAAGATCGATTAATGCCACGATGATATTGTATTGTTTTACGGTAGATGTGCCAATGGCTAATGCACTCATCCAAAATGCGCCAGCCATTGCACTGATCAATAAGCAAGCAATAATAGCTTGTACAAGTTGTTCAGTATATTGCGGAAGATGATCACCTAGCCAAAATGTCAATAAGGTATGGGTGAAATACAATACAGGTGCCGAGAGAATCGCCATTAAGTAAAGTGAATATTTTGAAATACCAAGAATCAATTGGCGATTGCGATCGTAATCTTTTGCCGCATAAGACTGAACCAACTGTGGATTAGCTGCTATTTGGAAATTATTTACAAAGCTGTAAACGGCACCTTCTACTTGTGTCGCAATGGCAACAGCAGCATTGACCGCTACGCCAAAGAATAAGTTAGACACCATATTTAAGCCTTGTGTTGACCCCACATAAGCAACTTGTCCCATGAGCATCCAACCGGAAAAACTCACCATTTCTTTGGTTTTGCTTAAATCTTTATATAAACGGAAACGCGCAGCCTCTTTGAAATAATATTTAGTGAATAACACATAAAGAGAGAGCACGATTAAACTGACTGAAAGCAATAAGCAACCATAAGTAATTAACTTATCGTAATGCGTAATGTGGCTTAAGATAAAAACAGAAGTCAGTTTTAAAATGGTTTCACCTAATCCCAACCACGCATAGAATCCCATTTTTTCATGGGCAACAATCATAGCATTGAATGGCACCTTGATAATTTCAACCAGAGCAATAATTAACGCTAATTGGTAGACGATATTTGCCGCTTGCAAGCGCTCTGCCGGAATAACTAATTTATGATTTAAAAACCATAAACCGACGGTTTCGGCTAATACGAATACGATAAAAATAATAAGTAGGTGATTTAAGATACTAATATTAAAGACTTTATTAACACGTTGAATGTCATTCGAGGCTTTTTCTACGTTAATAAAACGCTGAGTAGTGGCAGTCATTGTGCCATTAAAAAAGGAAAATAAGACCACAACCCCCATCACAATGTTGTAGATACCAAAATCTTCTACTCCCAAAACCTGTAATACCACACGAGAGATATACAGCATGGCCCCCATGTTGAAGAGCATTCGGATATAAAGAAATAGCGTATTTTTAGCAATGGTTTTATTTGACATTGTGAAAATGAAATTAGAAAAATTGGGGGAATTATAGGGGGGATTGGGGTGTGTAGCAAGCATTGTGCAAGTTCTAGGTAGCAGTATAGGCCTTATAAAAAGAAAAGGCTAAATATAATTTAGCCTTTTGTGATTTAGACGATGCAGACAGCCAAATCCAATTGCTTGTTATGGAACTGATGCAATGTGCCACGATGGCCCACGCTCAGAATAATCATATTGGGTAACCGCTCTTTAATTGTTTTATAAAGGAGATACTCGGTTGGCTCATCAAGTGCTGATGTGGTTTCATCCAAAAAGACCACTTCAGGCTTCGTCAGTAAAATACGAATAAATGCCACACGCTGTAATTCACCCGGTGACAAAATTGCTTGCCAATCGTTATCTACATCAAGGCTATAAAGATATTTATCTAAACAGCAATCAGTCAGTGTTTTTTCCAATTCAGGATGATAAGGATCAATATCTGGATAGCAAATCGCTTCACGTAACGTGCCTTGTGGCATATAAGGACGCTGCGGTAAGAATAAACTAGTCACACAAGGATGTTCCACCAAACCCACTGTCTCAAAAGGATAAATCCCCGCCATCGCTTTTAATAGCGATGTTTTCCCTGTGCCAGATGGACCTTGAATTAATAAAGCATCACCATTTTTTAATTCAATATTTAAGTTATTAAGCAATAATCTGCCTTGCTCATCTTTAATACCAAAATTTGATAACGCTACACGGTTAGAACATTTCATGGGTTGATGAACCTCTAAATGATCTAATTCATCCAATTTAGTCATAAAACCATAAAGACGATTTAAACGCGCTTGGTAGAGCGTAAATTCCTCATAGAACAAACGGAAGAAGGAAAGTGCGGTCATTAATCGGTTAAATGCTTGCACAGTTTGGTGCATATCGCCCAGTTTAATTTGTCCTGTGAAAAAACGAGGTGCTTGCAGCATTAACGGTAAAAGTTTTGCAACACGTGTGACACTTCCATTAAAGCCATCTAATCCCAACATTCTCAACACAATTGCCCAACGGTTATGAATGATTTCGGCAAATTTGTTTTTTAGTAAATGCTGTTCTTGCTGTTCACCTTGATAGAACGCGATACTTTCCGCATTATCTCGCACTCGAATTAAAGAATAACGGTAGTCACCATTGAGTTTTTCTTTATTGAAGTTCAGCTTGATTAAAGGGTGACCAATCCAAACGGACATTAATGTTGCGAGGATAATAAAGGCATAAATAAAGAAAACGACGCCTTTTTCGATATTCAAGCCAAAAAGACTTAATATTCCAGAAAGTGACCAAAGAATGATGGTGAATTCTATGGTAGTCAAAATAGAATTAATCATACCGCGCACAATTTTGACGGTACTACTGATAAATTCACGGGCATCTTGTTCAATACGTTGATCAATATTATCGGGCAGATCTTTTTCGTATTTGAGGCGATAGTATTTTTTATTTTCTAACCATCGTTTAACAAGGACTTTATTCAAGCTTTCCAACCAACGGATTTCAAATACTTGTTGCAAGAAATAATCGGCGATGGAGTGGATAACTTGTACCAATACTAAGAGGGCATTCAGTTTTGCAAAGAACCAAAACTTATCCGCATCTAATTCCTGCATTGAGCTATAAAGCCCGTTATAGAAAAAAGAGTTGAGTACGCTGAAGCGCACTTCTAACAAAATCATCGTAAACAACACCAATAGCATAACGATGATTTTGATGCTGTTACGGCGATTAATCGAAGGGGATGCAATATGCCAAAACTTCTGACCGAATGTAGTTTGCTTTAGTGCTATCATCACCACGCTAAAACATAAAATTACCCAGAAAAGTGCGGTCAAAATCCAGCTTAAACTTGAGTTAAGTTCAGTTTGCCAATTCATTGATTATCCATAAAGTAAAAAACGAAAAAAGGGCGAAATGATTCGCCCTCATATTGTGCGCTCAATTAAAACTCAACTTTCGTGTTGAAGATAAATTCACGTCCATAACCTAATGCAACAGGGATCAATGTGTTTGTTGCGTTACCAGAAGTGGATGGATAGTAAGTTTTATCTGTTAAGTTTTTACCGTTAAGTTGGAAAGAGACTTTCTTGCCAGAGATTTTGGTATCGTAAGCAATAAAGGCATCATATACCACAGCATGAGGTAATTTGTATGCTTTTGTGTAATCACTGTTATAAGCATGCCAAGAACCTAAATAACGAGCACCACCACCAACACGGATGTTACCAAAATCAAATTCACCTACGTTATAAGCTAGGAATAGAGAGGCTTGATGTTTTGGTACACCAGAAAGTTGTTGATTTACCGCTTCAGGATAACGTTCATTTTCAAGTGATTTTACTTTGGTGTATGTATAGTTAGCCGCTACGCTTAAACTATCCGTAATTTGACCATTAAGATCGAATTCCACACCACGAGAACGTTGTTTGCCAACGATATTCAAATGTGCATTTGAACCAGAACCAACAGCCTCAGCCACATTACGTTTGGTGATATTGAATAATGCAAGTGTCGCATTAAAGCCTGAGTTTTCGTATTTTGCACCAATTTCAAAAGATTTACCTTGTTCTGGTTTTAAATCTCCGCTAACAGGTGTTGCCACACTCATTTGTGGACGGAAAGACTCAGAGTAGTTCACAAAGGTCGCAATATGTGGCGTAAATTTATATACGGCACCTAATTGATACAATAATTTACCATCGTGCTGATCGGTATTTCCGGTTTTTATTAGATTTTGACCTTTTTTACAGTTCGCCGCATTTAAGCAATGACGTCCTGCAAATTGATCAAAGTACTCATAACGTAAACCGCCCGTCATAATAAAGTTATCTGTAAAGTAGGCGGTATCTTGAATATAAACCCCAACAGTTTTGAGATAGTTATATTGGTAGGCGTTGCCGTTACCATTTTTATGTTCCGCAACAGGGCTAGTATAGTTTGGATTATCAATATTGATATCAGAATTCATGATGCCTTGGTTATAAATAGGACCCAGATCACGAATATTACGCATTGCATCAATACCGGCTACAAAGCGGTTAGCGATATCACCAATACCAAATTCACCAACGATATTTAATGTACCGCTATGAACGCGTTGATCCCCTTGTTGCTGTTCAATCGCACGGCGGGCTGTTCGTGTTTTAACGTTAACATTTGTAATACGAGCTTGATCGTAGAAATATTTGTAACGAGCATAGCTATAACCCGCATTTAATTTCCAACCATCACTTAATTTGTGTTCAATTTTAAAATCAATGTTATCGGTTTTTGCGGTTGTTTCATTATTTGGTTCATCTAAACGACGAGATACAGGAATATCCGGTAATGCATTAGTTGCCGTTAAAAGATTTGTACCACGATCAAATGGCTCAAGAATATCTTTGTGTTCATAAGAAAGAAGCACTTTAGTTTTATCATTTTCCCAAGAAAGAGAGGGTGCGTAAGTCGTGTTTTTCACTTTGCCAAAATTACGCCAGTAGTCTTTTTCTTGTTTATCATAGATAAAGCGGTAAGCGAAACCATTTCCTAAGCCACCAGTAAAATCTAATTGCGTTCCCCACAGGCTATGATTACCTAAGGTTCCACCAACGACATAACGTGGCGTTTGTTGCGGTTTTTTAGTAATGATATTAACCACACCACCTGGATCTTGAATACCATAAAGTACAGATGCAGGTCCTTTTAAAACTTCAACGGTTTCAGTTGTCGCGCTAAAGTTTTTAGCTGGGCCAGCTTGTAAACCATTACGCATAATTGAGTTGTCACGGTTTCCACCAAAACCACGTTTTTGAATAGAGTCAAACATACCACCTAACGTATTCGCTTGACTCACACCACTGACGTTATAAAGTGCATCAATGAGTGATTCAGGTTTACGATCTTCTAATAATTTAGTCGAAAGGATATTGACAGTATTTGGCGTATCGAATACAGGCACTTCAGCTTTTGATACGACGGATGTCCCTGTCGTTTGATAACCATTTTGTTTGATACCCGTATCTTGAACATTGATTTGCTCAAGCACTTCGGTATTTGTATTTGCGGCTTGCTCAGTCTCCGCAAAAGTAGACGCGGAGAAACTCGCCAAAAGTGCGGTTGAAATAAGACTTAATTTAAATTTCATAATTGTTTTCCGATATATAACCCGATAGATAATAAAAGAGCCGCAAGTATAGCGAAAACGTTTACGTCGATCAATGCAAATTATTTTCATTTGCTTATGCGGTTTATTCAGAAAATATTCATTCAAATTAAGTAGGGAATAAAAAGAAAAAATCCCAAGCTAAAAAGCTTGGGATTGCAATATGGTGCACTAGCTGAACCCGAATTCACTTGTAATATATTGATTTTTAATATTTATTTTTCAAAGTCTAAAATCTTGTTACTAAGCTTGTTACTAAAATTCAAATTCACCACAAATCAATGATAGTTTCTGATGCCATAATACCACTAATAAGCCCCGTGTTAAAAATTTTATAGAAAAACTATTCACCTTGTTCACTAATCCTTAAAAGTCTTTATTTATTATATAGTTATATTCTTTTCTATTGTTCACCAACTGTTCACCATTGTTCACCTTTGTTCACCAATCAAAAAAAACATCTAGATATAGAGTATTTACCTTGTTTCCCTGTTTGTTTTTTAGTCAGTTAAACATGTTCAACTTAACGTATTTAAACTTATTTAAACTATTGAAATTTAAGCTATTTACTCATGTTTTTATATGTTTATAGTGTTGTATTGGCTCATTGTGAGCCGTCTAAATTTAGGCTTTTAGAATATACAAGGAACATAAATCATGTTTAAAAAATTAATTGAGTTACGCCAACAAAAGGCAGAAAAAGTCGCAGAAATGCGCTCAATGCTTGAAAAAGCAGAAAAAGAAAATCGATCATTAAATGAATCTGAATCGGTGGAATTTGAAAAGCTAAAAGATTCAAGCAAGCAGATTAGTGCAGAAATCAGTAAATATGAAACTGTAACAGATGAAGAGCGTAGCCTTGAAGGCAATGTTAGTCCTGTAGAGCAACGTGGTGCTAAACAATTTTCAAATGATGAATTGCGCCATTATGTTAAAACTGGTGAACTTCGCAATTTAACTACTGGTAATGGTGAAGATGGTGGATATTCAGTTATCCCACAGTTAGACAAAGATGTAATGAAACGCTTAACAGACGATAGCGTAATGCGCCAACTTTGTAACGTAGTACGCTTACCGGTTGGAGCGAAAGAATACAAAAAATTAGTATCGGCTGGCGGTGCAGCAGTAGAACACGGAACCGAAGGCACAGCACGCAATGGCACAGCAAGCCCGAAACTTCATGAAGTAACAATCGCTTTAAATTCAATCTATGCTTATCCTAAGACTACACAAGAAATCTTAGACTTCTCAAGCATTGATGTTTTAGGTTGGCTAACTGATGAAATTTCTGAAACCTTCACAGAAACAGAAGAAACAGATTTAACTTCCGGTGATGGTAACAAGAAATCAAAAGGCTTCTTAACCTACCAACGCACAACCGAAGATGACAAAGTACGCCAATTCGGCAAACTTCAAAAAATTGAAGTAGCAGGCGTAGCGAAGATTGATGCAGATACTTTAATCGATGCGTTCTATACACTTCATAGCAAATACCGTAAAAATGCGGTTTGGGTGATGTCATCAACGATTGCAGCAGCATTACAAAAACTTAAAAACAAAAACGGCGATTATATCTGGCGTGATGGTTTAACAGCCGATGCCCCAGCAACATTATTAGGTCGTCCAGTCCACTTCTTAGAAACAATGCCGACAGGCGGAGCAAATAAAGCAGTAATTGCCTTCGGTGACTTCAAACGCGGATATTTCATTGTAGATCACGAAACAGGCGTGCGAACCCGTTCGGACAACTTAACCGAACCGGGATTCTACAAAGTACACACCGATAAATATTTAGGCGGTGGCGTAGTAGATTCAAACGCTATCAAAGTGATTGAGACAACAGCATAAATCATAGAGGGGCGAAAGCCCCTTTTTTTGCTTAATAGGTGAAATATGAATAAAGAATTTGAAATCCGCTCCGCAACACTTTCAGCTGATGAAGAAAATCAAAAGCTAGTCGGTTATGCGGTGAAATGGAATAGCCCTTCACAAGTGCTTTACTGTGATTTTGTGGAATCCTTTGCGCCTAAAGCTTTCAGCGACAGCCTAGCGAGTGGCGAAGATGTGCGAGCACTCTTTGAACATGACTACACCAAGTTACTAGGTCGAACAAGTGCGGGAACATTAAAGCTAGAAGAAGATTCAATCGGCTTACGCTTTGAACTAACTCCGCCCGATACAACAATCGGAAAAGATTTATTAGTTAGCGTTTCCCGCGGTGATATTACAGGGATGTCTTTCGGATTCAGAGCGATTAAAGAAGAATGGAATTTTGATGTAGAGCCTTATCAAAGAAATGTAATTAAAGCAGATCTCTTTGAAGTTACTGTAACAAGTATTCCAGCCTATCCGGAAAGCAGTGTTGAAATCGCTAAGCGTTCAATGGTCGCAGCAAAAGAACAAACACAGGGTAAATCAAACACTATCTTAAAACGCTGGCTTGATGTAGCGGAGGCTTAATATGTGGAATCCTTTTAGACGAAAAGAGCAACGCAGCGAACCAATCACTATTGATGAATTCATCTCTTACATGGGCGTAAATAATACAGGAGCGGGCGAATATGTCAGTCCACAAACGGCAGAGGCTCTACCAGCGGTTATGAACGCCGTCACAGTGATTGCTGAGGCGGTAGCATCTATGCCTTGTTATCTTTACGCACTGAAAGAAGATGGCCGCGAAAGAATCTACCGTCATCCGGTTGAATATCTTTTAAATGAAATGCCTAACCGAAATCAAACGCCTTACCAGTTCAAATATACGATGATGCGCCATTGCTTGCTAACTGGTAATGCTTACGCAGTGATTGAGTGGAATAACAAGGGCGAACCTGTAAGCCTTACACCTTACCAACCGAGTGAAGTAAATATCTTCCGTAAAGTAACAGGCGAACATATTTACCAAGTAACGGACTTAAACGGAGTAACTAGAAACTACCTTCAAGATGAAATGTTACACCTACGCCATAGTTCCCTTGATGGATTTATGGGGCGTTCACCTGTGACAGTTTGCCGTGAAACGATTGGACTAGGTTTAGCACAACAACGACACGGCGCATCAATTATGAAAAACGGATTGATGGCAAGCGGATTAATCTCAACGGCTGAATGGTTAGACGATGCGAAAGCACAGAAAGCAGTGAAAGCCTTAGAGCGTTACAAAGGCGCGAAGAACGCGGGCAAAACACCAATCCTTGAAGGCTCAATGGAATACAAACAATTAGGCATGACAAACCAAGATGCCGAATGGTTACAAAGTCGAACCTTCACAATTTCCGATATAGCTCGAATCTACAACATAAGCCCGATTTTCCTACAAGATTATTCAAATAGTAGTTATGCGAATTTCAGTGAGGCTAGTAGAGCGTTCTTATCACAAACCTTGCGCCCATGGCTGACTAACTTTGAACAACAGCTTAAAGATGCCTTAATGATTGACTTAACGAGCAGTAGCAAGAAACGGCACTTAATCGAATTTGACACAAGCGACTTACTCCGCACCAGTCAAAGCGAACGTTTCAATAGTTATGATGTGGCGATTAAAGCGGGCGTAATGTCACCTAATGAAGTGCGCAGACGTGAAGGCTTGCCGCCTTATGCTGGTGGTGATGAATTCAGCCAAGCATGGAAACAAACCGTAGAAGTTAAACGCAATGATAGCGGAAACAATAACGAGGTGAACGATGCCTAGGATGATTAGAGCCGGTAAATATAACAAGGCGATAAGTTTACAAAAACAAGTAAACGAAACTAATGATTATGGCGGATTTGTAAGTAAGTGGAAAACCGTTGCGAATATACGCGCAGCGGTTGAACCGTTACAGGGTAGAGAGTTCTTTGCTAGCGCAAGCGTAACGAATGAAAACATTGTGCGAATCCGTATTAGATACGGAACGAATGTGGATAACACAATGCGCGTGAAATACGGTAATCGCAACTTAGAAATAACCAGCATCATTGATAGCAAGGAATCACACAGGGAATTACAACTTATTTGTAAAGAGGTAACCAATGGAAAAAACTGATTTAACGCTTGAAGAAATTAAGCAGCATTTAAACGTAGATCATGATTTAGATGATGACTTAATTGAAAGCTATAAGGTAGCAGCCTTTGAAGTATGCCAAAAGCATATAGGCAAAACCTTTGGTGATGAAGAAACAGAAAACACCGTTCCTTTTACCCCAGCTATAAAAGTGGGCTGCTTAATGTATATCGGGCATTTATACACTAACCGAGAAATAACAACAGATACGCAGCAAACAATAATCCCAATGACGATTAAATCATTATGGGATGTTTATCGTGAGCCTTGCGCTTACTAAGGATTTAGTAACCAATATGCCTTATCAACCGTTAAGACGTTGTAGCTTTCCAGGATGTAGAAACAAAGTGAGGTCAGGCAGATGTGAAGAACATAAGCCCAAAGACACAAGAGCCAGCAGTAGCGCGCGAGGATATGACCATAAGTGGAGCAAGTACCGCGCGCAATACTTACGCTTTCATCCGCTTTGTGTAATGTGTTTAGAAAAAGGAATCTACACACCCGCAACGGTAATAGACCATATTAAGCCAGTAGAGAACGGACAGGCAGATCCTCTATTCTGGGTTGAATCTAATCATCAAGCTTTATGCCGAAATTGTCACAGTTACAAAACACGAGTAATAGACCAACGCGGATATGGAGCAAAAAAGAATGGTTAGACGGGTGGGGGGAGTTTTTAAAACAAAGGCTCAATTTCTCAGAACCGCCCCCCTATACAAATTTTTACGCAAGGTAATTTTTTTGAAAATAAGGAAATACAATGACAACAAAAAACAAGAAAAAAACGCATAATCCACCTAGTTTTTTAGATCCAATAGCTAAAGCAGTATGGAAAGAACGAATTCCACAACTTCTTGAACGTGGTGATATTCAAGATGCGGACTTAATTCACCTTGAATTATATTGTGTTAATTACTCTCTTTTCCGTGCTGCAGTTGAGGATATTCATAAAAACGGCTTTTCAATAGTAAATAGTCAAGGCACGCAATCAAGAAACCCAGCACTGTCAGCTAAAGCTGATGCAGAAAAAGTGATGGTGAAAATGTCTTCGCTTTTAGGTTTTGATCCAGTTAGTCGCAGAAAAAATCCAGTTGAAGTTGAAACTACAGATATGTTTGATCAAGTTCTTACAATGTAGGTGAAAAATGGCAATTTGGCAGACGTATGCGGAAAAAGTTCAATCTGGTGAAATAGTGGCTTGTAAAAAAATAAAACAAGCTGTGGCGCGCTATTTTGACGATTTAGCGAATCCAGCTTATTTCTTTGATGAAGGCGTAGTAAATAAGTTTTTGGCTTTCTCTAAATTATGTCCGCACGTAAAAGGGCATTTGCGGGGGGAGCCAATCATTCTTTCTGATTGGCAAGCTTTTCTATTTGCTAACTTATTAGGCTTTAAGCGGAAAGATACTGGATTAAGAAAATATCGTTCTGCTTATGTTCAAGTTGCACGAAAAAATGCTAAATCGACAGTGGCGGCAGTACTGGCTAATTGGTTTCTATTGGTAGAAGGCGGACAACAGGATATATACACCGCAGCCGTTAGCCGAGATCAAGCTAGGATTGTTTTTGATGATGCTCGTCAAATGTGCTTACTTTCAGCTCCATTGAAAAAACGCCTTAACATTCAACAACACAAGCTAATCAATCCGAAGAACAATAGTATTATGCGGCCGCTTGCCGCTAAATCCTCAACGATTGAAGGAACTAACCCTAGTTTAGCTATTGTAGATGAATATCACCTACACGCAGACAACAGCGTATATAGCGCGTTAGAGCTAGGGCAAGGCGCACGCCCTGAAGGTTTGCTATTTGCTATTACAACAGCCGGAAGTAACGTTATTTCAGCCTGTAAACAGCATTATGATTATTGCGCTCAAATCCTTGAAGGAAATGAGCAGAATGACAGCTTATTTGTGTTGATTTTTGAGTTAGACGAAGAAAACGAAATCGACAATCAAGAGAACTGGATAAAAGCAAATCCGAATATAGGTAAATCCATTCCTTACCTTGATTTTGAGAACACTATCAAGAAGGCTAGGGGGATTCCGTCCGAATGGGTAGAAATGCTAACTAAACGCTTTAATGTATGGTGTCAAGGCTCTACGCCGTGGCTAGGTGATGGAAACTGGGCGCAATGTGAACGGAAGTACTCTGAAAGCGATTTACTTCATCAAGATTGCTATTTAGGGCTGGATTTATCAAGTACCAACGACTTAACAAGCCTTTGTTATACATTTCCACACGGAAACAAAGTGCGCTTGCTTACACGACACTACATTCCCGAATTCCAGCTTAACAACGTGGCAAATAAAAACCGCGCAATGTATCGAAACTGGGTGCGCAGTGGTTGGCTAATAGCAACGGAAGGGGATTGTATCGACTACGACAAAATCAGAGACGATATTCTGAAAGATGCTGAACGTTTCAATATCAAAATGACAGGCTTTGACGTATGGAACGCAACCCATTTACGAACACAATTACAAGCGGCGGGGCTTGAAGTAGAGCCATTCCCGCAAACATACCAACGATTTAGCTCAGTGGCAAAAAGTGCGGAAGTTTTAATAAACAGACAGATGATAGAACACAACGGCGATCCGGTGCTTGCGTGGGCTTTATCAAATGTAGTTATGGAAACAGACGCGAACGCCAATATTAAACCTAACAAGAAGAAAGCCGCAAACAAGATAGACCCCGCCGTAGCCTTTCTAATGTCTTTCGGCACTTATCAACTTGAATACGGTGATTTAATTTTCGAACTATCAGACGAACACAAACAGGCACTAGAACAATTTAATGGTATTGATTTATAGATTAATAGTGTGTTGATTTAGGGGGGGATAAAATATAAAATGGGGTTGCAATTATAGCTCGGTTAAAAGTTCAGATTATGTGAATTTCATGAACTTTTGTATATTAACAAATCTATGTAATAAGGAGGTAATAAATGATTTATCCAGCTATAGCGATAGCTAATGCTTTCATTAAGAAAGCAATGATTGGAGAAATTCAGAATTTAACTCCAATGAAATTACAAAAACTAATGTTTTTTGCTCAATCTTGGCATTGCAAGCTCTATGAAAAAGAACTGTTTGATGGTGCTTTTGAACGCTGGCAATATGGACCTGTAATACCTGAAATTTATCACGAGTTTAAATCTTTTGGTTCGCGAGAAATTTCACGTTTTGGTACAGATGTTTGGTGTCAAGAAAGAACTGTAGATCCGAACGATTCTGAAGTATTATCATTTTTAGATAAAATAATTCAGACTTATGGTAAGTATGATGGTGCAGAGTTATCTTGGATGACTCATCAGCCGCAAACCGCATGGTCTATGGGCGAGATTGGTACAGTGATAAGTAAGAAAGAATTGTATCAAGGAAAAGTTTAACTATGTCATTGATAGAAAACATAAAAACTGAATTTGAATCTGAAAATATAGAAAAGGGTGAGGCAATTATAGAAAGCCCACCCTTTTCTTTACCCTCTAAAGCTTCAATTGCTAAAGTAGGCGACTTGATAAGGCAGGAACTTGATTCCGAAGTTTCCTTAGATGAGGAACTATTGAATGAAGCGTTAACTAAATTGGTTATATATAGATACTACCATTCTTATAACATATCAATTTTTAGAAACCTATTAAATAGGAAGATAAAACGCTTAAATTTATCTAATCAATGTATAATATCCTCTCGAGTAAAAAGAGCTCAGTCTATCTTTTTAAAATTAATAAGATATCCTACTATGAAATTATCAAGGATGGGTGATCTGGCAGGTGTTAGAGTTATCTTTCCAGATATGAAAACCTTAAAATTATTTATAGATGATTATAATTGTACAGAGTGTGAAATAAAGAAAGAATATTTTGATAGTCATAATAGTAGAATAAATGACTATATTAAATATCCTAAAGAAGATGGTTACCGTAGTATTCATCAAATTTTTGAGGATACAAAGTATAAATTAAAACTAGAACTTCAAATCCGGACTCAGTTACAACATGAGTGGGCTACTGTTGTTGAGATATTAGGTTCCTTGATGAAAACTTCTTTTAAAACTGGCGAGGGAGCCCCTAAGGAAAAATTCTTTCTCAAGTTATGTAGTGCTTTATTTTCATATCAAGAAAACTGTCCTGTACTTGATGAGCTACGCAATTATTCTATGGATGAAATATGTTTATTTTTAAAAGAACTTAATAATGAATTAGGCATAATTGAGAAGCTAAAAAGTGTTAATTCAATTAAGCTTGATGAAAATCCTGAGGCCGCTTATTATTTGTTGAAATTAGATCTGGAAAATCATAAAACAGATATCTATACTTTTAATAAAGATGAGAAATATAAAGCAATAGCAGCATATTCTGGTTTAGAGAGAGATACTAAGAACTGTCATGTTGATGTGGTTTTAGTTTCAGTTGATGATGTAAAGAATTTAAAACAGGCTTATCCCAATTACTTTTTAGACACAACTAGTTTTATAAAAAGAATAGAAAGCATTTTGTGAAATGTAATGAGTTGAGACTAATCCCTAAAAGTTAAAAATAGAGTAAAAGGTTTAAAAAAAATCCCTACGTGTCACAACGTGGGGATTTTTTATACGTGACTACATTGCACGAACATATTATCAAATTGCTAATTTTTAAAATTTTCCCTAAAAAAGGCTTTAGGGTACGTACTACAATTTTGTAGCGAAGTTATTATAATCTAAGCGTAAAAATAAGAAATAAACGTAGCTTACCGCATTTAAACTTTGATAAAATAGAACAATAAATAATCAAAATATTAAAAGGGGTTAATATGATTAAATCTGTCTTGGCTGCATTTGATTCCTTTGTGTTTTCTGCTTTAGATTTTTTACTCTTTTTAGCAATATGCCTTTTTGTAATCCTGTTAGGTTACTTTTTTTGGCCAATCTTAAAATTACCTATATTGATCGGTGCAATATTAGCTATTACATATTTTTGTTATCAACTTTATAAATTAAGAGCAGAACAAAAACGTATAGAACAAACGACAAAATTAGCTGAATGGTCTAAACAAGAGTTACAGCGCCCAATCATTCAACAACTTTTGAAAAAAACAATAAGAAAGTAAATCATTCATTCCCGGAACAATAATTAGTAGTAGCAATAGCAATAAAGAAACTATGCTAACTAATATCTCCGTGAGTATGAAAAATAAGGCCAGATATGGAAAATAAAGAGTATATACTTAGTTTTTTTGTAATAGATGGTATGGGAAATGAAGTAGATAGCGATACTATCTATATAAATGCGGTAGATAAAACAGATGCTAGAACTAAAGCTGTAAAATTTCTGCAAAAAAATTATAAAGGCAATAGATGGGAAATTGAATCTATTACATTAGCTGAATAACCAAATAAAGCGCATCTAGGCTGATCCCCGAAAGCAAAGAACCTTACTTTGTTGGTGCGCTCTTCTCTATAAGGATAAATGCTAAAGGGGCATTTTATGGAACTTCCAGAATTAGAATATTTCACATTAGAAAAAGCCATAAATTTTATTTATGAAAAGACTAATAAAAATTTATCAAAATCAGATATTCTAGAATATGCTATTAATGGTTTTTTTCAGATTGGTATAGAAGTAGAGATAGTTGATAATGTATTGTTTAAATGTGGCCGATTGCGAATTTCCAATACAAAACTTAGCAATTCTACTAAAATTATTCATAAGAAAGAAAATCAACACGATGATGGGAGATATATATATTTATCAGATAAATTTAATTATATCTCTCTATTCAAAGGAACAGGGAAAATTTACCAAATAGAGCAAGACAACGGATTTTATTTTACAACAATCAATGATTGCAAAGTAAATTGTACGACATTGATTAGACTTGAGCCTTATTACTTGAAGGATTTAAGAGGCATAATAGAGCAAAATAACTCTATTTGCTCTATGGATTTTGAGTATTTTTCTTTAGAAAGTTTGGCAAGAGATGAAGAAGATATTGCTGCTACTTTTGATTTTATTCATGTTTCACCAAATAATGAAACTTGCCAGCTAAAGCTTGCTACTGCAGATCTGATTATAACTCGTGAAGATATTTTAATGTTTATAGGAGCAGATAAAAAAGGTAGTCGTGAGGATCATATTTTAGAAATTGAAAGATTAAAAAAAGAGATTGAAGAAAAGCAAAAGATAATAGACTCTCTTAGCTTAACAAACCCAAAAGGTAGAATAAGCTCTCCACAAAAGCAACTATTCGCGTTATTGGTGAAAAGATGTTATTCAGATATAAAAAGTAGAAATAAATTGTTTGATGTAATTAATGCAGATCTAAAATCCTTAGAAATTAGAAATGCCGATATTTCTGCTGATACTTTTTACAAGTTAATTGATGAATCAAACGATATTATAAAAGCAATTTTCCCGCCTAAAAAATCATAGTTTCCTATAAAAGCCTCTTAATCTTTCGATTTAAGAGGCTTTTTCTTTCGATTTAAGCCATTTTTTCTTATTAAGAATCTAATTAATTGAATTAAAAGGCAAATTTTCAAAAAATACCAATCGTTCGAACAACCCAACGGAATAAAACTTTATTCCACATGTTTAAACTAACGTAAGGTATTTTTTATGGAACAATCTCAAATCCAATCACAAAAATTAATTCCTGGTAAAACCGTTTGCCGTATTGTTGGCTTTCAGCGCACAAAACTAAATTGTTTAGTTAAAGAAAAAAAATTTCCACAACCTATTCGGTTTTCACGAACCTTTGTCCTATGGGATGTAGAAGAAGTAAATCAATGGATTGAAGAGCAAAAAGCCGCACGGGCTTAAGGTGGGGGAAGATGAACGAAGCAAGAAAACCAACACAATTCTTAAAAGTGTTACACCGCTTAATTCTTTCTAGCATTAGCGGCATTGATGGTTATTCAATGGGCATGACGTCCGCACGTAACTATATCAGTGAACTTGAACGCAATCATTTAACCGGCAAAGTGAAACGTACAACGGAAAAGACTGCAGATGGAATGGGGCAATATTACCGCTATGAAATAGCAGATACCGATCAGTTAAAACAGGTGATTTCAATTTATAAGGCTAAGGGAGGTGAACTTACTGAGCATGAAGAACATCAAGCCTACTTTCGATTCCGTTAAAAGAAAAACGCCGCAAGGCTATCCAATGCGGCGTTTAAACCTTCTAAAGGTAATTTTTATCAATACGTTAAGGTCATTTAAAAATATGGAAAAACTAACCATGAATTTAAATCATAAATATTTTAATCAATATGAAATATTTTTCAAGTTGTTTTTGATTGAAATCGCTTTACAAACCACAGTTAATTTTGGCATAATGAACGCGCAATCAGAAAAAGTGATTGCCAGCCGTGGAAAGCTGAACTATTTACATATGGCGAACGACAGCACGCCACAGAACCGTGCTTTTTTTGTTCGTAACATTCGCACACCAAAAGAATATGCGGATTTTGTTTTACATCTAAATCCGATCATTCTCTCAATGGTAGAGCGTAATGAGCCGTCTATGACGGGCTGTCTTCCATATGTGGCAGTTTTCCACCTTGTTACGTTCTACCGCCCGACCGTGGAAAGTCTAGCGGTAGTTCCTGAAAACAAACATATGGAACTTACGCAAATGTATCAATTCATTTTTGCGGCTATTCGCCGTACCGATCTAACCAATCACATTCAAAAAATCCGTATCACCGCTGATAGCGAACACAACGCACGCGCTAAGCTTGCCCGTGAGTTCGTCTTAGTGCTTGCTGGAAGAATTAATCTCCAATCAGACTGCACTTTATCAGCAAATACTTTCCCTTCAATCTCTTTCGCGGAGGTGGACCATGCTTAGTTATGATGCTATTCAAATAGCTCTTCAAGATGTTGTTAATAGTAACGATGTAAGTGAGCAGACCTTAGAGAAAATTCGCACAGAAAGCGAATGTCTTTGTGAATCTATCGAATATGGCTTAATGGAATTAGGCGATATGGTAAGCCGTTTAGGGCATTTTGCTGATTCTAAGCAGGATTTTGATAATCGAGCGATGAGCAATGACAATGTAAAACATATCGGAGCATTAATTCAAGCCAACGCATATTTTCTAAACACATTGCGCAATGTATCAACAGACGCTACCTATCACCTTAACGGTGGAAATAAGGGGGCGAAATGATGAGTAACACTAAATTCCCTTACACCCTTGTTTTCACCTATGACGACGGCGACCAGTTCATAGCGGGCGAATATGGCACGTTAAGAGAGGCGTTACAGGCAAAAATCAGATGTAAGCACGAAATCGGACAAGCCGATATTTGCGGCCGAGTGTTAGAAGTGATCACGATTTTGAAAGGGGAAGACAATGAAAGCTAAAAAAATCAAAGCATTCAAAGAGCCATACGTACCGACACAAGAGCAGTTAGAGAAAGCCTGTAAACGTATTAAACAATTCTTAGCCTTCGCTGAAGATTATCTACACACAGGACACTATAAAGGACTAGCAGCATCAATCGAGCAAATTAAGAAAGCAGCAACAATTAGAAAGGTGGCAAGAAATGAAACCAAATAACCCTATGGAACAGCTAAAACAATGGAAAGCGGCAAGTGATAAAAATTTAGTAAGCAGTGGCGAAAAACGCCACCAGTTACAGAAAGCGCCACCGGTGGCGAAAAGTGCCACTGGTAATGAAGAGCAGAAAACTGAAAAAAGAAAAGGTAAGCTGTTTTTTAATCCATTGGCTTTGAAGTATTCCCAAATTTCACGTCAATTCCAACTAATACAGGATAGCAACAAACGATGTCTTGAAGTTTATCCAGGTGATTTTCATCACAAGATCAAGTTTCGTGATGAAATAGTGGATTTAATGAATAAATTGGCTGGTGGTGGAAATTTGCTTAACGCATTGGCCAAAGACGGCAATCTATCCCGAGAAGATACGGCCAAATTGAAATATTTCAATCAAGCTAATAAATATCTGCTCTATAAGTTTAGCGAGGTGGTGGAACAGATAGGCGCTTTAAACTCTGAACGAGCTGAACAACAAAAGGGGAGTAAGTAAGATGAATATGAATGAAAAATTAGACTACTCAAATTTAAGTGCGGTCGAATTGAAAGCGATTATGCTTTGTCAGATGAATTGTGAAAAGAAAGAGGGTGAGGCTATTTATTTTCCTTTGCCTTATCTGGGTGAAACAATCGTAACGTTAGCAGAAATTTTTGAAAGTTATCCGTCTGAAAAACTCTATGCGTTACGAAATCTACACGATGAACTGTTAGCAGCTAATAAGCATTTACTACAACTAGCACCGAATCCACCTTCATTTAATCCGGAAGAAATAGCCGCAACTTTAACTAATGATGAAATCATTGATGGATTGCTAAAAAATAGCATAGTGATCTCTCTAGTTGAAACTCTTACATACTTTCAAAAAGTAATTGCTGAGCGTATCAATGATATTGAAAACGGAGTGCTTAAAGGGGTGAATAATGGATCGATTAATTAATGCTCCGCACCTTGCGGATCAACCGCATGAACCTTATTCTGATTTATTTGTGCTAGCTGGCTCTAAAGCATGGCAAGCATGGGATAATGGAAAAGGTGAAGAATGGCAAACATTATGCCTATTAGTGGAAGGTTTAGAAACCAAGCAAAAACCAGTCATTCTAGGCGAGAATCAATTAAGCAATATTTCTTCAACGCGTATAGCTAAAGAAGATCAGCAGTTAGTGAAGATTGCTCAATATGGCGAATTAAAACAGGAGGAAATCACCGCAATTTGTCAGAATTTAGCAAAAAACACTTCGGCTAGAGAAGTGAAACTTATTGATGCAGCCGCACAAGTGAAAGAGGATTTAAGCTCTTACATTCAACGTTTGCGAACCGATAAAAAGGCAGCAGATTTAGTAGACCAATTAGCTCCGCCCGAAAAGCTGAAAGAAAATGACGGAGTAAATAAGAAAGCGCGAGCCTTGACGAAGTGGCTAAATATGGATTTAGCATTAAACCAAAAAGACCGAGAATTATATCGCTATGACGGCATAAGCTGGCAGTTAGTAGATAAATTTGAGTTCTTAGATAATGCAGTAGCTTTCTTTGATGAACAGGACTTCAATTATAGCGCGCGTTCAATAGAAAGCATCATTGAAACAATCAAAATCCAATCCACTAAAATGGGAACACAGGCGCAAGAGCTGATTGCTTTCAATAATGGCACTTTAAACCGCACTACGTTAGAGTTCTTGCCCCATTATCGGGAAAACTGGCTAATGTCTTATATTCCGCATGAATATCTAAATTCAGCGCAAAATACGCCATATTTTGATAAATGGTTAGAGTTTGTAAGCGGTGGTAAAGAAAGCAAAAAGAACGCTATTCTAGCGGCTTTATACGCAGTTTTAACTAATCGCAATGACTGGCAATTATTCTTTGAAGTAACAGGCGATGGCGGAAGTGGTAAATCTGTTTTTGCTAATATTGCCACGTTATTAGCTGGTGAGCAGAACACAGAAAGCGGGCGCTTAGTGGATTTAGATGAACCGCGAGGGCGAGAAAGCTTTGTAGGTAAAACTTTGCTAATTTGCCCTGAACAATCGCGTTATGGTGGTGATGGTGGTGGATTGAAAAGTATCACAGGTGGTGATCCTGTAAATATTGACCCAAAACACCGCAGTAAATTTAAAGCGGTTATTCCCGCAGTAGTCTTAATCGTTAATAACGAGGCGACTAGATTTACAGAACGTAGCGGTGGGATTGAGCGAAGAAGGGTAATCTTTCACTTTGACAAAGTAGTACCTAAAAACGAGCGAGACCCTAATTTCATGGATAAGATTGAGAGGGAAGTAGGGGGTATAATTTACAAACTAATACATGCCTTTGAACAGCCTGAAACCGCTAAGGCCGCTTTAAAAGAGCAACAAACAAGTGATGAGGCTTTAGAAATAAAAAGCGAATCTGACCATATCACCGAATTTTGCGGCTACTTTTATACTACGGCACAGAATGACGGTTTGTATATAGGAAATGCGAATCAAGGCAATAAGTCAAGAACGCATCTTTATCCGGCATACTTAGTCTTTGCGGAAGCGAGCGGCATTAAAAATGCCCTTACATTGAGAAACTTCTCAAATTCATTAAAGCAAGGATTTGCGCAACATAAAAATAAATTTGAGTTCTCCAAGATTAAGGGAAAATATGGATATCGCTCCAATGTTCACTTCAAAAACTATGATGAGTTCCAAAATGAGTTCATTTCATCAAAATAGGAAATAGGGGCGAAAGCCCCTTTTTTTATGCTTTTCTCTTAAAAGGTGAACAATTAGGGTGAACAATAATGTTCACCTATTCACCCGTAACTACATGAAATAAAAGGTTAAATTGGCAAGGTGAACAGGTGAACCAATTTTTGTAATATTTTTTACACGCCGCTAATTCACACGCTTTCTTTTTCGCATTGCTCCACAAAATCACTCCATAATTGCATCACTGGGCGGCGGAGTTCTACATAATCGTAACGGTTATATGCCTGACTTGTTTTATTCCCAATGCTATGAGCAAGACAACTTTCAGCAATACGGAAATCAACTTGCTGATCTTCTAAAAACGTTCTAGCTATCGATCTCAATCCGTGAGCATCTTGAATCCCTTTGTAACCTATCTTTCTTAATGCGTTAGCTATTAGTTCTTTACTAGCTGATTGGTTAGGTTTGTGGTAGTGAGAAAATACGAATTTGTCACCACCTGTTATAGGTTTCAATTCTTCTAAAATTTTAAGCATTAAAGATGAAAGCGGAACAATGTGAGGGAATTGCCCTTGTCTTGTTTTTTTCATTTTGATTGCTGGAATAGTCCATAATTTCTTATCGAAATCAATTTCAGACCATTCAACAGAAACAGCCTCAGCCGGACGAACCATAGAAAGTAATTGCCAGCGGAATAAAACCTTTGTTAGATAATCTCTACTTGAATTTTTGAAGTCTTGTAATAGTTTCGGTAGTTCTTCCGGCTTGATTGCTGGGTGATGTTTTTGAGGCTCTTTATGGTAAGCATCAGATGCTTTCAAGCAAGAATTAAACGAAATCAATCCTATTGTTACCGCATAATTTAAAATCTGATTGGCGAGGTTTAATAAACGGTGCAGCGTATCATTGAAACCTTTTTCATTTAATTGACGAACAGTTTTAATCAGTAAAGGGGAAGTAATTTCATCAATAGGATAATTTCCAAGAGTAGGGAATAGATAGTTTTCTAATCTTGCCCAATTCTTTTCCATTGTCATAGGCTCAATTTCTTTACTTCTTTTTTCTTTCCAAAGTAAAGCGACTTTATAGAAAGTATTTTCGTTCTGAGCGTTTTTGATAAGTTCTTGTTCTTTTATGTATTCTTGCGGATCGATACTTTGAGCGAGTAGGGCGCGATATTCTTCGCGTTTTTGACGAGCTTGCGCAAGTGTTATAGCTGGATAAGTTCCAATAGTAAAAGATGTGCGCTTATTTGTTACTGGGTGATAATAATTAAAAATCCAAGCCTTAGCACCAGTAGGCTTAATACGTAAAAAAAGACCGTTACCATCACTTAGATTGTATTCTTTATCCTTTGTTTTCGCCTTATCTACTTCGGTATTTGTGAGCGGTTTAGTAACACGAGGCATCATTTTTCCTTAGTTTTAGTAACAAGATTTTTTGAAGTTTATCACCTTGTTACTAAACTTGTTACTAAAAAGTGCGGTTAAAGACAATTAAATCCGATTAGTGACGATAAGTGAAAGGGCTGAGAAGCCTTGAAAATACTAGGAAAAACAAAACCCCGTGAGTAGTTTCACGGGGCTGTGTTTGGGGTAAATGGTGCGACTAGCTGGACTCGAACCAGTGACCCCCACCATGTCAAGGTGGTGCTCTAACCAACTGAGCTATAGTCGCGTAAAAGATGTGGCAGATGATAAACAGTTTTGAGGATGAAAACAAGGGGATTTGTTTTAAGTTAAATTTAGCTGCTAAAAAAATAACCAAAATCTGATTTAAAAAGTCTCAGTAGTTATTTTGATTTTGTACAGGTTTAAGCGTATAATGCGCAACGTTTTTTATCTCGGATGAGCCGAAATTTAAAAAAGCTTTAAGTAAAATTGTAACCATTTGTGGAGTTTAGATAATGTCTAGAAAATTAAGAAGAACGAAGATTGTATGTACAATGGGTCCTGCAACAGACCGCGATAACAATCTTGAAAAAATTATCGCAGCAGGCGCTAATGTTGTACGTATGAACTTTTCTCACGGTACACCAGATGATCATATTGAGCGTGCTGAGCGTGTTCGTGCGATCGCGAAAAAATTAGGTAAAACCGTGGCAATTTTAGGTGACTTACAAGGTCCTAAAATTCGTGTTTCTACTTTTAAAGACGGCAAAATTTTCTTAAATGTTGGTGATAAATTTATTCTTGATGCGGAATTACCAAAAGGTGAAGGTAATCAAGAAGCCGTTGGTTTAGACTATAAAACACTTCCACAAGATGTTGTGCCAGGCGATATTCTTTTATTAGATGACGGCCGTGTTCAATTAAAAGTGCTTTCTACTGAAGGTGCAAAAGTATTTACTGAAGTGACTGTTGGTGGTCCATTATCAAACAATAAAGGGATCAACAAATTAGGTGGTGGCTTATCTGCAGATGCATTAACTGAAAAAGATAAAGCAGATATCATCACTGCAGCTCGTATCGGTGTAGATTTCTTAGCGGTATCTTTCCCACGTTCAAGTGCAGATTTAAACTATGCGCGTGAATTAGCAAAACAAGCTGGTTTAGAAGCGAAAATCGTTGCTAAAGTTGAACGTGCTGAAACCGTAGTTGATGAAGCAGCCATGGATGATATCATCCTAGCTTCTGATGTGATCATGGTTGCACGTGGTGACTTAGGTGTTGAAATCGGTGACCCTGAATTAGTTGGCGTACAGAAAAAATTAATTCGTCGTTCACGTCAATTAAACCGTGCGGTAATCACTGCAACTCAAATGATGGAGTCAATGATCAGCAACCCAATGCCAACTCGTGCAGAAGTAATGGACGTGGCAAATGCGGTATTAGATGGTACTGATGCGGTAATGCTTTCAGCAGAAACAGCTGCAGGTCAATATCCAGCTGAAACTGTAGCGACAATGGCTCGCGTATGTTTAGGTGCAGAAAAAATGCCTAGCATCAATGTTTCTCATCACCGTTTAGATCGTGAGTTCAGAGATATTGAAGAATCTGTAGCAATGTCTGCGATGTATGCAGCGAACCACTTAAGCGGTATTGCAGCAATCATTACATTAAGCCACTCTGGTCGTACACCATTATTAATGTCACGTATTAGCTCAGGTTTACCAATCTTTGCACTTTCTCGTGTTCAAGAAACCTTAAACCGTTGCGCATTATACCGCGGTGTAACACCAGTTCATTTTGATGGTGAATCTCGTAGCTCTGCAGGTGCAAAAGCAGCGATTAACCTATTAAAAGAAAAAGGTTATTTAGTTTCAGGTGATCTTGTTTTATTAACACAAGGTGATGAATCAGAAGGTACAACTAACGTTTGTCGTACTTTAACGGTTGAATAATCAATATTCCTGAATGAAAAAGAGCGGTGGATTTTTCCACCGTTTTTTATGTCTAAAATCCTGAAAATATTGACCGCACTTTTTTCTTAAAACCACTTCGTATTTGCGGTATCATAAGCACAGTTTTTTAGTTTAAATTGAAATCCTTATGGCATCACAACGACAAATCCAATCTTCCGATCAGAAAACTGAACAAGTTAGCATCCCACCTCATTCCACTGAAGCAGAACAAGCCGTTCTTGGCGGTATTATGTTGAGTAATCAGCATTGGGATGGCATTGCTGAAAGAGTCATTGCTGAGGATTTTTATACTTTTGCGCATAAAGCGATCTTCCAAACCATGGAAGAATTAATGCGTAACCAAACGCCAATTGATTTAATTACCCTCGATCAAGCGCTTAAAGCCAAAGGTATCAGTGATTCTGTAGGGGGCTTTGCTTATCTCGCTGATCTTTCCAATAACACCCCAAATGCTATTAATATTTTGGCTTATGCCGAAATCGTACGTGAAAAAGCGATTTTGCGTGAGCTTATTGCCGTAGGGAATCGTATTGCAGAAAACAGTTATTCGCCTAAAGGCAAAGACATCAAAATGGTGTTGGATGAAGCCGAAAGAGAAGTGTTTGCGATCGCTGAAAAACGAAGTTCTTCAACAGAAGGACCACAAAACGTGCTCAGCGTATTGGAAAGCACCATCGCTCGAATTGAAACTTTAGGTAAGCTTGAAAATCATAACGGTGTGACAGGGGTCACAACAGGCTTTGTTGAGTTAGACAAGAAAACAGCAGGTTTACAGCCTTCAGACCTCATCATTGTTGCTGCTCGTCCTTCCATGGGTAAAACCACGTTTGCAATGAACCTTTGTGAAAATGCGGCCATGGCAAGTGATAAGCCAGTATTAGTATTCAGTTTAGAGATGCCGGCTGAACAAATTATGATGCGTATGATTGCCTCTCTCGCTCGTGTGGATCAAACCAAAATTCGTACAGGGCAAAACTTGGAAGAGGCGGAATGGAGCAAAATTGCCAGCGTGTTTGGGATGTTTAAGCAAAAAAACAACCTTTATATTGATGATTCATCGGGGTTAACCCCAACAGAATTGCGTTCTCGTGCACGTCGTGTGTATCGAGAAAATGGTGGCTTGAGCATGATTATGGTGGATTACCTTCAATTAATGCGCGCACCCGCATTTTCAGATAACCGAACCTTAGAGATCGCCGAGATTTCCCGTTCTTTAAAAGCATTAGCGAAAGAATTAGAAGTCCCAGTTATTGCACTTTCCCAGCTTAACCGTACTTTGGAACAACGTGCAGATAAACGTCCGGTAAACTCAGACTTGCGTGAATCAGGCTCTATTGAGCAGGATGCTGACTTGATTATGTTTATTTATCGTGACGAAGTGTATAACGAGAATTCTGAAGATAAAGGGGTGGCTGAAATTATTATTGGTAAACAACGTAACGGTCCGATTGGTCGTGTACGTTTAGCATTTAACGGTCAATTCTCACGCTTTGATAACCTTGCCGAACAGCGTGAATACAGAGATGATTATTAGGCAAGATAGAACGGATTAGAAAAATGAACGTAAAACCGGCAACAGCGAAAATCAGTTCGCTTGCCTTAAAACATAATTTACAAGTTATTAAAGAAAAAGCGCCGCACAGTAAAATTATTGCAGTGGTAAAAGCAAACGCATATGGTCACGGTGTGGTATTTGTCTCATCGGCTTTAGAAAGCATGGTAGATTGCTTTGCTGTGGCTCGTTTAGAAGAGGCGTTATCGTTACGCTCTAACGGTATTATTAAACCGATCTTATTGCTAGAAGGCTTTTTTGATGAAAAAGATTTACCGATTATTGCGGTAAATAACATTGAAACCGTAGTTCATAATCGTGAACAGCTTGAAGCACTAAAACGAGCTGTAGTACCAAGTCCAATAAAAGTCTGGCTGAAGATTGATACGGGGATGCACCGTTTAGGTGTGTCACTTGATGAAGTGGATTATTTTTATCAAGAGCTGAAAAAACTTCCTCAAATTCAACCGCACTTAGGTTTTGTCAGTCATTTTAGCCGTGCTGATGAACTAGATTCTGATTATACTCAAGTTCAGCTCGATCGTTTCCTTCAAGCGACAAAAGATAAAGCTGGAGAAAGAACCATTGCCGCATCCGGCGGGATTCTATTCTGGCCAGAGGCACATTTAGATTGCATTCGACCAGGGATTATTATGTACGGCATTTCACCAACAGATACTGTCGGTGCTGAATTTGGTTTAACTCCCGTGATGAATTTAACGTCATCTTTGCTTGCAGTACGTGAACATAAAAAAGGTGAACCTGTTGGCTATGGTGGCATTTGGACCAGTCCGAAAGATACCAAAATTGGTGTTGTTGCGATTGGTTACGGTGATGGCTATCCGCGTGATGTGCCAGAAGGTACACCAGTTTATTTAAATGGCCGTATTGTGCCGATTGTTGGTCGCATCTCAATGGATATGCTGACGGTCGATTTAGGCGCAGATAGCCAAGATAAAGTCGGTGATGAAGTGATTTTATGGGGTAAGGAATTACCAATTGAAACGGTAGCTAAATACAGTGGTATTTTAAGCTATGAATTGATTACAAAATTAACCCCGCGTGTTATAACAGAATATGTCGATTAATTGGTTTTGCAAGAAAGCAAAAATGTAAAGAATTCAATTTTTAAAAGGAAATATTCATGAAAAACATCAATCCAACCAATACGCAAGCTTGGAAAGCGCTTGAAGCTCACCAATCTCAACTGGCTCATACCACGATTGCTGATTTGTTTAAGCAAGAGGAAAATCGTTTTAACGATTATTCTTTAACTTTTGAAAATCAAATCTTAGTGGATTTTTCAAAAAATAAAATTAACCAAGAAACCCTCAAATTGCTTCGTCAATTAGCCAAAGAATCGGCATTAGATGAAGCGATTAATGCTATGTTTACAGGCGAGAAAATTAATCGTACAGAAGATCGTGCTGTATTACATACCGCACTTCGTAACCGTTCAAATACACCTGTCTATGTAGATGGCAAAGATGTGATGCCAGAAGTGAATGCCGTATTAGCAAAAATGAGCGCATTTTGCGATCGTGTGATTTCAGGTGAATGGAAAGGTTATACGGGAAAAGCGATTACTGATGTGGTGAATATCGGTATCGGTGGTTCAGACTTAGGACCTTACATGGTGACTGAAGCGCTTCGTCCTTATAAAAATCACTTGAATATGCACTTCGTTTCAAACGTAGATGGTACACATATCGCTGAAACATTGAAAAAAGTAAATCCTGAAACCACACTTTTCTTAGTGGCTTCTAAAACCTTTACCACCCAAGAAACCATGACCAATGCTAATTCAGCACGCGATTGGTTATTAGCGGCAGCGAAAGATAACAGCGCGGTAGCAAAACACTTCGCCGCACTTTCGACCAATGGTAAAGCGGTAGCAGAATTCGGTATTGATACCAATAATATGTTTGAGTTCTGGGATTGGGTTGGTGGCCGTTATTCTTTATGGTCTGCAATCGGTCTTTCTATCGCACTTTCAATCGGCTTTGATAATTTTGAAGCACTCTTAAGTGGTGCGCATGAAATGGATAAACATTTCCGTACTGCACCATTAGAAAAAAATATCCCTGCCACATTAGCATTAGTCGGTTTATGGAATACCAATTTCCTTGGTGCACAAACTGAGGCAATTTTACCGTATGACCAATATTTACATCGTTTTGCGGCTTATTTCCAACAAGGTAATATGGAATCAAACGGTAAATATGTCGATCGTAATGGCGATGTTATTCGTGATTATCAAACTGGCCCAATTATTTGGGGCGAACCTGGAACAAATGGTCAGCATGCATTCTATCAATTGATTCACCAAGGTACCATGTTAATCCCTTGTGACTTTATTGCACCGGCGCAAAGCCATAATCCATTAGGTGATCACCACAGCAAATTGTTATCAAACTTCTTTGCGCAAACTGAAGCACTGGCTTTCGGTAAAACCAAAGAAGAAGTCGAAGCAGAGTTTGTGAAAGCGGGTAAATCTTTAGATGAGGTAAAAGACATTGTGCCATTTAAAGTCTTTACAGGTAATAAACCGACTAACTCTATTTTAGTGCAAAAAATTACACCATTTGTTCTTGGCGCATTAATTGCGATGTATGAACACAAAATTTTTACACAAGGTGTGATTTTCAATATCTTCAGCTTTGACCAATGGGGCGTGGAATTAGGTAAACAATTAGCGAACCGAATTCTTCCTGAATTGGCAGACAAAGAGAAAGTGGCAAGCCATGATAGCTCAACCAATGGATTGATTAACCAATTCAAAGCATGGCGCTAAAATAATGTAAAGTAAAAGAGCGGTCAATTTTGACCGCTCTTTTTTATTTTCACTAAACTGATTTAACTTTCCACATACAGCCTACGCTGATAAAAATTAAAGCCACTGCAACATAAAAAATAGAATTGTAATGCCAGATTTCTGCAATAATACCCGCAATAGGTCCACCAATAATCCAACTACTTTTTGCGGCATTACTGAATAGCGTAGTGGCTGTGCCCATTTTTGTTGGCATTAAATCTTGGAAATACACCATCCCAATGGTAGCGGTAATACCAATAAAAATCGCATTAAGCATTTGTAATCCGATAAGCTGCCAAGTTTGCTCTGCGAATAATAAGCTTGAATAGAAGGCGAGGCCTGAAATTAAAGCAATCATCATCAAACGTTTTTTACTGAAGTATTTGGTGAGATAGCCCGCCAATATCATCACGGGGATTTCCAACCCAGCTGCCGTTCCCATCAATGTTCCCGCCAGTTCTTTGCCTAAATGTAGCTCATTAATCACAAATAATGGCATATTAATGAGATACATGCTGTTACAGGTCCAAAGTAATAGGTTAGTGATGAACAAGTAAATCACACTTTTTCTTGGTGGCGTATTGTCTAAAATCTCTTGATTTTTGACTGCACTTTGACGAGGAATTTTAGGTAATAATTTGCTGACGCCTGCACAAAGTAAAAAGGCAGAACCCGCCACCAAATACATGTAATCAAAGCCCCAGTTTAATGCGATAAAAAAAGAAAGTGGTGGTCCAACAATCCAAGCCAATGAGATTTGAGTTCGCATAATTGTGGTGAACATCACCGCTTCACGATGGCTACTTTCAGCATATTCTCGTGCTAGAGCAAAAGATTGTGGATTGGCAGATGAACCCAAGCCTAATAACGTTGTACCGATAATAATCAACACATAATAATTTCGGCTATAAGCAAAAATGAGACAGCCAAGCACAGCAATCAAACAGCATACAATCATTACTTTACGACGATCATCTTGCTTATCAGAATATTTCGCCAGAATTTGGCTCAAGATAATGCCAATAATGGCATTGACGGAATAGAACAAGCCCACAAAAAAAGGTGAAACTTGAATCTCTTGAGAGAGATACAAACTCAAGGTCGGCGTTTGAAACGCAGATGCAATTCCCGTTAAAAAGGCGATCAATAGAAAATTGAATGCTACAAGATTAGATGGTGTTGAGTTTTGTTGTTGAACAAACATAGTCATTACTTAATAAAAGAACATGATTGAAAATAAAAGTGCGGTTAATTTTAACCGCACTTGAGTTGATTATTTGTCATATTGAATTGCTGGTAAATAACCGAACATTAAATCCAATGGACGGGTACTACTTATTGTATTTTCTCTGTTCTCAATGAAAAATCTTGATGTCATCGCTTTTTCACCCTGATTAAAGAAAATTTCAATAATTGAACGATCGAAGAAAATTTCGACAGTTTGTAGATTTTCAACTTCGCAGAAGCGTTTGGTATCGAATTTTTCCATTAATTCCGTTTGTTCGCTTTGACTGCGATCTAAGCAAACTAAGCCATTTTCATAAGATAGACGCAGTGACTGTCCTTTTTCATTTTGGAAGAAGGTTAAGTCAAAGGCTTGGTTTTTTGCCTCAAATTTAATATACGCACGATCTAAATTCGCAATATCCGTTTTTTCATCAAGATGAAGTGCTGAAAGTGCGGTCAGATTTTCGTATATTTTAGCAATCGGACGTTGATAAATTTTCGTACCTTCTAAGCGCAATTCTCTTGGCAAGGTTAAAGCCGAATGCCATTTAAATTTGTCTGTAGGGTAAGTTAAATCTGGCAAACCAATCCAACCGAAAAGCACTGCGTGGGTTTTATTATCCAAACCGCCGAAGGTTTGTGGGGCATAGAAATCAAAGCCTTGATCCAACTCACTAATATATTCTGCTTCAAAGGTTAAATCCGTTAATTTTCCCACAGCATAAGTCGCATGATAATTATTTTGGAATTGATGCGCTTCTCGATCTTTACCTTGTGGTGACCAGATAAACACATCTTTATCACCGATTTTCAATAGGTCAGGACATTCCCACATAAATACGTTTTTATTGTCAAAAGCAGGCAAAGATAGCTCGCCTAATAAACGAGGCGTATCTTCAAGATTGTCCATTTCAAAAATAATGGCAGTTCCCGTGAGATTTTCTCGCTGTGCGCCGCAGATAAAACGGATTTTACCTTCTTCAGTAAAATACGGTTTAGGATCGCGAACATGCTCTGTATAGCCTTCAGGCGCATTTTCAATTAACGGACGTTTGCTGAGTAATTTCCCATTAAGATCGAAAATCGCTAAATTTTGATAAGGCACGCGTTGATTATCGCTTGGACGACGGGTATTGCCAGTATAGAACATGGCTAATTTATCACCAACTTTTAAAGCACCACCAGAATAGCATCCGTGGGATTCAAAAAGCTCGCAAGGAATCAGATCATCTGCTGATTGATAATGTTGGAAATCTTTTGTGATTAAATGCTTCCAATGTTTCATTCCGTGGATCGCATCGAATGGAAACCATTGATAGAACAGATGGTATTTCTCTCCATCAAAGATTAAACCATTAGGATCGTTCATTAAGCCAGTTGGTGGGGCAATATGAAAGTGCGGTCGAAAATCTTTGTCTTTTTGCACGGTTTCAGCAATTTCTGCGAGCTCGCCTTTTTCTGCGGCTAGAATACTTTTATATTTGCCATTATTGAAAATAATCATCGTGATCGTGCCTCGTTAATGTGATTGGTAAGTAAAAGGTGCAATAATTTGCACCTTTGATTCTTAATTGGCTAGGAACGCTGCTAATTGTGTTTGATTTGGTAAGGCTGACATCGCGCCTTTCGCTGTCGTAGCAAGGGCGCCGCAGGCATTAGCCTGACGAATGATTTGCACTAGCACATCGTTTTCTTTCCAGTTTGGATGCTGTGAAAGTCCAGCAAGCAGACCACCAACGAAGGCATCGCCTGCACCCGTTGTATCAACCGGCTGTAAGGCTTTGCCTGAAATTACATCTTTCTTACCTTCTAAGTGATAGAGTGCGCCATCTTTACCCAAAGTCACAATAATTAATTTTTCAGGATAAAGTGCGGTCACTTTTTCAAAAGCTTTTTCAAGGCTGTCAGTATTAGTCAAAAGCGTTAATTCTTCTTCAGAGAATTTTAATACGTCAGCCAACGCAACCGCTTCCATGACCACGGTTTTCATTTCTTCTAAGCTAGGCCAAAGTGATTCACGTAAATTAGGGTCAAAAGAGAAGAAACCGCCAGCAGCTTTAATACGACGAATCGCTTCAAAAGTCGCTTCGCGAGATGGATTATTGATTAGCGCGATAGAGCAGCAATGTAGCCATTCACCTTGTTGGAAAGGCGGTAAATCGCTGGCTTGTAAGAACTGGTCCGCACTAGGATTTACCATAAAGGTGAAGCTGCGTTCGCCATTATCTAAACCAACCACAACAGTAGAGGTGCGATGTTGTGGATCTAAAATCATATGTTGTGTATTCACATTTTCCGCATTTAAGGTATCTTGCATAAATTGGCCAAGCGGATCGTTACCTACACGACCAATAAAGGCACTCGGGCTGCCTAAGCGTGCCACGCCAACAGCCACATTTGCAGGGGCACCACCGGCACAACGTAAATAATGATTTTCACCGTCAGGAATAAGATCGACAACCGCATCGCCGGTTACCCAGATTTTTTGGCTCATTTAATTTTCCTTCTATTGTGGATATCAGTTAAAAAATAACCGCACTTAAAAAAGAGCGGTCATTTCCATAGGTGTTTTATGCGATGGTTACGCGTGCGAATTTACGCTTACCGACTTGGTAAACATTTGTGCCTTTTGGCGCGTTGGCTTTCATGTCTTCGACTTTTTCACCGTTAATTTTCACACCACCTTGTTTCGCTGAGCGAATTGCTTCAGAAGTAGAAGGAACCAGTCCTGCTTCTTTTAATAAGGTTGCTAAACCAATTTCGCCTTCAAAGGTGAATTCAGGCATTTCATCCGGCATTGCACCTTTTTGGAAACGGTTAATAAACTCTTGCTCTGCCGCATCAGCCGCAGCTTCATCATGGAAACGTGCGATGATTTCTTTTGCTAATAAAATTTTCACGTCACGTGGGTTTTTACCATTTGCCACTTCTGCTTTTAATTCCGCAATTTCAGTGAGAGGACGGAAAGAAAGTAAGTTATACCAATCCCACATTAATTCATCAGAGATCGACATGATTTTACCGAACATATCGCTTGGTGCATCTGTCACGCCGATGTAGTTACCTAATGATTTAGACATTTTCTTCTCACCATCTAAACCAACAAGTAATGGAAGCGTAATTGCTACTTGAGGTTTTTGACCGGCTGATTTTTGTAATTCACGACCGACAAGTAAGTTGAATTTTTGGTCTGTACCACCTAGCTCCACGTCAGCTTCTAATGCAACAGAGTCATACCCTTGTAATAAAGGATAAATAAATTCGTGAATTGCGATAGGTTGGTTATTACCAAAACGTTTTTTGAAATCATCACGTTCTAGCATACGCGCTACGGTGTAGTTACTTGCTAAACGGATCATCCCTTCAGTACCCAATTTACCCAACCATTCAGAGTTGAATACGATTTTTGTTTTTTGTGGGTCTAGAATTTTGTAAATTTGTTCTTTATAGGTTTCCGCATTGCGAAGTACGTCTTCACGACTAAGCGGTGGGCGAGTGGTATTTTTACCAGATGGGTCACCGACCATACCCGTGAAATCACCGATTAAGAAATAGACTTCGTGGCCTAATTGTTGGAATTGACGAAGTTTGTTTAATACCACGGTATGCCCTAAGTGAATATCCGGAGCAGTAGGGTCTGCACCAAGTTTAATTTTAAGTGGGCGATTTTCTTTCAGTTTTTCGATTAAATCCGCTTCAGAAAGAATCTCATCAGTACCGCGTTTTAGTTCTGCGAGAACGGTATTAATATCAGTCATTCTATTTCCTAATGTTATTTCAATATTAAAGGCTACATTATAGAGAATATGGCTGAAATGAAAAGATTGAGATGAAAAAAAACGCCTATTTGTGGGGAAATAGGCGTGAAGTTGGAGTGATTATCTGTTTGTTTTTGGAATGGTTAGATGATAACCATTCTCAAATTCATTGTCAATAGCAAAATGCAAATAATTCTCAATTATTTTTTTTAATCGATGTAAGGCACACTTTCTGTGAGAGAAAGTGCGGTCGGAATGCCATCTGAAATGTCAAATTTTCCCGCATAAGCATAAGCTTCTACACCTTGTGATTTTGCGTCTTTTAAAAGACGATCATATTCAGGATCTACAAACTCAGCGATTTTAAAACGATCGAAGCCATCATGTAATCCAGCAAAGAGAACAACCGCACGATGTCCTTGTTTTTTCATGGCTAAAAGCTCACGAACATGTTTTTGCCCACGGGTAGTCACCGCATCGGGAAACATTCCTAATGTACCTTTTACAAAGGTGATGGATTTCACTTCAACATAACAATCGGGCAAGCCTTCACCTTTAAGCAAGAAGTCGATACGGCTATTTTCTTCACCATATTTCACTTCAGGATAAATTTTATCGTACATAGCCAGTTCTTTGATTTGTTTGTTTTGCAAGGCTTCAAAGACTAGCTGGTTGGATCTGTGCGTGTTAATACAAACAAGTTGGCCATTTGCTAATTGTGTTAATTCCCAACTATGTGGATATTTGCGCGTTTGGCTATCAGAATGAGAGTACCAAACGGTATCACCTTTTTCACCACAGCCAGTCATTGCACCAGTGTTTGCACAATGAATGGTGATCACTTCGCCATTTGGTAATTCAATATCAGTCAAAAAACGTTTATAGCGACGAATTAATTTCGCGGCTTGTAGGGTAGGGAGTTGCATAGCGTATTCCTTGTTAAAAGAAAGTGCGGTCGAATTTTATGATGAAATTGACCGCACTTTGTTCTTATGAATGTTGAGTAAATATTAAACAATTATTCAATGGCATATTCAATAGTGACGACTAAGCGCGCTTTTTTCTCAATAGTGCTCGTGTCGTAGCTACCAGTGTAATCGCTAGAGTCATCTGCATCGGGATTTGGCGCTTGAATGTAGAATGGCCCTTGTGAAGCGGATTTTAACACGCCAACTTTTACGTTACTGGTTTTCGCGAACTCTTCAGCGCGAACATGTGCATCTTGTGTTGCTTTTGAAATTAATTCACGTTTTATTTGTTCAAGGTTTTCTAAGTAGTAATTTGGATCACCAAAACTAATATCTTGGTTGTTAGCTACTAATTGGTGAATATTGGTGAGGGCTTTTTGTAACTTAGTCAATTCTTTAGTTGAAATTCGGATTGATCTTGATGCATCAAAGCCATTCTCTCTACTTTTGGTTTCCCCTTTTTCATTCTCATAATAGTCAGTATGAGTAGAGACATCTAATTCGGTGATTTCTCGATTTTCATCAGCGAAACCTTGTGCTTTAAGGAAACGAACGGCTTCATTTAAGTTTTTCTGATTCGCTGCCATTGCGTCATTATAAGTCGCGCCCCAACCTGTTACGCGGATAACCCATGTACCTTGTGTTGAGGTATAGTGGCTTTCTGCCAAGCCTTTAACTGAAATAGAACCAGTTTGGCGTAAATTTTTAAATTGATTACCTAAGATAAACGCTGATGCCATCAATCCAACTGCGAGAATGATGCCAAAAATAGCGAGATAAGATTTTTTGCTGTTCATATAATGTCCATGATGTGGAATAAAGGAGTGCTTATTATAATGTAATTCATCTTATTGAGTAAGTTAATTATTCGCTATAACGCATATAAAAAATAAGGTTTGAATTGACCGCACTTTTCTCTTTTTAAATTTAAAAAATTGAAACAAATTCTTGATTTACCATTGACTTTTTTACCTGTAGCCCTTACTTTACGAAGTGATGTTTCATCAAATTTATTCTTTGTAAAATAAGGAGCTTTTATGCAATCTCGCATTGTTGTTAATTCACAGGAAGAATCACTACTGAGCACACATAAAGTGCTACGTAATACCTATTTCTTATTGGGATTAACGATGGCATTTTCGGCAGTTGTTGCTTATATCTCTATGAGCTTAAATTTGCCTTATCCTAACCTTATCGTGTTACTTGTGGGTTTCTACGGTTTACTTTTCGTGACAAACCGCTTAGCAAATAGTGCATGGGGAATCTTAGCTGCATTCGCGTTCACTGGGTTTATGGGTTATACCATCGGGCCAATTTTAAACATGTATGTGGCGAGAGGAATGGAAGATTTAATTATGCTTGCATTCGCAGGTACAGCAATCGTCTTCTTTGCTTGTTCAGCTTATGTGCTTACAACGAAGAAAGATATGTCTTTCCTTTCTACCGCGATTTTCTCATTATTTATCGTGTTATTGTTAGGGATTGTGGCAAGCTTCTTCTTCCAAATCCCAGCACTAGCGGTCGGGATCAGTGCATTGTTTGTGGTGTTCTCAACAATGACAATCCTTTATGAAACCAGCAATATTATTCACGGTGGCGAAACAAACTATATTCGTGCAACAGTGAGTATTTATGTGTCAATTTACAACTTATTCATTAGCTTATTAAGATTACTTTCTATCTTCTCAAGCGATGATTAGTCAGTATTAAATTTAAAGACGCTCCTTATTTGGGGCGTTTTTTTGTTTTGAACTAATTTTCTTAAGATAAGTCTTAGCATACAGGTTTGCTTGTCGCACCTATTAATAACAAAACAGGAGTTTTTATGAAATCTTTAAAATCACTTTTAACATTAACATCTCTTGCATTAGCCGTATCTGGTTCTGCATTAGCAACGAATACATCTGTATTGCCAACAAAAGAAGATGTTGTAACAAATTCAAAATCAATGGTTGAAAGTACAAAAGCTGACGTGAAAAATGCGGCAAATGATAAGCTTAAATCAATGACAGATAGTGCAAGTTCAACAAAATCAAATGCATTAGATAAAGTAACTGAAGCTAAAGAAAAAGCAACATCCGCGAAAGATGCAATGAAAGATAAAGCAACTTCTGCAAAAGATGCGGTAAAAGAGAAAGCATCTGCTTTAAAAGAAAAAGCGACTGAGAATAATCAACCGTCCATGAAAGACAAAGCCACTGAAAAATTAAATTCAGTGAAAGATAATGCGAAAGAAAAAGCGTCTGACGCAAAAACAAAAGCAGCAGATAAAGTAAAAGAAGTGAAAGAAAAAGCGACTTCAACAAAAGAGCCAGCTAAAGAGAAAGTGGCTTCTTCTGCTAAAGTAAATATCAATAAAGCTGATGCAGAAACTCTACAAAAACTTTCTGGCATCGGTGAGAAAAAAGCACAAGCGATTATTGATTACCGTAACAAAGTGGGCAAAATCAAAAGTGCTGCCGAGCTTTCAAATATTGATGGTATCGGTGAAGCTACAATTGAAAAAATTACTCCATTCTTAAGTTTCTAAGAAACTCAGATAAAACGGACCGCACTTTATGTGCGGTTTTTTATTGAAGTAGATCACAAAATTGTAACAAAGTGTGATTTGAGGATTATTTCTTTTTTTATCCTATGTATAATGGGCGGACAACATCATGTAATACAAGGGGTAGATATGCAGCATAACAATGCCTTTGATGAATGGTTGGCTTCAACCGCTTTAGGTGGTTCTAATCAATCGTATATTGAGGAATTATACGAACGTTATTTAGAAGATCCATCTTCAGTCGATGAAAGCTGGCGTGCCACATTTGATGCATTGCCGAAAACAACCGCAGTAGAGCAACCACATTCACCAGTCCGTGATTATTTCCGTCGTTTAGCGAGAGAAAATACAACAGAAGCTGTGACGATCATCGATCCAGAAGCCAGTGCAAAATTAGTCAAAGTCCTCCAATTTATCAATGCTTATCGCTTCCGCGGTCATTTAGAAGCGAAACTTGACCCAATCAATTATTATCGTTGGAAAATCTCCACCGTACCTGAATTGGATTACCGTTATCACGGTTTTACCGAACAGGATCTCAATGAAACCTTCAATATTAATCACTATGTCTATCATCGTGATAACATCAAATTAGGTGATTTAGCTGAAATGTTGAAAGAGACCTATTGTGGCTCAATTGGTCTTGAGTTTATGCATGTTCAGGATATGGAGCAAAAAAATTGGCTACAAAGTAAATTAGAAAGCCAATTAAATAAACCGCTCTTTACCAAAGAAGAAAAAATTAATTTATTAAGCGAATTGACCGCTGCAGATGGCTTAGAACGTTATCTTGGTGCGAAATTCCCAGGTGCAAAACGTTTCTCTTTAGAGGGAAGTGATGCCTTTATTCCATTGATGAAAGAAATTATTCGTCATGCGAGCAAACAAGGCGTAAAAGATGTGGTGTTTGGTATGGCACACCGTGGTCGTTTAAACATGTTAGTA
This sequence comes from Haemophilus sp., assembly GCA_019423025.1. Taxonomy (GTDB): domain Bacteria; phylum Pseudomonadota; class Gammaproteobacteria; order Enterobacterales; family Pasteurellaceae; genus Haemophilus_D. The sequence continues at coordinate 115,133 of JAHZCD010000001.1, read as the reverse complement.
AACGTGCTCGGTAAGAAACCAGAAGATCTTTTCGATGAGTTTGCAGGTAAACATTCAGGCGAGCGTACAGGTGACGTGAAATACCACCAAGGTTTCTCTTCTGACTTCGCAGTTGGTGATCGTCGTGTACATTTAACCCTTGCATTTAACCCGTCGCACTTAGAAATTGTTAGCCCAGTAGTTATTGGTGCGGTACGTTCTCGTCAAACGAAAAAGAACGATACAGAGCGTAATCAAGTATTAGCGGTTACTGTTCATGGGGATTCCGCGGTAGCTGGACAAGGTGTAGTACAAGAAACCTTGAATATGTCCAATGCGCGTGGTTATACCGTGGGTGGAACAATCCGTATTGTGATCAATAACCAAATTGGTTTTACCACCTCTAACCCAAATGACACCCGCTCAACAGAATATTGTACTGATATCGCAAAAATGATTCAGGCACCGATTATTCATGTGAATGGTGATGATCCTGAAGCAGTCGCTTTTGCCGCGAGAATGGCGGTGGAATATCGTAATTTATTCAAACGCGATATTTTCATTGATCTGATTTCTTATCGTCGTCATGGTCATAATGAGGCTGATGAACCATTAGCCACTCAACCAATGATGTATAGCATCATCAAAAAACATCCAACGCCACGTAAAGTCTATGCAGATCGTTTAATTGCTGAAGGGGTGATTACCGAAGAAGACGCCATTGAAATGATGAATCTTTATCGTGATGCCTTAGATAATGGCGATCGCGTAGTGAAAGAATGGCGAGAAATGGATACGGCCCAAATGGATTGGTTGCAATATCTCAACTATGACTGGACATCTCCTTACGAAAGTAAATTCCCACAAGAGCGTTTCCAAACTTTAGCGGAGCGTGTCAGTGAATATCCAGAAACCTTGCGTGCACATCCTCGTGTAGAAAAAATCTATGCAGATCGCCGTGAAATGGCTAAAGGCGAGAAATTGTTTGATTGGGGTATGGCAGAGACTATGGCATACGCAACCTTATTAGATGAAGGTGCTAATGTTCGTTTATCGGGTGAAGATGCGGGACGCGGTACGTTCTTTCATCGCCATGCGGTTGTGCACAATCAAAATGACGGCACAGGCTATGTGCCATTAACGCATTTACACGCCAACCAAGGTCGTTTTGAGGTGTGGGATTCAGTATTATCCGAAGAAGCCGTACTGGCTTTTGAATATGGTTATGCGACGACTGATCCAAAAACATTAACCATTTGGGAAGCACAGTTTGGTGACTTCGCAAACGGCGCACAAATCGTGATTGACCAATTTATTAGTTCTGGCGAACAAAAATGGGGCAGAATGTGTGGCTTGGTGATGTTATTACCACATGGTTATGAAGGCCAAGGTCCAGAGCACTCATCCGCTCGTTTAGAACGTTATTTACAACTTTGTGCAGAACAGAATATGCAAGTGTGTATTCCATCTACACCAGCACAGGTTTACCACATGCTACGTCGTCAATCGATCCGTAAAATGCGTCGTCCATTAATTGGTATTTCACCAAAATCTTTATTACGTCATCCACTTGCCGTGTCAAGTTTAGATGAATTAGTAAATGGCACATTCCAAACAGTCATTGGTGAAATTGATAACATCGATCCGAAACAAGTTAAACGAGTCGTCCTATGTTCAGGTAAAGTGTATTACGATCTCTTGGAACAACGTCGTGCGAATAACCAAACAGATGTGGCGATTATTCGTATTGAACAGCTTTATCCGTATCCACATGAAGATGTGAAGAAAGCGTTAGAGCCTTATGCGCATGTGACGGATTATGTATGGTGTCAAGAAGAGCCATTAAACCAAGGCGCTTGGTATTGTAGTAAGCATAACTTTGACAGCTCGCTTCCAGAGCATGTGAAGTTAAAATATGCAGGTCGTCCTGCCTCTGCTTCACCAGCGGTAGGTTATATGTCTTTACACACCAAACAGCAAAAACAATTGGTAGAAGACGCGTTGACACTGTAAAAGTGCGGTCAAAATTTCAGTAATTTTTAAAGAAAGAATAATTTAAAGGAAAATAAAATGACAATCGAAATTCTTGTTCCAGATTTACCGGAATCCGTTGCGGATGCAACTGTTGCAACATGGCATAAAAAAGTTGGTGAGACAGTAAAACGTGACGAAGTATTAGTGGAAATCGAAACAGATAAAGTGGTACTTGAAGTGCCGGCATTAAGCGATGGTGTGGTGATTGAAATTCTTCAAGAAGAAGGTGCAACCGTAGTAAGTAAACAGCTTTTAGGTAAACTTTCTACCCAACAGGCTGGCGATATTTCAACTGAAACAGTGAAAGACAATGAGCCAACACCTGCTGATCGTCAAAGAGCAGCCATTGAAAATAGCCATAATAATTCATCAGATCAAGGTCCAGCTATTCGTCGTTTATTAGCTGAACATGATTTAGATGCTGAGAAAATTCAAGGTTCTGGTGTGGGTGGTCGTATTACCCGTGAAGATATTGCGCGTGAAGTAGCAAAACGTGATGCTCAAAAAGCAAAACAAGATGTAGCGACAGAGCAGAATACCATTAGCACCGTGGCATACAGCTCTCGTTCAGAAAAACGTGTACCGATGACCCGTTTACGTAAACGTATCGCAGAACGCTTATTAGAAGCAAAAAATACTACGGCAATGCTCACCACATTCAATGAAGTGGATATGCAGCCGATTATGAAATTACGCAAAACATACGGCGAAAAATTTGAAAAACAACATGGTGTACGTTTAGGCTTTATGTCTTTCTACATTAAAGCTGTGGTTGAAGCGTTAAAACGTTACCCTGAAGTGAATGCTTCAATTGACGGTGATGACATTGTGTATCACAACTATTTTGATATTAGCATTGCCGTTTCAACGCCGCGAGGTTTGGTAACACCTGTACTACGCAACTGCGATAAACTGAGCATGGCGGATATTGAGAAACAAATCAAAGCACTAGCAGAAAAAGGCCGCGATGGTAAATTAACCGTTGAAGATTTAACAGGCGGTAACTTCACCATTACTAATGGTGGCGTATTTGGTTCTTTAATGTCCACACCAATTATCAACCCTCCGCAAAGTGCGATTTTAGGTATGCACGCCATCAAAGAACGTCCAGTTGCGGTAGATGGTCAAGTGGTGATTCGTCCGATGATGTATTTAGCCTTATCTTATGATCACCGTTTAATTGATGGTCGTGAATCAGTTGGTTTCTTAGTGGCGATTAAAGACTTATTGGAAGATCCGACTCGTTTATTATTAGAAATTTAAGCACATAGGCTTTTTCTCTTTTGAGGGTAAAAGCCTTTTATTTTTCCGTATTGAAATAAAGTAAGAAGTGCGGTCAAATTTTTGTCTGTTTCGCTAAACAACATCAAAATAGGAAGGAAATATGAATTTACATGAGTACCAAGCCAAGCAACTTTTTAAGCAATATGATCTGCCTGTGAGTGAAGGTGTCGTATGTCAAACAGCAGACGAAGCTGAAATGGCGCTCTTTCAGCTGAATGGCGATGTTTGGATAGCGAAATGTCAAGTTCACGCAGGTGGACGTGGAAAAGCTGGTGGTGTGAAGCTCGTGCATAATGCAGAAGAGGCGCGTGCTTTTGCAGATAAATGGCTTGGCCAGCATTTAGTCACCTTCCAAACTGATAAAAAAGGCCAACCCGTTAATAGCATTTATATTGAAGAAACCTGCCAGATTGAGAAAGAACTCTACTTAGGTGCAGTGATTGATCGCGCTTCGCAGAAAGTTGTTTTTATGGCTTCTTCAGCAGGGGGGATGAGCATTGAGGATGTGGCAAGAGAGACGCCTGAATTAATTCATAAAGTGACCATTGATCCTCTCGTGGGGGGAATGCCATATCAAGGGCGTGAATTAGCTTTTAAACTAGGTTTAAGTGGCGAGCAAAATAAGCAATTTGCGGCCATTTTTGTGAAATTATCGCAGCTTTTTATCGAAAAAGATTTTTCTTTAGTTGAAGTGAATCCGCTCGTGGTGACAAAAGAAGGCAACTTAATTTGTTTGGATGCGAAAGTAGGCATTGATGATAACTCACTTTATCGTCATCCTGATTTGTTAGCCTTACGCGATTTAAGCCAAAGTGATTCACGTGAAGCAGAAGCAGAAAAATATCAGCTCAACTATGTCGCCTTGGAAGGCGATATTGGCTGTATGGTTAATGGCGCCGGACTAGCTATGGGAACCATGGATATCGTGAAATTATATGGTGGTAATCCTGCAAACTTCCTTGATGTTGGCGGTGGTGCAACGAAAGAGCGTGTGGCGGAAGCCTTCAAAATTATTCTCACGGATAAAAATGTGAAATCAGTCTTAGTGAATATTTTTGGTGGAATCGTACGCTGCGATCTTATTGCTGAAGGGGTGGTTGCAGCGATTCAAGAAATAGGGGTAAAAGTGCCTGTTGTGGTTCGATTAGAAGGAACTAATGCCCCACAAGGCAGAGCAATTTTAGCGGAAAGTGGTGTGAATTTAATTGCAGCACATACTTTACAGGAAGCTGCACAAGCGGCAGTGAAAGCGGCAAAAGGAGAATAATCATGGCGATTTTAATTAATAAAGAGACAAAAGTAATTTGCCAAGGTTTCACCGGTGCGCAAGGGACATTTCACTGCGAGCAAGCATTGGCTTATGGCACAAAGTTAGTCGGTGGAATTTCACCGAATAAAGGCGGAACAACACACTTAGGTTTGCCGGTATTTAATACTGTGCGTGAAGCAGTAAAAGTGACGGGTGCTACGGCAACCATGATTTATGTGCCGGCGCCATTTTGTAAAGATGCAATTTTTGAAGCCATTGATGCAGGTATTCAATTAGTGGTCTGTATTACAGAGGGCATCCCAACATTGGATATGCTGTTGGTAAAACAAAAATTAAATGAAACGGGTGTGGTGATGATCGGACCTAATTGCCCGGGCGTGATTACACCAGATGAATGTAAGATTGGTATTATGCCAGGCAATATCCATAAAAAAGGCAGAGTAGGCATTGTTTCTCGTTCAGGTACTTTGACTTATGAAGCGGTAAAACAAACAACAGATGAAGGTTTCGGTCAATCCACTTGCGTAGGGATTGGCGGCGATCCTATTCCAGGATCTAACTTCATTGATATTCTTAAACGATTCCAAGAAGATTCTGAAACTGAAGCCATCGTGATGATTGGTGAAATCGGTGGTTCTGCAGAAGAGGAAGCAGCTGCGTTTATTAAGGCTAATGTGACAAAACCAGTGGTAGCTTATATCGCAGGCGTGACGGCACCAAAAGGCAAGCGTATGGGACATGCAGGAGCGATTATCAGCGGTGGAAAAGGAACAGCTGCAGATAAAATTGCAGCACTTGAAGCGGCTGACGTGAAGACAGTGAGAAGTCTCGCTGAAATCGGTTCAGCCCTCCGTGAATTGTTGAAATAAAATACCTAAAAAATTGACCGCACTTTGGATGAGTTTTCAAAGTGCGGTCGTTTTTTATAACAAATTCTTATAACCTGCATTTAAATCGGTGTATAATCTCATCAGTTTTTTAAGGACAAAATTATGAGCCAATTTTTCTATATCCACCCTGAAAACCCGCAAGCACGTTTGATTAATCAAGCGGTAGAAATCTTGCGTCAAGGTGGTGTCATTGTGTACCCGACGGATTCAGGCTATGCCTTAGGCTGTATGATCGGCGATAAACATGCGATGGATCGTATTGTTGCGATTCGTAAATTGCCGGAAGGGCATAATTTTACGTTGGTATGTAGCGATTTATCCGAGCTTTCAACCTACGCAACGGTGAGCAATTCGGCTTATCGTTTAATTAAAAACAATACGCCGGGACGTTATACTTTTATTTTGACGGCAACGAAAGAACTTCCACGCCGATTAATGACCTCAAAACGCAAAACGATTGGCTTGCGTGTACCGGATAATCAAATAGCCTTAGATTTATTGAAGGCATTAGGTGAGCCGATTCTATCTTGCTCACTGATGTTGCCTGATAATGAACATATGACTTATTCCGATCCAGAAGAGATTCGCGAATGTTTAGAACGCCAAGTAGATTTAATTATTCATGGTGGCTATTTAGGTCAAGAGCCAACAACAGTGGTGGATTTAACGGAAGAATCACCAGTGATTTTACGTGAAGGAAGTGGTAGTACCGCTCCTTTCATTTAACTTATTTTAGACGCTTGGGAAAGCGACAAAGGAAAAACAGATGAAACCTATTCAAAAACCAGTCAGACAAGAACGTGAAAAACAAGCGGGAAAACAACCGCACTTTGATCGTAAAGATCGTAAAAGTGCGGTCAATTCTGACATCAAATCAACCCCTAAAGCTAAGGTAGCTAAACCATCTCGTCAATCTACTGTAGAAGGTGAAAAATTACAGAAAGTGCTTGCGCGTGCAGGGCAAGGCTCTCGTCGTGAAATTGAAGCGATGATTGCTGAAAATCGTGTAAGTGTTGATGGCAAAATGGCGACCCTTGGCGATCGTATCGATGTACATTCCGGTGTAAAAGTGCGTATTGATGGTCGCATCATCAACCTTCAACAAGCACAAAAAGAAGTGTGTCGTGTGTTAATGTATTACAAACCAGAAGGTGAACTTTGTACTCGTAGTGATCCTGAAGGCCGTCCGACCGTATTCGATCGTTTACCACGTCTAAATGGCGCAAGATGGATTGCGGTAGGTCGTTTGGATATTAATACTTCAGGTTTATTACTTTTCACGACAGATGGTGAATTAGCTAACCGTTTAATGCACCCAAGCCGTGAAGTTGAACGTGAATATTCCGTTCGTGTATTTGGTCAAGTGGATGATGCTATGTTAGCGCGTTTGCGTAAAGGCGTGCAGTTAGAAGATGGGCCTGCTAATTTCAAAGAAATCAAATTTGCAGGTGGCGTGGGGATTAACCAATGGTACGATGTGACTTTAATGGAAGGTCGTAACCGTGAAGTGCGCCGTCTGTGGGAATCACAAGGCATTCAAGTTAGCCGCCTAATTCGTATTCGTTACGGCAACATTAAGCTGATGAAAGGCTTACCGCGAGGTGGTTGGGAAGAAATGGATCTGGAAAACGTCAACTATTTACGTGAATTAGTGGGCTTGCCACCTGAAACAGAAACTAAATTGGATGTGACGAAACCTCGTCGTCGACCAAAATCAGGTCAAATTCGTAAAGCAGTAAAACGTTATACTGAGTTAAGTAAACGCTATAAAAAATAGGTGGTATTCGCGATGAAAATGCAGCAACTCCGCTACATTGTTGAGATTGTAAACCAAAATTTAAACGTGACAGAAGCGGCTAACGCACTTTATACCTCTCAACCTGGTATCAGTAAACAGGTTCGCTTGTTAGAAGATGAATTGGGTTTAGAGATTTTTGAACGTAATGGTAAGCATATTAAATCCATTACGCCTGCGGGTAAAAAGATTGTAGCTATTGCCCGTGAGCTTTTGGTGAAAGCACAAAGCATTAAATCGGTTGCGAATGAGTATACCTGTCCGAATCATGGTGTATTACGCATTGCGACAACCAATACACAAGCGCGTTATATGCTGCCAGCCGTGGTGGAACGTTTCTCTAAACAATATCCAGATGTGAGCTTGCATATTCATCAAGGTTCACCCACTCAAATTCACGATGCATTGATTTCTGGCGAAGTGGATTTAGCGATCACAACAGAAGCACCATACCTTTTCGATGATTTGATTCAACTGCCTTGCTATTTGTGGAATCGTTCGGTGATTGTTAAACCAGACCATCCTTTAGCAAAAGTGAAAGAACTTACCGTTGAAGAATTAGGCAAATATCCGTTAGTCACTTATACCTTTGGCTTTACAGGTGTGTCTGATTTAGATTATGCCTTTAACCGAGCTGGTATTTTGCCTAATATTGTGTTTACTGCAACGGATGCTGACGTGATAAAAACCTACGTGCGTTTAGGATTAGGCGTGGGCATTATGGCATCTATGGCACATACGCCAGCTGATACGGATTTAGTGGCGATTGATGCCGGGCATTTGTTCCGTGCGAGTATGACGCAGATTGCCTTTAAACACAGTACTTTCTTACGCAACTATATGTATGATTTTATCGAATTTTTCTCACCGCACTTAACGCGTCCAATGGTGGAAAAAGCCGAGAGATTGCGTGATAACAATGCCGTGAAGAAATTGTTTGATAATGTCGAATTAGATGTGAAGTAAAATAACAAAAATAAAAGGGCGGTCAGAATTTAATGCGAATTCTGACCGTTCTTTTTTACAATAAAAATAAATGCGGCACTAAATTCATGACGATAACTGTCGCAATGGAAAGCAATAATCGTGATGAGCCAAAGATAAAACCTCGGTTGGTACCATTATCAAATTTTACTAATAAATTTGCCATTGCTGTTAAAGCATAGACTTCAATCACTGTGAAAATGACTAAGTAAATATAAGCAGAAACCAAAGAAATATATTTCAACGTAATAAACCAAGGCAGGATAATACCAACAGCCAAGATTGGCGCCACCAATAGGGTTTGTTTAATCGTTAAATTAATTTTTCGAGAAAAATAACTTTGTAATGACACAGTCAACAAACCATTTACAAAAAGTGCAATGGGGGAGTGTTCCGGCATGCCTAATTTGTTATCAAATAGGAACGGGAAGATAACAAAGAATGAGGTTGCAATGGAAAGGGGAATAAACAACATCAAATGCACCAATAAAAATTCTTTAGTAATGATTTCTTTAATTTGGGCAAAGCGAAATTTCACTAAGGTTTGCAAGGTTTGAATTTGATAAAACGGTTTTACCATTAAGGCAAAGAGAACTGCTTCCATTGCAAAGCAGACCCAAATTAACCATTCAATATGATTGTATTTGATAAATGGAATCACCAATAAAGGCGCAAACATAGACGACATGGAAGTGACTTTCAAATATTTTCCCTGTAATCGGGTTTTCTCTTTGTATTCTTCACCCGCGAGCACCAATAGGCAGGCTTTCGCATTGGTACCAAACAAACAGCTGCCTAGGCCAAAACAGGTGGTGGCAATTAAAAGTAGAATGTAATTGTCAGCAGAGAGAAAGAAAATATAGGCAATGACATCTAAAAAGCATCCAAGTAACATCATTTTAGCCAATCCAAAACGATCACCCCAGATACCGGCTAAAATCGCTAATGCTTGGTTGCAGAAGAAAAGCAATGAGAGCGAAAAGGCAATTTCACTGTTGCTTAATCCTTTTCCTTGTAAATAGATGAAAAATACCGTTTGCATGGAAAAAAATGCAAGGGTAGAAAAGAAACGACGAGTCAGTAAAAGTTTTTGTAAATTCATTGTTTTATTAAAAAAAGAAAAGCACGCGTTTAGAACGCGCGCCAGTAATTTGTAAGTGCGGTCAAAATTCACGACGATTTTTAACCGCACTTGAGATTAAAAAGAATCGTGATATTTCACTAAATCTTCACGACTAATAGCAAATACACCCAGGCCACCATTTTTTAGTTCAACCCATTCAAATGGCACATCTGGATATTGTTCAATGAGACTTACCATGCTGTTGCCCACTTCACAAACGAGCATGCCATTTGGTGTTAAATAATCCGGCGCTTGTTTTAAAATTTGTTTTGTAATTTCTAAACCATCAACACCTGAACCTAAGGCTAACTCAGGTTCATAGTGGAATTCTTCCGGCATATCTGCCAAATCTTCTTCATCCACATAAGGCGGATTGGTGACGATTAAATCATATTGTTGACCGAAGAGATTTTGGAATAAATCTGATTGAATCGGGAAAACACGATGTTCTAATTGATGGCGTGTTATATTGATTTCTGCCACATTTAACGCATCCACAGAAAGATCGACCGCGTCCACTTCCGCTTCAGGAAAGGCTTCAGCCGTCGCGATTGCAATACAACCACTGCCAGTACAAAGATCTAAAATACGTTTGGGTTCAGATTTTAAAAGCGGAGCAAATTTATCTTGGATTAATGCGCTGATTGGTGAGCGAGGAATAATCGTACGCTCATCCACATAGAATTCTAATCCGCAGAACCACGCACTATTCGTTAAATAAGCGACGGGCACACGTTGTTCGATACGACTTAAAACTAATTGTACTAAGGTTTCTTTTTCTGAATGAGTGAGTTTACTGTTAAATAAATCTTGCGGTAAATCGAGTGGTAATTGAAGCCCCGCAAGCACTAATTGAAGGCTTTCATCCCACGCATTGTCATGGCCTTGCCCGTAATAAATATCAGAACGGTTGAATGTGCTGTATGTCCAGCGTAAAAAATCTTGAATCGTTGTTAATTCACTTGCCACGTTATCTTCTAAAATTGTTGCAACAAGCTCTTGATTGTGTAAGGTTTCCATTTTGTACCTCAATAAAAAATTTGGCTAGTTATACCATAGAATAGATGTGCTATCATTAAGCAAAATAACAAATTGAGAAAAATAATGACAGAACCAGATGATTTCGATCTTTTTCGGGCTGAAACTAAAGGGATCAAACCCATTAAGCAAGATACCTTTGTGGCACCTCGTCAAAAGAGCGGTCAAAAAAAATCCCATTTACGTGATATTCGAGAAAAAGAAGATACGCTTTTCTATTTTTCTGATGAGTATGAACCCTTGCTAAATGAACATGATGGTGTCATCAAATATTTACGCGAAGGGGAAGATAGCCATTTATTGAAACAACTTCGTCGTGGCGATTTTTCACCTGAATTATTTTTGGATTTACATGGTTTAACCCGTGAGCAAGCCAAAATGGAATTGGCAGCACTGCTGTTAGCTTGTGAAGATGAGCATGTTTATTGCGCAAGCATCATGACGGGCTATGGAACCTTTACGTTGAAGAAACAAATTCCACGTTGGTTAGTTCAGCATCCTAAGGTACGAGCGTTACACCAAGCTCCCAAAGAATGGGGCGGAGAAGCGGCGATACTCATTTTAGTGGATGTATAAAGAAAGTGCGGTCGAAATTGACCGCACTTTTTTACATTTTTTCGATTGTCTTAATGCCTAATAACTCTAAACCTTGTTTTAAGGTTTTCTCTGTAAGAGAAGCAAGTTTTAAACGGCTCAATTTTACGTTTTCATCTTCTGCATTTAAGATTGGGCAGTGTTCATAGAATGAGGAGAACACTTCTGCCAACTCATATAAATAAGCACAGAGCACATGCGGTGTCCCTTCTTTGCCCACCGTTTGAACGGCTTCCTCAAATTGAAGCAATTTGATCGCTAATGCACGTTCTTTTTCATCTGAAAGCTGAATTTTCGCTTCTGCAAGAGCGGTTGGATTCACGTCTGCTTTATTAAAGATTGAACGAATACGCGTATAAGCATATTGCATATAAGGCGCGGTATTACCTTCAAAACTGAGCATATTATCCCAATCAAACACATAGTCAGTCGTGCGGTTTTTAGAAAGATCCGCATATTTCACCGAGCCAATACCCACCGCTTCAATAACCGCAGTTTTTTCTTCATCAGATAAGTTGGTATTTTTCTCGTTGATTAAAACAGTGGCACGCTCAATCGCTTCATCTAATAAATCTGCTAATTTTACGGTGCCGCCAGTACGAGTTTTGAATGGTTTACCATCTTTACCCAACATCATACCGAAGTTTTTATGTTCAAGTGAGAAACTATCCGGTACATAACCTGCTTTACGCGTAATTAACCAAGCTTGTTGCATGTGTTGGCTTTGGCGTGTATCAGAGAACACTAATGCGCGATTCGCTTTTAAGGTTTCATAACGATATTTAGCTGCCGCGATATCGGTAGTGGTATAAAGGAAACCACCATCTTTCTTCTGAACGATAACGCCCATCGGTTCGCCTTCTTTATTCTTGAATTCATCAAGATAAACCACTAATGCGCCTTCATCTTCAACCGCTAAACCTTGTTTTTTCAGATCTTCAACGATAGCTGGTAACATCGGGTTATAAAGACTTTCACCCATCACATCTTTTTCGGTCAAGGTGACATTCAAACGATCGTAGTTACGTTGGTTTTGTTGCATGGTGATATCAACTAATTTTTTCCACATTGTGCGGCAATATTCATCTCCACCTTGCAATTTCACAACATAGTTACGGGCTTTTTCAGCGAAAGCTTCATCTTCATCATAATGTTTTTTCGCTTCGCGATAGAATGCTTCAAGATCTTGAAGCTCCATCTCGCTCGCATGTTCATTTTCCATTTTTTCAAGATAAGCAATGAGCATACCGAATTGGGTACCCCAGTCACCTACGTGGTTCGCACGAATAACGTTATGACCTAAAAATTCAAGGGTACGAACAACGGCATCACCGATGATGGTAGAGCGTAAATGACCTACGTGCATTTCTTTCGCAACGTTTGGAGAAGAATAATCAATCACGATAGTTTGTTTTTCATTTGCGCTGACACCAAGATTTTGATCTTTTAATGCAGCAGAAACATTATTTGCTAACCAAGTAGGATTTAAGAAAATATTAATAAAACCTGGACCAGCAATTTCAATTTTTTCAGCAACATCAGAAAGATCAGCATGATCTAATACTTTTTGTGCAAATTCACGTGGATTTAAACCTAGTTTTTTTGCAGCTGCCATAATGCCGTTTGCTTGGTAGTCGCCAAATTGTGGTTTACCTGATTGGCGAATAAGCGCATCACATTGTTCATCTGCGCCAGCAGCAATCATCGCTTGTTTAATTTTATCGGATAAAATAGATTGAATATTCACGGTTTTTCCTAATCTTGAAATTGAATAATGAAAATAATCGGCTATGATACCGTTGTTTATAGATTTCTCAAAGTAAGAGCAGGAGAAAATGTCAAATTTAATGGAAAAATCGACCGCACTTTATCAAGAGTTGCCTTTATTTCAGGAAAAAATTCAGCAATTAGCTGCCGTCATGAAAGTGAATTTAGCGGATTATCAAATTGATCATTTAGCTTTAAGAGCAAATACTGAAGAAAAAGCAAAAAATTGGCTGACAGAGTTATTAAAGTGCGGTAGAATTTTAAGCGATAATATCGTCAATGGGCGTCCTATCTATTTGATTGAATTAGATGAGCCAGTTGATTTCATTGGTCAGCCTGTCGATGTTATTGAATTACCGTTTCCTAAAAATAAACAATATCCCCAAGAAACTTGGGAACATATTGAAATTGTAATGCCGTTTTTACCTCATGAATCTGTTGAGGATTGGGTTAATCGGATTTGCAATACATTTTTATGGAAGGAACTAACTCAATTAACCATGAAGGTGAGCGAACCTAAGGTGGAAGGGGAGCAATTGCCCAATCCATCAATTGCAGTGAGTTTTGTTGATAAAACAGAAAATCACGTTTGCATAAAGGTTCATCCTTATACAATAAAGAAAATACTCGAGGTTTAGTGTAATGAAAAAAATTACCTTAGCATTAACTGTCTTATTAAGTTTAGGTTTATCAGCTTGTTCATCTCAATCACAAAAAGATGAAAGCGCTTATAAAGGTCAAGTTATTTTCACCGAATTACAAGGTGATGATGTAAAATTAACCGTTCGTAAAAATGACTGTTCATACAAACAAGAAGGTGAAACAGAAGTTATCGTTCACAAATACGATTCAACTTTAGTAACTGGTGCTTGTGTGAAAGTATCTGACAACGGTCAAGGCGTGAAAAACGTTTCTACTTGGTCTCCAAGAAACCCAATCTAATTTATTTTTAGAAGGTTAGTTTTATGAAAAAAGTAACAGTAGCATTAGCACTTATGATGTCTATCGGCTTAACCGGTTGTGCAAACACTGATATTTTTAGCGGTGATGTGTATGAAGCTGGACAAGCAAAAGAAGCGCGTTCAATTAGCTATGGTACTATTGTTTCTGTCCGTCCTGTTAAAATCCAAGCGGATAACCCAGGTGTAATTGGTACAGTTGGTGGTGGTGCTTTAGGTGGTATCGCTGGTAGTACAATTGGCGGTGGTACCGGACAAGCAATTGCAACTGCAGTAGGTGCAATTGGCGGGGCGATTATTGGTAGCAAAGCTGAAGAGAAAATGAGCCAAGTTAATGGTGCAGAACTTGTTATCAGAAAAGATAATAGAGAAGAGATCGTTGTGGTTCAAAAAGCGGATCCTAGCTTCAAAGCGGGTCGTCGCGTAAGAATCGTTGGCGGTTCATCATTAAATGTTTCTGTTATCAACTAACTAAAACTAGAAATAGAAAAAAGCGAGCCATAATTAGGTTCGCTTTTTTTATGTTTTAAATCAAAAGAAAGTGCGGTTGTTTTTTGCTTGAAAGTTAAAAATATGATACAACTATCAACCGTTATTTCACATCAACAATAGGAAGCAAAATGTCAAATTTACAACAAGTTATTGAAGCTGCATTTGAAAAACGTGCGGAAATTACCCCTAAAACAGTTGATGCACAAACTCGTGCAGCAATCGAAGAAGTGATCGAAGGATTAGATAGCGGTAAATACCGTGTTGCAGAAAAGATTGATGGTGAATGGGTGACTCACCAATGGTTGAAAAAAGCAGTATTATTATCTTTCCGTATCAATGATAACCAAATCATTGATGGTGCTGAAACTAAATATTACGACAAAGTAGCATTAAAATTTGCTGACTATACTGAAGAGCGTTTTGCTCAAGAAGGTTTCCGTGTCGTACCTTCTGCAACAGTACGTAAAGGCGCATACATTTCTAAAAACTGTGTATTGATGCCTTCTTATGTAAATATCGGTGCATATGTGGGTGAAGGTACCATGGTTGATACATGGGCAACCGTTGGTTCATGTGCGCAAATTGGTAAAAATGTTCACTTATCTGGTGGTGTAGGGATTGGTGGTGTATTAGAGCCATTACAAGCAAACCCAACTATTATCGGTGATAACTGTTTCATCGGTGCGCGTTCTGAAGTGGTTGAAGGCGTGATTGTTGAAGATGGTTGCGTGATCTCTATGGGCGTATTCATTGGTCAATCAACGAAGATCTACGATCGTGAAACAGGTGAAGTATTCTATGGCCGCGTTCCTGCTGGTTCTGTAGTGGTTTCAGGTAGCCTTCCATCTAAATGTGGTAAATACAGCTTATACTGTGCAGTGATCGTGAAAAAAGTTGATGCAAAAACTTTAGGTAAAGTAGGTATCAACGAATTATTGCGCTCTATTGAAGAGTAATTAAGATCTTATAGAAAATAAACCGCACTTTGAAATAACTTAGTGCGGTTTTATTTATTATAGATAATAATGATTAAAAAGTTTATTTTCGTTGTTTTTATATTTTTTTCTATTTGGGGAATGAAAAGCCAATCAGAAAAAAGATGGGATGCTCTCAAGCACCAAAATCATATTTTATCGGTATTCAATAAAGAAGCTGCTCAATCCATAGATTCTATAGACAATAACACTAAAATTTCTTCCTATATCATAATTAATTTTAAAGAAAATACGGAAATATCTCTAATTAAGGATACCTTGGCAAAGACTGGATTTATTTTTCAAAATGATAGATATTGTAAGGGAGCAGAAGAAATAGCTCTCTTTATAACTACTAAAATAAACCTCGTTTATCGTTATCCATCTAGAGATTGTGAAAACCATAAAAAAATGACCGCACTTGTAGATAAAGTGCGGTCATTTTCTTTTCTAAATTAGCGAATTATTTTTTTCTTGCTAACATTGTCGCAAATTTTAATTTAATGCGATTACCGTTTTCATCGGTTTTATGTAATTCGCCCATATTTTCGTTGTATTCTAAGAATTCCCAATCTTTGTAGTATTCTTTTAATTCACCTTCAGAGAACGTAAATGAGAACGCTAATGGACAAGGTACCTCAGGTGTAGACATCGCTGCTACAATTAAGTTATAACCACCTGGGTTGGTGTGTTCTTGCATATTATTAATAATGGCAGGAATTCGCTCACGATTTAAGAACATAAATACCACGGTAGATAAAATGAAGTCGTAGTTTTCTTGAATATTGGCGGTGTTAATATCATAAACCGCAGTTTTAATATTTAAGTTTTCTTTATCTTTAGTTTCGTTTAAGAAGGCAATGCTGTTTTCGTTGTGATCCCAAGAAGTCACATCATAACCTTTTAAACTTAAATAAAGGGAGTTACGACCTTGTCCGCAGCCTAAATCTAATACTTTGCAAGGCTTAATAATTTTAGCTGCATCAACCACATCACCATGTGTTGCAGTCATATTATATTTTTTGCTGAAGTAATCTTCTTTTTTGCAATAGAAGCCAAGCGTACATTCTAAGTCATCAGAAAGTGCTTCAACTCGGTGCCAGGCTTGTGGCTCGACAAACGGAATGTTACTTTCTGGCGTGAAAATATGCTCAGCAATAACATCACCATCTTCAGTTAGCTCATAAAACTTAAGTTTACCTTTTAATACCGTAAGTTTGCCCCAAGTGCCCACTTTTGTATTGTGTTTTTCTTGGAACATTTTAGGTAATTTATCTTTTGTCCAAACCGGCATTTGTTTATAGCAGATAAGTTCGTTTGTCATAATGAATTCCTTTTAATTTGTATGATAAATAGCCGATTGATATAGTAGGGTATTTAACTCTATTTGGCAATAAAAAAGGCGACCGAAG
This sequence comes from Haemophilus sp., assembly GCA_019423025.1. GTDB lineage: Bacteria > Pseudomonadota > Gammaproteobacteria > Enterobacterales > Pasteurellaceae > Haemophilus_D. The sequence goes on along the minus strand of JAHZCD010000001.1, from coordinate 98,538 downwards.
TCGCCTAAACATTAAATTATTTTACTTGCATACCCGCAGTGACACCGCTATCAGCTGAAAGTAAGAATAAATCACTTCCGCCTGTACCAGCAGAAAGAATCATCCCTTCCGATACGCCGAATTTCATTTTACGCGGTGCAAGATTTGCAACCACAATAACAAAACGACCTTCCAATTCTTCAGGTTTGTTGTAAGCCGCTTTAATGCCAGAGAACACTTGGCGAGTGTGATCACCTAAGTCTAACTCAAAACGTAAGAGTTTATTGGATTCTGGTACCGCTTCGCATTTCAGTACTTTTGCCACACGCATATCAATTTTAGCAAAATCGTCAATGGTAATGGTGTCAGCAATAGGTTCGACATTTGAAAGTGCGGTCGCTTTTGCCGCTGTTTTTTCTGTCGCTTTGTTTGCTTCAGCAAAAAGAGCTTTAGTTTCTTCTACTACTGCATCAATTTGTTTTTTCTCTAAACGAGAGAAAAGCGCTTTAAATGGAGCAAGTTGATGACCTAATAGTGGTTGTGCAATATTATCCCATGTTAGTTCTGTTTGTAAGAACGCTTCTGCACGTTCAGCCAGTTTTGGAAGAACCGGTTTTAAGTAAGACATCAATACACGGAAAAGCTCGATACCCATTGAGCAAACCGCTTGTAATTCGGCATCTTTGCCTTCTTCTTTTGCAATGACCCAAGGCGCTTTTTCATCAATATATTTATTGGCTTTATCCGTTAATGCCATAATTTCACGAATGGCTTTGTTGTATTCGCGGCTTTCATAATAAGCAGCAATTTGTTCAGCTTGTGCCGTAAATTCAGCAAAAAGCGCTTCGTCTTCTAATTTATCTGCTAATTTGCCTTCAAAGCGTTTTGCGATAAAGCCAGCATTACGAGAAGCCAAATTGACTAATTTATTAACGATATCCGTATTGACACGTTGAACGAAATCTTCCAAATTGAAATCAAGATCTTCGATACGATCGTTTAATTTTGCTGCGTAGTAATAACGTAAACATTCTGGATCAATATGATTTAAATAGGTGCTGGCTTGGATAAATGTACCGCGTGATTTTGACATTTTGGCGCCATCTACGGTGACATAACCGTGAGCAAATACATTGGTTGGTTTGCGATATTCGCTCCCTTCTAATATTGCCGGCCAGAATAGGCTGTGGAAATACACGATATCTTTACCGATAAAGTGATAAAGTTCAGCATCGCTGTTTTCTCCCCAGAATTCATTAAAATCAATGCCTTCACGATCGCAGAGATTTTTGAAAGAAGCCATGTAGCCGATTGGCGCATCTAACCAAACATAGAAGAATTTATCTTTTGCACCTGGAATTTCAAAACCAAAATAAGGTGCATCACGAGAGATATCCCATTGTTGTAAGCCGCTTTCAAACCATTCTTGCATTTTGTTTGCAATTTCAGGTTGAAGTGAGCCAGAGCGAGTCCATTCTTTTAACATGCCTTCAAAAGCGGGTAAGTCAAAGAAGAAGTGTTCAGACTCTTTAATAATTGGTGTTGCGCCTGACACTGCAGAACGTGGATTAATTAAATCCATTGGGCTATAAGTGGAAGCACAAACTTCACAGTTATCGCCGTATTGATCTTCTGCTTTACATTTTGGGCAAGTTCCTTTGACGAAACGATCCGGTAAGAACATATTCTTTTCGGGATCGAATAACTGAGAAATGACTTTCGTTTTAATGAAGCCTTTTGCTTTTAATTTATTGTAAATGTCAGCAGTGATTTGTTTATTTTCTTCACTGTGAGTAGAGTGGTAGTTATCAAAACTGATATTAAAACCTGCAAAATCACGTATGTGATCAGCTTTTGCTTTTGCGATTAATTCTTCTGGTGTAATGCCTAATTTATCGGCATTTAGCATAATTGGTGTGCCGTGTGCATCATCAGCACAGACAAAATGAATTTTATTGCCACGCATACGTTGGAAACGTACCCAAATATCCGCTTGAATATGTTCTAACATATGGCCTAAATGAATGGCGCCATTTGCATAAGGTAATGCACAAGTGACTAAAATTTTACGAGGTTGAGTTGTCATTATTTTTCTCTATTCTTTTTGCAAAAATTGCGAGTATGTTACCCGATTAGTGCGATTTTTTCTAGTTTAGTTATACTTTTAGCTTAACATTTGAGGTGTAAAAAGGGTAAAATATCCCTGACAAATTTACTCTACTACCTACTACTATTAAAGGAATATTATGGCAACTGCTTTTTCTGAAAATTTAACGGCAGAACAACAATCTCAAGTTCTGCAACTTTTCCAACAATTCCAACATCCAAGTTTGCAAAAAGACTTAATCGCATTAAATACTTTGAAGAAAGTAGAAAAAGGCGGTGACGTATTACGCATTGAATTACAATTACCTTTTGCATGGAACACTGGCGTGGAGCAAGTGAAACAACAGCTTTCTGATGCGTTATTAAAAGCAACAGATAGCAAAGAAATCAAATGGGTGGTGAATTATCAAATCGCTACTTTAAAACGTGCGAATAATCAACCTGCTGTAAAAGGTGTGAAGAACATCATCGCAGTGACTTCGGGTAAAGGCGGGGTAGGGAAATCCTCTGTTTCGGTGAACCTTGCACTTGCTTTACAAGCTCAAGGTGCTCGTGTGGGTATTTTAGATGCGGATATTTATGGTCCATCTGTTCCGCATATGTTAGGCGCCCCACATCAACGCCCAACTTCACCAGATAACCAACATATCACCCCGATTAAAGCACATGGTTTATCTGCAAACTCGATCGGGTTCTTAATGGATGAAGATAATGCAACCATTTGGCGTGGTCCAATGGCAAGTAGTGCGTTAAGTCAGCTTTTAAATGAAACATTATGGGATAGCCTAGATTACTTAGTGATCGATATGCCACCGGGTACAGGTGATATCCAATTAACGCTTTCACAACAAATCCCTGTAACGGGTGCAGTTGTAGTCACAACACCACAAGACATCGCGTTATTAGATGCGGTGAAAGGTGTATCGATGTTTGAACGTGTATCTGTGCCAGTGTTAGGTATTGTGGAAAATATGTCTATGCATATTTGTAGCAATTGCGGCCATCACGAAGCGATTTTCGGTACTGGTGGTGCACAAAAAATGGCACAAAAATACAATGTGAAAGTATTAGGTCAGTTACCGTTGAATATCCAGGTTCGCCAAGATTTGGATGCGGGTAAACCAACTGTGGTTGCTGCACCAGACAGTGAAATTGCGAAATCTTTCTTAGATTTAGCAGAAAAAGTGTCAACTGAGCTTTACTGGCAAGGTTCTGTGATTCCAAGCGAGATTTTATTCCGCGAAGTGAAATAATCACAAAAACATCATAAAAATTAACCGCACTTTAGGTCATCCAAAGTGCGGTTATTTTTTTGCTAAATTTGCTTATTTTAAATGATCTGCATCATTTACTTTCTCAACGCGAAAACCGTTCTCATCGTCATAATGTACAACACTTATAGAGGTGTTAATGAGCGATACTGATTTATCTTCATCACGGTGATTTTGCCAGGTTGCGCCGTTTAATAAGGCAAGCAATAAACGTAGAGTATGACCATGCGACACAATAAGAATATTACCTTGATTATGAATCTTAATAATATCGTGCAATGCTTTCATGGCACGTTTGCCTAATTGCTCAAACGTTTCGCCACCATTTACTTGAGCTTTGTAATTGGCTGGATCTTTAATGAGTTGTTTAAATTCAGGGTGTTCTCTTAGCGTATCAACAACTAGGCCTTCCCAAGAACCAAAATATTGCTCATTTAATCCTTTATGATGGAAAAGGGGAATATCACGTTCACCAATAATATGAGAGGCGGTCGCGATAGTGCGGTTTAATACGCTGGAATAAGCGGCAATGAAAGGAATATGTTTAAGTGCCACACCTGTTTTTTTCGCACCATTAACGCCTTCTTCAGTTAAAGGGGAATCGCCATGACCTTGCATTAAACCTTCCGTATTCCAAACGGTTTTACCGTGGCGAATGAAATAAAAAGTCAGTTGTTTTTTCATTTTGCATATCCATAAAAAAATTAAGGAAGCCGAAACTTCCTTAATCATGATTTTAACGGGAGTAATAACCTGCCATTGAACTATATACGGCATTTTCTGCTTGAATGATGTTGTATTTCGCATTCAAGATAGAAAGTTGAGAGCTTTTCTCTGTGTTTGCTGCTGCAAGCCATTCCCGTAATTCAGATACCCCAGCATTGTAACGATCTCGATAGTATTTGGTGATGCGTTGGTTATAACTGTGTGTTTTTTGCAAGTTAGCAAAGGCACTTTGTGCTTGTGTATAGGCGAAGTAGTTGGTATCTACATCATTCAAGGCTTTAGTGATGCTTTGCTCATAGTTTAAACGTGCGGTTTCATAATCTGCTTCAGAGATTTTCACGTTCCATTTTACGGTATTCCAGTTGAGGAATGGTAGGTTAATGCCGATTAAACCAGTACCAACTGGATTGTGCAATGCATTACCGACTTTAGTACCACTTGATGTTAAGCTGCCGCCTAAAGTCACTTCTGGGAACCAACCTTTTTCGGTTGCTTTCGCATTTTTGAATGCACTGCTTAAGCGATATTGATAGCTTTTCACATCAGGACGATTCGCAATCACAGAAACGGGCACATTTAAATTTACGCCCACATTTTTCACATTAAGAATGTGTGGGAAGTTGATATTTAATGCTTCTTCCGGTTTTAAGTTCAGTAAGTTACGTAAAGTTTGTTCTGCTGTTTTACGTTGTGTTTGATAGTTGATCAAGTTGTTACGTGCGGTTAATACCGATTGTTGTGCTTGATCTACACTTGCGCTGTCCGCCACACCTTGTGATAAACGACGTTGCATAATGCTGCTAATGTCGTTGTAGTATTTAATGGTTTCTTCGGTTGTGCTGATCGCATCATTCAAGTAGGCAATTTGATAATAGGTTGTTACAACAGCGTTGATGAGTGAAAGTTTCGTTGCTTCTAAATCTTCAGCCGTTGCTTTGTGTGACCATTCGGCGGCATCTGCGGTATCCGCTAAACGTTGCCATAGATCTAACGTATAACTCACATTTAATGTACCTTTATGACTGATGGTTGAGTTACCACCTGTTTTCACATTTTTACTTGCAGAAGATTGGGTTGAACCGCTAAATGCTGGAATTAAATTCGCGCCTGCAAGGTTTGCATTATATAAAGCACGGTTTACGGCGACAGACGCTTTGGCTAAATCTTTGTTGTTAACTAATGCTTGTTCTACCACACGATTTAATTGTGAATCATTGTAAAGCGCCCACCAGTTTTCTTTTACATTAAATTGTTTGGTGATTTCCGCATAATTTTGGTAATCCTGCTGGCTCACTTTATAAGAATCGCTGATATTAGCACAACCTGCTAGAGCAGTTGCCATTGCGATTGCTAAGGTTAATTTTTTCATTTTTAACATGGATTTTTCCTTTCTTTTTCAATTAAAGTGCAGTCAAAAATTAATAAGAATTTTAACCGCTCTTTTGTGTTTTACAAAATTTCTTTATTCTCGAGCAAGGGCTGTAATTGGATCTAATTGTGCGGCGCGTTTTGCCGGCATATAACCGAAGATCACACCAATCAGGGTAGAGAAGACTACCGCCGCAACAATTGAGCCGGTTGAGAATGCCATCGTAAAGTCCGTCATAAATACGTTAAAGAGCAGACCGATTAAGCCCGAAAGCAGAATCCCCGTCACGCCGCCAATTAAACAAATCAGCACAGCTTCAATTAAAAATTGTTGCAAAATATTGAATTGTCTCGCCCCAATAGCCATGCGCACACCAATCTCTTTAGTTCGCTCTGTCACGGAAACCAACATAATATTCATTACACCAATACCACCAACGATCAATGAAATAAAGGCGATAGAGGAAATGAGTAATTTCATCGTGCCTGTTGTACTTTCAATAGTTTGTTTAATGGTATCGCTATTCATGATAAAGAAATCTTTTTTACCATGACGCATGGTGAGCAATTCAGTAATTCCTTTTTCGGCAACAGTCGTATTCACTGAATCATCTACTTTTACCGTAATCGAACCAATTTTTTTGCTACCCGAAATACGATTCATCACGGTGGTGTAAGGTGCATACAGATTAAGTGAACTGCTTGCTCCGCCCATTTGTTTATCAGATACCACGCCAATAATACGTAATGGACGTTTATTAAACATCACAATTTTACCGATGGGATTTTCATCAGGGAAAATCGACTTTTTCGCACTTTCATCGATTAAGGCTACTTGGTTGTTATCAGCGACATCTTGAGCCGAAAATAAATTACCAGATTTTAGTTTTAAGCCATCTACATCAAAATATTGTTCGCCTACACCTTTTAAACTGGTCGAGGAGAAAGTTTGGTTGCCATAAATTAATGTGCCACTTGATGAGCTATTCGGCGTGACACTTTGTACATAGCTTTGTTGATTTAAGGCAGTGGCATCATTAATTGTGAGATTCTGCATTTGTTCAGCACGACGATCACCAAAGCCTGTACCATTAAAGATGGTCATGGTACTTGTACCAATACCTTTAATATTCTCTAAGATTTTTTGTTGAGAACCATTTCCCAATGCCACGACAGAAACCACGGAGGTAATCCCGATAATAATCCCGAGCATGGTTAAAAGAGAGCGCATTTTGTGGGCAATAATGGCACTCACAGACATGCGAAAGGCTTCAACAAATTGATCTTTGCTTAACCCAAAGTGCGGTTTAGATTTGGTTTGATTTTCGACCGCACTTTTTACTGCTTCTTTTTGTGTATCGCCAATGATTTCGCCATCTTTAATTTCAATCACGCGATTCGCACTGGCAGCAATTTCTCGGTCATGGGTTACCATAATAATGGTGTGTCCCTCTGCGTGTAATTGTCGCAGAATTTCCATTACATTTTGACCACTTTGCGAATCCAATGCACCAGTGGGTTCATCGGCTAAAATAATTTCGCCACCATTCATCAACGCACGGGCAATACTCACACGTTGTTGCTGACCACCAGAAAGCTGGCTTGGTTTATTTTGCCATTTATCGCCTAAGCCTAATTTTTCTAAAAGTTGTTTTGCACGAGAAAGCCGTTTTTCTTGCGACATTCCTGCATAAATAGCAGGCAAGGCGACGTTCTCAGCGGCTGTCAAACTCGACAATAAGTTATAGCGTTGGAAAATAAAGCCGAATTTTTGGCTACGCAAATCTGAAAGCTGATCTTTGCTTAATTCAATAGTTTCTTTGCCATTGATCTTGTAAGAACCACTGGTTGCCGTATTCAAGCACCCGATGATGTTCATCAAGGTTGATTTGCCTGAACCTGATTGTCCAATAATTGCCACAAAATCGCCTTTTTCAATATTCAAAGAGACATTCTTTAAAATATGAACACGATTTTCGCTTTCACCGAAGTAACGGTTGAGATCCTTAATTTCAATAATATTCATTAATTTTCTACCGCACTTTTAGAACATTCTTGGACCACGAGGCATCGAGCCAACTTGTTCACCATTCGCGATTTGCGACACAATGACTTTTTCACCTTCGTTTAAACCCGATTTGATTTCAGTTTTGAAATCATTTTGAACACCAGTTTCAACTTCACGCTTTTCAGATTGATTTTTGTTATTTGTTATTTAATACATTCACAAAGCTTTTGCCATCACGTTTTTGAATGGCCATATTTGAAACCAATAACACATCTTTCGCGTTGGCAATTTTGATGTTGTTTTCTGTCGTCATTCCGATGCGTAAAGTACGATCAGGGTTATCAATCAAAACATTGGCGTAATAGTAGATCGCACTGGTCGTTGAGCTGCTACTTGAACTTGTCGAAGATGATGTTGAAGAACTATTACTTGTCGTGGTATTGGCTGGATCAACAGAATCAATGACGGAGTGATACACGGTTTGGCTATCCGATAAAATCGTAAAACTCACTTCTTGACCTGCTTTCACTTTGGTAATGTCTCCTTCTGAAATTTCAGGTTTAATTTTCATTTTGCTTAAATCGGCAATGGTCACAATTGTTGGCGTCGTTTGGTTGGCATTAACGGTTTGACCTTCTGAAACAGGCACAGAAATAACGGTACCGTCCATTGGGGCGGTGATTTTGGTGTAACCCACATTGGTTTCTGCGATATTTACTTCAATTTCAGCTTGTTTGATATTGGCTTCAACTGCTTCCACTTCAGCTTTAGCATTATCAAGAGTGCTTTTTGCGGTATTCACACTATCTAAAGACGTCGCTTTTTGCGTATAAAGTTTTGATAAGCGGTTATAGCTTGAAAGGGCAACATCATAAGCGGTTTTCTTTGCTTTTAATTGTGCTTGATAGCTTACCAATGCCGCCTTTTTGGTATTTAAGGTATTAATTTGGGTGGTGGAATCAATATCAGCGATCATTTCGCCTTTTTTGATTTCTTGCCCTAACTTGACATAGAGTTTGGTAATTTTACCCGAAGCTTGGGCGCCGACATCAACTTTATTCACGCTTTCAACTGAACCAGAAGCGACAACTGTTTTTTCAACATTGCCATGGGTAACCGATTCGGTCAGATAAGTCGTTTCTTGTTTGCTATTGCTAGAGAAAAAATAATAAGCCGTACCAGCAGCAATGAGTAATCCGAGTAAAATAAAAAAGCGTTTTTTCATAAAGACTTTGTCATCCTAAATAAAAAATGAACGTTTGTTCAGTGAAGATGTATTCTAAAGGTAAACTTTTCAGTTTGCACGAAAAATCTTCAAATTAGACCTAAAAATCCTAAAAAATTCAGTATTAATTTAATGAAAGTGCGGTTAGTTTTGGGATCAAATTCACAACGCCTGACTTTTCGTATAGAATGGGGAAATTATTTTCAATTTATTGAGAAATTTATGAGCAATACAGAACACACCCTAGAAAATGCGGAAAATACCCGCACACACAATTTCATTACTCAAATTATTGATGAAGATTTAGCTTCGGGTAAACACAAAAGTGTTCATACTCGTTTCCCTCCTGAGCCAAATGGCTATTTGCATATTGGCCACGCTAAATCGATTTGCTTAAACTTCGGCTTAGCAAAAGAATATAACGGTTTATGTAACCTACGTTTTGACGATACCAATCCGGTGAAAGAAGACGTGGAATATGTAGATTCCATCAAAGAAGATGTGCAATGGTTAGGCTTTAAATGGGAAGGCGAACCGCGTTATGCGTCTGATTACTTCGATGCACTTTATGGCTATGCCATTGAGTTGATCGAAAAAGGTTTAGCCTATGTGGATGAACTTTCTCCAGATGAAATGCGTGAGTATCGCGGTACCTTAACTGAGCCAGGCAAAAACAGTCCATATCGTGATCGCAGCGTAGAAGAAAACTTAGCGTTATTCGAGAGAATGAAAAACGGTGAGTTTGCGGAAGGTACGTTAAGTCTTCGTGCAAAAATCGACATGGCATCGCCATTTATGGTCATGCGTGATCCTGTGCTTTATCGTATTAAATTTGCGAGCCATCACCAAACCGGTGACAAATGGTGCATTTACCCAATGTACGATTTCACTCACTGTATCTCTGATGCGATTGAGCGTATTACACACTCCCTATGTACATTAGAATTCCAAGACAACCGTCGTTTATATGACTGGGTGTTGGAAAATATTAGTATTGAACGTCCATTGCCACATCAATACGAATTCTCTCGTTTAAATTTAGAAGGTACATTAACGTCTAAACGTAAATTATTGAAATTAGTGAATGATGGCATTGTTGATGGGTGGAATGATCCTCGTATGCCAACGATTTCAGGTTTACGTCGTCGTGGTTATACACCGGCTTCATTACGTGAATTCTGCCGTCGTATCGGAGTGACTAAACAAGATAACGTCGTAGAGTATTCTGCACTTGAAGCCTGCATTCGTGAAGATTTAAATGAAAACGCACCACGTGCAATGGCGGTGATTGATCCTGTTCGCGTAGTGATTGAAAACTTTGAAGGCGAAGAAACCTTAACGGCACCAAATCACCCAAATCGCCCTGAATTAGGTGAGCGTCAATTACCGTTTACGAAAGAGATTTATATTGATCGCGCAGACTTCCGTGAAGAAGCGAACAAGCAATATAAACGTTTAGTATTAGGTAAAGAAGTGCGTTTACGTAACGCTTACGTGATTAAAGCTGAACGTGTCGAAAAAGATGCAAATGGTGAAATCACGACGATCTTCTGTACTTACGATCCTGAAACTTTAGGTAAAAATCCAGCAGATGGTCGCAAAGTAAAAGGGGTAATTCACTGGGTATCTGCAGTACATAATCACCCAGCGGAGTTCCGTTTATATGAACGTCTCTTCACCGTACCAAACCCAGGTGCAGCAGAAGAAATCGAAAGCGTGTTAAATCCAACCTCTTTAGTGGTAAAACACGGTTTTGTAGAACAAAGCCTCGCAAATGCGGAACCAGAAAAAGGTTACCAATTTGAACGCGAAGGTTATTTCTGTGCGGATAACAAAGATAGCAGCCCAGAGCACTTAGTGTTTAACTTAACCGTAAGCTTAAAAGAAGGCTTCTAATTCTAAACAACAAAGTGCGGTCAAAAATCACGTAAATTTTGACCGCACTTTTTTATTGGTTTCACTATGCAATTTGAATCTTATTTTTGGCAAAAAAAATCGCTCCTTGAAATGACGGAATCCGAATGGGAAGCCTTATGTGATGGCTGCGGAAAATGCTGTTATCGAAAATACATTCAAGGGCGAGGCAAGCGAGAAAAACTTTACTACACGCGTATTGCTTGCAATCTATTAGATGTAGAAACAGGAAAGTGTCGTAATTATTCTGAACGTTTTAAAATCGAAAGTGATTGCACGAAATTAACCAAAAAGAATTTGCCTGATTTTGGTTGGTTGCCGAATACCTGTGCGTATCGTTTATTGTATGAGGGGAAACCTTTGCCCGAATGGCATCCATTAGTTAGCGGCGATCCTAATTCTGTGAAAAAAGCAGGTGTTTTAATTCAAGATGGCGTGCATGAAGAAGATGTGATTGATTGGTTTGAATTTGTCATTGAAACCGAATAATTCTGATTTAGGTGCTTTTTTATTCTCTTCAAACTTCGTTTTTTGATTTAGGTCACAATTTGCTAGATTGGCAATTGTATTTCAACTGTGCTTACCTATAATACTTAATAAGTATTATGTAGATGTATTATCAGGTGTATGCAAATGACCTCATCCATTAAACAATCCGCTGAAAAACTTGGCATTTCACTTTCCCATTATGATATTGACGGGCATTTAATTTATGCATCGCCCAGTTCTATTGATTATTTTATCGAGCAGTTGCAATTTCCGCCGAATACTGGTCAAAATCAACTGTTCCAAGATGTAATATGTGCCTTTGAAAACGAACCGATTCAGTATGATTTAACCGCGTTTTCTTCTCCTCCTGATGCTTCTTTGCGTTATCAATTGCTCGACGAGCAAAACCAAATTCAGTTTGAAAAAACAATTCCATATTCAACCGCACTTTCGTTGCCTGCTTTGCCTTTTGGCTATTATCGTTTGGTGATTTTTATCGCCCAACAAACTTTCTCGGTTCAAATTTTGGTTTCACCAAGAACAGCATATCAACCACCTTTATTAGAACAACAAAAAGCCTGGGGTGTGAATGTTCAGCTTTATAGCCTACGTTCAAAACATAACTGGGGTATTGGTGACTTTTCAGATTTAGCGTATTTGATTGAGAAAAGTGCTGAGCATGGCGCGGATTTTGTCGGAATTAACCCGTTACATTTACTTTATCCATCCGTACCAGAATGGGCGAGTCCTTATAGCTCATCCTCTCGCCGTTGGTTGAACTTTATTTATCTTGATGTAACGGCATTGCCAGAATTTAAATTGGCAAAATCGGTACAAAATTGGGTTAACTCTGCGGATATCGCCAACTTAATTCAATCTTTACGTGATCAAGATACGGTAAATTACAGTGCAGTAACTGAATTAAAACTAACCGCACTTGAACAACTTTTTGCCTTTAGTCAACGCAGTAAATCTGCCGCAATTATCAAACGTCGTGAAGCGTTTGAGGCTTATCAAAAAGAGCAAGGCGAGGCATTGGTTTTACAAGGCTTGTTTAATGTTTTAGACAAAATTGAACATGCTGATCAACAAGCTGAAGAAAATACTATTGGTTGGTTAGGTTGGCGTGAAGAATGGCAACATCTCACAGTTGCAAAACGTAAAGCATTAATTAAACAATATAAATCGGAAATTGACTTTTTCGCCTGGTTGCAATGGCTAACTGAACAACAATTGAATGACCTAAAACATCTTTGCCAAAAAGTAGGCATGCGTTTAGGTATCTATGGTGATTTGGCTGTGAATAGCTCACGCGGTAGTGTAGATGTGTGGTCGCAACCAGAGCTTTATTGCGTGAAAGCCTCGGTAGGTGCACCACCAGATCCACTTGGTCCAGTCGGTCAAAACTGGAATTTACCTCCTTACAATCCAAGCCAATTAAAGGCAACAGGCTTTGCTGCAGTGATTACAATGCTTCGTGCCAATATGCAGCATTTTGGTATTTTACGTATCGATCACGTAATGGGCTTGTTCCGTTTATGGTTAATTCCAGAAGGCAAAACAGCGGCTGATGGCCTTTATGTGCATTATCCGTTTGATGAGTTGATGGCAATTCTAGCCATTGAAAGCCAACGCAATCAATGCCTAATTATCGGTGAAGATTTAGGTACAGTACCAGATGAAGTGCGGTGGAAATTAAACGAGTTTCGAATTTTCTCGTATTTTGTGTTGTATTTTGCTCAACGCAATCGCCAATATCCACATGCGAATGAATTTCTACGCAATGCTTATGCGACGATTGGTACACACGATGTGCCGTCCTTGCAAAGTTTCTGGCATTGCCGTGATTTAGCGTTGTTTGATGAACTCAATATTTTAAAAGGCGATGCGCTAAAAGAAAAATATGATCAACGGGTCATTGATAAACAAGCCATGATTGATAGCTTGCATCGCGATGGCTATTTACCGCCAGATTATCACGGTGACGCTTTAAGTATGGCGATGCACGATAACCTTAACCGTCAAATCCATCGTTATTTAGCCCACAGTCAAAGTGCTTTAATTGGTGTTCAATTAGAAAACTTAATCGGACAAGAAATTTCATTCAATCTGCCGGGGACTTCCACAGAATATCCAAACTGGCAGAAGAAACTCGGACAATCCTTAGAGCTGATTTTTAATGACGAAAACTTAAAAACATTTTTTGCTCAAATTGATCAAGCTCGCAAAGCATAAAGGAGTATGTAATGACGAAATTAGTCGCCCAATCAGTAATCAATTCATTTTTTGATGGTAAACAGGCCGATCCTTTTGCTGTATTAGGCATGCATGAAACCCACAATGGTATTGAGATCCGCGCTTTATTACCTGATGCGGATAAAGTGGAAGTGATTGATAAAGAAAGTCAATCCATGGTGGTTGCTTTAGAAAGAGTGGATGAGCGTGGCTTTTTCTCCGCTATTGTGCCAGATGTGAACCACTTTTTTGCTTATCAATTAAAAGTATATTGGGGATCCGATGTTCATCTTATTGAAGATCCTTACCGTTTCCATCCAATGATTAATGATTTAGACCAATGGTTATTGGCTGAAGGTTCATTATTACGTCCTTATGAAGTATTAGGTGCACACTTTACCGAATGTGATGGTGTACCAGGCGTAAATTTCCGTGTATGGGCACCAAATGCGAAACGCGTTTCATTGGTTGGTGATTTCAACTATTGGGATGGTCGCCGTCATCCAATGCGTTTCCATCCAGCAAGTGGTGTGTGGGAATTATTCTTACCAAAAGCTAGCCTTGGTCAACGCTATAAATTTGAATTAATTGATTGCTATGGCAACCTTCGTTTAAAAGCCGACCCTTATGCATTTAGCTCTGAATTACGTCCGGATACTGCATCAGAAATCAGCATGTTGCCAGATGTGGTGGAAATGACTGAACAACGTCGTAAGGCGAACCAACGTAACCAACCAATTTCCATTTATGAAGTGCATTTGGGATCATGGCGTCGTAATTTAGAAAATAATTTCTGGCTTGATTACGACCAAATTGCTGATGAGCTTATCCCTTATGTAAAACATATGGGCTTTACTCATATTGAGTTTTTACCAATTTCTGAATTCCCATTTGATGGTTCTTGGGGCTATCAACCGATCGGTCTGTATTCTCCAACGAGTCGTTTTGGTACACCTGAAGGCTTTAAACGCTTAGTCGAAAAAGCACACACAGCAGGCATTAATGTGATTTTAGACTGGGTGCCAGGACACTTCCCAAGTGATACTCACGGTTTAGTGGCATTTGATGGTACTGCTTTATACGAGCATGCAGACCCTCGTGAAGGCTATCATCAAGACTGGAATACCTTGATTTATAACTATGGCCGTAATGAAGTGAAAAACTTCTTATCCAGTAATGCACTGTATTGGTTAGAACGCTTTGGTGTAGATGGTATTCGTGTGGATGCGGTAGCATCAATGATTTACCGCGATTACAGCCGTGCTGAAGGGGAATGGATCCCGAATCAATATGGTGGTCGTGAAAACTTAGAAGCTATTGAGTTCTTAAAACATACCAACTGGAAAATCCATTCTGAAATGACCGGTGCTATTTCCATTGCGGAAGAGTCTACTTCTTTCGGTGGCGTAACCCATCCGACAGAAAATGGCGGGCTTGGATTTAATTTCAAATGGAACATGGGCTGGATGAATGACACCCTAAGTTATATGACACTCGATCCAGTTTATCGTCGTTATCATCACGACAAAATGACCTTCGGAATGATTTATCAATACAGCGAAAACTTTGTGTTACCGCTTTCTCACGATGAAGTTGTACACGGCAAATGTTCGTTACTCGGCAAAATGCCGGGCGATGCATGGCAAAAATTCGCTAACTTGCGTGCTTACTACGGTTATATGTGGGGCTATCCAGGTAAGAAATTGTTATTCATGGGTAATGAATTTGCTCAAGGTCGTGAATGGAATTATGAAGAAAGCTTGGATTGGTTCTTACTTGATGAAAATCATGGTGGCCAATGGCATAAAGGCGTATTGCAATTAGTTAAAGATTTGAACGGCATTTATCAAAACAATGCACCGCTCTTTGAGTTAGATGGGGAACCTGAAGGCTTTGATTGGTTAGTCGTAGATGATGCGGAAAATTCAGTCTTTGCTTTTGAACGTAAAAGCAGTAATGGCGAACGCATTATTGTGATCAGTAACTTCACACCAGTGCCACGTGAAGGCTACCGTATCGGTGTAAATGTAGCAGGTGAATACGAAGAAATTTTGAATACTGACTCAATGTATTATCAAGGTTCAAACGTAGGTAATTTCGGCTCAGTGAAAAGTGAAGCTATCGCAAGTCATGGACGTGACAACTCGATTAGCGTGACCATTCCGCCACTAGCAACAATCTATTTAAAATATAAAGCATACCAATAGTAAAGAACACGATGTTTAGTATTTATAACAATGGTAAACCTTCCCCAATGGGATATTCGCAAACGCTGGAAAACGGCCTAAAAATTTCGAATTTTGCGCTGTTTTCTAGTGCAGCAGATGTTGTTGAACTTTGCTTGTTCCGTGATGGCAAAGAAAGCCGTTTTGCCATGAGCAGAACCAATGATATTTGGCATGTGGAAATCGAGGGCGTTGAGCTGAATGATGAGTATGCTTTTAGAATCACAGGCAAAAATGACCGCACTTTAGCTAATCCGCAAAAACTAATGCTTGATCCTTATGCGAAAGCGGTCACTCATAAACCCGATTTAAGTTCACCAGAAGCCCGTTCAATTTTCTTGCTAAATGATGAACGAGATAATGCAGCGGTTGCACCTAAAGGTCGCATTGTGGATGAGCATTTTGATTGGTCAGGGGATTGTAAGCCGTCTATCCCTTGGGCTCAAACCATTGTGTATGAACTGAATGTTAAAGGATTTAGCCAATTAAATTCCCGTATTCCAGAAAATATTCGGGGCACTTATGCGGCGTTAGCACACCCCGAAAATATTGCCTATTTTAAATCATTGGGTATTACCAGCCTTGAATTGCTTCCAGTCAATTTCTTCATTGATGAACCGCATTTGCAAGAAAAAGGATTACGTAATTATTGGGGCTACAACCCATTAGCCATGTTTGCTTTAGAACCGAGCTACGCAGCTGATCAAAAACAGCCTTTGAACGAGTTTAAGAGCATGGTTAAAGCCTTGCATCAAGCGGGCATTGAAGTGATTTTGGATGTCGTATTTAACCATACGACTGAATCTGAAAAAACGTTCCCAACATTTTGTCAGCGCGGTATTGATGATGAAACCTATTACTGGCAAAACGAGCATGGTGATTACATTAATTGGACAGGCTGCGGCAACATGCTCAATCTTGCCAATGATGTCACTCGAAAATGGGTATTAGATTGCTTACGTTATTGGGTGACAGAATGCCATGTAGATGGTTTCCGCTTTGATTTAGCCACAGTGCTTGGTCGTGAAACACCTGATTTCAATCCGAATGCACAATTGTTTGTAGAAATGGAACAGGATGATGTTCTACAACAAATTAAATTAATCGCAGAGCCTTGGGATATCGGTCATTACGGTTATCAAGTCGGGTATTTTCCCGCTTATCTCTCTCAATGGAATGATCGTTTCCGTGATGATATGTGCCGTTTTTGGTTATGGCAAAGTGGTGAAGTGGGGGCCTTTGCAGAGCGTTTTGCGGGCTCTAGCGATATCTTTAATCGTGAAGGTCGATTACCGCATGGTAGCTTGAATTTCATTACAGCCCATGATGGTTTTACGTTGCGAGATTTAGTGAGCTATAACCATAAACACAATGAAGCTAACGGTGAAGAGAACCGTGACGGACGGAATGAAAACTATAGTTACAATCATGGAGTTGAAGGTTCTCAACTCGATTTAGCAGATGAATGGCAAAGTGCGGTCGAAAATAACCGTGTTTTATCAGAAAAAGGCTTATTAGGCTCTTTATTACTGGCAAATGGTGTACCTATGCTGCTTGCCGGAGATGAGTTCGGCAATAGCCAATATGGCAATAACAATGCTTATTGCCAAGATAACGAAATTACGTGGTTAAAGTGGGATGATTTTAACCAAACCTTATTTGACTTTACCAAGCAAACAATAGTATTACGAAAAAAAATTCAAAGTTTGCAGCAGGACGCTTGGTGGTCGGATGAAAATGTCGCGTGGTTGAATTGTGGTGGAAGCCCGATGACCCTAGACGATTGGCATAATCGGGAAAGAAAAGCCTTACAAGTGATGTTAGATGGTCGCTACCTTTTCTTAATTAATGCAAAAACTGAAGCGCAATCTTTTTATTTACCAAATGGAAGATGGAAAAAGATTGCAGATATTGGAAACAGAGTGATTCAACAATGTGATGTGAGTGGTGTGGCATTTGAAGTGTTGGAACATATGGAGGATTAAAACTATGGAGTTTGTTATGAAAAGTGATCTTAATAAATATGAATTGGTTAAAGATACTTTAGTGCTTATTTTAGCCGGCGGTCGTGGTTCTCGTTTACATGAATTAACAGACAAACGTGCTAAACCTGCGTTATATTTCGGCGGTAATCGTCGCATTATTGATTTTGCGCTTTCCAACTGTATTAACTCCGGTCTTAATCGCATCGGTGTGGTGACTCAATATGCCGCTCACTCTTTATTACGCCACTTACAAACAGGTTGGTCATTCTTACCGCAAGAGCGTGGTGAATTCGTTGATATGCTACCTGCTCGTCAACAAATTGATGATTCTACGTGGTACCGTGGTACAGCGGATGCGGTATATCAAAATATGGCGATTATTCGCAATCACTATCGTCCAAAATACATTTTGATTCTTGCGGGCGACCATATTTATAAACAAGATTACAGTGTCATGTTGATGGATCACGTGAGAAGTGGAGCAAAATGTACAGTAGGATGTATTGAGGTACCGCGTTCTGAAGCCAGTGAATTTGGTGTGATGGCAGTAAACGAAAATCTTAAAGTGAAAGCCTTCGTTGAAAAACCGAAAGATCCACCAGCAATGGTTGGTAAACCAGATACATCATTAGCCTCAATGGGTATCTATGTCTTTGATGCAGAATATCTCTATAAAATGCTTGATAGAGAAGTGAACACACCTTGCACATCTCATGACTTTGGTAAAGATGTCTTGCCAAAATGCTTGGAAGAAGGCGTGCTTTATGCGCATCCATTCAGCCGTTCTTGTATGGGTCGAAATACTGAAGGTGAAATTTACTGGCGTGATGTGGGTACGCTTGATAGCTTCTGGCAATCTAATATCGATTTGGTTTCAGAAAATCCACAATTAGATATTTACGATCAAAGCTGGCCAATTCGTGGTAATCCAGTACAGGCTTATCCATCTAAATTTTTCTATAAAAAAGCGAATGTCAAACCGGTGGATAACTCGCTTATCGGTGGAGGTTGTGTGATTACCGATGCATCAATCAGTAACTCTGTTTTATTCGACAGAATTAAAATCAATGAAGGCTCTTCTGTTGATCACAGTGTTGTATTACCACAAGTACAAATTGGTAAAAACTGTATATTGAAAGATTGCATTATTGATCGCCATTGTATTATTCCAGATGGTATGGAAATCGGTGTGGATAAAGCCCTAGATAGTAAACGTTTCCGCGTGAGTTCTACTGGTAAGGTTGTACTTGTTACATCAGCCATGTTGAAAAAATTGCAAGGCGAAGAAGTTACTAATGAAGAACATTTGGATTAAAGTGCGGTCAATTTTGATGGTATTTTAAGTGAACTAAAAAGATTGTGCTGTTATCAATGACAGCACAATTTTAAGTATAAAAGGAAAATTATGAGAGTTTTACATGTTTGCTCGGAGCTATATCCCTTATTAAAAACCGGTGGACTTGCCGATGTTTTAGGGGCGTTACCTTTTGCACAAAAAGAAATTGGTATTGATGCACGTATTTTATTGCCAGCTTATCCAAAAATTTCAGCAGGTATTGAGAACACGCATGTCGTGACAGAATTTGATAATTTTGCAGGTCATGTTGTATTACGTTATGGCGAATACAATGGCGTAGGGATTTATCTGATTGATGCGCCACATCTCTATTGGCGAGAAGGAAATCCTTATCATGATACAGATTACAATGATTATGCCGATAACTATAAGCGTTTTGCGTTATTAGGCTGGGTGGGTGCAGAGCTTGCGACAGGCTTAGACAGTTGGTGGCGAGCTGAAGTGGTTCACGCCCATGATTGGCATGCGGGCTTAGCCGCCGCTTATCTCTTCAATAAAGGTCGTCCAGCAAAATCGGTATTTACGATTCATAATCTGGCTTATCAAGGACAATTTGCTCATCGCCATTTACATGAAATTGGATTGCCAGAAGGGATGTTCCATGTTGATGGTTTAGAGTTATTTGGTCAAATATCCTATTTGAAAGCAGGTCTCTATTATTCTGATATGGTAACAGCAGTGAGCCCTACTTACGCGAAAGAAATTACCACACCAGACTTTGCTTATGGCTTGCAAGGTTTACTAATGGGCTTACGTGAGTCAGGTAAGTTGGTGGGAATTTTAAATGGGGTGGATCAAGAAATTTGGCACCCAAGTTGTGATCCTTATATTCAGCATCACTATAAATTAAAATCCATCGCGGGTAAGAAGAAAAATAAAGCCGATTTACAAGCTTATTTCAATCTACCACAACAGCCAGATGCTCCAGTATTTGTGATGGTAACGCGCTTAACAGAACAAAAAGGTGTGGATTTATTGATTGCGACAGCTGATGAAATTGTGAAACAAGGTGGTCAATTAGCGATTCTCGGTTCCGGTGCTAAACATTTGGAAGAGGGAATTTGCCAATTAGCACAACGTTACCCAGAAAATATTACAGTAAAAATTGGTTATGACGAAGCGCTTTCACATTTAATGGTTGCGGGTGGTGATGTAATTTTAGTACCAAGCCGTTTTGAACCTTGTGGATTAACTCAATTGTATGGTTTGCAATATGGCACATTGCCGCTTGTTCGTGCAACTGGAGGATTAGCCGATACTGTCACGAACAGTACAAGTGAAACCATTAAAGATCGTACTGCAACAGGCTTTGTATTCCAAAAAGCCGAAGCAGATGATTTACGAAACGCTATCCAACATGCTTTTGCATTATGGCAAAAACAACGTGTTTGGGCGATGGTTCGTAATAACGCCATGGCACAGGACTTTAGTTGGAAAAATGCCGCCGCTCAATATGAGCAACTCTATTTAAGCATTTTGAACCAATAATTCAATTGATTGACTCTCCCTTCAAAAATAATCGCCTTTGAAGGGAGAATTTTTGTTGTTTTTTTCCTAAAAAAGCTTAAAATTTGCGCGATTTTTTTATTGAGGTTTTACTTTTTATGATCATGGACAATTTTGATTCGCCATTTCTCTACAATCGACCAAGTCTTGATGTTGAAGGCGTAAAAAAAGCAATTGTTTATAAATTAATTTTCTTAATTGGTCGTTCACCAAAAGAGGCGAGTCAACGCGACTGGTTAAATGCGACCCTTCATGCGGTGCGTGATTTAGTGACAGAAGGCTGGATTACCACCGCTCGTCAATCTCGTGCAGAAGAAACTCGTCGTGTTTATTACCTGTCTATGGAATTCTTAATTGGCCGTACACTTTCTAATGCGATGATCGCAGAAGGTGTTTATGACGTGGCACAAAAAGCCTTGGCTGAATTAAATGTTGATTTAGAAGAGATTATTGAAAAAGAAGTGGATCCTGGTTTAGGTAATGGTGGTTTAGGTCGTCTTGCTGCTTGTTTTATGGACTCACTTGCAACGTTAGCAATTCCAGCAATGGGTTATGGTATTCGTTATGAATACGGTATGTTCCGTCAAAAAATTGAAAATGGTCAACAGGTTGAACGCCCGGATGATTGGTTAGAAAAAGGCGCACCTTGGGAATTTATGCGTCCATCAAAACGTTTCAGTATTGATTTTGGTGGTCATATTTATTTTGAAGGCAAAAAATGTATTTGGAATCCGGCTGAAAAAGTGACCGCACTTGCATACGACCAAATGATTCCTGGCTATAAAAATGATTCAGCATCAACGTTGCGTTTATGGTCCGCGCATGGTGGAGAAGTATTTGATTTAGCTGAGTTTAACCGTGGTGACCACTTAGCTGCGGTAGCGACTCGTTCAGCTAACCAAAACCTTTCTCGCGTACTTTATCCGGATGATTCTACCTGGAATGGTCGTGAATTGCGTTTACGTCAAGAGTACTTCTTAGTATCAGCGTCTTTACAAGATATTCTTCGTCGTCATTTTAGAACACATGGCACGTTAGATAACTTAGCAGATAAAGTAGCGATCCACTTGAACGATACTCACCCAGCATTAGCGATTCCTGAGTTAATGCGTATCTTAATCGATTTACACGGTTATTCATGGCAAAACGCTTGGGATGTGACTCGTCGTATCTTCTCTTACACTTGCCATACTTTAATGTCAGAGGCATTAGAAACCTGGCCGGTAGAAATGATGGCGAAAATCTTGCCTCGTCACTTACAAATGATTTTTGAAATCAATGATCATTTCCTTGAGTATGTGAAAACTTATGTCACCACCGATATGGAATTTATCCGTCGTGTATCGCTTATCGAGGAAGGACATCAACGTAAAGTTCGCATGGGTTGGTTGTCTGTCGTTGGTTCTCATAAAGTAAACGGTGTAGCAGCAATTCACTCAGATCTTATGGTTTCTTCAACCTTTGCTGATTTTGCACGTATTTATCCAGAACGTTTCACCAATGTGACAAACGGCATTACACCACGTCGTTGGCTTGCAGTAGCGAATCCGAAATTAGCAGCTTTATTTGATCAATACATTGGTTCTGAATGGCGTTGCGATTTAAGCCAAATTGAAAAACTTAAAGCGTTTGCAGATAAAGGTGAATTTAAGCGTGCTGTCGCGGATATCAAATACGATAACAAAGTGAAATTAGCACAATATGTGAAGAAAACACTTAACATCGATTTAGATCCACACGCATTATTTGACGTTCAAGTAAAACGTATTCACGAATACAAACGTCAAATGCTTAATGTGTTACACATTATTGCTCGTTATAACGAAATGTTGGCACACCCAGAAAAAGATTGGCAGCCACGCGTATTTATTTTAGCGGGTAAAGCGGCTTCGGCTTACTATGCGGCAAAACAAACCATTCGTTTAATTAACGATGTAGCGAATGTCATCAATAACGATGAGCGCTTAAAAGGTCGTTTAAAAGTTGTATTTATCCCGAACTACAGCGTAAGTCTTGCACAATTAATCATTCCAGCAGCAGATATTTCTGAGCAAATCTCTCTTGCAGGAACAGAAGCATCAGGTACCAGTAACATGAAATTTGCCTTAAATGGTGCGTTAACATTGGGTACACTTGATGGTGCGAACGTTGAGATTTTAGATAACGTTGGTAAGGATCATATCTTTATCTTTGGTAATACGGTTGAACAAGTGGAAGCATTACGTCGCGAAGGTTATCGTCCATTTGATTATTATCAAAATGACGAGCAGTTACGTGAAGTCATTGACCAAATCATTCGTGGTGATTTCTCACCAGAAGAACCGAACCGTTATCATTCTCTAATTCAAGGTTTACAATACCACGATTATTATCAATCCTTTGCTGATTTCCGCAGTTATGTGGAAGCGCAAAAAGCGGTAGATAAAAAATATCAAGATCGTGATGCATGGATAGCAAGTACCATTCAAAATATGGTGAATATGGGCTTCTTCTCATCAGACCGTACGATTCTTGAATATGCGAAAAATATCTGGAAAATTGAACCGTTAAAACTTGAGAAGTAAGTTCTTTTCCACTCATAGAAAACCCTGTCGGATTATTTCCACAGGGTTTCTTTTTATGCTAAAATCCACCGTCAAATTTATTGTTCATTCAGATTAGGAAAAAGTATGAAAGTTTTAGAAGGTGCGGTAGCGGCGCCAAATGCTAAAATCGCAGTGGTGATTGCTCGTTTTAACAGTTTTATTAATGAAAGTTTATTAGAAGGTGCGGTAGATGCATTAAAACGTATCGGCCAAGTGAAAGATGAGAATATCACAATCGTTCGTGCACCAGGTGCGTATGAACTTCCATTAGTAGCACGCCGTTTAGCTGAAAGCAAAAAATTTGATGCAATCGTCGCACTAGGTACAGTAATCCGTGGTGGTACCGCTCACTTTGAATATGTGGCTGGCGAAGCAAGCAGCGGTTTAGGTCAAGTGGCAATGCAAGCTGAAATCCCAGTAGCATTCGGTGTTTTAACAACTGAAAACATTGAACAAGCTATCGAGCGCGCAGGTACTAAAGCGGGTAATAAAGGTGCAGAAGCAGCATTAACTGCACTTGAAATGGTGAACCTTTTACAACAAATTGATGCGGCATAATTCAAATGACAGAAAAAAAAGAACCTGTAAAAAAAGTATCGCCACGTCGTAGAGCGAGAGAATGTGCAGTCCAAGCATTATATTCTTGGGCGCTCTCTGGTAATGCGCCAGAACAAGTGGAACTCACTTTCGTTGTGGATCAAGATTTAAAAGGTGTGGATAAACCTTATTTTAGCCGCCTTTTCCGTCAAACCGTTGCGAATGTAGAGGCCGTTGATTTTTCAATGAGCCATTATTTAGATCGCGCGTTAGATGAATTAGATCCGATTGAAAGAGCGATTTTACGTTTAGCGGTTTATGAACTTCAATTTGAGCCAGATGTGCCGTATAAAGTGGCGATTAACGAGGCGATTGAAGTGGCGAAAGTGTTTGGTGCAGATGAAAGCCATAAATACATTAACGGTGTATTGGATAAAGTCGCTCCTGCATTAGGTCGCAAATAATTATTCAAATGTAGGGTAGACAAATGTCTGCCCTTTGTTTTTTGGTGCGCAGATAAAATGAGTACGGGTGAATTTGATCTTATAGGGCGATATTTCTCAATACAAAAAGGCAATCAACACTTTGTTGATTTCAGTATTGGGGATGATTGTGCGATCACTCATATCCCTGAAGGCTATCAGCTTGCCATTACCACTGATACAATGGTTGAGGGCACACATTTTTTATCTTCTATTTCTCCCCAAGATTTAGCGTATAAAGCTATCGCGACAAATCTAAGTGATTTAGCTGCTATGGGCGCTAAACCCGCTTGGATTTCTCTTGCACTCACATTACCTGAGGTTGATGAAAACTGGCTAAGCCAATTTAGTCAAAGTCTGTTTGATACATTAAATCAATATGATGTGACGTTAATAGGTGGTGATACAACAAAAGGTCCACTTTCTATAACCATTACGGCACAAGGTTTCATACCAAAAGGAAAGGCTTTATTCCGACATAATGCGAAGGTTGGTGATTTAATTTATGTATCGGGAACGTTAGGTGATAGCGCGGCAGGTTTAAATTGGATTTTACAAGGTAAAAGTGCAGTCGATTTTGATACTGAATTTTTAGTAAAACGCCATTTTCACCCAACACCACGGGTTGAATTAGGTCAAGCCTTAGTGGGTGTAGTGCATTCATGCATAGATATTTCAGATGGTCTTGTTGCCGATTTAGGGCATATTTTAACGAGAAGCCAATGTTCTGCAGAGATTGAATTATCTACTTTACCTTTATCCACACCACTCAAAAAAATATATCGCTTAGAAAAGGCAGAAGCATTTGCATTAAGTGGCGGGGAAGATTATGAGCTTTGCTTTACGGTTCCTGCAAATAAAAAGGCCAAGATTGAAAAGTTGTCCCAATTATTAAATGTACCTTGCACTTGTATCGGAAAAATCGTTCCGCAAAATAGCAATCAGATTACTTTTTTAAAAGATGGATGTGTCATCAATTATCAAGCGCCGTCTGGCTTCGATCATTTTAAGGATAAATAATGAATAGTTCACCTCTTGATAAAGTTAGCTTAAAAAATCCAGTTCATTTACTTGCATTAGGTTTTGGTTCAGGATTAATTCGTCCTGCTCCGGGTACATGGGGAAGTTTAGCCGGAACGATGTTAGGCTCCGCATTATTAGCTTGTCTTGGACTAAAAATCTTCTTAATTTTGACCGCACTTTGCTTTGCACTTGGCTGTTATTTATGTCAAAAAACGGCTGATGATATGGGCGCTCATGATCATGGCTCCATTGTTTGGGATGAATTTGTTGGGGTATTTATCGTGTTAGCCGCGATTCCAACTTTATCATTACCTTGGATTGTCATTGCCTTTGTATTGTTTCGTTTCTTCGATATTTTAAAACCTTATCCCATCCGTTATTTTGACCAAAAACTGGAAAGTGGTTTTGGGATTATGGTGGATGATGTTTTAGCCGCAGTCTATGCTGTTATTGTGATTGTGATATTACGTATCGTAGGCTTGCCATGCTAAATTTGATGATTATTCATCTTGTTGGTTTACTTTCGCCTGGCCCAGATTTTTTCTATGTCAGCCGAATTTCTGCCATGAGTTCTCGTCGAGAAGCCATTGGTGGCGTGATAGGGATTACCATTGGTGTACTAATTTGGGCTACGGCTGCCGTTTTAGGGCTAGCCATTATTTTTGCCACGATGCCAATTGTTCAAAGTATTGTGATGATGTTTGGTGGAGCGTATTTAGTTTATCTTGGCATTAAAATGGCAAAAGTGAAAACCAATGCGGTTTTTGATGAAAAGCAGAATGCAAATACATCAAATCAATCGACTTTAACAAGCATTATGAAAGGCTTATTAGTCAATTTATCTAATGCTAAAGTTGTGATTTATTTTAGCAGTGTGATGTCATTGGTTTTAGTGAATATTACCGAAACATCACAAATTTTGACCGCACTTGCCGTGATTACCGTAGAAACCTTTTTATATTTCTACGTCATTTCGGTGCTTTTTTCGCGTTCTGTTGCAAAACAGTTTTATAGCCAATATAGTCGCTATATTGATAATGCAGCAGGGCTGATTTTTATTTTCTTCGGAATCTATTTAATTTATAGTGGTGTTCAACACGCTTTAATTTGATAAAAAAGGACAAAACATGACATTAAAAATTGCCATCGCCGGCGCAGGCGGAAGAATGGGGCGTCAATTAATTCAAGCCGTACATAATGCAGAAGGGGCAGAATTAGGTGCTGCTTTTGAGCGTAAAGGTTCCTCTTTAGTTGGCGCAGATGCGGGTGAGCTTGCGGGTATTGGTGCATTAGGTATTAAAGTATCAGATGATTTAAACGCAGAAAAAGATAACTTTGATTTGCTGATTGATTTTACGCGTCCAGAAGGCACGCTTGAGCATATCGCATTTTGTGTCGCTAATAACAAAAAGATGGTGATTGGTACCACGGGGTTTGATGATGCAGGTAAAGCCGCAATTCAAGCTGCATCAGAAAAAATTGCCATTGTATTTGCATCTAACTTCAGTGTGGGTGTGAATTTGGTGTTTAAACTATTAGAAAAAGCCGCCAAAGTAATGGGCGATTATTGCGATATCGAAATCATTGAGGCACATCACCGCCACAAAGTGGATGCACCATCTGGTACCGCACTTTCAATGGGCGAACACATTGCGAAAACCCTTGGTCGTGATTTGAAAACACATGGCGTATTTTGTCGCGAAGGCATTACAGGCGAACGCAAACGTGATGAAATTGGTTTCTCTACCATTCGTGCCTCTGATGTAGTGGGTGAGCATAGTGTCTGGTTTGCGGATATTGGTGAGCGCGTTGAAATTGCCCACAAAGCATCAAGCCGTATGACATTTGCTAATGGCGCAGTGCGTGCAGGTAAATGGCTAGAAAAACAATCTCACGGATTGTTTGATATGACAGATGTGTTGGATTTGAATAATTTATAATTCTATTTCTAAATCACTTTCCACCCGACAACAACAGAGTAAAATCTCATCGGGTTGAATAAAGGCAAGGGGCTCTTCAGCGTAGGAAACCTTGCCTTTTTTGATCTTAACGCGACAAGAACCACAATAGCCAGAACGACATTGATATTCATGGTGAATTTGATGTTGTTCTAAAAAGTTAAGCAGGGAAGTTTGGTTATCAAAATCTAAGGTGATTTGGCGCTGAATAAGATGGATTTTCATGAAACAAAATAAAACAAAATTTTGCTCATTATAGAAGAAAGAGAAGTAAAACTCACGGCTCTTTTGTTGTAATATAGCGAGCTAATATTCATCATAAGGGAAGACTATGCGAACCTTTCTAAAATTAACGTGGATTTCAACCGCACTTTTATTAACGGCTTGTAGCACCATTTCAAAAGAGCCGGTTAAGCACATTGATATGTATGTAAAGCCTTATTACGATGCCAGAGATGGGCGACTTGAACAGATTAATGTGAACAAAGATATTGATGCGTTATTACTGAAAAATACACAAAAAGATTTTGAAAGTGCGGTCAATATTATTGAGAAAAAAGTGGATTTTGTTTCTCCGATGACGATGTTTGCACTTTCTGCTCGTGCTTATGATTTTGGCTTGCGTGATGAAGCGGTAAAATGGTTTTATCGTGGGCAAAACCGTTTAATCACCGCGTTATATGTGTTGGATTTAGATAAATTGACGGTATCGAATAACACGGCATTTGGGCAATTAGTGGGACAGCATGTTAATCCATATGCGTTCTGTGATTTGAATAAGCAACACAAAGCGGCGCAAGATGCGATTGACTGGGCTAAAAAACATCCGTATCAAGCAGTGTTTTTACCTCAATTACCAAGTAAGCATCAAGATAGAAAACTGGCATTAAAAGAAGCAGAGGCAAAACTTGATGCACGTTTAGTTGAGCAAGACCGCTATTTTGCTAATCCTGAAAATAAAGCGAAATGGGAAAAAGAACGCCAAGATAACCTGGTGAATGAGCGATTTTGTTGGTGATTTTAAAAAAATTTAAAAATCTTAAGGTTGCTTAAGATTTCATTAAGATTTGTTGTGTTTAATAAGCATCAACAAGGCGGCAATGAGGATAATCCTTCGCTTTGAAATATGACTATTTATGCTTAATTTTATTTAGGAGAACATGATGAAAAAATTAGCTTTAGCAACCCTTTTAGCTTTATCTACTTCAGCAGCATTTGCTGGTTTTAATGGCAACACTGCACAAGGTGGCTTCCAAGGTGGTAACCAAGGTCAACAACTTACAGTTAAACAAGCATTATCTGCGAAAGATAATTCTATGATTACCTTAGTCGGTAACATCACTCAACAAATTGATGGTGATGAATATCTTTTCACTGATGGCACAGACCAAATCAAATTGGAAATTAAAAATCGCGTTTGGAATGGCTTAAATGTGGGACCTCAGGATAAAATCCGCGTTTACGGTAAATTGGATAATGACGCTTTTGAAAAAGCAGAGCTTGAAGTCATTAGCGTTGAAAAATCGCAATAATTCATATAATTTGAAGTGGTGGGCAAAAGCCCGCCATTTTTTGTTTTGAGAAAAGTAAAAGTGCGGTCAATATTATGCGAGTTTTATTAGTAGAAGACGATCCTCTCATCGGCAATGGTCTGCAAATTGGTTTAACGAAATCAGGCTTTATTGTAGATTGGTTTACTGATGGGCAAAGTGGATTAAACGCCTTAATCGGCGCGCCTTATGATGCAGTGGTATTGGATTTAACCCTGCCTAAACTAGATGGTTTGGATGTATTAAAACAATGGCGTTCAAATAATCAAGATGTGCCTGTATTGATCTTAACTGCACGTGATACATTGGATGAACGCATTAAAGGCATTCAACAAGGTGCCGATGATTATCTTTGCAAACCCTTTGCCTTGGCGGAAGTGGTGGTGCGATTGCAGGCATTAATTCGTCGTCGTTATGGGCAAGTTAAACCACAAATTGAGCATGGCAATGTTAAACTCGATCCTGCTCAGCGTAAGGCTTGGTTGAATGAGGATGAAATTACATTAACCGGACGTGAATATAAATTACTCGAGCTTTTTATGCTGAATAAAGAACGAGTGCTTTCACGTGCGACCATTGAAGAAAAATTGTCAAATTGGGATGAAGAATTAAGTAGTGGTGCATTGGATGTACACATTTATAATTTGCGTCAAAAACTGGGTAAACAATTTATTCGTACTGTACATGGCGTAGGCTATGCTTTAGGACAAGTTAATGAAAAATAAACGACTGAGTTTTCGTCTCTTAATCGGTTTAAGTTTGACCGTACTTTGCGTGTGGTGCATTGCCACGGCTGTTGCCTGGACGGTTGTCAAAAAAGAAGTAAAAGATGTGTTTAATGCACAGCAGGTGCTTTTTGCCGAGCGTTTGGCAACCTCTGATTTGAAAAATGTCTTATTGGATGAAAATGCTAATTTTCCACGTGGTGGATTTAAACCACAGAAACGTCATTATGATAATGATGCATTGGCCTTTGCCATATTTTCTAACAAAGGTGAAAGATTATTAACCGATGGTGATAATGGTGACAAATTTATTTTTCAAAATAAGACCGGTTTTAGCAAAGAGCATATTTTAGATGATGACGATGAATGGTTGATTTATTGGCAACCTGTTGGTAATGGTGAATTGGTGATCGCCGTAGGTCAAGAGTTAGAATATCGTGAAGAGTTAGTCAATAAAATGGTTTTCAGCCAAACAGGAATTTGGTTTGCAGGATTACCAGTACTCTTATTGGTCGCGTTTATTGTGATTTATCGTGCATTAAAACCAATTAATCGATTGAGTCGAAACGTACAAGCTCGCCGACCAGGTGATGTGTCGTTATTAGAAACCGATGATGTACCAACGGAGACTTTACCGTTAGTCCAAAACTTAAATCAATTTTTCACGCGTACCAGTGAACAGTTAGAGCGAGAACGCCGCTTTGTTTCTGATGCAGCACATGAATTACGTAGTCCATTAGCGGCATTACGTATTCAAACAGAAGTCGCACAGTTAGCTGGCGATGATGCACAAACTCGTGAAACGGCCTTAGCGCATTTAACCCAAGGTATCGACCGAGCAACTCAATTAATCGAACAGCTTCTTACGCTTTCCCGATTAGATAATCTTAAAGAATTAAATCATCAGGAACCCATTGATTGGTCAGAAATTATTACCTCACTTATCGGTGAGTTATATTTCAGTGCTCAGCAACGTCAAATCGAATTGCAGTTTGAACATCAGGGAGATCCTGCCGTTAAGCAAGGGCAGCCATTATTACTTGCCCAAATGTTGAGAAACTTATTGGATAATGCCATAAAATATTGCCCTCAAGGCACTCTGGTTCGTGTGATTTTACAGCCACGTAAAATTCTTATTGAAGATAATGGCAGTGGTGTTGCGCCAGAAGAATTAGCAAAATTAGGGCAGCGTTTTTATCGTCCTGCAGGACAAAATGAAAAGGGAAGTGGGCTTGGATTGTCTATTGTGGCAAGAATAGCGGAATTGCATCATTACCGTTTCCGATTAGAAAATATTGAAGCTAACGGGCAAATTCAAGGTTTGCGCGCTATCATTGAGTTATAAAAAAGGGCGTTTAATACGCCCTTATTGTTAAAACATTCCACCAATTAATTCTAATCGACCTTTCTCAACTTTAATTTCTTTGGCAAATTTCTTAATTAGCATTTGTTTCATGTCGCTTTCATCCAAGGTGTAAACCGGCATACGACTTAATAGTGCAGCAACACCATCACTTAATAGCGGCATAACGTCTTGGAGTTGATCCATGACATTATTAGGTTCGCCAGACCAGCGTAAAATTCGTAGATTTTTTAAATAGAGCGCACCTTCTTGTGCGTTATATTCTGGAACGGCATCAAAGGTTAAATGCAATTTAGCCGGATAGGTTTTACCGGATAAACGAATAAGCGTATCAGCCAAACCACTCATTTCAACACGATTACTTTCAGTTTGCCCGATTTGAGTAACCAAATCTTTCAGCGCATAATCCACTGAAAATAATCCTGGAATACCGAGTTTGTCATTAATCGTGCCTTTTTCACTTAAATATTGGTTAATTTGTTGCTCACTGATACTGAAGGGAGAGGCTTGTACGGATAGCGTGCAGAAGCCTAAAGTCAGTATAGCGAACGCTTTTTTCAAAAAATGCATATTTTCTCCTTGATTGAAAAAGAATAAAAATTTTGTAGAATGTATCGCTTATCTTTTCACTATACAATAAAAATTTAAGTAGAGATTATGACTTCGTCATTTAAAGAGCATGTGCAGAAGCTTCTTGAAAAACACCGTGGGGAACGTGTTTTCCAATTTGAATATTTAGGGAAACATTATTGGTTAAAACAACCCGAGCAATTAAAAGGGATATGGTTATTATTAAAACCGCATCCAAAGCAACATTTTAAAGAAGAATGTGAGATTCTTCAGCACCTGAATAATATTGGTGCACCAGTACCTAAATTATGTGATTTCGGAGATGATTATTTAGTATTGGAAGATGCGGGGCCAACATTAAACAGCTGGCTGAATGATGAAAAATTGTCTTGGGCAGAAAAATCACATATTTTGCATTCAGCGATGGAGATATTGATTAGTCTTCATCAACAAGGCATTATTCATGGTCGTCCAGCCATACGAGATATTGCATGGAGAGATGGTCAGATTAGTTTTATGGACTTTGAATCCCATTCAAAAAGCCATAATGAACATTGGTTGATTACACGTGATATGCTAGCATTTTTATACAGTTTGTGTCGTGTGAAAGGCTTAGATGATGAAAAGCTTGGTGAATTATTTGATTATTATAAATCTCACTGTCCAACGATTTATTGGGCTGATATGTTGTCATATATGAGAAGATTTCGCTGGCTTTATTATCTTTTACTTCCGTTTAAACCAATTGCTCGAACGGATTTATTGGCCGTTTATCGGTTATTTGAACATTTAACAAAGGAAAATCTATGAAAAAATTATTTTTAGTGGCTGTATTAAGTGCTTTGGTAAGCGCTTGTTCTGTGGGTGTTGGCGCTGGTGGCGGCAGTAATGGTGTGGGCGTTGGTGTAGGTCTTGGAACTGGCTTTGGATTCTAACTCTCACTTTAAGATAAAGCAAAGTGCGGTCAAAAATCTTAGGTTTTCAAGAAAATTAGCAGAAACCGCTTGATCTTTTGATTTAGAACACTATAATACACCCCATATTTCGGACGCGGGGTGGAGCAGCTTGGTAGCTCGTCGGGCTCATAACCCGAAGGCCGTCGGTTCAAATCCGGCCCCCGCAACCAATAACAAGTTCAGTAAAAAGAACCCCAAGTTTGGGGTTTTTTTGTACGAGAAATTTAGAAACTGGGCTTAGGTTCATTGAGGAACCTAACCCTTTTTTTATGTCTGAATTTTAAGATTAGGAGCAAAAATTGGCAACATTAGAACAAAGATTGCAAGAGATGCTTCAAGGTGCAGTAGAAGACTTAGGCTGCGAACTTTGGGGGATTGAATGCCAACGTGCAGGTCGTTTTATGACCGTACGTTTATTCATTGATAAAGACGGTGGCGTAGGCGTTGATGATTGTGCTGATGTAAGTCGTCAAGTGAGCGCGATTTTAGACGTGGAAGATCCAATTGCGGATAAATATAACCTCGAAGTGTCATCACCAGGTCTTGATCGTCCACTATTTACGCTTGAACAATTCCAACGTTATGTGGGCGAGGATATCGCTGTGCATTTACGTATTCCTGTTTTAGATCGTCGTAAATGGCAAGGTAAATTGGAAAAAATTGAAAATGACATGTTGACACTTATTGTTGATGGTCAGGAACAAGTTCTTATTTTTGGCAACATTCAAAAAGCCAATGTAATCGCAAAATTTTAAAGGAGAAAAAGGAAAATGAGTAAAGAGATTTTGTTAGCTGCTGAAGCAGTATCTAACGAGAAGTTATTACCACGTGAAAAGATTTTTGAAGCGTTAGAGAGTGCGATTGCACTTTCAACGAAGAAGAAATATGACTATGAAACCGATATTCGCGTGTCTATCAACCCTAAAACGGGTGAATTTGATACATTCCGTCGTTGGTTGGTGGTTGATGAAGTTAAAGTGCCAACAAAAGAAATGACATTAGAAGCGGCACAATTTGAAGATCCGAATGTTCAACTTGGTGATTATGTTGAAGACCAAATTGAGTCTATCGCATTTGACCGTATTGCAATGCAAACTGCTCGCCAAGTAATCAGCACTAAAATCCGTGAAGCAGAACGTGCAAAAGTAGTTGAGCAATTCCGTTCTGAAGAAGGTAAGATTGTTACGGGTACAGTGAAAAAAGTAAACCGTGAAAGCATTATTTTAGATTTAGGCAATAAAGCAGAAGCCGTGATTATGCGTGAAGATATGCTTCCACGTGAAAACTTCCGTCCTGGCGACCGTGTTCGTGGTGTGCTTTATAAAGTAAATCCAGAAAGCAAAACGGCACAACTATTTGTGACTCGTGCGAAACCTGAAATGCTAATCGAGTTATTCCGTATTGAAGTACCAGAAATCGGCGAAGAAATGCTTGAAATTCGTGGTGCGGCACGTGATCCAGGTTCTCGTGCGAAAATTGCGGTGAAATCTAATGATAAACGTATCGACCCAGTTGGTGCATGTGTGGGTATGCGTGGTGCACGCGTTCAAGCAATTACCAATGAGTTAGGTGGAGAACGTGTGGATATCGTACTTTGGGATGATAATCCGGCACAATATGTGATTAATGCAATGGCGCCGGCTGATGTGACTTCAATCATTGTGGATGAAGATAATCACTCAATGGATATTGCGGTCAATGCTGACAACTTAGCACAAGCAATTGGTCGTAACGGTCAAAACGTACGTTTAGCGACACAATTAACCGGTTGGACATTAAATGTTATGACCACCGAGCAATTAAATGAAAAACATCAAGCAGAAGATACCAAAGTATTAAATTTATTCATGGATAAATTGGGTCTTGATGAAGAGTTTGCTCAAATCTTAGTGGATGAAGGTTTTACTTCTTTAGAAGAAGTGGCTTATGTTCCAGTAAGCGAGCTAACTGCAATTGATGGTTTAGAAGATGAAGATCTTATCGAAGAGTTACAAGGTCGTGCAAAAGATGCGATTACTGCAGCTGCTGCAGCTGAAGAAGAAGCCTTGAAAAAAGCGAATATTGAAGATCGTTTATTAAATCTTGAAGGGATGAATCGTCACATTGCCTTTAAATTAGCTGAAAAACAAATTACTACGCTTGAAGAACTTGCTGAGCAAGGTGTAGATGATTTAGCTGATATCGAAGAATTAACCGCAGAGCAAGCCGCTGACTTTATTATGGCTGCGCGTAATATTTGCTGGTTTAGCGAAGAGTAAGGAGTTTAATAATGACTGAAGATGTAAAAAATGCGGATGCGAATGCACCGAAAAAACTAAGTATTCAACGCAGAACAAAAACAACCGTAAGCAGTACAACAGCTGGCGGTAAAGCAAAAGCGGTACAAGTTGAAGTTCGTAAAAAACGCACTGTGCCAACAGATGCTGCCCGAAAAGCTGCTGAGGCAGAAAAATTAAAAGCACAGCAAGAAGCAGAGAAGAAAGCGGCAGAAGAAAAAGCACGTTTAGCTGCTGAAAAAGCTGCAGCAGAAAAAGCGAAAGCTGAGAAAGCCAAGGTTGAAGCAGAAAAGGCAGCGAAACCAGCGGTTGAAAATAAACCTAAATCTGTTGATCCAGAAAAAGAAAAACGTAAAGCGGAAGAAGCAGAACTTCGTCGCAAAGCGGAAGAGCTGGCTCGCAAAAAGGCAGAAGAGCAAGCGCGTAAAGCTGCTGAAGATGCTAAACGTTATGCTGAAGCGGATACGTCAAGCAATGAAAGCGCATCAGAAGATTATACTGATTACAATTTAAGCTCTCGTTATGCTTTAGAAGCGGAGGACGAAGAAGAACGCCGTAATGAAAATCGCGGTCGCGGCAAAAATAAAGTCGCTAAAGCGAAAAAAGAACGCGATGACGTGAAAGGCGGCAATAAAAATGAGCGCGAATCTAACCGTAAAAATCAAAAAGACGGTAAATTCGGTAAAGGTAAAAATGGTAAGAAAGGCGCAGCATTACAACAAGCCTTCACAAAACCTGTTCAGGTTGTGAAACAAGATGTTGTTATTGGTGAAACCATTACCGTTGCGGAATTAGCAAATAAAATGGCAACCAAAGCGACTGAAATCATCAAAGCTATGATGAAGATGGGCGAAATGGTAACCATTAACCAAGTACTTGACCAAGAGACGGCACAATTAGTGGCTGAAGAATTAGGTCACAAAGTGATTCTTCGCAATGAAAATGAACTCGAAGAAGAAGTATTAGGCGATCGTGATGTTAATGCAGAAAAAGTGACTCGTGCACCGGTTGTAACGATCATGGGTCACGTTGACCATGGTAAAACCTCATTGCTTGACTATATTCGTAAAGCGAAAGTTGCAGCAGGTGAGGCGGGTGGTATTACTCAGCACATCGGTGCGTACCACGTAGAAATGGATGACGGCAAAATGATCACCTTCTTAGATACCCCGGGACACGCCGCATTTACCTCAATGCGTGCACGTGGTGCGAAAGCAACGGATATCGTTGTTCTTGTTGTTGCGGCAGATGATGGTGTGATGCCTCAAACCATTGAAGCGATTCAACACGCGAAAGCAGCAGGTGCGCCTTTAGTGGTTGCGGTGAACAAAATTGATAAACCAGAAGCAAATCCAGACCGAGTAGAACAAGAATTACTTCAACACGAAGTGATTTCTGAGAAATTCGGTGGTGATGTGCAATTCGTTCCAGTTTCTGCGAAGAAAGGTACCGGTGTTGATGACTTATTAGATGCCATCTTGCTTCAGTCAGAAGTACTTGAATTAACGGCTGTAAAAGACGGCATGGCAAGCGGTGTAGTGATTGAATCTTACCTTGATAAAGGTCGTGGTCCGGTTGCGACAATTCTTGTTCAATCTGGTACTTTACGTAAAGGTGATATCGTACTTTGCGGTTTTGAATACGGTCGTGTTCGTGCAATGCGCGATGAAAACGGTAAAGAAATCGATGAAGCCGGCCCATCTATCCCTGTTGAGGTGTTAGGTCTTTCTGGTGTACCTGCAGCGGGTGATGAAGCAACTGTAGTACGTGATGAGAAAAAAGCACGTGAAGTGGCGTTACACCGTCAAGGTAAGTTCCGTGAAGTGAAACTTGCTCGTCAGCAAAAAGCGAAACTTGAAAATATGTTTAGTAATATGGCTGAAGGTGATGTTGCTGAACTAAATATCATCGTGAAAGCAGACGTACAGGGTTCTGTGGAAGCGATTATTCAATCGTTACAAGATCTTTCTACTGATGAAGTGAAAGTGAAAGTTGTTGGTTCTGGTGTCGGTGGTATTTCTGAAACTGATGCAACCCTAGCGGCAGCCTCTAATGCGATTATTGTTGGCTTTAACGTACGTGCGGACGCTTCTGCTCGCCGTATTATCGAAGCAGAAAATATTGACCTTCGTTATTACTCTATCATTTATGAACTATTAAATGATGTGAAAGCAGCGATGAGCGGTATGTTACAACCTGAATTCAAACAAGAAATCATTGGCTTGGCTGAAGTGCGTGATGTGTTCAAACATCCGAAATTTGGTGCAATCGCAGGTTGTATGGTGACCGAAGGTGTAGTAAAACGTAACAACCCAATCCGCGTATTACGTGATAACGTGGTAATCTTTGAAGGTGAATTGGAATCTCTCCGTCGCTTTAAAGATGATGTCTCTGAAGTCCGTAATGGTATGGAATGTGGTATCGGCGTTAAAAACTACAATGACGTAAAAGTCGGCGACCAAATCGAGGTGTTTGAAGTCGTTGAAATTAAACGTTCAATCTAATCAATAAAAAGAGCGGTCAAAATTCAACGTATTTTTGACCGCTTTTTAATAAGAGAAATATTATGGCAAGAGAATTTAAACGCAGCGATCGTGTTGCACAAGAATTACAAAAAGAAATCGCCATCATTTTACAACGGGAAGTAAAAGATCCCCGTATTGGCATGGTAACCGTGTCAGATGTGGAAGTATCAAGCGATTTAGCTTATGCAAAAGTGTTTGTCACATTTTTGTTTGATCATGATGAGGTGGCGATTGCACAAGGCATGAAAGGGTTAGAAAAAGCAGCACCTTATATCCGTTCATTAGTGGGTAAAGCAATGCGTTTACGCATTGTACCGGAAATTCGTTTCTTCTACGATCAATCCTTAGTCGAAGGGATGCGTATGTCTAATTTGGTGACAAACGTAATATGTGAAGACGAGAAAAAACACGTTGAGGAAAATGACTAATGTTGAGACCTCGTAAGCGTGGACGTGATATTGATGGCGTATTTTTATTAGATAAGCCTCAAGGTATGTCATCTAATGACATTATGCAAAAAGTGAAACGCGTATTCCAAGCGAATAAAGCAGGACATACTGGTGCGCTCGATCCATTAGCAACCGGTATGCTGCCTATTTGCTTAGGCGAAGCGACAAAGTTTTCCCAGTTTTTATTAGATGCAGATAAACGCTATGTGGTCACAGCAAAATTAGGTGAACGTACGGATACCTCGGATGCAGAAGGACAAGTGGTCGAAACGCGCCCTGTAAACGTGGAAACATCACAAATTTTGACCGCACTTGAACAATTCCGCGGTGATATTTTGCAAGTGCCTACCATGTTTTCTGCATTAAAACACAATGGAAAACCATTGTATGAGTATGCTCGCGCAGGCATTACGGTAGAACGTGAAGCACGTCCTATCACAATTTTTGAGCTAAACTTTATCGAGTATCAAGCACCTTTTCTAACCTTAGAAGTGCATTGTTCTAAAGGAACTTACATCCGTACTTTAGTGGATGATTTAGGTGAAGTGTTATTTTGTGGTGCTCATGTGACAGTGTTACGTCGAACTGCGGTTGCGGATTATCCAACAGAAAAGATGATGACATGGGATGCTTTGCAGGCGCTTGCAGAGCAAGGTGATCTTGCACAACTTGATCGACATCTTTTACCGACAGATACAGCGGTCAGTAAATTACCCGCATTACAGCTAAATGCCGAGCAAAGTAAAGGTATCGGCTTTGGACAACGTGTCAAATTTGCTAATGAAGCCAAATTACATGGTCAAGTGCGGTTGTTTTCTGACGAGAATATCTTTTTAGGCGTGGCTTTTGTAGATGATAACAATGTGATTCGTCCGCAACGTCTGATTACACAATCTCTCTAATCATTTGCCTTTCTGTTTTAATTCCAGTAATCTCACCTGTAACCTTTTAATTGCAATCTATGTAAATAAGATATTACAGGTGAATTATGGATGCCCTTAACCATTTACGTCAAGAAATTGATGCACTCGATCGCGAACTGATTCAACTTTTTGCTAAACGCCTAGAACTGGTAACCCAAGTCGGTGAAGTAAAGCATGAAAAAGGTTTACCGATTTATGCACCAGAGCGTGAATTAGCCATGCTACAAGCACGCCGAGAAGAAGCGGCGAAAGCGGGAATCTCTCCACAACTCATCGAAGATGTGCTGCGTCGTTTCATGCGTGAATCTTACTCCAATGAAAATCAATTTGGTTTTAAAACCCTGAATCCAGCCATTAACAAAATTGTTATTGTCGGCGGTTACGGAAAAATGGGGCAGTTATTTGCCCGTTATTTACGTGCTTCCGGTTATCCTATTTCTATTTTAGACCGAGATGATTGGGATGTGGCAGAACGCATTTTAACGAATGCGGATGTTGTTATTGTCTCAGTGCCGATTGATCACACGTTAGAAACAATAGAACGTTTAAAACCTTATTTAACAGAAAATATGCTATTGGCGGATCTCACCTCCGTGAAACGAGCACCATTAGCTAAAATGTTAGAGGTGCATAAAGGGGCAGTAGTTGGGCTGCATCCAATGTTTGGTCCCGATATTGCTAGCATGGCAAAACAAGTGGTTGTGCGTTGTGATGGGCGCTTTAGTGAGCGTTATGAATGGTTGCTAGAGCAAATTCAAATCTGGGGTGCAAAAATTTATCAAATTGATGCTGCTGAGCATGATCACAATATGACGTACATTCAAGCATTGCGTCACTTTTCCACTTTTGCGAATGGTCTGCATCTTTCTAAACAGCCCGTCAATTTAAGCAATTTATTGGCATTATCTTCCCCGATTTATCGTTTGGAATTAGCCATGATTGGTCGTTTATTTGCTCAAGATGCGGCACTTTATGCCGATATTATTATGGATAAGCCAGAAAATTTAGATGTGATTGAAAGCTTGAAACAAACTTATGAGGAGGCGTTACAATTCTTTGAAAAAGGCGATCGCCAAGGATTTATTGATGCTTTCCATCAAGTGAGAAAATGGTTTGGGGAATATTCCGATCAATTCTTGCAAGAAAGTCGTCAGTTATTGCAACAAGCTCACGATTTACGACATATATAAAACAAAAAAGTGCGGTTGATTTTTACCGCACTTTTATTTTGTGACTTATTGTCTTGCCAAGCGTAAATTTTGCGGAATTGCCTCAAAGTTAGAGCGGAATGGATTAATATCCAATCCACCACGGCGCGTATAACGCGCATAAACGGTGAGTTTTTCTGGTTTGGCGTAATGCATCAAGTCACAGAAAATACGCTCGACACACTGCTCGTGAAATTCATTATGTTGACGGAAAGACACGATGTAGCGGAGAAGTTTTTCGCGATCGATTTGTTTACCCACATAATGAATTTGCACGGTTCCCCAATCCGGCTGACTGGTGATAAGACAGTTAGATTTCAATAAATGGCTCACTAAGGTTTCTTCCACCACGTTATCGGACGTGCAATTTTGCAAAATGTCTGCATCAAATTCGTAGCTGTGGATTTCAATATCCTGTTCGTCAATGCAATCGCCCGTTAACGTATCAATACGTTGTCCTTGATAGTGGGATAATGGATGTAAGCGTACTTTGACCTCACCTTGAGCACAATCGCTTAGATCTTCACGCATAGTACGTTCTACGGCAGCAAAATCAGCAAATTGGCTTTGATTAAAACTGTTTAAATAGAGTTTAAAGCTTTTCGATTCAATTAAATTTTCACTGCGATAATCAATTTCCACATCGGCAATAGCTACTTGTGGTAAACCTTTTGGATTTAACCAAGATATTTCATAGGCCGTCCAAATATCGGCGCCATGGGTAAATGGCTGTTGTTCGGTTATGCCCAAGCCATCACGATTGAGTTTACGAGGCACCGGTTGTAACAAAGTGCGGTCATAATTTGCTGCATATTCTGTTGCTTGACCGAGTTTTAAAGATTGAAGGCTTTTATCTTGATAGTTCATTTGATTCTAAAAAATAACTGACTTGATTATTACATTATAAATTAATAAAAAAACCGAGCAAATAGGCTAGCTCGGTTTCGTCAGATTTAATTATTGTTAGTAGATAGTTTTTCATTTACCTCTTTGTATTTATAACATGCTTTTTGATGTCCGTTATCACAAGCTATACCAAAATACTCTAATGCTTTTTGATTATTTTGTCGAACTTCAGCTCCTTCTTGGTAAATCAATCCTAAACGGAAGATAGGGGTGCTTAATGTCTCTGGTCGATATGTCGAAGTTAATTCCTCATAATATTTTCTTGCTTCACTATAATTTGCTTTTTCAAAATAAATATTACCTAGCTTTTCAAGACAAAAGTAACTTGATTTATCGCTACACCATATTTGTATTGCATATTTTTGAAATTCGGGGTCTACATCTAAGCCTGTTTTTGTTGCTAATTTAGCTAATATCAAATTTAGGGTAAATAAAAATGAATCTTCAGAATGTCTTCTATATAATTCATAGAAATTCTTTAATTCTTGGTATGAATATCCAGGAAAACCAAAAAGAGCAACTGCATACCCATTCCCCTTTTCTGCTAATGCTTTCATTTCTCCTGTTTTTAATAAATTATTTAAAACAGTAGTATTCTTGTTTGAGGCGTTTTTAACTATTTTATATAAGGTGAGGATATATTCGAATATTGGTTCATTTGGATAAGTTTTATTTAGGTAATTATATAAATTATAAGTGGATTCAAGAGTTAAAATATTGTAGTTGTTACAATAGTTTAATGTTTCATAATCGCTATTAGTAAAGCATTTTACTATTGAATATCCTAGATGTTTACAAGGATTGCCTAATTTGCAATACTCTAATGCTTCATCAATTAATTTACTAACATTTTGA
This sequence comes from Haemophilus sp., assembly GCA_019423025.1. Classification (GTDB taxonomy): domain Bacteria; phylum Pseudomonadota; class Gammaproteobacteria; order Enterobacterales; family Pasteurellaceae; genus Haemophilus_D. The sequence continues at coordinate 57,253 of JAHZCD010000001.1, read as the reverse complement.
TTTTTGAAATAATTATAATATATGATTAAATCAGCCATAATATCAGTATCGTTAGAACTATTATCATCTGAGGCCCAATAATTTTTAACTCTATCAAAATGATCCTTTATAAGAAGCTGTTCTGGTAATATTTCATCTATAATTTTTTCCATATTATATTGATGTTCTGAAATCAATTGAGTACCTTCTAATCGACAATACATATCGGGACGTAATAGTAAGGAAAATAAATCAGTTCTTATATAATCTATGTCTCCAGATTTATAAAGGTCAAGAGTTTTCTGATATGCTCCTTGTTTATCACCTCTATACAGCCCAATTGTATAATTTTTAAATTTATTTAATGGAATCTTGCTGCAGTCATCCCATATTAGGTAAAATTTGTCAAATTCATCACCCAAAAAAGCACCTATTTTCCTATGTTGCTCTGCAGATAAGAAATTTGAAGCTACATATACGAATAAAATTGGTAATAATATTAATGATGCAATAATACACTTGTAATGTTTTTTTATTAAACTAAAGAGTTTTTTTAAATAATTATTCATTTTTATTTCCTTTTTTGTAAAATAATTTTCATAATAATTAAGGTTTGAGATTATATTTAAAATTTTTTATTATACAGTTAAAGAAATATTTTACAATAAAAATATAGTGAATAAGATAGGGTATAAAATCTTCATAGTAGGGGAAACCAGTAGAAATTTTAGGTTAGTAGACATAAAATAATGTAAATGAAATCTATTTTACAAAAAATTCCACGACACATTCGAGACTAATCGACATTGGTCGCATTTAAAGTAAATTACATCAAATAGTGGTGCGTCTAATGTCCAATCGCCACCACATTGCGGGCAACAGCGTTTTTGTTCCGATTCTAAAGAATGGCCACCGACTCGGTATAAATAATAATAGGTCGGTATGTTGCTTTCTTTTTCGATTTCAGCAGCAAGGTAGCGTCCATGTTTGCTGAGTGTGCTATTAACCTCGGAGATTTCGTTTAATGATTCTTTTTCTAAAGCCGAACCATTCATTTGCAACTGATCGCAAGCCTGCCAATTTTCCTGCCATTTAATCAAATCTTGGCTTAAGTGCGGTTGATTTTTTAGCTGTTTATAAAGTGGGATTGGGGAAAAATCTTCTCCACTGTGCAATGGTGAGCAAGATTGTAAATGTGTGGTGTAGAGCATCTGCCATGCAGGTCGGCTACATTCAGCTGTACTGTCAGCATTTAAATCATCGGCAATAATTTGAAAACCTTGAAAATTTAGACCGCACTTTTCAGCATTTTCCATCGCCAGATTCACAGTTTGGTTATTGTTCTCGGGCAAAAGGCTATCTTGCTCAGGACAAATAACGCGCATTGCAAAACCTTGTTCGCTGTCTTCCTCCATCAAATAAAGCGGGATTTCACGGCCGATAATTTGTCCGTTATAACGCCATTGGTCGATGACGGCATTGAGCAAACGGCTTTGTTGCCCAATATCATTTTCTAAGGCGGTCAATTTAAAAAAAGGTTCGATCAGATACATAATTACAGATTGTGTAAGATTTCTTCGATTTGTTTTAAACCGTTTAAGCGGGTTTCACTTAAGCGAGAGGCAATACCAAGCTCATCAAAAAATTGACGAATATTAAATTGTTGTAATTGGTCTCGCGTTTGGCCGTCGATGTTTTGTAACAACAACCATAACAGACCATTCATAATGCGTGCCTCGCTGTAAGCTTGAAATTGAAACGTATCATCATTTTGTGGAATAGCCTTAAACCAAAGTCCCGCTTCACAGCCTTGAATTGATCGCATTTGAGTCAATTCATCAGGAGAAGGTTGAGGGAGATGCTTACCGGCTTGAATAATAAAACGGTAGCGATCTTCCCAATTTTTTGCCTGTTTAATGTTTTCTAGCATGTTAATAACTCTAAGGATTTATCTAATGCCGCAAAAAAAGCGTCCACATCTTGTGGGCTGTTATAAGGTGCAAAAGAAAGTCGTAATGTGGTGCGCTCACCAAGGCGGGCTAAATAAAGTTGAGCACAATGTTCACCAACGCGTAACGCAATTTTTTGTTCGCTTAAGAGGGTAGCAAGATCGGATGCCGCAATCCCATCAAAAACAAAACATACTACTGAACTCGGTTGCGGTGAATTGAATAAACGACAATTCGGATAGTTTTTTAACCGCGCTTTACTTTGTTTAGCAAGCTCAACGGCATGAGCTTCAGCTGCCTGAAAATCCCATTTTTTGAGCCAATCTAGCACCGCACCAAAGCCAATCACGCCAGCAATATTCGGTGTGCCGGCCTCTAATCGATAAGGCAAATCAGCAAAGGTAATACATTCATGGGAGACGCGCTCAATCATTTTCCCGCCGTAAAAAAGTGGTTGTAGCAGGGAAAGTGAGCTTAATTTTCCGCTTAGTATGCCAATGCCGTTGGGACCATAAATTTTGTGTGCCGAAAAGGCAACAAAATCCGCATCTAATGCCTGTAAATCAATCTGTATATGACTAATAGCCTGAGCGGCATCGACTAAAACGAGCGCATTGCTATGTTGGCGGATTAGTTGAATTAAATGTTGGATATGTTGTTCCGTTCCCGTTACGTTGGAAACAAAATTGAGAGCTACTAATTTGGTTTTCTCATTCAATGCTGCAATTAAGGCATTTTCATCAATTAGCCAATTATCCAAAATAGGCAGCACTTGAATTTTCGCTCCACCTTTTTTCGCTGTTTCATGCCACGTGACATAATTTGCATGATGGTCCGCTTGGCTAATTAAAATCTCATCATCTACATTCAAAGAGGGGAGCAAACCGTTGGCAACCAAATTAATGCTATGTGTCGTCCCGGAAGTCCAAATTACGGCTTTTTCATCTTCCGCATTAATTAAGGTTTTCACTAAGTGACGAGCATTTTCATATTGTGCCGTTTGTGCGGCTTCGTACTGACTACGATGTACGGAGCCAGCTGATTGATAAAAAGTACTTGTTGCATCAATTAATGCTTGAGGTTTTAGTGCTGTTGCCGCATTATCCAGATAGACCACAGCATTTGGCGATTTAAAATAAGGAAATTCATTTTTAAATGATTGATAATCAAAAGCCATGTTGACCTCCATGTTTACCTGCTTTGTTCTGTTTGCGCCATTCATAAGGGGCGGTAGGGTTAGGATCACGCCATAAGCCAATTTTTTGTTGTTGGGCAAAATCTTGAGCTTGAAAGTAGAGTGGATTTTTAGCATATTGCGGATAAACCCACGCCATACCGTTTTTTACCATTTCTAAGTTAATGTTTTGTTCTTGCAGGTAAACTGTTGCCAAAATACGCTGGTAGCGATCGTAACCAGAAACCGACAACGTCACATTTTGTTTGAAAACCAGCTGGGAAAGATATTGTTTAGCTTTCTTTCCAAACGGTTGACCTTTTTCCGGAGCATCAATTTCTTGTAATCGCACTTTGAGTTGTTTTTTAGTGGGTAAGAGGCAAGTTAAGGTATCGCCATCACTTACACCAACAACCCAGCACGCCATTTGGCGTTCAGCCGCTACTGAAAATTGTGTCCAAAGTGCGGTTAAAATTAGGGTTAAAAATAAGAAGAATTTTCTAATCATTTGGAATTTCTTTGATCTGCATCGCAAAATTTAGCTAAAATGAATGGGTAATTTTAACAAAAAAGCGTAAAATAAATTTTAATTATTATTAAAAAAGTTGATAGAGGAAATATGTTACTCCAAAAAGGCGTTCAACTCGCTCGTTCGCTCATCATTTTATACATTATGTTACTACTCGGCAATTTGATTTCTTACTATATCCCAGTGGGAATTCCAGGCAGCATTTGGGGGTTATTGTTACTTTTTTTAGGTTTAACAACCCATGTGATTCATCTGGAATGGATTTATTTCGGTTCTAGCTTGCTGATTCGCTACATGGCGGTGCTTTTTGTACCAGTGAGTGTTGGCATTATCAAGTATTATGATTTACTCGTTGCGCAATGGAAAATTTTACTCATTCCAAATATTCTTAGTACCTTTTTAACACTTTTTGTGATTGCATTTATAGGAAACTATTTATTTTACAAACAATCTTTTAGCCATAAACGTAAAAAAGTATTGGAAAAACGTAATCTTCAAGCAGACTAAGGTTTTATTATGCAGTATGCAATTTATCTTTATACCGGTTTAACGATTTTCGGATTTTGGCTCGCACTACAAATTAGTAAACGTTGGAAATCGATGATTTTCAATACTTTTGTGCTAACAGTATCCATTCTTGTGCTAATTTTAGTGGTTAGCGGTATTCCTTATGATGATTATATGGCAGGCAATGCGCCGATTAATAATTTATTAGGATTGAGTATTGTTGCTCTGGCATTACCGTTGTATGAACAAATTCGTCAAATTGCGAAACAATGGAAAATTATCCTTTCAGTAGTCGCATTGGCCTCAATATTCTCCATGTTTACCGGGGCTATTTTTGCTATTATTTTAGGTGCAAGCCCTGAAATGGTCGCGACGGTATTACCAAAATCAATTACTACGCCAATTGCAATGGAAGTGGCTTCACATTTAGGCGGCATTCCTGCCGTGACGGCGGTAGGTGTGGTTGTCGCCGGTTTACAAGGGTCAGTTTTTGGTTATCTCATCTTGAAAAAAGTTGGGATTAAACAACAAGAAGCGGTCGGTTTATCTGTTGGTGCGGTTTCTCACGCATTAGGTACGGTAAGCTGTATGGAAGCCGATCCGAAAGCGGGGAGTTATAGTTCGATTTCTTTGGTACTTTGCGGTATTATGAGCTCAATTTTAGCGCCCTTAGTATTCAAAGTTATCCATCTATTTTTATGAGAACCCAATTAGCTGATTTTTGGACTGAACGTTTCCTTCCTGATCCGCCTCGCGAAAAAGATCACCGACCGCCATTTCGTCGTGATCGCGGGCGGATTTTACATTCCGCCGCTTTCCGTTGTTTACAAGCAAAAACACAGATTCATGCTGTGGGAGAAAATGATTTTTATCGTACTCGTTTAACTCATTCCCTTGAAGTGGCACAAATCGGTAGCAGCCTTGTTTCCCAATTAAAATTTGCGGAAAGTTATGTTGCTATTTCAGACCAGCTTCATATTGAAAAAAGTGAATTACAGAAACAACTCAAGCTTTTATTACCAAGTAATGATTTAATTGAAAGTTTGTGCTTTGCGCATGATATTGGCCATCCACCATTTGGTCATGGTGGGGAAGTGGCGCTTAATTATATGATGCGTAACCACGGTGGTTTTGAAGGTAATGCGCAGACATTTCGTATCATTACTAAACTTGAGCCTTATACTGAAACGGCAGGGATGAATTTAACGCGTCGTGCTATTTTAGGCGTGGTGAAATATCCGAATATTTTAGACTTATCTTCCCCTCAATATGCCCAGTTGCCGCATACTGAAAACGCTGATCCGCGTTATGTCAAAATTAGTGATTGGAAACCAGGAAAAGGGTTATTCCGTGATGACGTCACAATGTTTGATTGGCTGTTGCAAAATCTTTCTGAAAATGACCGCACTTTGTTTGGCTCATTTCAAAAAGTGCGGTCAAATCCTGCCGAGTTTTTAAAAACACAATTTAAATCTTTAGATTGCAGTATTATGGAGTTGGCAGACGATATTGCGTATGGCGTGCATGATTTAGAAGATGCGATTGTGACCGGTGTAGTAAATCAACATCAGTGGCAAGAAGCATTGGATGAACTTAAAACGATTCCTTCAGATTGGTTAGCAAAAAATATAGAACAAGTCAGCCAACGATTATTCTCCAACCATCATTTCGAGCGTAAAAATGCCATTGGTGCATTAGTGAATTTCTTTATTACCCATGTGCGTTGGAAAGTCACCGATAATTTTGATGAGCCTTTGTTACGTTATAACGCAGAACTACCGCAAGATGTGATTGCTGCATTAAATGTATTTAAAAAGTTTGTGTGGAAATACGTGATTCGTCATGTGGAAACGCAACGTATTGAATATAAAGGCCAACGCATTCTCACGGAAATGTTTCAGATTTTTGAGTCTGACCCAGAGCGTTTATTGCCAACGAATACCGCTAATCGTTGGAGAAATGCGCCAGAACAGGGCAAAAAACGTATTATTTGTGACTATATCGCGGGCATGTCAGATGCTTATGCCTTAAAGGTTTATCACCAGCTTTAAAGTGCGGTTATTTTTATTGATATTTTGAATTTATAGGACAATTTTGTGGCATTAATTAGTTTAACTAACGCTTATCTTTCTTTTAGTGATCACCCCTTACTTGATCACGCCGAATTGCATATTGAACCGAATGAGCGCGTGTGTTTGGTGGGGCGTAACGGGGCAGGTAAATCGACTTTATTAAAAATTATTGCACAGCAAGTCACGATGGATGACGGTAAAGTGCAGTATGAAAAAGATTTAGTGGTTTCACGTTTAGAACAAGACCCGCCTCGCCACGCTGAAGGGAATGTATTTGATTATGTGGCGGAAGGGATTGAGCATTTAGCGGATTTGTTAAAGGAATATCACCATATTTCACAAGAGTTGACACAAAATTATAGTGACCAAATTCTTAATCAACTGGCACAAGTGCAGGCTAAATTAGAGCATGCCAACGGTTGGCAGTTTGAAAATAAAATCAATGAAGTCCTGCAAAAGCTCAAGTTAAATCCCGATACTAAATTAGCGGATTTATCTGGTGGTTGGTTGCGTAAAGCCGCTCTTGCTCGTGCGTTGGTGTGTAATCCTGATGTCTTGTTATTAGATGAACCGACTAACCACTTGGATGTGGATGCAATTGAATGGTTAGAAAACTTCTTATTAGAATTTACCAGAAGCATTGTGTTTATTTCTCATGACCGTTCTTTTATCCGCAAAATGGCAACTCGTATTGTGGATTTAGACCGCGGTAAATTAGTGTCTTATCCTGGTGATTATGATTTATACCTCACCACGAAAGAAGAAAACTTACGTGTCGAAGCGTTACAGAACGAGCTTTTCGATAAGCGTTTAGCACAAGAAGAGGTTTGGATTCGTCAGGGTATTAAAGCTCGTCGTACGCGTAATGAAGGACGAGTGCGCGCCTTAAAAGCCATGCGTGAAGAACGCCGCCAACGTCGTGAGGTGATGGGGACTGCTAAGTTACAATTAGATAACTCAAGTCGTTCAGGCAAAATCGTATTTGAAATGGAAGATGTAAGCTATGAGATTGAAGGCAAACAGCTGCTCAAAGATTTCAGCACGACCATTTTACGTGGCGATAAAATTGCATTGGTTGGCCCAAATGGCTGCGGAAAAACCACATTTATTAAACTTTTATTAGGTGAAATCAAGCCAACCAGTGGTCGCATTCATTGCGGTACAAAATTAGATATCGCTTATTTTGACCAATATCGTGCTGATCTTGATCCAGAAAAAACAGTGATGGATAACGTTGCTGATGGCAAGCAGGATATTGAGGTTAATGGTGTAAAACGTCATGTGTTGGGCTATTTGCAGGATTTCTTATTTCCACCAAAACGAGCAATGACACCCGTAAAAGCCCTTTCTGGTGGTGAACGTAATCGCTTGTTATTGGCTAAATTATTACTGAAACCGAATAACTTGCTGATTCTCGATGAACCAACCAATGACTTGGATGTAGAAACCTTAGAATTATTGGAAGAAATCCTCACCGATTATCAAGGCACCTTATTGATTGTCAGCCATGATCGTCAGTTTATTGATAACGTCGCGACGGAGTGTTATTTCTTTGAAGGTGACGGCGTATTAAATAAATACGTAGGCGGTTTCTTTGATGCAAAAGGACAACAAGCCAATTATTTGGCGATGAAAGCAGAGCAAGAAGCGCAAAAAGTCAAAAAAGAAGCACCAAAAGTACAAGAAAGTGCGGCTAAAAATGACGTTGTTTCTCAAAAGCCGAAATCCGTTAAACTTTCTTATAAAGAACAACGTGAGTTAGAACAGCTACCACAATTATTGGAAGAATTGGAAGAGAAAATCACCGCACTTCAAGCTGAAATTGGTGACCCTCACTTTTTCCAACAAGCCCATGATGTAACGGATGTGAAACTTAAAGAATTAGCGGATACCGAAGCAGAACTTGAGACGGCATTTATGCGGTGGGAAGAACTTGAAGAGAAAAAGCTCCAAGCTGAAGCAAAATAGGGCATTGATAAAAAAGAAACCGAGCTAAATAGCTCGGTTTTTTTATTACATATTACTAATAAAAATCACCAAAATAATCACAGGAACCACAAATTTCACATAGTTAAACCAAATTGTGGTGAAAAGTGAATTTGGCATTGGTGATAGCTCTTTTTTGGCATCATCTTTTAACACGAAACCAACGAAAATGGCACAGCCAAGTGCGGTCAGCATAAAGAGAATATTTCCGCTGACGAAATCGAAGGCATCGAAAATGCTTTTACCGAAAATGGTGAAATCTTTCCAAAGGTTATCACCTAGAATAGATGGCACGTTACCTAATAAGAAAATCCCCATTAAGGTAACAAAAATCGCTTTGCCTCGGCGCATTCTGAGTTTTTCTTGTAATGCGGTGATGATGACTTCGTAAATCGTGATTGATGTGGTTAATGCCGCAATAAGCAATAAACCGAAGAACACAATAGCAAAGAATTTACCCGCCCATAAATGTGAGAATACAATTGGTAAACTTTGGAAAACCAAGGTTGGCCCGGCGTTAGGTTCAATGCCGAATGTGAATAATGATGGGAAGATCATAAAACCACATAACACAGCGATAATAGTATTTGTGAAGCCTGTAATAACGGCTGTGTGAATAAGGTTTTCTTCTTTATTTAAATAGCTTGAGAGAGTAATTAATACACCGAAACCAAGGCTTAATGCGAAGAACACTTGCCCTAATACGAAGATGAATAATTTAGGGGTGATTTTGCTGAAATCAGGTTTTAAGTAGAAAGTCACGCCTTCCATTGCACCAGGTAAAGTGAGGTTACGAATCACCATACCAATTAGGAAAATAAAGAGCAACGGCATTAAGTATTTCACGGAACGTTCAATCCCACCAATGATACCTTTCGCTAAAATAATGTAATTCACCGCCACGAACAGGAAGGTGTAAAGCATGATTTCCCATGGACTGTTGCTGATGTGTAAATCGTAGAAATCTTTGGCTACTTCTTTTGTAATTGGTGCGGAAATATCAAGAGTATTATTAATCAGGCTGATGATATAAGACATCACCCAACCACCAAGCACCATATAATAGGCCATGATACCAAATGCGCCGAGAAGCCCCATATAGCCGATAATTTTCCAATATTTGGAGATGTTTTTACCTTTATCTTGGATTTTATCGCCAAAGGCATCAATGGAATTCACACGTAAACGGCGACCGATGACGTTTTCCACTAAAATCATCGGGATACCAATCACAATCATCGCAATACAAAAGAGGAGTACATAGGCACCACCGCCATTTTCACCCACTAAATAAGGAAAGCGCCATGTTGCCCCAAAGCCGACTGTCGCTCCCGCAACGGTGAGCACATAAGTTAGTCGGCTAGACCACGTTTGGCGAGATTGATTGTTTGTTGTCATAATATATTCCGTTTAATTGTACTCGTTTAATAATCTGTTTTTTCTTTGTATTCGCAGAGATCTTCAATTAAGCAAGCTCCGCAACGAGGTTTGCGGGCAATACATGTATAACGCCCGTGCAAAATAAGCCAGTGATGCACATCGACTTTAAATTCTTTAGGCACAACTTTGAGCAGTTTTTCTTCTACTTTTACCACATCTTTACCAGGGGCAAAATTCGTGCGGTTGCATACGCGAAAAATATGGGTATCCACAGCAATAGTCGGGTGACCGAAAGCGGTATTTAATACCACATTCGCTGTTTTTCTGCCGACACCAGCAAGGGCTTCTAAGGCTTCACGGCTTTCAGGTACTTCACCGTTGTGTTTCTCAACTAAATCACGGCAGGTTTTAATGATATTTTCTGCTTTGCTGTTATAAAGCCCGATGGTTTTAATGTATTCTTTTAAACCCTCTAAGCCAAGATCTAAAATGGCTTGTGGTGTATTTGCTACAGGGAATAATTTTGCCGTCGCTTTATTGACACCTTTATCGGTGGCTTGGGCCGATAAGATCACGGCGATGAGTAATTCGAAAGGCGAATTATACTCTAATTCCGTGGTGGGATGCGGGTTTTGCTCCCGAAGTCGAGTGAGAATTTCAATTCGTTTAGCTTGATTCATTTTTTCATATCAATTCGGTTTTTAATCGCCAGTAGGATGCCTAATCCAATAAATGCACCTGGAGGAAGAATAAAGAGTAAAAAGCTGCTATCCGTTTGGTAAATATGTAATGTAAGGAATTTCGCACCTTGGCCAAATAAGTTTTCAATGCCCTCAAAAAGGGTACCTTGACCTAAGATTTCACGTAACGCACCTAATACGGTGATACTTAATGCCATGCCTAATCCCATTGAAAAACCATCCCAGGCAGCATGTGCAACGCTATTTTTAGAGGCAAAGGCTTCTGCACGACCAATCACAATACAATTGGTCACAATTAAAGGAATAAAAATCCCGAGTGCTTGATAGAGCGTATAGGTATAAGCGTTCATCAATAATTGCACCACGGTTACGGTGGTGGCAATAATCATCACATAAATTGGAATGCGAATATCATGAGGAATTTGCTTACGAAAAAGCGAAACAACTGTATTGGTGCAGGTTAAAACCAACATGGTTGCAAGCCCTAAACCTAAGGCATTTGTCGCCGTACTCGAAACAGCTAAGAGCGGACAGAGCCCCAATAATTGCACAAGAGTAGAGTTGTTTTTCCATACGCCCTGAATAAAGATTTCTTTCCAAACAGAAGGCGTTTGCGTTATTTCTTCTGAATTTTCAACCGCACTTTGCTCATCAAGTGCGATCGTTTTTTCGGTTAAATCAGTCATAATAAATATCCTATTGCGCGTATTTTTTTGCCATCTCGTTGAGTAATGCTTCATTTTCAAGCATGACGAGAGCAGAACGTTTTACTTGATTCACAATCGCGCGCGGCGTAATAGTTGCGCCAGAAAATTGATCAAATTTACCGCCATCTTTTTTGACCGCCCAATCTTTTAGGCTTTCCGGCACGATAACTTGGTTCGTAAAACTTAAAATCCAATTAGATATGCGAAGTTCGATTTTATCGCCCAATCCTGGGGTTTCATGATGTTCGATGACACGCACACCTAAAACTTCACCTTTTGGTGTAATCCCTACTAATAAACGGATATTCCCTGAATAACCATCTGGCGCTGTCGTTTCATAAGCATAGGCTGTTGGCTCATGATCTTTAATAGCAAAATAGAGTTTTTGAATGCCTTTGAGTTTATCTTGCTCAGGCGTTTCTACGCTTTCAAGCAAGTTATTATTAAAATAATCCTCAGGGATGACTTGGAGTAATAACGCTTTTTGTTGTTCAGCCATGGCTTCATCAATTTTATCTTTTGTTAGCATATAAATGCCCGCAGAAATAGCTGTACAAAGCAATGCGATGAAACCTAATAAAAGACCAAAACGGGAGGTGACTTTAAAAATACCCATTATTTACTCCCTTTTGCAAAGTGGCCCGCTACACGAGGGCGGGTATAGTGATCGATAAGTGGTACACAAATATTACTTAACAAAATCGCAAATGCCACGCCGTCAGGGTAGTTTCCAAAGTAACGAATGAGGTAAACCAATAATCCAACCAAAGTACCAAATACAAGCTTACCACGGGGTGTGATTGAGGCTGTGACAGGGTCGGTCGCAATAAAGAATGCGCCGAACATCATGGCGCCGCTAAAGAGTTGGCTAATCATACTTAAATGATGATGACCTGACATAGCAGTGATTGTTGCTAAAGTCACAAAGGTCACGAGCATTGAAACGGGAATTTGCCAGTGAATTTTTTTCTTTAAAATTAATACAATCCCACCAAGCATGAATGCTAAATTAACCTGCCACCAACCTTCAGCAAAGTCAGTCCCGTTTTGTAATAAAATCGGTAATTTTACAAAATCATGGAATACGCTTTCATCGCCTTGATGTAAGTTATAGAAGATTTTTGCACTGTCTAATGGCGTCGCTTGTGTAATTCCATCAATGGAATGGACGAGTTGGCTTAAGCTAAAACCGTCAGTGGTTAAGCCTGTGAAAATTAAAGAAAGCGAATCCGCAAATGTTGGGGGTTCATTTAATAATGAAATAGGCGGCATCCAACTTGTCATTTGTAGAGGGAAAGAAATCAATAGCACCACATAACCCACCATAGCCGGATTAAACGGGTTTTGTCCCAAACCACCATAAACGTGTTTGCCTAGAATAACAGCGGAAAGCGTACCGATTAAAATCACCCAATAAGGTGAATAAGGCGGAATCGCCATCGCTAAAATTAAGGCAGTAAGCACCACGCTAAAATCTGAAATATAGACAAGATTTGGCTTATTACGCAATTTGGTCACAATAAACTCAAGTAATAATGCGAAAGAAATAGCCAAAGCGGATTGCACCAAAACACCCATTCCAAAATAATAAATCTGTGTGAGCAGAGCAGGCAGCATGGCTGCAATCACCCATAACATAATACGGGCGGTTAATTTGCCTGAATGGGTATGAGGCGAACTCACCATTTTCTTAAACATAATCTTTTCCTGCGTTATTCTGTTTCTTTGGCAGCTTCAGCAGCCGCTTTTTTTGCTTTAGCTCTTGCTATGGCTGCTGCGATAGCGGCTTTTTTCGGGTCAAGCGCGGTTGATTTTTCATCTGTTTTTTCTACCGCACTTTCAGTTTCATTTGTTGTAACAGCTTCACTTTGAGCGGCAGCTTTCTTGGCTTTAGCTCTCGCAATGGCTGCAGCTACTGCGGCTTTTTTCGGATCAAGTGCGGTTGGATTTTCATCTGTTTTTTCTACTGCACTTTCAGTTGTATTTGTTGCAACTGTTTCACCTTGAGCAGCAGCTTTCTTCGCTTTGGCTCTTGCAATGGCAGCAGCTACTGCAGCTTTTTTCGGATCAAGTGCGGTTGGATTTTCATCTGTTTTTTCTACCGCGCTTTCAGTTGCATTTGTCGCAACTGTTTCACCTTGAGCGGCCGCTTTTTTCGCTTTGGCTCTCGCAATGGCCGCAGCTACTGCAGCTTTTTTCGGATCAAGTGCGGTTGGATTTTCATCTGTTTTTTCTACCGCGCTTTCAGTTGCATTTGTCGCAACTGTTTCACCTTGAGCAGCTGCTTTTTTCGCTTTTGCTCTTGCGAGAGCAGCTGCAACAGCCGCTTTCTTCGCCTCTTTTTCGTCAGTTTGTGACGTTGTTGCATCCGTCACAGTGCCTGTATATGCTTGTGCTTGTTGTTTAGCAAGACGGCGGGCTTTACGTTGCTCCATGAGCTCATGGTTATCCGGTAAGATTTCACCTTTCTCAGATACAATAGTTTTTGTTTCTTTATTTGCTGCTGAACCCGCTTGTTTTGCTTTCAAGCGTTCTAATGCCGCTTTAACCGGGTCTTCACCTTTTTGTTTTGCAAGCTCTTCACGGCGAGCTTCTGCCGCGCGTTGTGAACGTGCTTTACGCTCTTGTTCTTCACGCTCCATACGGGCTTGTTTGGCTTCAAAACGGATTTTAGCTTCTTCAGCTTTTTTCGCTTTTTCTTTAATTTCCCAAATTTTGGCTTTTTCTTGTCGGAAATATTGAATAAGCGGAATATGGCTTGGGCAAACATAAGCACACACGCCACATTCAATACAATCTTTTAAGCTGTATTCTTCAGATTTTTGGTGATCTTCACTGCGAGCATACCAATAAAGTTGCTGTGGCATTAAATTAACAGGGCAAGCGTCAGAACAAGCAGAGCAGCGGATACAAGATTGTTCCGGTTCGGGTTCACCATATTCAAAATGATCAGGTGCCAATAGACAGTTAATTAATTTGGTGACGGGGGCATTGAGATCTGAAAGTTGCAAGCCCATCATTGGTCCACCTGCAAAAACAGGGAAGCGTTCGTCATATTGATAGCCAACTTGTGCCAATAAGTGGTCAACTGGTGTACCTAAGCGAACCCAGTAATTGCCTTTCTCGGAAATTTTATCACCCGTAAGCGTGACGACACGTTCAATTAATGGTTCATCATTAATGACCGCTCTTTTTATCGCAAAAGCCGTGCCGACATTATGCATTAACACGCCAATATCGTAAGATCGTCCGCCACTTGGTACTTCCATGCCGGTAAGTAAATAAATCAGCTGTTTGGCTGCACCGGATGGATATTTAGTCGGAATAACGCGCAATTCAATGTCATTTGCACCATGTAGTGATTGTTGAATAGCCTGAATTGCTTCTGGTTTATTGTCTTCAACTGCAATCACCACTTTTTCAGGGCGTAAGATATAACGTAAGATGCGAATCCCTTCAATCATTTCGTCGGTGTAATCGCGCATTAAGCGGTCATCACAGGTAATATAGGGTTCACATTCTGCGCCGTTAATAATTAAGAGTTTAACTTTCTTTTCAGCCGATTGGATTTTGGCAGCAGTCGGGAATACCGCTCCACCTAAGCCTGCAACGCCTGCTTGATAAATACGATCAATGAGTTGTTCGACAGGTTGTGTGAAAAATTCTTCAAGTGGAAATTGCTCACGCCATTTATCCAAACCATCCGCTTGAATATGAATCATATCCTCGGTTAAACCAGAAGGATGAGGCGCAACATGTTTTCCGATAAATTTTACAGTACCAGAAGTTGGCGCATGAACAGGCAAGGTTCTTAAGCCATCACCTTGTGTTAAAGGTTGGCCTTTTAGGACATAATCGTCTTCTTTAACTAATACATCTCCTGCGGTGCCGGCATGTTGTTTAATCGGCACATAAAAATCATAAGCAAGTTCTGATTGCTGAATAGGGGATTGGTTTGATTGAGATTTCATTTCAGGTGGATGAATACCGCCTTTAAAATCCCAAATTTTGCCGGAGTTAAATCTTGTTAATACATCAGCCATGTGACTCCGACTCCCCAACCACTAATTTTTTCTCAATTTCTGTGGTATTTACGACTGGAATGACTAATTTAGGATCAAACTTCCAGTCCCAATTATCAATATCTTTTTTCACTTTAATCATGGAAATACAATCTGTTGGACAAGGTGCTACGCAAAGTTCACAGCCAGTACAGAGATCGGGAATAATTGTATGCATGGCTTTGTTTGTACCGATAATGGCATCAACAGGGCAGGCTTGAATACATTTAGTACAGCCGATACACATATTTTCATTAATAAAGGCAACCATTTCTTCTGGTTCAGCGACATCATCCATTGCAGGTACATCAACACCCATGATTTCGGCAATTTTTACTACTGTAGGACGACCGCCAGGCACGCATTTTGTGATAACGTCACCATTGGCAATCGCTTCGGCATAAGGCTTGCAACCAGGATAGCCGCATTGCCCACATTGGCTTTGCGGTAAGATGGCATCAATTTTTTCGACGATAGGATCAGCTTTGACTTTTAATTTAATCGAAGCAACACCTAAAATCGCACCAAAAATTAAAGCGAGAACGGTTACTGAAATTAAGATAAACATTATTTTTTAGTGTTATTCCAAAATAAGCCGAGAAAAATCACTGTTACAGTAATAAACATTAAGAGATAAATCATTTCACTAATCCGGCGAAGCCCATAAAGGCGAGAGACATCAAACCAGCCGTAATTAATGCGATAGACGAGCCACGAAACGTAATAGGTACATCTGCAGCAACAAGGCGTTCACGCAATGCTGCAAATAAAACTAAAACCAGCGCAAAACCTAAAGAGGCGCCAAAACCATAAATGACAGATTCGGTTAAATTGTGTGCCAAATTGACATTTAATAATGCCACACCGAGAACTGCACAGTTTGTGGTAATCAGTGGCAAGAAAATCCCTAATAAGCGATAAAGTGATGGACTCGTTTTATTGATCACCATTTCGGTAAATTGAACCACAACGGCAATCACTAAAATAAAGACTAACGTGCGCAAGAATGTGGCGTTTAGCGGCATTAAAATATAATTATCGACTAAATAAGAACACAGTGATGCTACAGTTAATACGAATGTCGTAGCAAGCCCCATACCAATTGCCGTTTCAATCTTTTTGGACACACCCATAAATGGACAAAGTCCTAAGAATTTGACCAAAACGAAGTTATTGATTAATGCAGTACTGATAACGAGTAGAATATAATGTGTCATTGCGTCTAAATTTATTTTATATAAGTGGCGTATTATCCCTGTTTATCGCCTTGAGAACAATAAAAAATTCGGGGTAGTGCGGTCAGTTTTTCCTTTGTTTTTTATTTGTTCATTGGTTCTACCTGGCTATGTTGAAAATAGCGATATAGCTGAGGTAGCAATTGAGAAATCAAATTAAGTTGCTGGTATGGCAGTGCAAAGACCGCATTGTTTTTGGCTTGGGTTTCATCCCACTGAATTTTTTTAAGGCTTTGTTCAATACTATTTTGGAGCTTTTCAAAAATTTCAGGACGAAGTTTTTCGATATTTTCCAGTGTATATAAAACCTTTTTCGCAACAGGATAAAAGTCTGACAAAAACTCGGTAGTTTGTTGTAATTGTGCCATTTTATTACGATATGCCCCTAAAGCAGAAATATAGCTTAATAGGGAATAATTCATTTTTAACAAGTCAAAACCTTCCTGCAAATAGGCCTGATATTTCTTCGGCTCATTATTCATATTGGAAAGCGTTGTGCTTAATGCTGCCGCATATTGATGAGCGTTACGGCGTGCAATACGGTATTTTAAATTATCGCTTTTACCAAATTGCAGTTGGCTAATAATGTGTAAGAAATATTGCGCATCACTTTGAATGGCTTGACGGCTCACTTTATCGAGTTGGAGATATTTCCAATCCGGCCATAGATAAGAAACCGCAAACCATGCAATGGCTGAACCTAAGACTGTATCAATGAGGCGAGGGAAGAGCGCCGATTGTGTGTCAAATCCCATCACATCGAAACTGATCAATACCTGTAAGGTAATAAAGAACGTTGAGAAACTGTAATTATTACTGCGGAAGAAGAAAAAGAGCGTACTGGTCACCACCATTAAGCCAAGTTTCATCTCTAATGTAGGATTGAGGTAAGGCAATAAGGAGCCAATAATCACCCCTAAAATCGTACCAATAATACGCTGGCGTAACCGCACTTTGGTTGCGGAATAGTTTGGTTGACACACAAAGACCGCGGTAAGCAAAATCCAGTAACCCAAATTAAATTGGAAAAATTCAACAATTGCGCAACACAAAAACACCACGATAGACAAACGTACAGCATGGCGGAAAAGTGGTGATTCAAAAGTGAAATTACTTCCAATAACAGAAAGAATATTTTTTAATCCCGTAATTTGTTCGGTATGGATTTGTGCAGTTTGCTCATTTTCACTGGTTTCTTGCTCAAGTTGACGTAATTGCCAGTTAATGCTTTGCAGGTTATCAATCAGTGTTTGAAGGGCAAGCAAAACATTGTTTTGATTGGTATGTTCTTTGCTATAAAGCTCAAGAGATTGAATTGTGCCCATCAATGCTTTTTCTACACGAATATTATAGTGATAAGGCGTATTCTGACGCAGACAAGCGGTAATATCATGGCAGGCTTGCGCTTGTAATTCGAGCAAGCGCTGAATGCGAAAAATTAAATCTGTATTTTTGAGTTGTTCAGCAATTTGTCGATAATCAAAATGTGTGGAATTTGCACGTTCATGAATGTCTTGCGCTGCAAAATAATAGCGAATCATACGTTGTGTGCGAACATGGCGATGTTGCCCTCGAATGCGGTAGAAAAGCGCAGTTCTTGCTTGATTGAAGGCCTCCACCACATTGGTGTTTTTCATCGCAAAATTAAGATGTTTTTTCTCGATTTCATCAATTTCATCAGGATCAAAAAATTCTGATTTGGCATCTAAATAATTACCTAATGCACAAAAAGCTTTTGCGACACTTTCTTGTACAGGACGATTAGGAAAAAAAAGGTAAACGATGATGGTTACAATACTGTAGAGCAAAGTGCCTAATAAAATCATTACCGGATTAATAAACCAACTTGCAGAATTATCCGGTGTATAAGTGAGGGTGGTATAAATGGCTACCACCAGCGTACCAAACGCAATGGTTCGATAACGTTCACCTACAGCGCCAACCATTGTAAATAAAAAAGTGATGACGGTCATTAACAATACATATTGGATGGGGTGACCAATATTAAGCTGAACGATGAAGGTTGAAATAGAAAAGGCAATTAATGTGTAAAAAATATTTTTTAATCGTCCAGTCAGACGATTATCTAAATCCACTAAACCGCCTGCAATAATCCCTAAAATTAAGGGCATAGATTGCGTGGAAATATCAAAAAACCAGACGCCGAACGCTGCGATATTCACTGCAATAAAAATAGGTATTGAAGCGATTACTTTTGCGTTAAGCCATTGGTTCATGTTGATATCCTTGCTTATTGTGTGACTAAAAATTAGATGATAAAAAAGTGAGCGGGGAGGCTCACTTCTTTATCAAAGTGCGGTTAAAAAACGATTATTTTTGTTTTTTCGCCCAGTTTAAGAAACGAGTTTGGGTTTCTTTATCGGCTTGTTGGAACCAGTATTGTAATTGTTGTTCAGCAACATTTTCACCTTGTACAACAACTTTGCCTTTCGCAGCTTTTCCTGACGCTGCAGGCATCATACCAACTGCAGGTGCAGCTAAAGCTGAAACCGCCGCTGGCGCATTTGAAGCATTATATTCAGCTAAATCGTTAACAATATTAGCTGCAGGGAATAAACCTTCTTGTTTTAAGGTATCGATTTTAGCATCAATCACATTACCTGATTTCGTTTTAACAGTAATTTGTGGTTGAGCATTAAATTTTTCACCATCTTCTTGAGAGCGAATTTTTTCTGCAGATACCACAACATCATCAGCAGGACTTTGGAAAGTTACAATAACCGGATTTGACTCAAACAGTGCTTGGCTAGAACCAGTACCAACGATTTCACCTAAACGCACAACAACTTGTTGTGTTTGGTTCGCATCAGCATTGAATGATTTTTTCTCTTTTAGAAGGGATTTGCTGGCTTTTTGGCCGTTGATTGCAAGAAATTCAAGGTTTGATGAAGTGGTTACCATGCCAGCTAAGCTACTCGTACTTACAGCAAGAGCAACAACACCTAAAGCAAACTTACATAATTTCATAATTACTCCTTTTATTTTTGAATGAAATTAGACGGTTGTAATGCTATGCTAAATTTTAAAAAATGGGAATAGGAAAGTGCGGTTAATTTTTAAAAAGTTTTTGTAATAAAGGAGCAATCATGGCAAAACGATTTGTCGTCTATGGTCGAGTTCAAGGTGTCGGGTTTCGCTATTTTACTTGGAAAGAAGCGGAGAGAATAGGTATTAAAGGCACCGTAAGAAATTGTGTCGATGGAAGCGTGGAAATTGTTGCCGAAGGTAATGACGATCAACTACAGGATTTTTATAATTGGTTAAAGGTCGGCCCAAAAACTGCAAGTGTTGAACGAGTTTTAGAGGATAATATTGAAAATAAACGCTATCCTGACTTTTCTATTATTCACCGTTAAAACTGACCGCACTTTACAGCGTTAATTGATGCTCGTAGAATACGCCGTTTATTTATAAATAGGAAAAATTATGCGTAATCAAACAAAACTTCATCTTCAACAATTACAGCTTGCTATGCAAAAGCTTGATTTATGGCAAGTCACGCCTCCTGCACAAGAAGCTTTTTTAAGCCAAGAGCCTTTTTCGATTGATACCATGTCGCCAGAAGAGTGGTTGCAATGGATTTTCATCCCAAGAATGTTCGCCTTACTTGAAAGCGGGGCAGATTTACCTTCACAAATTGCGGTGTCGCCTTATTTAGAAGAAGCATTTAAAGAAGCAGAAGAAGATTTTTTAGTGGAATTATTAACACCATTACGTGAATTAGAAGCCTTATTACAAAATCAATAAATGTTAGAAATTTTATATCAAGATGAATATCTTGTCGCCGTCAATAAACCAGCAGGCATGTTGGTGCATCGTAGTTGGCTTGATATTCATGAAACGCAATTTGTGATGCAAACATTGCGCGATCAAATCGGGCAGCATGTTTTTCCTATTCATCGATTAGATCGTCCCACATCAGGTGTATTGCTATTTGCCTTAAATAGTGAAATAGCAAATTTAATGTGTCAGCAATTTGAACAGAAAACGGTGCAAAAATCTTATTTAGCGATTGTGCGAGGTTATTTGCAAGGCGAAGGACGGATTGATTATCCCCTTAAAATCCAATTAGATAAGATTGCGGATAAATTTGCGCAAGAAGATAAAGCACCACAAGAGGCGGTGACGGATTATGAAGGCTTAAAAATTGTGGAAATGCCTTATGCGGTAGGGCGTTATCAAACCACGAGATATTCATTAGTTAAGCTAATTCCCCAAACAGGCAGGAAACATCAGTTACGACGTCACATGAAACATATTTTTCATCCTATTTTAGGTGATACACAATATGGTGATTTACATCAAAATCGTGCTTTAACAGAATATTCTGGCTGTCAGCGTTTATTTTTACACGCAGATACACTTATTTTTGAGCATCCTATTCATTTTACCAAAATAGAAATTAAGGCAGGTTTAGATGAACAATGGAAACAAGTGTTGGAATTATTTAATTGGTCAATTTAACGAGAAGAAATTATGTTAGATATTAATTTAACCCATGAACAACAACAAAAAGCAGTAGAACAAATTCAGGAATTAATGGCACAAGGAATTAGTAGCGGTGAAGCAATTCAAATTGTGGCAAAAGCATTACGTGAAATTCATCAAAAAGATGAGAAAGAGACTTCTGATAATAAATAAGTAAAAATTTTGTGATCAATGTATCATTTTTAAAGTTTCATTGTTGCATAAAAAAATAAAATGTTTGAATATATTTCCAATTGAGGTGATAAGGCATGAGTCTTATTGTTTTTAAGTATTAAGGGCGAAGCCTATAGAGGTCTACTATGGAAATTGGTGTAGTAAAATGGTTTAACAACGCAAAAGGATTTGGGTTTATTTCTGCAGAAGGCGTGGATACAGACATTTTTGCACATTATTCAGCGATTGAAATGGATGGTTACCGTTCATTAAAAGCAGGTCAACGTGTGCAATTTGAAGTGATTCACGGCGACAAAGGATCTCACGCCACAAAAATTATTCCGATTGCGGAATAGGCGAAACGCTAAAACGTTTCAAAATCTTCTCTATTTAGCATAATCAAAAGCCAAGATTTCGGTCTTGGCTTTTTTTCATCTTATTTATTGAGCAAGTTTTTCAAACCGGCTTTCATTGCCGTCATTTGACTTTCATATAACGCTTTGCTTTCACGTTCATCAATCATATAGGTGATGGTTTCAGAAAGCGTCATTTTCATTTTTCGTGAATATTTAGACAAACGAAGCCAAACGCCATATTCTAAATCAATGGATTTTTTCTTCGTTGATTGTTTCTCTGCATTAAAAAAGCGTTTACGTCTTGCACGAATAGCCTGATCAAGCTTAATAGGTAAATCAAGAGAAAGGTGATTTTTAATCCACTCTTCGATTTTTTCAGGATAATTCTGACATTCTATTAATTCTTGAACTTTGCTTTCTTCTAAGCTTTTTTCTTCGTAACGGGTAATTTTTTCCCCTTCGCGATGTTTGCGAATGAGATAAATCCATTTCCAGTTTGCTTCTTGGTTTTCTAATTTTTGATATTTCATCGTTTTATTATACTTTTTAGTGACGTGGTAACCTCATAAATATACGCTGTTTAAATAAATTTTT
Source organism: Haemophilus sp. (assembly GCA_019423025.1). Taxonomy (GTDB): domain Bacteria; phylum Pseudomonadota; class Gammaproteobacteria; order Enterobacterales; family Pasteurellaceae; genus Haemophilus_D. Next base: position 35,361 of record JAHZCD010000001.1, on the reverse strand, counting down.
CCAGTAGATTTTTATAACGGATTTTCACTCAGGGTGAAGTGTGCGATAATACCGCCAATTTAATTAAAGCGAGATATGTCGTGACTTCTACATCTTCGGAACAAGCCTTAAATTGGCAAGCCTTACAACCAGAATTATCGATTACTGAACTTTCAGCTGAAAAGGCTGATTTTTGGTCATTACAAAAACATGCCACAAAAGCGATTTCTTTATTCTTAAAACAACCTCGTCGTTCTTTGCTGGTTTTAAAAGCCGATGATCAAGCAGAATATGCAGATTTATTAGCAGAACTTATTCGTCAAGAACAGCCAAAAGAGCGGTCAGTTTTTGGGGTGAATTATGTCGTTGAGCAGGGGGATTCTTTTTCTTTCCCTCGTATTTATACCGAGCCAGCTCAATCACCAGCAGATAATTTTGCCGCACAAGGTGATGTGTTGAAGGCATTACACGCTGATCAATTTAGTCTTTTTGGTAGTGTACGCGTTCATCCAAGTTCGCAAGATATTTTGCTTACACCAGGTTTAGTGCATCAAGCCAATGGGGGCGTTTTGATTTTAAGCGCAGCAACGATGCTAAGCCAATTTGATTTATGGCAACGCTTAAAACATATTTTACAAACGCAAACTTTTGATTGGTATTCAGCTCATCCATTTAAAACCTTGCCTTGTGATATTCCAAGTTATCCACTTAATTTAAAAGTGGTGATTTTAGGCAATCGCACTGAAATTGCGACCTTAGGTGAGTTAGAAGAAGATCTTTACAGCTTGGCTGATTATGCAGAAATTGAAAGCTACTATTCTGTTGCCCAACCTAAAGCACAAGAAAATTGGGCTAATTATGTGTTGGCATTAGCCTCAAAATATGAACTTGATTTAGATTTAACTGCATTGAATAAACTCTATCAGTTATTGGTGCGTGAGAGTGAAGACCGCTTTTTAATTAACATTTCCCCGTTAAAAACAACGGAAATGTTACTCAATGCTGCGACGTTGTCACAAAAACAAACCTTAAGTGCGGTTGATTTTGAGCAAGCTTTTAAACAAAAAAATGAACAGCATGGTTTTTTACGTGAACGTACTTATGCAGATATTCTCAACGAACAAATTTATGTAGAAACCAACGGTGAAATTGTTGGGCAGATTAATGGCTTGTCTGTGATTGAATATCCAGGCACACCGGTTTGTTTTGGTGAACCTTCTCGCATCAGCTGTTTAGTGCAGTTTGGTGATGGTGAAGTCGTGGATGTGGAGCGTAAAAACGAATTAGCGGGCAACCTCCACGGGAAAGGTATGATGATTTCTGAAGCATGCTTGGCAAGTATCTTAGAGTTGCCATCACAGTTGCCATTTTCTGCTTCTTTAGTATTTGAGCAGTCTTATGGTGAAATTGATGGTGACAGTGCGTCTCTAGCTATTTTCTCCGTATTAGTCAGCGCGTTATCTGATTTGCCATTGCCACAAAATATTGCGATTACGGGTACCATTGACCAATTTGGTTTGGTGCATGCGGTAGGCGGAGTGAATGATAAAATTGAAGGCTTTTTCACCATTTGCCAACGTCGTGGTTTGACGGGTAAACAAGGGGTGATTATTCCTGCGACGACGATTCAACAACTAAGCTTATCTGACGAAGTGGTTGAGGCGGTGAAAAATGAGCAGTTCTTTATCTATCAAGTCGAGGATATTTATCAAACAGCCAAAATCCTATTTGACCGCGATTTATTGGAAGAGAAAGAAGAATATGCGAAGGGCAAAGAGCCTATTGCACGTTTAATTCAAAATCGAATTGCTTTTCGTTCGGAAACGCCGAAAAAAAACTGGTTAGATTTCTTTAAATCTTAATTTCTTTAAAGCGAACCTTGAGTTCGCTTTTCTTTTATGTGAATTTTACTGACTGATCCGACAAGTTGAGCTAACAAGTGTTCGCTGTTTACATTTCTTATAAATCCCCATAGAATCTGCACTTATTGTTTGTAACCAAGCAAAACTATATATACAAGGAAATAAAAAATGGAAAACACCTGTACACCCAACATCAAAAGCAGCTACACTTATGAAGATTTATTAGCTTCTGGTCGTGGTGAATTATTTGGTAAAGAAGGCCCGCAACTTCCAGCACCAACCATGTTGATGATGGATCGCATTGTAAAAATGACCGAAGATGGCGGTGCGTTTGGTAAAGGGTATATTGAAGCGGAATTAGATATTCATCCAGATTTACCGTTTTTCGGTTGTCACTTTATTGGTGACCCCGTTATGCCTGGTTGCTTAGGCTTAGATGCGATGTGGCAATTAGTGGGTTTCTTCCTTGGCTGGGTAGGCGGTAAAGGTAAAGGCCGTGCATTAGGCGTAGGTGAAGTGAAATTTACCGGACAAATCTTACCAACCGCGAAAAAAGTGGTTTACCGTATCAATATGAAACGCGTAATTAATCGCAAATTAGTAATGGGAATGGCTGATGGTGAAGTGGAAGTAGATGGTCGTGTTATCTACACTGCAACCGATTTAAAAGTTGGCTTATTCCAAGATACATCAAGTTTCTAATTCAAATAAACACAACATCATATAAAAATAATAGCCCGATTCATTCGGGCTTTTCTTTTTCTATTCTTCGTCAATAATATCGACAAATTCGGCATTCAGTAATTTAGCCAAATCTTGAGGCGCTAATTCGACGCTTAATCCACGTTTTCCACCTGAAACAAAAATCGTATCAAACTCAAGTGCGGTCGAATTTATCACAGTTTTTACCCGTTTCTTTTGACCTAATGGGCTAATGCCACCGACTAAATATCCCGTGCTTTTTTGTGCCGCATCTTTATCGGCCATTTCAACTTTTTTTACACCAATTGATTTTGCCGCTTTCTTTAAACTTAACATATTTGCCGTGGAAAGCACAAAACACGCTAATTTTTTCTGATCACCATTTTCAGCGACTAAAAGTGTTTTAAAGGATTGGTTCGGATCAAGCCCAAGTTTTTCAGCGGCTTCATCGCCAAAATGCGTATTGTTAGGGTCGTGATCGTAAGTATGGAGAGTAAAAGGAATTTTATTTTTCTTTAATAAATCAATTGCCGGTGTCATCTGATTTCCTTATGTATTTATGCGTCTTTTTTCTGTAGAATGAATCGTTTAAAATATTTTACAGCGGAGAGAAAAATGGACGCAAGCCTAAATATTGCTATTGCAGCAGAATTTGATCTATGTGAAAAAATTGCCGAAGCCCTTGAACAAAGTGAGCTAGATATAGGCAAGGTTTCGATTGTAGAAATTTATCCTTTTGAAGAAGAGCAAGCGGTGCGTTTTCGCAATAAAGCCGTTGCTCAATTAGCCACTGATGAGATTGAGTGGGATAGCGTCAATTATCTTTTCTTCGCAGGTCAAATTGACCAAGCCCCTTTATTAGCACAAGCAGCAGAAAGTGGTTGTGTGGTGATTGATTTAAAAGGAATTTGCTCAGCATTGTCTGATGTTCCTGTTGTGGTCCCTACAATCAATGAAGAAAATCTGACTGAGTTAAGACAACGTAACATTGTGAGTTTACCCGATCCACAAGTGAGTCAATTAGCTTTATCTCTATTACCAATCGTTCAACAAACAAATTTAACTCAAGTCTTTGCAACGTCACTTTTACCAGCTTCTTATACAGATGGTGAAACCGTGAATAAACTTGCTGGACAAACCGCTCGTTTACTGAATGGTATGCCATTAGAAGAAGGTGAAACTCGTTTTGCCTTTGATGTGTTTCCACAACAAGCGGCTAATTTAAATCTGCAATTACAAAAAATCTTCCCGCAGTTAGACAATGTAATTTTCCATCAAATTCAAGTGCCTGTCTTCTACGGAATGGCACAAAAAGTGACCGCACTTTCAGATTATGAATTTGATTACCAGCCACAACAAAGCGAATTGGTTGAATTACACGATAGCCTTATTACACCTGTGATTAACGGTGAAAACGAAAATGGTGAAGAAAGCGTGAAATTACATATCAGCCAACAAAGTGCGGTTGAAAATGGTATCGAATTTTGGACGGTAGCTGATGAACAACGTTTCAATATTGCCTTGTTAGGTGTGAAATTACTTGAGTCGATTTATCACCAAGGTTATTAATTTAAGTTAAGGGGAAGACAATGCAACAATCTTTACTTGAACGCCTTTTTTCCATTAAAGAAAAGGGCAGTACGACCAAAACCGAAATTATTGCCGGTATTACCACCTTCTTTACCATGGTGTACATCGTGTTTGTGAACCCATCCGTATTAGGTGATGCGGGAATGGATAAGCAAGTTGTTTTTGTGACCACTTGTTTAATTGCTGCACTTGGTACCATTGCGATGGGGTTATTCAGTAATTTACCTATCGCCCTTGCGCCTGCGATGGGACTCAATGCGTTCTTTGCTTATGTAGTCGTTGGTAAGCTCGGTTATTCTTGGGAAGTGGGCATGGGCACCATTTTCTGGGGCTCAATTGGTTTATTTGTTCTTACCTTATTCCAAATCCGTTATTGGTTAATGGCTTCCATTCCGCTTTCATTGCGCGTGGGAATTGGTGCGGGTATCGGCTTTTTTATTGCGTTAATTGGCTTTAAAAATATGGGATTGGTTGTAGCGAATCCTGCAACCTTAGTGGCATTAGGCAATTTACATGATCCTAAAATACTGCTTGGCGTATTAGGTTTCTTTATTATCGTAGTTTTAGCTGCACGTAATATTTTCTCTGGTGTTTTAATTTCTATCGCAGTAGTCACTGGTTTAGCCCTTTTTATTGATGATCAAGTGACTTTCCACGGCATTGTTTCTATGCCACCAAGCTTAGGTGCGGTTGTGGGGAAAGTAGATATTGCTGGTGCTTTAGATACGGCTTTGCTCGGCATCATTTTCTCTTTCCTTTTAGTAAACTTATTTGACTCATCAGGCACCTTATTAGGCGTAACCGATAAAGCAGGTTTCAGTGATGAGAAAGGTCGTTTCCCGAAAATGAAACAAGCTCTTTATGTAGATAGTGTGAGTGCGGTAGTGGGTTCTTATATCGGCACATCCGCTATTAGTACCTATATTGAAAGTGGTGCAGGGGTTTCTGTCGGTGGTAGAACAGGTTTAACGGCGGTGACAGTCGGTATTTTATTCTTACTTACCATTTTCTTCTCGCCACTTGCTAGTGTGGTGCCAGCTTATGCAACCGCAGGGGCATTAGTCTATGTGGGGATTTTAATGGCATCTAGTCTTATTCGTGTACACTGGGATGATTTAACTGAAGCAACGCCTGCTTTTATCACTGCAGCGATGATGCCATTTACTTATTCAATTACTGAAGGTATCGCATTTGGCTTTATTAGTTATTGCGTTATGAAAGTTGGAACAGGTAGAATAAAAGAAGTAAATGCGCCTGTTTGGGTTGTATCTTTATTATTTATCGCTAAATTCATTTGGGTTGGCTAAATAAAGGGGAAGCAATATTTCTTCTCCTATTTTAATCACAGTTTTTACAACAAGGAGTACGTTATGCAAAATATTCTTTTTATCGTCAATGATTCCCCATATAGCGGAGAAAAAACCTTCAACGCTGTTCGTTTCGCCATCAACATGAAAGAAGAGCACAGCAAGAATGTAAATATCAAATTATTCTGCTTTTCTGATGCGATTTTATGCGGTATTGCTGGGCAAAACCCAAATGAAGGTTTCAATATCCAACAACTTATCGATATTTTAGCGGCACAAGGTGCTGAAATTAAATTATGCACCAGCTGCGTAAAAGCACGTGGTTTATTAGATGCTAAATTAATTGACGGTGTGACCCTTGGTACTCTAGATGATGTATCCGAGTGGACATTATGGGCGGATAAAGTTTTAACGTTCTAATTTCTGATAAAACTGACAAAATAAAAAGGTGTAATCAATAGATTGCACCTTTTTTAATTCTATATGGTCGGTTTAAGTTTTTTAAACCTCTCCACCAATCCCAACAAATTTCTCAACAAAGGCAACAATCTTTTGGAAAATGCTTTGTTTTTTCGTGAGATATTGCGGATTAAGCGGACTCATTTTCGGTAGGGCATCATTTAAATCCGTACCTTGTTCGCTAGCATATCCGCGTTTTAAGGACACGTTAATATAACGCTTCGCGGCATCAATATTCAGCCCTTCACTGCTAATTAATTCGTCAGCTTCTTTCTGTTGCTCTTTTTGGGCAAATTGGAAGAAAGATTCAATAATACCGGCTTTATCGACAATGCTATCTAAGTCCGTTTGATTAATAAAATCTACGATCAAACTTTCTTTGGCTCGATTACCTAGACTCGCTCGGATTGTGGTTCGAATTTCATCAATCAGCTCAGCCTTATTTTTCATTTTTTTGTTGTGTTCAAAAATCAATTCTAAGATGTAATCTAGATTGATTTCTTGAGATTTTAATAAATCCACTTCAAACACCACATCGTCCCAATCAATGGTCGATTTTGCTTTTTCCTCGCTATCTTTTTGACGACGGAGCCAATCCCGAATATCGTTGTAAGTCGAACGGTAATTCTGAATGCTACGTTCGCTTGGCATATCAATAGGTTGCATTTCAGTAAAAGCCTCATCCGTTAAATAATATTTTTCTTTAAAGGCTTCAACGGCTTTTGCATCACTGGTATCGAGCGATTGAAATGCTTGTAAAGCAGCGAACTCATCATAGTTTTGCAGAATGTTTTCAACCCGCAAATATTCACCAAATAATTTTACAAAGTCTTTCTTGTCTTTTTCTGTTTGAATTAAATCTGGATCAGGGAAGCGTTCTTGCAATTCAGCAATAACCTCTAAATACCCACGACGGGCCACACCCGCATCGGTAAAGCCTTCCATATATTCTTGGTAACTTTTTTCTAATACGATATTGCGTGTATTGGATTTACCGAAAAGGGTAATCGCATCAATGGTATCTTGTTCCAAATCACGGAAAGTGACGATATTGCCAAAACTTTTGGTGCTGTTGTAAATGCGGTTTGTACGAGAATAAGCTTGAATCAAACCATGGTAACGTAAGTTTTTATCTACAAATAACGTGTTTAAGGTTGGGGCATCAAAACCAGTTAAAAACATTCCAACGACAATCAACAAATCCACTTCTTTGTTTTTGACGCGTTTGGCGAGATCACGATAGTAGTTTTGGAACGATTTCGCATCCACATCATAATTGGTGGCAAAATAGCCGTTGTAATCATCAATGGCAGATTTTAAAAATTCCTTAGCCGAGGAGTTCATCGCCTCCACTTCAAAACTTTCATCAACAATATCGCCAATCGCATCTTGCTCTTCATTCGCGGCAAATGAAAAGATTGTTGCAATTTTAAGTGGATTTTTGACCGCACTTTGTAACTGTTTAAACGTTTGATAATAAGCTTTGGCCGCATCCACGCTACTTACTGCAAACATGGCATTAAAGCCATTATTACCGGCATTAAAGCGATGGGTCTTTTGTTTGAAATTATCTAAAACATATTGGGCAATTTGCTCAATACGTTTAGGTTGTAAAAAGGCTTGTTTTTTCTCGAGTTTTGTTAGCTCTTCAAGATTCTTTTCAGTTTCAATACTCTTAAATTGTGGCCGAACATCATTGTAATCTACTTTAAATTTTAGCACTTTTTCGTCACGAATCGCATCGGTGATAATATAAGAGTGGAGTTCAACGCCAAAAACACTCGCTGTAGTTTCAGCTCCTAATGCATTAGTTGGAAAAATAGGCGTGCCGGTAAAACCAAATTGATAGTATTTTTTGAATTTTCTCGTTAGATTTTTTTGCGCTTCACCAAATTGAGAACGATGGCATTCATCAAAGATAAACACGACCTGTTTATCGTAAATCGGTAATTTATCTTCCGATTTCATCAGGTTGTTGAGTTTTTGAATTGTGGTAACAATGATCTTATTGTCATCTTTTTCGATATTGCGTTTTAATCCTGCCGTACTTTCCGAACCATTCACGCTATCCGGTGAAAAGCGTTGGTATTCCTTCATGGTTTGATAGTCCAAATCCTTTCTATCTACCACGAAGAATACTTTTTCAATAAAGTCTAATTCCGTTGCAAGGCGTGCGGCTTTAAAGCTGGTGAGCGTTTTGCCGGAGCCTGTGGTGTGCCAAATGTAGCCGCCACTGTCTTTATTGCTCCAATTTTTTGCCTGATATGAACTTTTAATTTTCCATAAAATACGCTCGGTGGCGGCAATTTGATACGGCCGCATAATCAATAGGGTGTCGGAAACATCAAACACACAGTAATTGACCAACACATTAAGCAGGGTATGCTTTTGCAAGAAGGTCGCTGTAAAATCTTTTAAATCTTTAATTAAGGTATTTTTTGCCGTAGCCCAATTCATTGTGAAGTCGTAGCTGTTTTTATCTCGCTTGGTGGTGTTGGCAAAATAGCGGGTATCTGTGCCATTGGAAATGACAAAAATCTGAATATATTTAAAGAGAGAATTTTCTTTATTGAAACTTTCTTTGCTGTAACGGTGAATTTGATTAAAGGCTTCACGAATGGCCACACCGCGTTTTTTCAGTTCGATATGCACAAGCGGTAAACCATTGACCAAAATTGTCACATCATAACGATTGTCATAGCTACCGATTTGCTCAAATTGATTGACGACTTGCAGGGTGTTATTGGCAAGATTTTTCTTATCTAGCAGATAAATATTCTGAATGTGTCCATCATCAAATACAAAATCATAAATATAGTCATCATGAATTTTACGGGTTTTCTCGATTAGACTATCGCTCGGTTTATCTAAATATTCTTCTAAAAAACGTCGCCATTCCGCATCGGAGAAAACCACATTATTCAACCGTTGTAATTGAACACGTAAGTTTTTAATCAACGCATCATGACCATTGATTTCTTGTAAATACTCATAGCCTTGCGCCCGTAAATCGCGAATAAACTCGCGCTCAAGGCTACCTTCCGTTTGGTAACCGGCATTAGGCTCTTCCACAAATTTATTATATTGATCTAAAACGATAAAATTATTGGATTCGGCGATGGTTTTGTATTGGGTCATGAGTGGTTCCTTAATGCTTTTGATTTTTTAGTTTTTGTAGGGTGGGCTTTAGCCCACCGTTTTATTTATGATTGTTAATTGGTGGGCTAAAGCCCATCCTACGGTATTGTTATATATCACCTTTAATTTTCAAATCTGGGTTGCCTCCCCAATCTTCAGGATAAATCTCTGCTTTCACATCACGATGGAAGGAAGAATACGGCCAATCTTTTACCGTCTCAACATAGCCATGTTTCACAGGATTGTAATAAATATAATCCAAATGATTCGCCAAATCTTTATCATCACGAATTAAATGCTCCCAAAATCGGCGTTGCCAAATACCTGATTCTCGATATTTTTGTCTATTTTTATTAAATTGTCGGCATTCTTTTGGAAGTTGTCGTGTAAATTGTGTTTTTAAATATGCGATGCGTATTGCGTAATTATCATCATTTTCAGGTAATTGCATCAGTAAATGAATATGATCGGGCAAAATACAAATTGCTACTGTTTCGAATGGATAATGTTCACAAGTTTGTTTATATGCAGATCTAAATTCATTGATATAGTCAGTTAGATAAGATTTTGTTCTATCTTGTAAAACAATTGTGAAAAAATATAATCCACCTTTAGTAAAATCGCGACGATAATTAGACATATATTATTCCAAATTGTAGTTTGTAGGGTGGGCTTTAGCCCACCATAAAAATATTCTCATTACATTGTAGGGTGGGCTTTAGCCCACCGTTTGTTGTGATTAATTGGTGGGCTGAAGCCCACCCTACGGATTACGAGAAATTCAATAACAATTCTCTGTAATACTCATACCGCTTTTGGCTTTGCTCAATCGCTAAAGGTAAGCCTTCGGTGATGGATTTTGTAAGGGTTTCAAATTTATCTAAGATTGAAACGATGCGTTGTTGTTCTTCGGGTGGAGGAACAAATATTAGAATTTCATTTAAGATTGCTTGAGTCAGGCTGGGTCTGCCTGACCCTGTATCTAACTTAGTTAGATCGACCGTTTTCATAAAATGGTAGAAATATTTTGGCAAAATTTGATTCTCATCTATTTCTGTATAATAAATAGTGTCAACATTCCAAAATGGTTCATCAAGATAAAATATATTTGTAATAGTTCCTTTTCGTGGAATTAATACCGTAGGTTTATCGTATGAATATGTATCAACATATCCCATAATCCCACCTGAACCATATATTGGAATATTACCTTCTCCAAGATGTTTCCAATCTTTCCCATTTTTGATTTTAGCCACATCAATAAGTTTCTTCTTCGCCCCCCCCATATTTAATTGCTCTAGACTATCGAAAGATAATAATTTTTCCCGATAGTATTCATACTGCTTCTGGCGTAGTATAAGCTCGCTGGTAAGCTCGCTGGTAAGCTCGCTGGTAAGCGCTGTCAATGCGTCCAAAATTTTTACGATTTCGGTTTGGACGGGGAGTGGGGGAATGGGGATTTTGATTTTCTTAAATCTTGCTTTAGAAATATTGAATCTTGTTACTCCACTGGCTGATTTCACAATCTCTTTGCGAATAGAGAGTGTTCTAAATAGGAATTTAGAAAATTCAGGCAATAACTCTACATCATCATTAAATCTTAATCCAAACGAAAAACTATTTAGATAGATTTTTTGTTCTGTTTTTGTTGTAACAGCAGAAGACATCCCTGCTTCTTCAGCGGTTTCTGAAGAACCAGTAAATAAGACATCTCCATATTTTATGGCATATTGCTTTTCATCATCAGACACATTTACGGTGTCAAGATTATTAAAATCAACTTCAATGTTATTGAAGATATTTTTGTAAGGTACATAAAGGGCATTTCCATTTTCAAAGTCAGCTTTGCCTTTTCCTGTTAGCCCACCATAAATAGAAGATATTTCATCGAGCGTTTTCCACTTAACCTCAGCCCCATCCAATAATTTTTCTAAAAAAGTGCGGTTGTTTTTCATGGTATTTTTTGTTGTTCCTCGTAGGGTGGGCTTCAGCCCACCGCTTGTTATCGTAAATTGGTGGGCTAAAGCCCACCCTACGGCTTGCTGTTATTTTTCAATCTTATTGGTGGGCTGAAGCTCACCCTACATTTTACCCCTCAATTTCTGCCACAATCTTGTCAATCTCGGTACGCAAGCGGTCAATGTTGGCAACGGTTTGTTTAATTTCTGCGTTGAGTTTATCGATATCAATGACTTCTCGGGTGTCTTTTTGCTCCACATAAGAACTCACCGCAAGGTTGTATTCATTTTTAACGATTTCTTCAAAGGAGACTGATTTTGCCAAATGCGGCACATCCTCTTTATCGGCAAAGAGTTTGATAATTTGCTCGATATGTTCCTCTTCCAAAAGGTTGTTATTGGTGGCGGATTTAAATAAACCGCTGGCATCGATAAATTGCGTTTGGGGATCGGGTTTATGTTTGGAAAGCACTAAAATATTCACCGCAATACTGGTGCCGAAAAAGAGATTTGGCGCAAGCGCAATCACCGTTTCTACATAGTTATTATCCACCAAATACTGACGAATTTTTTGTTCCGCACCGCCGCGATAAAAAATGCCGGGGAAGGAGACAATCGCCGCGCGGCCTTTTGCTGAAAGATAACTTAACGCATGCAAAATAAAGGCAAAGTCCGCTTTAGATTTTGGTGCAAGCACGCCGGCAGGGGCGAAGCGCTCATCGTTAATTAGTGTTGGATCGTCTGAACCAATCCATTTCACGGAGTAAGGCGGGTTAGAAACGATAGCATCGAAGGGTTTATCGTCACCAAATTGCGGATTCATTAAGGTGTTGCCAAGGGCGATATCAAACTTGTCGTAGTTGATGTTATGCAAAAACATATTCATACGAGCAAGGTTGTAGGTAGTGTGATTAATTTCCTGCCCGAAGAAGCCTTCTTCAATGATGTGTTCATCAAATTGTTTTTTTGCTTGCAATAATAAAGAACCCGAACCTGCCGCTGGGTCGTAAATTTTATTAACCTTATCTTGCCCATATAAAGCCAGTCGAGCAATTAGCTTGGAAACGCATTGTGGTGTAAAGAACTCGCCACCTGATTTACCGGCATTGGCAGCATAATTGGAAATTAAAAATTCGTAAGCATCACCGAATAAATCAATATGATTATCTTCAAAGTCACCAAAATCTAACTCAGCAACGCCTTTTAATACATCGGCTAGGCGGCTGTTTTTATCGGCAACGGTATTACCCAAGCGGCTGCTAGTGGTATCAAAATCGGCAAATAAACCTTTGATATCCTGTTCGGAAGGGTAGCCTATGGCGGAGTTTTCGATAGCTGTAAAAATGTTTTTTAGGTCTGTATTTAAATTCGGATTAGTGTTGGCTGTTGCCACGACATTTTTAAATAATTGGTTTGGGTAAATAAAATAGCCTTTTGCTTTGATAGTGTCTTCTTTGATCGCTGCAATAATAGGGTCGTCATCATTAAAAGTAGAATAATCAACGCTATCATCTCCACCTTCAATGTAGTTGGCAAAGTTTTCACTGATAAAACGATAGAAAAGCGTACCTAAAACATATTGTTTAAAATCCCAACCATCGACAGAACCGCGGACATCATTAGCGATTTGCCAAATGCGGCGTTGAAGTTCTGCACGTTGTTGAATTGCTGCTGCCATAAAATCCTCAGAATATTTTGTGTCATTATTAAGATATAAATGCTCCAAATTATACAAGAAATAAATAATAACTAAATGAATTTCTATGGAAATTCCTCTACAATAAGAACACGCTAATGTTTCCAAAAAATAAAAAAATGAGCCAAAAATCAACCGCACTTAATGCCATTTCGTTACCCTTAAATCAAGTCAATTTAATTGAGGCCTCTGCAGGTACAGGGAAAACCTATACCATTGGTTCTATCTATCTTCGTTTACTTTTACAGGCTGGTGAGAATTGTTTTTCTCGTCCGTTGAATGTGGAAGAGATTTTGGTCGTAACCTTTACTGAAATGGCGACGGAAGATTTAAAACGTAAAATTAGGGAACGTTTAACGGCGGCAATTTCGGTTTTTTCTGAATATTATGAAAAGCAAGACAAGGCGATTTTTACTGGAGAACATCAATTTTTAGCAGAATTATTGCCTTATTTAGAGGATATTCCGACTGCACTTCGTCGCTTAAAGCTGGCCGAACAAAATTTAGATTTAGCCTCCATTTATACCATTCACGGTTTTTGTCGCCGAATGCTGATGCAACATGCTTTTAATTCAGGCGTGCATTTCAATTTAAAACTTCTCAAAGATCAGTCTGATTTACTCAAACAATTTGCAAATGAATTTTGGCGGGAGCATTTTTATGATTTACCTTTCCATTTGGCTGCATTTATCTCAAAAGAATTAAAGTCGCCAGAAGATGTATTGAATGATTTAGGTTCAAATATTGGGAATGATTTTTCTATACAACTTGATAAACCAGAACTATTAGAACTGTCATTAAAAGAATTTTTGCAAAAAGATATCACGAAAAATGCGGAAATTATTGAAAAGATTAAAGATACTTGGTTAGAAAGTGCGGTTGAAATCCGAAACCTTTTTGATGAAGAAGTCGTAAAAAAAGATGAATCTTGTTTAAATGGTAGAACATATTCAAGTAAAACGATTTTATCTTTTGTGGATGAAGTCACCTCATGGGCAAAAAATAGAGCAGATATCACCTTAAATGAAACATTAGTAAAAAAATTTACACAATCGGCTTTATATAACGCCATCAAAGCAGATTTTAAGAAAAAAGGGGTGAGAATAACGCATCCAGCTTTTGAAGAGATTGAAGCTTTAATTGAACAAATTCAACCAAGTGATTTATTTAAAAAAATCATTCTCTATCACTATCGTCAAGGCATTCAAAAGAAACTGCTTGAATACAAAGCGAATCATCCTGAAAAATCCTTTGATGATTTATTACGCTTATTGAAAGAAGCACTATATGGTGATGGCGGAGAACAGTTAGCGGAGTTAATTCGTTTTCAATATCCTTTTGCCATGATTGACGAATTCCAAGATACGGATGCGTTGCAGTATCAAATTTTCTCGAAAATTTATCACAATGAAACCGCGTCAGGTAATGTTGGCTTTATGATGATCGGGGACCCCAAACAGGCGATTTATCGTTTCCGTGGTGCCGATATTTTCACTTATTTAAAAGCAGCAGACGAAGCGAACGAGCGTTTTAACTTAGGCACAAACTACCGTTCATCCCAACCTTTAGTGGAAGGGGTAAATCGATTATTTAATTTTAAAAATGACCCTTTTATTTATAAAAATATTGAATTTTTAAATGTCGGCGCAGCCAAGAAGAATCTTGTTTTTCAGTTGAATAATCAACCTGAACCAGCCTTCCGTTTTTACATTAATGATAAAAATGACTCCACCCAGCAAGATTATGCGAAAGCTTGCGCAACATCGATTCAGCAATGGTTAAAAAGTGCGGCTGAAAATCCGGTTGTTTTTCCGAATGAAAGCAAAGCAGAAAATCAAACATTGCGAGCAGAAAATATTGCCGTTTTGGTGCGTGGTTATACCGAAGCCGATCTGGTGAAAAAAGAATTGCAAGCACTCGGTATTGCTTCGGTTTACCTTTCGGATAGAGGAAATGTCTTTGAGAGTAATACAGCAAAAGAACTGGCTCTGATTTTGCAAGCGTGTTTGAGTGTGACGGAACGCCCAATTTTAAATGCCATTGCGACCGCACTTTTCGGCTTAAATGCAGCTGAAATTCACCAAATTCACCAGGATGAAATTCAGTGGCAACGTTGGGCAGAAAAATTTGCAGAGTATCAACAAATTTGGCAACGCCAAGGCGTATTGCCGATGTTGCACCATTTACTTTTAGCTGAAAATATCACAGAAAAACTCTTATCTCGGCCTGATGGTGAGCGAAAACTGACGGATTTATTACATTTAGCTGAAATTTTACAGCAAGCAGCCGCATTAAATGAAAGTGAAGCGGCATTATTGCGCTGGTTTGAAAAGCAAATTCAAGATAATGGTCGTCAAGAAGCACAAATTCGTTTAGAAAGCGAACGTCAGTTAGTGAAGATTGTGACTATCCATAAATCCAAAGGATTGGAATATGATTTGGTTTGGTTGCCATTTTTAGGTAATGAAGCAAAAGACCCAACAAAATCAGGCAAGCAGAAGAAACTGTTTAATTTATATTACGATAAGAAACAAAACAAAACTTTGTGGGACATGCAAGATCAACACTTGGATGATTTAACAGAAGAAGTTTTTGCGGAAGAATTGCGTTTGCTTTATGTCGCATTGACTCGAGCAAAATACCAAATGGCCTTTGTGTTACCGAAATCCTTTGATAAAAAATGGAATGCTTTATTGTATGTTTTAACGCAAGGTGAAATTGGTCGAAAACTCGGTTTACCAAATAATTGGGATACCCAACCGTTATTGGAAAAATTTAAGCAGCTTTTACCAAATGATGTAGCAATTGAATTAACCGATGTGTTACAAGCCAGTGAACCACTTACTTTAAATGTTTCTCAAGAAAATTTAAGTGCGGAAATTTTCCAAGGTGAAATTGAACAAGATTGGCGAGTGACGAGCTTTAGTGGCATAGAACAAACACATCAACGCAAAGCTTATTTGAATGAAAGTGCGGTGAAAAAATCGCTCATTTTTGATGATGCGAAAGATTATGATGCGTCGATTTCAACAGAAAATATCCCTGAAAATCTGACCACACTTGCTCATGATAACGATGAAATGGTTTTAGATTTTCCACGGGGAACACAAATCGGTACTGTGTTACATCGTTATTTTGAAAAGGTGCCTTTTGCTCAACTGGCAGAGCAAGAAAACATTGAAAAATTATGTCAGGATTTGAATCTTGCGGAAGAGCAATTTGCAGCAGTTCAACAGTGGTTTGAACAAATACTCAGCACACCAATTTTGCCAAATAATGATCTTACCCTTGCTCAGATTAACGAAAAACAATGCTTAAAAGAGTTGGCGTTTTATCTCAATATCACAAGCCATTTTGATGTGGCTGGTTTTAACCGAGCGTTAGCAGCCTTACATCATTTGCCATCAGAACCGTTACAGTTTGATGATATTCAAGGCATGGTGCGAGGCACAATGGACTTAGTTTTTAGTCATCAAGATAAATATTATTTGCTTGATTACAAATCGAATTTCTTGGGTGAGACATTAAAGGATTACGATCAAGCAGCATTGAAAAAAGCCATGTTAGAGCATCACTATGATTGGCAATACTTGTTGTATGTGGTGGCATTACACCGTTATTTAAAAACACGTTTGCCTCACTATGATTACAACCGAGATTTTGGTGGTGTGGTCTATGCATTTTTACGAGGAATGAATGGTTCGCCACAATCAGGCATCTTTTTTGATAAACCAGATTGGCAATTAATCCAACAATTAGAGGAATTATTTTAATGTTAAGCCTATTAAAATCCTTGCAAGAACAAGGTGTGATTACTCAAGGCGATTATTATTTTGCTCAATTAATTGCTGATAAACAAAAAGAGAAAGGCTATGCCGAGCCCGTACAAAATTTAGCGATTTTATTAGCCGCACTTTGCAACTGGAGCTATACACAAGGCAATACTTGTTGTCTGTTAGATCGCTTTTTAGAACGTAATTTATTCGGCTTGGCTTATCGTCATACTGAAACGGATTTTTTGTCGCTGATCAATGAAAAGATTGGTTCACTTCCTATATCAAAATGGCAATCAGCCTTAACGGGGCATATTGCCTTTACACAAGATCCTGAAAATCAGATTGCGCCTCTCGCATTTCAATTTGGGGCGATTTATTTCTACCGAGCTTGGCAAGATGAATTCCGCGTTGCGCAATATATTAAAAACGCCTTGAAAAATGACCGCACTTTATCGGTAGAACCGCAACAAATTCGAACCTTATTAGATCGTTATTTCCCTCAACAACAAGCGCAAGTTGATTGGCAAAAAGTCGCAGTCGCAACGGCAGTAAAAAGCCCATTTTCTGTGATTACAGGTGGCCCTGGAACAGGGAAAACCACGACAGTCACTCGCTTGTTATGCGTATTACAGGAATTATTTGGTGGCAAACTTCACATTAAATTGGTTGCGCCAACGGGGAAAGCTGCGGCTCGTTTAACGGAATCCATCGAAAACGCTTTGGCACAAATGCCGATTTCAGATGAGTTACGTGCATCCATTCCTAAAACAGCAGAAACATTACATCGCTTACTAGGCGTTCGACCTTTTACCGATAGCGTAAAATATCATGCACATAATCCACTGCAAATTGATGTATTAGTGGTGGATGAAACCTCAATGATTGATTTGCCTATGATGGCGAAACTTGTGCAAGCGTTGAAACCCGAAACGCGTTTGATTTTATTGGGTGATCAAGCTCAATTGGCTTCTGTGGAAGCGGGGGCTGTATTAGGCGAAATTGCACAATTTTTAACGCAAGATTATAGTCCTGCTCAAGCTGATTATATTCATACAACAACAGGCTATACTGTTCCAACTTCGGATGAACATAGTCCGTTGCGTGATGCCATTTGTCATTTAACCTTTAGTCGTCGTTTCCGAGATGATTCGGGCATTAAACAACTTGCTGAGCAAATTCAACAAGGAAAAGGTGAGGGCAGTGTAACAACCTTTTCAGAATATCCACAAGAGTTGCATTTTCATCATTTTGATGAAGAACAAGACGTTAAAGAATCGGTGCGCCAAGTGGTGAAAAGTGCGGCTGAAAATTATCGTATTTATTTAACCCAACTTCAAACTTATTTTGCTCAGAAGAAAGATCTCAATGCAAAATTTATAGATGAAAAGGGCAACGAAAAAACTTATGCGGAAGCAATTTTAGATCGCTTCAATTCGGTGAGATTTTTGACCGCACTTCGTGCTTCGGTATTAGGTGTGGAAGAATTAAATCGTGAAATTGCTTTAGCATTACGAGCTGAGAAATTACTTTGGTTCCGTCAAGAAGACGATTGGTATATTGGTAAGCCAATTATGATTACCGAAAATGATCATAATGTGAAACTGTATAACGGTGATATTGGCTTGTGTTTAGCTAAAGGCAAAGTATGGTTTGGCAATCGAGAAGTATCAACCAGTCGTATTCCCGCTCACGAGCCTGCGTTTATGATGACGATTCATAAATCCCAAGGTTCGGAGTTTGAACATACCGTCATGGTGTTACCAACAGAACCTAATCCAGTACTTTCACGAGAGCTTGTATTTACCGGTGTTACCCGTGCGAAAAATCAACTTTCCGTATTTGCCAATGAAAAAATCTGGCAAAGTGCGGTTAGAAATACCGTAAAACGACAAAGTGGATTAAGCAAGTTATTACAGGAAAAAGAGGAGTAAAAAATGAAATTATAAGTTTACGATCATTGCCCGTTTTGTGTGCGAGCTCGCATGATTTTCGGTTTAAAAAATTTGCCAGTAGAACTTGTAGTGCTTGCAAATGATGATGAAGCAACGCCAATCGGTTTAGTGGGGAAAAAGGTTGTACCAATTCTTGTCAAAGAAGATGGTACCGCGATGCCAGAAAGTTTGGATATCGTGCATTATATAGATGAGCATTTTGGTGAAAAAATCTTATCTGAACAAGTTCGCCCTGAAATTGAAGCATGGTTAAAAGAAGTCGGCAGTTATTATGGTCATCTTACGACTGCACGCTTCACGCAAATTGGCTTAGCAGAATTTGAAACCCAAAGTGCGGTCGATTATTTCACTAAAAAGAAAACGGAATTTATTGGTGATTTTGCAGAAAATATCGCGAAGACAGAAACCTATCTCGCTCGCTTAAAAGGCGATTTAGAGAAATTGGCGGTATTAATTCAATCTGAAAATGCATTAAACGGCCAACTTTCTCTTGAAGATATTATTGTTTTCCCGGTATTACGAAATCTTACTTGTGTGAAAGAAATCGAATTTCCACCAGCGGTTTTAGCTTATATCACGAATATGGCTAAGTTAAGTGATGTGCCATTGTATTTTGATAAAGCCATTTAATCACTGCTGATTCATAGGCATTGGAAATACTGAAGTTTTGACTTGGATCATAGGTGCGGTCATTTTTTCAGTATTTTTTATTCATCGATCTATAATCTCTAACGTTTACTTTAATAAGAGCGTAGAGATATGGATCAGGAATACCAACGAGCGGTTACCCGCATTTGTGTGGAAACCGCTTTGTTATTGTTACAGCATGGAGCAGAAAGTGCTGTTGTCGTACAAATGGCACAGCGATTAGGTGTAGCTTTAGGCATTGAAAGCGTGGAGTGTGCTTTAACGGCAAATGCCGTCTTATTGACCACACTTTCTAAACAACATTGCATTACTACAGTGCGTAAGAATGTCGATAAAGGCATTAATATGCAAATTGTTACGGATGTTCAGCACATTGTGGTTGCCGTAGAGCATCATTTGTATGATTTGTCTATGGCACAAAAGAAATTGGATAAGTTAAAACCACTAAAATATAACCGTTATTTGGTGGTGTTTATGATTGGTTTATCTTGTGCCTCTTTTGCTCACCTTTCTGGCGGAGATATGACAATTTGTGCGATCACCTTTATTGCTTCTGCCATTGCCATGTTTGTTCGACAAGAAATTTCTAAACGTCATTACAATCCACTCATCGTTTTTGCCATTACCGCTTTTGTCGCCTCACTGATTTCCGGTGTCAGTTTGAAATATAGTTTAGGAAATGATCCTCATATCGCATTAGCTTCTAGCGTTTTATTACTCGTTCCAGGATTCCCATTAATTAATTCACTTGCGGATATTTTAAAAGGGTATGTCAATATGGGAATAGGACGCTGGACCATCGCTACGGTTCTCACTTTTGGTGCTTGTTTAGGTATTGTCTTTGCGTTAAATCTTTTAAATATTGTTTCTTGGGTGGGGTAATAAGATGTTTTTACTGAATTTACTCGATGATATGCTTTTTGCTGCCATCCCCGCAGTAGGATTTGCTTTAGTATTTAATGTTCCGCCTAAAGCCTTAAAGTATTGTGCGATTTTAGGTGCACTTGGACATGTCACACGAACTTTATTACTACACTTTGGTGTCCCAATTGTTTTTGCCACTTTTTTCGCCACTTGTGTGATTGGTTTTATTGGGGTGCATTTATCTCATCGTTATTTAGCCCATCCGAAAGTCTTTACTGTTGCGGCAATTATTCCAATGATTCCAGGTGTTCATGCTTATAAAGCGATGATTGCTATCGTACAAATTCACCATTATGGCTTTTCCGATAAATTATTTGAGCAAATGATCAGCTCTTTTATCAATACCAGCTTTATTTTGGGCGCTCTTGTTTTAGGCTTAGCCTTACCAGGACTATTGTTCTATCGACAAAAACCGGTCGTATAGAAAATAAAAAAGCCGACATCAGTCGGCTTTCGTATTTAATCAATATTTAATTAAGCATGGCAAGTTTGGCAAGCAGCTTGGAACATCCAAACAAGTTTTTCTTGTTCTTTGATGTAGTCGCTCATTTGAGAAGCCGTACCTTCATCATCAGACTCACCCGCTAATTCAAGGATTTCACGTTGTTGTTCAAGTAATACTTTTAATCCTTCTAATGTGCCTTTTAAGCAAGATTGCGCATCACTTACCCCTAACTCTTCTTTAATACGTGAGTGTTGGAAGTATTGTGAATAACCGTTATGTGGTGTGTAACCTAAAGTTAAGATACGTTCTGCCACTTCATCTACTTTTACTACTAAATCAGTGTAGATTTCTTCAAATTTTGCGTGTAATTCAAAGAAGTTTACCCCTTTAATGTTCCAGTGGTAACCGCGCACGTTGGTATAGAATACCTGATAGGTTGCTAATAATTCATTTAATTTTGCTGCTAATTTTTCAGATGCTTTTTTATCTAAACCGATTGATGTTTTTGGCATAGTATTTTCCTCTTTGTTGTTGATTAAAATATTGTTCCCTTGCTTGGGAATTGCGGTCATTATAGCATAGTTTTTTCTGATAGCTATTTCATATTACCTAGTGATTTAATAGACAAAAACTATCTATAATAAATTATACATAGCTAAAAACTTTTATGCTGAATTGCGAAAAAAACTCTGTGAAGTAGATCACACATTCAATATTTCCTCTTTGACAGAATGAAGCGAAGATGATTATGATTGATGCAAATCATTTTATTCTAAGATTTGATTGCTTTACTTCATTTTCGAATGAAATGTTTGGCTAGGTTTAAAAACCAAAAATATGATTTTATTACTCATCAGGAGTTTAGTATGACAAAGCATTTTTCCTTTGAAACTAATGAATCTCGTCGTCATTTTATGAAACTTATGGCTGGCGTAGGGGCAGGTCTTGCATTTAGTGGTACGTTAGGCACATTTTCACCAAAAGCCTTTGCAGCTGACATTAAAGGTAAAACTATTGAAGCAGGGATTGCTTATCCGCTTTCTACCGGTTTTGACCCAATGACATCAAGTGGTGCATCACCTTATGCAGCAAACTTGCACATTTTTGAAGGTTTAGTGGATTTGCATCCTGCAACTCGTGAACCTTATCTTGCTTTAGCAGGAAAAGAGCCAGAACAAGTTGATGAAACAACATGGCGCATTACTTTACGTGAAGGCGCAACCTTCCATGATGGCGCACCAGTCACCATTGAAGACGTTGTGTATTCTTTCAATCGTATTATGGATCCAGCCAATAAATCTTTATTCGTGATGTTTATTGATTTCATTGAAAGTGTGAAAGCTGTGGATGATAAAGTGGTGGAATTTAAATTGAAATATCCATTTGCTTTATTTGCTAACCGTTTAACTTGCGTGAAAATTGTACCGAAACATGTAATCGACAAAGTAGGGCAATCTGCATTTGATGCGCACCCAGTTGGTTCTGGTCCATTCAAATTTGTTTCAGCAGTGAAAGATGACAAAATCGTCTTTGAAGCGTATGAACCTTACAATGGTAAATATCCAGCGCAAGTTGAAAAAATGTCTTGGTTATTACTTTCTGATGCCGCAGCTCGTGTGACTGCACAAGAGTCTAAACGTACTCAAGCAATGGAAAGCGTGCCTTATTTAGACATTAGTCGCTTGAAAAACAAAAAACAACAAGTGCAATCCGTTCAATCTTTCGGCTTGCTATTCTTAATGTTTAACTGTGAAAAAGCTCCGTTTAACAATCCAAAAGTACGCCAAGCGTTACACTATGGTTTAAACACTGACAAACTTGTTGATATTGTATTTGATGGTAATGCAGAAGCTGCAACATCATACTTACAAACGACTCACCCAGATTATATTAAGGCATCAACTCAATATCCTTATGATCCGGAAAAAGCAGCAGCATTATTAAAAGAAGCAAGTGTAACTGAGCTTAAATTTGATTTACTCGCAACCGACCATGACTGGGTGAAAGAATCTGCACCGTTAATTTTAGAGTCTTGGAACAAGATTCCAGGTGTGAAAGTAACTTTACAACACTTACAATCTGGTGCGTTATACAGCAACAACGTAGATCCTGGTGTATATGAAGTGGCAATCGCCCCGGGTGATCCATCAGTGTTCGGTAACGACTTAGACTTGCTTTTAAGCTGGTGGTATCGTGGTGATGTATGGCCGAAACGTCGTTTCCGCTGGAGCAACACCCCTGAATTTGCGAAAGTGACTGAATTGCTCAATGCAGCTGTGAGAGCAAAAGATCACGCTGAAGCGAAAAAATCATGGGAAGAAGCGATTAACATTATTGCGGCTGAAGTACCGCTTTATCCGATTGTTCATCGTAAACTTCCTTCCGCATGGGATGATAGCAGTCTTGAAGGCTATCAACCATTGGCGACAACCGGTTTATCTTTCCTCGGTGTGGGCCGTAAATAAAAGTACTTTTTAATGTTTGGGCTGTTGAGCAATCAACAGCCTTTTTTCTTTCTTTTTAACACCAAAGTGCGGTCATTTTTTTCCCTGTTTTTCAATCATTTTTTCTCTCTATTTTATTTCAAAAAAATCTTTGTGAAGCCGATCACAGATTTGAACTTTGCCCTAGGTACTTGGATTGACAGGGTATAGAGCGGATATTATGATTTGTATAAATCATTTTGTTTTTTAATTTGATTGTTTCACTTCATTTTTAATTTAATGAATTTCTCAAAATAGAATAGGAGAGGTCAGATGGAAATGATACTTCGATTATTGTTACGCCGATTGATGGCTTTGCCGGTCATGATACTTGGTGTAACAGCACTCGTCTTTGTAGTGCTTCAATTCACGCCGGGTGATCCTGCTACAGTGGCATTAGGCGAAAGTGCTAGTGAAGCGGCAAAACAACTTTACCGCGAATCACATGGCTTAAATGATCCACTCTTTGTTCAATATTTTCGTTTCTTAGGCAACTTACTTGTATTGGATTTTGGTGTGACGATGCCACCAGAATTACCGATTAGTAGCATGTTAGCGAAATCTTTCCCAATCACGTTACAACTTACCTTAATTGGTGTGGTGTTTGCGGCAGTGGTGTCTTTCTCATTAGGTGTACTAGCCGCGCTTTATCGTGATAGCTGGGTAGACCAAGTGATTCGTTTAATCTCTGTAGCAGCGGTTGCAACACCATCATTCTGGTTAGGTATCTTACTTATTCAATGGTTCTCTTTGGAATTAGATTGGTTGCCTTCTGGTGGTTTTGTGCCATTCAGCGAAAGCCCAATGGGGTATATCAATTCCATGATTTTGCCATCTCTTGCACTTGCTGTGCCGGTATGTGCGTCATTAATTCGTGTGGTACGTACAACCATGGTAGAAGAAATGGATAAAGACTATGTGAGAACGGCGATTGGTAACGGTGTACCTTATGCAACTGTTATTCGCCACAACGTATTACGTAATGCCTTAATTACACCAGTGACTGTATTAGGTTTACGCGTAGGATACTTACTTGGTGGTGCGGTAGTTATCGAACAAATCTTTGACTTACCAGGCATGGGGAAATTGATTTTTAACGGTATCGTCAACCATGACTTGCACTTAGTACAAGGTGTGGTACTAACAATCGCCTTTACCTTCGTTTTAGTGAATATTATCGTTGATATTCTCTATGTGTTGATTAACCCTAAAATTCGGAGTCTATAATGTTTCGTCAAGGTTTAGCAGATCGATTAGCTGCAAGCGGTGCGAGATTCCGAGCACTTTCCACCGCATCAAAAATTTCATTATTATTCTTAGTTTTCGTTGCTTTAGTGGCGGTGTTTGCCCCTTGGGTCGCAACACATGATCCATTAGAAGTGATCGCACGTATGCGTGCTCCAAGTGCGGAATATTGGTTTGGGACTGATCGACTTGGTCGTGATATTTTCTCTCGTATTGTTTACGGCGCCCAAACGTCCTTATTTATCGGTTTAGGTGCGGTAGCTTGTGCCATTCTTTTCGGTAGTATTTTAGGTGCAACTGCAGCCACATCCGATAAATGGGGTAATGAAATCATCATGCGCTTAATGGATATTTTAATGGCTTTCCCGGGTATCGCATTAGCCGCAGTGTTATTAGCAACCTTTGGTAATTCTGTACCGGTTATTATTATCACCATTGCCGTGGTTTATACCCCGCAGCTTGCTCGAGTGGTTCGTGCGAACGTGGTATCACAATGGGATGAAGACTATGTGCGTGCTGAACGCGTGATTGGTGGTAGCCGTACTTATATTCTTCTCAAACACGTTGTACGCAATACCGCTGCACCGGTTTTAGTCTTCGCAACCGTAATGGTGGCAGATGCCATTGTATTCGAAGCCTCGCTTTCTTTCTTGGGCGCAGGTGTACAACCACCGCATCCTTCATGGGGTAATATTCTTTCTGAAGGTCGTAATATCGTATTAAACGGTGCATGGTGGGCGACAACCTTTGCGGGTGTCATGATTCTTTTAACCGTATTAGCCTTAAATATCTTGGCGGAAGGTCTTACTGATGCCTTGGTTAATCCGCGCTTAAAAGGCGGTAAAAAACCAGAAGGCAAATCAGATGAACGTCTTTCTACTGACGTACAAGAAGCGCTTTCTGAGGGGCTTGCGTTAAAACGTTACTTACTCAAATTACATGAAAAAGAAATCACACGTACTAATCGTATGCAATTAGATCCAAATGCAAAACCGATTTTACAAGTGAAAAACTTATCTATTCGTTTCCCGAATCGTTATGGTGAAATTCCATTAGTAGATAATATCAGCTTCACCGTAAATGAAGGGGAAACCATGGGGTTAGTCGGTGAGTCTGGTTGTGGTAAATCCATTACAGCATTCTCTATCATGGGCTTGTTACCAAAAACAGCAAAAATCACTGGGGAAGTGCTTTTCACCGACCGTAGCGGTAAACAACACAGCTTGCTCAATTCTAATAATTTAAGTGAATTGCGTGGTTCTGAAATTGCGATGATTTACCAAGACTCTTTAAGTGCGTTAAACCCATCAATGCGTATTAAAGATCAAATGGCACAGCTCATTAAACGTGGCAGCCACCATACCGCAGAAAAATTGTTGGAATGGGTACACCTTGATCCTGAAAAAGTATTGAACCGTTATCCGCATGAACTTTCTGGTGGTCAACGTCAACGTGTGGTGATTGCAATGGCATTAACTCGTGAGCCGAAATTATTAATCGCCGATGAACCAACAACCGCATTAGACGTAACCGTTCAAGCAGAAGTAGTGAAATTATTGAATGAATTACGTGAAAAACTGGGTTTTGCGATGGTGTTTGTCAGCCACGATTTAGCATTGGTTGCCCAATTAGCTCACCACATTACGGTAATGTATGCGGGTCAAGTGGTTGAAATGGCGCCAACATCCTTATTGCTTGCTAATCCAACACACGAATATACCCGTGGCTTATTGGGTTCTGTCCTTTCAACTGAAGTCCGTGCGAAACGTTTATATCAAATTCCGGGCAGTGTACCATCACCTTACGATTTTGCTACAGGTGACCGTTTTGCAAGTCGTTCATTACGACCAGATGCAAATCCGGATCAAAAATTGATATTAACCGCCGTGGAGGGCGAGCCATCTCACTTGTGGGCTTCTCATTTAGCTGAGCCTGTAACGGAAGCGAAAGGAGCATAATATGAGCAGTAGTATTAAAGTCATTAAAGAACAAAACATCATTGATTTAGAAAATATCGTGGTGCAATTTCCTTCTCGCGACGGTTCGTTGTTTGGACGTAAAAAATTCACTGCGGTGAACAATGTGAGTCTTGGCATCAAAGCAGGGGAAACCATTGGTTTAGTAGGGGAGTCCGGCTGCGGTAAATCTACCTTAGCCAACGTGATCATAGGGCTTCTTAAACCGACATCCGGTTTAGTGAAATTCAACGGTTTACAAATGCAATATGGCAGCTCAGAAGCAAGAAAACAATTCGGCCGCCAAGTGTCGGTCATTTTCCAAGACCCAGCAACAGCGTTGAATCCTCGTATGAAAGTGTTAGATATTTTGCGTGACCCAATGGATATTCACAATGTGTTACAACCCCATGAGCGGGAAAAACGTGTGTATGACTTGCTTTCTCGCGTCGGTTTACCACGTTCTGCAGCACAAGTTGAGCCAACTCGTTTATCAGGTGGACAAAAACAACGTGTGGCGATTGCACGTGCCTTAGCGCTGAATCCCAAACTGATTGTGGCGGATGAACCGACTTCTGCATTAGACGTATCCGTTCGTGCTCAGGTATTAAACTTATTGGCGGATTTGAAAAAAGAACTCAATCTTGCCATGGTGTTTATCTCTCATGATATCCAAACCGTACGCCAAGTCTCTGATCGCATTGTCGTGATGTACGGCGGTCAAATTTTGGAAACAGGTAGTACAGAAGATATTTTCAATCACCCTACAGTGGATTACACCCGGAAACTACTTGGTGTGGCTCCATCATTGTTATAAAACGAGTAAATAAAATATCTTAATTTATGACCGCACTTTTAAAGTGCGGTTATTTTTTTATGATTTTTCTTGCATAGACTTGAAAACTTAGATAAAAGATTACTTATTTTTACTGATGAATTGTAATTGTGGAGCAATTATGCAAACTAAATTTAATTTATATCCCAAAGAACAATTACCTGAAAACTTTAAGTTTCCTCAGTCTTATATTGATTTATCGAGTAATATGGAAAAGATAAATGAATTGGAATATTTTCCTTGGTGGTTTGAAGATCCTGATTATGAGAATTCAGAGATAGAGGACAGTGTTTATCTTTATAGTAAAGCAATAGAAAAACTGACAGGGGTAGCTGATTTAATATCATTTGCTAGAGATGGTGATTGGGCAGCTTGTTTCAAATTGACGGATTACTCTGGAAATCCGAGAGTTTATGTTCATGATCTTGGTAATAAAGACAATAAATATGAATGTAAGGATTTTGATGAGTGGTTAGCGGATGAAATCAAAAGTGCAAAAGAGTATTAAAATGGACTATTTAAATTTAAGTAAAGAAGTTTCCTATGCGCTTCGTCATGCTCCATGGGAATATGAATTAGAACTGGATTCTGAAGGTTGGGTTTCTGTTGAACAATTAATTTCATCATTTAGAAATAGTGATGAAAAATGGAATACGTTAACCGAAGACGATTTAGTTAAAATGATCGACTTATCGGAAAAGAAAAGACATGAGATTAAAAATGGAAAAATAAGAGCTTTCTATGGGCATTCAATTCCAATGAAAATTTCTAAAGAAATTGGTTATCCACCAAAGTATTTATACCATGGGACAAGTATAAATTATTTAGATGATATTAAATCAAATGGATTGAAGCCGATGTCTCGTCAATATGTACATTTATCTGAGGATGTTGAGACCGCAACATTGGTTGGAAATAGAAAAAAAGGGGAGACAATTCTTCTAAAAATTGATACAGAACTAGCACAATCTAAGGGTATCAAATTTTATATTGGCAATGAAAAAGTCTGGTTATCAGATTACATTTCGCCTGAGTTTATAAAAGATAATTAATGATTAAGCATATTTTCATTATGTGATCATTTTTGCGGTGAAGTTCCTCCAAATAGCGTAGAATGGGCATATAAAAATAAGGAGATTTAACATGCAACAAAAAATTCGACAAGCATTATCCGATTCGCCACTTTCAAATGCAATTCTTTCTGCATTAGAAGAACAAGAATGGAAAGGTTTTTTACCGGCTGAAAAAGTGCGGTCAATTTGTGATGAATTTAAGCTTACGCCTGTTCAATTAGGTTTGGCGCTTTTGCCCGTAGCGGCTTGTTATAGTCATACACCCATTTCAGAATTTCATGTTGGCGCGATTGCGATTGGTGAAAGTGGTGATTTTTACTTTGGTGCGAATCAAGAATTTCAGGGTAGTAGCATGGCTCAAACCATCCATGCTGAACAAAGTGCGATTAGCCATGCATGGTTACGTAATGAATCTCGCATCACGGATATCGTGGTGAATTACACGCCTTGTGGCCACTGCCGTCAATTTATGAATGAGCTTTATCAAGCGGAAGATTTAAAGATTCATTTGCCACATAGCCAAAATAATCCACTTCCTCAATATTTACCCGATAGCTTTGGCCCGAAAGATTTAGGCGTTGATTTGCTTCTATTAAACAAAGAAGAACAAGGTTTCACTTTGACGACGGAAGATGAAGTGGCAAATAAAGCGATTTTAGGGGCAAACCGAGCTCATTCACCTTATTCTAAAAGCCCTCATGGTGTAGGCATTTTATTTAAAAATGGAGAAATGATTTGTGGTCGATATGCAGAAAATGCGGCATTTAACCCAAGCTTACCCGCTATGCAAACAGCGATTAATTTTGCTTACTTAAATCAATTGGATGTATCAAAAATTGAGCGTGTAGTATTTGCAGAGAAACCATTGCGTTTAAGTCACCGCAAGATGGCAGAGCAGTTATTGAAGAGCCTCTGCAAGGTGAAAATGGAATATATTAGCCTGTAAGTGCGGTCAAAAATGAATTAGTTTTTTTAACTAAAAGAAAAGGCGAACAGAGATAATCTCTCATGTTCGCCTTTCTTTTTACTGATTTTATGCTAATTCAGCACGTAATTTTTTCGTAACATCAACCATCACTTTTAATGCCGCAATTGTTTCTGGCCAACCGCGTGTTTTCAAACCACAGTCTGGGTTTACCCATAAACGTTCTTTCGGCACCACTTGTAATGCTTTGCGAAGAAGATGTTCAATTTCTTCTGCTGCAGGCACGCGTGGACTGTGAATATCATATACACCTGGGCCAATATCATTCGGGTATTTGAAATCACCAAATGCGGTGAGTAATTCCATGTCAGAACGCGAGGTTTCGATAGTAATGACATCGGCATCTAAGGCTGCAATAGCCGGTAGAATGTCGTTAAATTCGGAATAACACATGTGCGTGTGAATTTGGGTATCATCTTGGCAACCCATTGAGCTTAAACGGAAGGCTTCGCCCGCCCATTTCAAATAAGCATCCCAATCTGCACGTTTTAATGGTAAACCTTCACGAATAGCTGGCTCATCAATTTGAATCACTTTGATGCCAGCTTTTTCTAAATCTAATACTTCATCAGAAAGTGCAACAGCAATTTGTTTACAAACGGTTTCACGAGGAATATCGTTACGCACAAAAGACCATTGTAAGATCGTGACTGGCCCCGTCAGCATGCCTTTCATCACTTTATTGGTAAGGCTTTGGGCATATTGCGACCAACGTACCGTCATTGGTTCTGGACGAGTAACATCACCGTAAATCACAGGCGGTTTCACGCAACGTGAACCGTAACTTTGTACCCAGCCAAATTTAGTGAAAGCAAAACCATCCAGTAGTTCGCCGAAGTATTCCACCATATCGTTACGTTCTGCTTCGCCATGTACCAATACATCTAAGTCTAATTTTTCTTGCTCACGTACAACAAATTCAATTTCTTTTTTCATTGCTGCTTCGTAATCCGCTAAGCTGAGTTCGCCTTTTTTGAAGGCTGCACGTGCATGACGAATTGCTGTCGTTTGTGGGAAAGAACCAATGTTTGTAGTTGGCAGAAGTGGCAGATTTAACCACGCATTTTGTAATTTAATGCGTTCCGCAAATGGTGATTTACGTTGGTCGGCATTTTTCGGTAAGTTTGCTAATCGTTCTGCGACACAAGTGCGGTGAATTTCACGTGAGTTTTTACGTGCATCCGCAGCAGCTTGAGAAGCCGCTAATTCAGCTTGAACCGCTTCACGGCCTTGCTCTAGTGCAGTCTTAATAACGCGTAATTCTTGAATTTTTTGTAACGTGAAAGCCAACCATTGATAAAGCTCAGGCTTATTGGCTTGTAGCTGTGTTTCGACTTCTAAATCATAAGGTGTATGAAGGAGAGAGCAGCTTGGCGCAATCCATAAACGATCACCTAATTTCGCTTTTAATGGCTCAACTACATCTAACACTTGATTTAAGTTTGCACGCCAAATATTACGGCCATCAATGATGCCGACAGATAAGATTTTGTCGTAATCCGCAAAGGCAACAAGTTGTTCAGGTGCACGAACTAAGTCGATATGTAAACCTGTAACAGGCAAGGCTTTTAACAAATCAGCATGTTCTGCTACAGAGCCGAAATAAGTCGCAAGCAATAATTTCGCTTTCACTTGTTCAGCAAAAGTGGCGTAAATCGCTTTATAAGCGGCAATCCATTCAGCCGGTAAATCTAAGGTGAGAGCGGGTTCATCAATTTGAATATATTCTACGCCTTCTGCAGCTAACGCATTTAAAATTTCAACATAAACTGGCACGAGTTTTGCTAATAAATCAAAGCGATTAAATGCAGCGCCTTTTTCTTTTCCTAACCAAAGGAAGGTGAGTGGCCCAACGATTGTTGGTTTAACTTGGTACCCAAGCGCTTTAGCTTCACGGATTTGTGTCACATAATGTGCTGGGTTTGCTTTAAATTGTGTCTCTTTATGGAATTCTGGTACAAGATAGTGATAGTTGGTATCGAACCATTTTGTCATTTCAATGGCAAATTGTGTCTTATTGCCACGCGCTAATTGGAAATATTGATCGAGTGTTAAGTTTTGGCTATCGAAACCAAAGCGAGCAGGAATTGCACCTGTTGCCACTTGTAAATCTAAAATATGATCATAAAGCGTGAAATCAGCCACTGCAACAAAATCGGCATTTGCCTTGGCTTGGTGTTGCCAGTTTAGTTCACGTAATCTTTTTGCAATATCTAATAAATCCGCTTCCACAATTTCGCCACGCCAGTAACGCTCTTGAGCAAATTTAAGTTCACGCTTTGCGCCTACACGCGGAAATCCAGCCAAATGAAATGTTGTCATAATTAATCCTTCTATTGTTTTATTGGTTTAGACGTCTAAACGTCTGTTCGTTTATAGAATGCAACAGAAAAGAAAATTATACAACTTCATAATTTTCAGCTTTTAAATGAATTAAATTAATAAATAAAAAGACCGCACTTTAAGATTTCTAAAAATGCGGTCTTTTTTGTATGAGGTTTTATAGTGTTATAAGGCAGTGACGAAAGTAATCAAGCCTAGAATCACACCTGGTGCATTAGCTAATGAAATAGGCAAATCACGTTTTTCTTTTAACAAACCATAAGCCACCCATAAACTACAGTTGATCATCGTGGCAAAAGGTTGTAACCAACCACCTTTTTGACCCGATAAATTTAGACCAATTTGTTGTAAGTAAGACACATACATACAAACAGAAGTAAATGTTGCGACATAGCCTAAAATGGTAATAAAACGTTGGTTTGTCATTTGCTCTCCTAAGTTTAACAGAATAATCCGAAACTAGATTATTAACTAAAAATTGATAATATGTATAAATTATACATAATAATTGAATAAAAGTCAATAAATGGCGAGGTAAAGTAAAGATTGTTTCATTTTAGTTAAGGATAAAATGCATTTTATTAAGAGGGGAATAAAGAGATTAGAGAAAAAAAGACAAAAAAATAACCGCACTTTATCGAGTGCGGTTATATAGATTCTGAATAGTTTAGTTAAGAGTGTTCAACACCAACCATTACAGAAGTTGCTTTGATAATCGCATATGCTTCTTTACCAACTGCTAAACCTAATTCTTTTACTGCATCGATAGAGATAGTAGAAGAAATTACGTTACCGTTACCGATATCAATGTGTACGATTGCGTTCACAGAACCGGTTTCGATTGATTTTACAGTACCTTTAAGTTGGTTTCTTGCACTAATTTTCATCAAGTATTTCCTTATGTTTGAGTTAAAAAGGTTAGGTATTATATAGGTAAATATATAAGTTGAAAATACTACTTAATAGGTAATAAACCTTTTAAGATTTGCTCGGCATTTTCTTTGCTTAACGTATAACCGTAATTAATCTATTTGATTAGAATTTAAGTAAAAAATAACCGCACTTTATCGCGCGGTTACGTTATTTTATAAGCATTTAGCCGGTTTTGGCAGACCAGCCAGTTTAGTTGCTTGTTTAGCTGGTCCGTCAGGGAAGAGTCGTTGCAAATGGCGGCTATTGCCTTTATCGGCGCCTAATTTTTCTGACATTGCTTTTACCAGCATTCTAATCGCAGGGGAGGTGTTATATTCTTGATAGAAATCACGCACAAAATAAATCACTTCCCAGTGAGCTTCGGTCAGTTCTACATCTTCTAGCTGAGCAATGTGTTTTGCTACATCCTCATTCCAATCAGCAATATTAAGTAAATAGCCAAAGGCGTCGGTTTCGATTTGTTTTCCTTGTACGGTAATCATATTAATTCACTTCTTTAAAGCTGATCATTTCGTTATCAGAGTAGTCAGACGTATCTTCATCATCAAATTTCATTGGTTCGATGCGTTCTTCATCAAATGCGGTATCCCCTTCAATGCCATCAAGCGATTGGCCATGTTTAATGCCTTTGAAATCGAAGAGTTTTGGGTCACATAAGTGTGACAACGTAATGTTTTGCATCGCACTAAACATGGTTTCTAAGCGTCCAGGATATTGACGATCCCAGGTATTCAGCATTTCTTTCACTACTTGACGTTGTAAATTAGGTTGAGAACCACATAAATTACAAGGGATAATTGGGAATTCTTTGGCTACGGCATATTTTTCAATATCTTTTTCTTTACAATAAGCCAATGGACGAATTACGATTTGCTTGCCGTCATCTGAAATTAATTTCGGCGGCATCGATTTTAATTTTCCACCGTAGAACATATTCAGAAACAGGGTAGCCAGCATATCATCACGATGATGACCAAGTGCAATTTTTGTTGCCCCAAGTTCAGTTGCTGTACGGTATAAAATACCACGACGTAGGCGAGAGCAGAGAGAGCACGTTGTTTTACCTTCTGGGATTTTCTCTTTTACGATGCCATAAGTATTTTCTTCAACGATTTTATAATCCACACCAATACTTTGCAGATATTCAGGTAAAACATGCTCAGGAAAACCTGGTTGCTTTTGGTCTAAATTAACTGCAACGATATCAAATTTAATCGGTGCGCTTTGTTGTAAATTCAACAAAATATCGAGAAGCGTATAGCTGTCTTTACCACCAGAAAGACAAACCATCACTTTATCGCCATCTTCAATCATACCGAAATCAGCAATTGCATTGCCAACATTACGGCGAAGACGTTTTTGCAGTTTATTGAAATTATAAGTTTGTTTTTTATCTTGGTTTTGTTCTGTCATATTGATTTACTTTAGCTAATAAAAAAGCTCTGAATCAACTTCAGAGCTTATAAATTCTGTGGTGCCTAGGGTCGGACTCGAACCGACACGGTTATTCACCGGCGGATTTTGAATCCGCTGCGTCTACCAATTTCGCCACCCAGGCATTTGGGTTGTTCTGAATTATACGTTTATCTTACTTCGTTGCAAGTAAAATTTCATTAAAAACGTGTGGTTGTTTTAAATTTCATCAACTTGTATTCAAAGATGAAAGGGAAGTTTAAAATAATTTGATACGTTGTCACAAATTATAGGTGAAATAAAAGCTTAGTATTTCTACTAAGCTTTATGATTATCTAATTAAGCGGTTTGACCTGCAAGGTTACCTAAATCTTTATCAATTAAGAATAAGCCTTTGCCATCTTCGCCAAGAAGATTTAATTTGTCTAAAATACCGCTGAATAATTTCTCTTCTTCGTGTTGTTCTGCAACATACCATTGTAAGAAATTGAATGCAGAGTAGTCTTTTTCTTCAAAAGTTTTACCCACTAATTCATTGATTTTACTTGTGATCAATTTTTCGTGTTCATAAGTTAATTCAAGGATTTCTTTTAATGATTTGTATTCATGCGCAGGCGCTTCAATTGCAGTGATTACCGCTAATGCACCAGTTTCATTTAAATAAGTGAATAATTTACGCATGTGTTGCATTTCTTCTGCAGCGTGTTCTGATAAGAATTTAGCTGCACCTTCAAAACCATTTTGTTCGCACCATGCACTCATTTGTAAGTAAAGGTTTGAAGAGTAGAACTCAAGGTTCATTTGATCATTTAATAATTTGATTACGTTTGCTGATAACATTCTGTATTCTCCTTCTAAAATTATAATGTTGCTAAATCACGATCGATAAAGTAAAGCGAACGACCGTCTTCACCTACTAAGTTAAATTTATCAATAATGCTATTGAATAATTTTTCTTCTTCGTGTTGTTCTGCAACGTACCATTGTAAGAAGTTAAAAGTAGAATAGTCTTTGTTTGCAAAAGTCACTTCAACTAATTCATTAATTTTAGAAGTAACGAGTTTTTCATGTTCAAGTGTGGTTTCAAATACTTCTTTAAGTGATTTGTAGTCATTCTTAGGTGCGTCAATTTTACCTAAAAGTGGCATACCACTTGTTTCACTCACATATTTGAATAATTTTTGCATGTGTTCTAATTCTTCATCAGCATGACGAAGTAAAAATGCTGCAGCACCTTCATAACCGTGCTTGCTACACCAAGAACTCATTTGTAAATAAACATTAGAAGAGTAGAACTCTAAATTGATTTGTTCATTTAACTTATCTGCGATTGCTTTATTAAGCATAACCAACTCCTTTCCTTATTAAGTAGAGATTAAAAATAAAAACAAGACTGCTTAACTTGTCATCGGTGTGCATTCTAATCTCACAAATGAGAATAGTCAAGTATTTTTTTAAAATTATTTCTATAAGTCACTAATAACAAAAGAGAAATCAATGTTAATTGTTCTCATTTAGGTGATATATGTAAAATAAATTCTCATTATCAGATCAAGAATAATGAAATCTGCAGAATTGATGTACGCAATTGTATTCAGAATTCACATAGCGTTATCTACAAATTTCATACTAATTCTAATTATTCCATTTCAAAGACATC